>NZ_VFPG01000001.1:0-611645 GCF_006716565.1 Nocardia bhagyanarayanae | reverse complement strand
GAACGACACTGATCATCCGGTCGTCCCGGAACTGCTGTTGGACGGCTACCGCAGGGCGGTCGCGGCCCATCCGGACCGGATCGCGGTGGCCTACGAGGGCAGCGAGCTCACCTACCGGCAATTCGACGAGCGGGTCAATCGCCTGGCCCGGCTGCTCATCGCCCAGGGCGTCGGCGCGGAATCGCTGGTCGGTCTGGCGGTTCGGCGTTCGCTCGACTTGGTCGTCGGCATGTACGCCATCGTCACGGCCGGAGGCGCGTACGTACCGCTGGACCCGGACCATCCGGCCGAGCGCATCGCGCACATCCTCGATACCGCCCGGCCCGCCTGCGTACTGACCACGACCGCCGACGCCGTCGCGATGCCGGGCGAGACGCCGGTGTTCTACCTGGACACCCTCGATACGGCCGTCGTCGACGCCGCTCCGGTGCGGGCGGAGGAATTGCTGCGCCCCGTGCGCCCCGAGAACCCCGCGTACGTGATCTTCACGTCGGGCTCGACCGGTCGGCCCAAGGGTGTGGCGGTCTCGCATGCCGCCATCCACAATCAGACCGAATGGATGCTGGCGCAGTACCCGCTCGGTCCCTCGGACGTGTACTTCCAGAAGACCGCCACCACCTTCGACGTCTCGCTGTGGGGCTACTTCATGCCGCTGCGGGCGGGCGCGAAACTGGTCGTCGCCACCCACGACGGCCACCGCGATCCGGCTTACATCGCCGAAACCATTGCCGCGCACGGCGTTACGGTCACCGACTTCGTGCCGTCCATGCTGACGGTCTTCGCCGCGCACGTTCCGGCGGGCAGCGTGCCGACGCTGCGCGACATCTTCGTCATCGGTGAGGCGCTGCCGCCGGAGACGGTCGCCGCGGTGCACGCCATGTCTCAGGCCCGCGTGCACAACCTGTACGGCCCCACCGAGGCCGCGGTGTCGATCACCTATTGGCTCGCCGACGGCCGCGACACCCGTACCGTGCCGATCGGCCTGCCGCAGTGGAACAGCCGGGTGTATGTGCTGGATTCGCGCCTGCGCCCGGTCCCCGCCGGTGTGCCCGGCGAGCTGTACCTGGCCGGTGACCAGCTGGCGCGCGGCTATGTGCGTCGCCCGGATCTGACCTCGGATCGCTTCGTGGCCGACCCGTTCGGCGTCGGTACGCGCATGTACCGCACCGGCGATCTGGTGGTGTGGCGGGCGCCGAGCGGCGAGCTGCCGCCGCGGCTGGAGTACATCGGCCGCACCGACTTCCAGGTGAAGTTCCGCGGCCAGCGCATCGAACTCGGCGAGATCGAAACCGCCCTGCTGGCACAGCCTTCGGTCTCCCAGGCCGCGGCCCTCGTGGTGGCCACGCCGCTCGGCGAGCAGCTGGTGGCGTACGCGGTGCCCACACCGGGACAGGCCATCGATCAGGCCGAGCTGACCGCCCGTATCGCGACGGTCCTTCCCGCGTACATGGTCCCGGCCGCCATCGTGGCCTTGGCGGCGTTCCCGCTGAACGCGAGCGGCAAACTGGATCGCAAGGCGCTGCCCGCACCGACCTTCGCGGCCCGTGCGTTCCGCGCTCCCGCGACGCCGGTCGAGGAGGCCGTGGCTGCCGTCTTCGCCGAACTGCTCGGTGTGGAGCAGGTCGGCGCCGACGACGACTTCTTCGCCCTCGGCGGCAATTCGCTGCTGGCCACCCGCGTGGTTGCGCGCATCGGTGAGGCGCTCGGCGCGCGAATCGCCGTGCGAGAACTGTTCGAAGCCTCCACCGTGACCGCACTCGCGGCCCGCATCGTGCCCGGTGCGGGTGACGAAGCCCGGCCACCCCTGGTCGCGGCCCCGCGCCCCGACCGTCTTCCGCTGTCGCTGGCCCAGCAGCGCATGTGGGTGATCAACCGCATCGATCCCGAATCACCCGCCTACAACCTGCCTTTCGCCATTCGGCTCACCGGCGCGCTCGACGCCGCCGCGATGCGCGCGGCGGTCGCCGATGTGCTGGAACGGCACGAGGCGCTGCGCACCCGCTTCCCCGCGGACGAGTCGGGTTCGCCGCACCAGGAGATCCTGTCGGCGGCCGACGCGCTGCCCGGCGGACTGCCGGTGCACGACGGCGCCGCGAACGTCATGGAAGCCGTGGCGGCCATGATGGCGAGCGGCTTCGACGTCACCACCGCGCCGCCGCTGCGCCTCGCGCTGTTCACCGATCCGGCCGTGGGCGAGCACCTGCTTGTCCTCGTGGTGCACCACATCGTCGCCGACGGTTCCTCGCTGGCTCCGCTGGCGCGGGATCTGGTGACCGCCTACATCGCCCGCACCGCGGCCACCGCTCCGGCCTGGCAGCCGCTTTCGGTGCAGTACGCCGACTTCGCGCTGTGGCAGCACGCGGTGCTCGGCTCCTACGACGACGAGACCTCCGTCGCCGCACAGCAATTGGCGTATTGGCGGGAACAGCTGTCCGGGATCCCGGAGCTGCTTCCGCTTCCGCAGGACCGGCCGCGTCCCGCCGTCGCCTCGATGCGCGGCGCCGCGGTGGAATTCACCGTGCCCGCGCCGGTGCACGCGGGATTGGCCGACATCGCCCGCGAGCACAACTCGACCCTCTTCATGGTCGTGCACGCCGCGCTGGCGGTGCTGCTCGCGCGCCTCTCGGCGACGTCCGACATCACCATCGGAACCCCGATCGCGGGTCGTGGCGAGCGGGCGTTGGACGAGCTCGTCGGCATGTTCGTCAACACCCTCGCCCTGCGCGCCGAGGTGGACCGCGGCGCCGCCTTCGACACACTGGTGGAGCGGGTTCGCGATATCGATCTCAACGCCTTCGCCAACGCCGATGTGCCGTTCGAGAAGGTCGTGGAGGCGGTCGCCCCCGACCGCGCGGGCGCCCAGGCCGCGCTGCTCCAGGTGATGCTGGCCTTCCAGAACACCGAACAGGCGAGCCTGGAACTGCCGGGTCTGACCGTCGCCGCCCTCGATACGGGTGAGGTCGCGGCCAAGTTCGACCTTCAGGTCAATGTCGAGCCCCGTCTCGGCGCCGACGGTGCTCCCGGCGAGCTGGCCGTCGTTTTCGCCTACGCCACCGACCTTTTCGACGAATCGACGGTCGGCGCTTTCGCCCGTCGCTTCGAGCGTATCCTCACGGCTGTCGTCGCCGATCCGCGAATCGCCGTGGGCGACATCGACATTCTGGACGCCGAGGAGCGGCGACCGGCCCTGGCCGCCGTCGCGCCGAGCGCCCCGGTCGCATCCGCGCCCGTACGCCTGTTGCCGGATCTGCTCGACGCGGCCGTGGAGGAGAACCCGGACGGCGTGGCCGTGATCTTCGCCGACGCCACCGAAACCCTCGCCGAGATCGACTATGTCGAACTCGACGAGCAGTCCACCCGTCTGGCCCGTCTGCTGATCGACCGCGGTGTCGGCCCGGAGACCATGGTGGCCGTGGGCATTCCGCGCTCGATCGAATCGGTGCTCGCGGTGTGGGCGGTGGCCAAGGCCGGTGCGGCCTTCGTGCCGGTGGACCCCAACTACCCGGCCGACCGCGTCGCGCACATGGTCACGGACTCCGGTGCGGTACTCGGGCTCACCGTCTCCACGGTGCGCGCCGACCTGCCCGAGGGCATCGACTGGATCGATATCGCCGCCGCCGACACCGACGGCTATCCGGCCACGCCGGTGACCGACGCCGATCGGGTGCGCCCGCTGCGCGCCGCCCATCCGGCCTACGTCATCTACACCTCCGGTTCCACCGGTAAGCCCAAGGGCGTAGTGGTCACCCACGCCGGTCTGAGCAGCTTCTGCGCCGAACAGCGGGAGCGCTACCGGGTCACCACCGGTTCGCGCACACTGCATTTCGCGTCGCCGTCCTTCGACGCCTCCGTGCTCGAGCTGCTGCTCGCCGTGGGCGGCGCGGCCACCATGGTCGTCGTCGCACCCACCGTCTACGGCGGCGCGGATCTGGCCGCGCTGCTGCGCAGGGAGCGGGTGACGCACGCCTTCATCACGCCCGCCGCGCTGGCCTCGGTCGACCCCGATGGGCTCGACCGGCTGCGTGTGGTGGTCGCCGGTGGCGAGGCGTGCCCGCCGGAACTGGTGCGGCGCTGGGCGATTCCCGCCGGTCGCCGTATCCGGGAGTTCTTCAACGGGTACGGGCCCACCGAGACCACCATCATGACCAATATCAGCGCGCCGCTGACGCCGGGCGATCCGGTGACCATCGGTGCGCCCATCCGCGCGGTCACGGAGTACGTGCTCGACGACCGGCTGCATCCGGTGCCCGACCGAATCGCGGGTGAGCTCTACATTTCCGGTGCGCAGCTGGCGCGCGGATACCACGAGCGGCCCGGCCTGACCGCCGCCCGCTTCGTCGCCGATCCGTTCGGACCGCCCGGCTCTCGGCTGTACCGCACCGGCGACCTCGTCCGTCGGCTCGTGACGGGGGAGATCGACTACCTGGGCCGCAACGACTTCCAGGTGAAGATCCGCGGCTTCCGTATCGAACTCGGCGAGATCGACGCGGTGCTGGCCGGACACGACAGCGTCGATTTCGCGGTCACCGTCGGGCACGCCCTGGACACCGGCGCGACCATCCTGGTGTCCTACGTCCATGCCGCGCCGGGTGCGCGCGCGGATGCCGACGAGCTCACCGAGCATGCCGCTCGTCGCCTGCCCGCCCACATGGTGCCGACCGTCGTCACGGTGCTGGACGAGATCCCGTTGACCCCCGTCGGCAAGCTGGATCGCGCCGCGCTGCCCGCGCCCGTTCTGCGCGCCAAGGAGTTCCGCGCTCCCAGCGGTCGGATGGAGGAACGGGTCGCGGCGGTCTTCGCCGAGGCGCTGGGCCGCACCGAACCGCTCGGCGCGGACGACGACTTCTTCGAACTCGGCGGCAACTCGCTCATCGCCACCCAGGTGATGGCGCGACTCGGCGCGGAGCTCGACGCCCGGGTGCCGGTGCGTCTGCTGTTCGAGGCCGCCACGGTGGCCGAGCTCGCGGCTCGCCTCGGTGAACTGGCCGGCGCCGGTGATCGAAAGGCCCTGGTGGCCGGGCCGCGTCCGGAGCGCATCCCGCTCTCGCTGGCGCAGCAGCGCATGTGGTTCCTGAGCCAGTTCGACACCGATACCTCGGCCGCCTACAACGTGCCCGTCGCGGTGCGCCTGACCGGCGCGCTCGATATCGGCGCGTTGCGCGGCGCGCTCGCGGATCTGGTCGCGCGCCACGAGATCTTGCGGACCGTCTACCCGCAGACCGAGGACGGGCCGGTGCAGGTGATCCTGCCGGTCGGCGAGGTGACCGTCGAACTTCCCCTGCGCGCCGTGGCCGCCGCGGAGCTGGAATCGGCTGTGCTGGAGTTGTTCTCCACCACCTTCGACGTCACCGCCGAGGTGCCGCTGCGCGTCGCGATCTTCCGCATCGAGGACGCCGCCGACGAATACGTGCTCGCCATGGTGATCCACCACATCGCGGGCGACGGCTCCTCCTCGGGGCCGATGACCCGCGACCTCATGGTCGCCTACTCCGCGCGGGCCGCCGGACGGGAGCCCGCCTGGGAGCCACTGCCGGTGCAGTACGCCGATTACAGCATCTGGCAGCGCGAGCTGCTGGGTGACGAGAGCGATCCGGAGTCGCTGTCGGCCAAGCAGATCGGCTACTGGAAGCAGGCGCTGGCCGGACTGCCGGACCAGCTCGAACTGCCTACCGACCGGCCGCGCCCGGCCGCCCAGTCCTTCCACGGCGGCAGCGTGGCGGTGCGGATCTCCGCCGAAACCCATGCAGCCCTCGCGGGCTTGGCACGCGAACAGAACGCCACCATGTTCATGGTCGTGCACGCAGCGCTGTCGGTACTGCTGGCCCGTCTCTCGGGCACCGACGACATCGCCGTCGGCACGCCCATCGCCGGACGCGGCGAACGCGAAATCGACGATCTCATCGGCATGTTCGTCAACACCGTCGTCTTCCGCACGCAGGTCGACGCAGGGGCGAGCTTCACCGATCTGCTGACGCGGGTGCGCGAACAGGACCTCGAGGCCTTCGCCAACGCCGATGTGCCGTTCGAGCGTCTGGTCGAGGTGCTGAACCCGGTGCGCTCCACCGCGCGGCACCCGCTGTTCCAGGTTGGCCTGTCCTTCCAGAACCTGGCCGAGTCCAGCCTGGAACTGCCGGAACTCGCGGTGTCCGGGCTCGACATCTTCCCGGAGATCTCGCAGTTCGATCTGCACTGGGTCGTCTCGGACGGCTACGACGAGTCCGGCGCACCGCGCGGTATCGGCGGCGCCGTCACCTACGCGTCCGCGCTGTTCGACCGGGAAACGGTGCAGGGCTTCGTCGATCGTTTCGCGCGGCTGCTGGAGGCCATCGTCGCGGCGCCCGACGCGCCGGTGGGTGAGCTCGAACTGCTGGCCCCGGACGAACGTGTGCGCATCCTCGACCGCTGGAACGACACGGCACATGCCGTGGACACCTCCGCGACGCTGGCGTCACTGCTGGCGGCGAGCACCGCGGCCACGCCGCACGCGGTGGCCTTGGCGGCGGATACGCCCGAGGGTTCGCTCGCGCTGAGCTACGGCGAACTCCAGAAGCGCGTCAACCGCCTCGCCCGGTACCTGATTTCGGTCGGTGTGGGTCCGGAGACGCGGGTCGCGCTGGCGTTGCGGCGTTCGGTGGACCTGGTTGTCGCCATGTACGCGGTGTCGGTCGCGGGTGGTGCGTATGTGCCCGTGGATCCTGATCAGCCCGCCGAGCGGACCGGGTACACCCTAGAGACCGCCGCGCCCGTGTGCGTGGTCACCGATACCGCGTCCGGCTTCGCGACCGATCTCGCGCCGGTTGTGCGCTTGGACGAGTTGTCGCTGGAACCCTTTGCCGCTGAGGCTGTCACGGATTTCGACCGGGTCGCGCCGTTGCGTCCGTCGAATACCGCGTATGTGATCTTCACGTCGGGTTCGACGGGGCGGCCGAAGGGTGTTGCGGTGCCGCACTCGGCGATCGTGAACCAGCTGCTGTGGAAGACCGCCGAATTCGGTCTGGGTTCGGATGATGCGGTGTTGCTGAAGACCGCCGCGACATTCGACTTGTCGGTGTGGGAATTCTGGTCGGCGGCCGTGTCGGGTGGTCGTCTGGTGATCGCGTCCGTCGACGGGCATCGCGATCCCGGGTACCTGAACGAGTTGATGGCTCGTGAGCGGGTGACGACGTTGCATGTGGTGCCGTCGATGCTGGATGCGCTGTTGGTCGAGTCCGGTGGAGTGCTGGCGGATTCGTTGCGGCGGGTGCTTGCGATCGGTGAGGCGTTGCCGTCGTCGGTGGCGCAGCGGTTCCGTGCGGCCAACCTGGATGCTCAGCTGTTCAACCTGTACGGCCCGACCGAGGCGGCGGTGTCGATCACCTCGCATCTCGTCTCGGATGCGGATCAGGGTTCGGTGTCCATCGGTGCGCCCGAATGGAACAGCCGCGTCTACGTGCTCGATGCCCGGCTGCGGCCGGTGCCGGTAGGCGTATCCGGCGAGTTGTACCTCGCCGGTGCGCAGTTGGCGCGCGGCTACTTCGCACGTCCGGATCTGAGCGCGGATCGTTTCGTCGCGAATCCCTTCGCCGGCGACGGTTCCCGTATGTACCGCACGGGCGACCTGGTGGCCTGGACCGGTGACGGTGAGCTGGAGTATCGGGGGCGTACGGATTTCCAGGTGAAGATTCGTGGTTTCCGTATCGAGTTGGGTGAGATCGAGGCGGCGTTGTTGGCGTTGCCGGAGATCGCTCAGGCGGCGGTGGTGGCGAAGTCGGATCAGCGCACCGGTGATCGGTTGGTGGCCTATTTGGTGCCTGCTGTGGCGGATGTCGATGTGGCGCAGGTGAAGTCGGTGTTGTCGGCGGTGTTGCCGTCGTACATGGTGCCGTCGGCGTTCGTGGTGTTGGAGGCTTTGCCGTTGAATGTCAACGGCAAGCTGGATCGTAAAGCGCTGCCGGAACCCGAGTTCGAGTCGACCGCCTTCCGCGCACCGTCCACTCCGGTCGAGGAGATCGTGGCGCGCGTGTTCGCGGATGTGCTCGGCGGCGACCGGGTCGGCGCGGACGACGATTTCTTCAGTCTCGGCGGTAACTCGCTGCTGGCCACCCAGGTGGCCGCCCGTATCGGTGCGGCGCTGGATACGCGGGTGCCGGTGCGGGCGCTGTTCGAAGCCTCCACCGTGGCCGGACTCGCCGCGCTGGTCGGCAAGCTGGCCGGTGCGGGCGGACATCGCGCGCTGACGTCCGTCACTCGCCCGGAGATCGTCCCGCTGTCGCCGGCGCAGCAGCGTATGTGGTTCCTGAACCGGCTCGATGGTCATTCCGCGGCCTACAACGTGCCGGTGGCAGTGCGGTTGACGGGTGCGCTCGATGTCGACGCGCTGCGTGCCGCGGTCGCGGATCTCATCGCGCGTCACGAGATCCTGCGCACCGTGTACCCGCAGACCGACCGTGGGCCCGTGCAGTCGATTCTGGCTCCCGGGCACTCCGTCCCCGAGTTGACGGTGCGTGTGGTGCCCGCCGACCGGATCGAGCGGGCGGTGCGGGAGCTGGGCGCCACCGTCTTCGACGTCACCGCCGAGGTGCCGCTGCGGGTCGAGTTGTTCCAAATCGACGGCGCGGTGGACGAATACGTGTTGGCGATGGTGGTCCATCACATCTCCGCCGACGGTTCGTCGGTGGCTCCACTGACTCGCGATCTGATGATCGCGTACGCGGCGCGGTCGGCGGGTGCGCAGCCGGGTTGGGCCCCGTTGCCGGTGCAGTACGCCGACTACAGCGTCTGGCATCGCGAGCTGCTGGGCGACGAGAGCGATCCGGAATCCTTGTCGGCCAAGCAGATCGGCTACTGGAAACAGGCGCTCGCCGGATTGCCGGACCAGTTGGATCTGCCGTCGGATCGGCCGCGTCCCGCGGTGCAGTCCTTCGCGGGGGAGCGCGTCGAGGTGCGGGTCGACGCCGAAACACACGCCGCCCTCGCCGAATTGGCGCGCGGACACAACGCGACCATCTTCATGGTGGTGCACGCCGCGCTGTCGGTGCTGTTGGCTCGGTTGTCGGGTACCGGCGACATCGCCGTCGGCACGCCGATCGCCGGGCGTGGTGAGCGTGAACTCGACGACCTGATCGGCATGTTCGCCAATACGTTGGTGCTGCGCACGCAGGTGGACGCGGCCGAGAGCTTCGTCGATCTGGTGGCACGGGTGCGCGAAGGCGACCTCCAGGCGTTCACCCACGCCGATGTGTCGTTCGAGCGGTTGGTGGAGGTGCTCAACCCCGCGCGGTCGATGGCGCGGCACCCGCTGTTCCAGGTGGGGTTGTCGTTCCAGAACCTCGTGCGCTCCAGCCTCGAGCTGCCCGGCCTGACCGTGTCCGGCGTGGACGCTTTGGCCGATGTGTCGCAGTTCGATCTGCACTGGATCGTGGCCGATCACTACGACGAGTCGGGCGCGCCGTGCGGAATCGATGGCTCGGTCACCTACGCGACGGCCCTGTTCGAGCGCGAGACGGTGCAGGGTTTCGTGGATCGGTTCGTGCGTCTGCTCGGTGAGATCGTCGCCGCGCCGACGGCCCCGGTCGGCGATATCGAGCTGCTGGCCGCGGCCGAGCGGATCGAGCTGCTCACGGCTCGCAATGCGACCGCGCACCGGACCGATGCCGGGGCGACGTTGGCGTCGATGTTGGCGGCGACCGTCGCGGCCGAGCCGAACGCGATGGCTCTGGTCGGGCCCTATGGCCCGTCGTTGACCTACGACGAGCTCGGCCGACGGGTGAATCGCCTGGCGCGGTACCTGATTTCGCTGGGTGTGGGTCCGGAGACGCGGGTCGCGCTGGCGTTGCGGCGTTCGGTGGACCTGGTTGTGGCCATGTACGCGGTGTCCGTCGCCGGTGGTGCGTATGTGCCGGTGGATCCGGATCAGCCCGCCGAGCGGACGGGCTACATCCTCGAGACGGCCGGTCCGGTGTGCGTACTCACCAACGCGGCAGCGGGATTCGCCACCGAGGCAGCGCCGCTGATCTCGCTCGACGAGCTGGATCTGGCCGGTGTGTACGGCGGCGCGGTCACCGATTTCGAGCGGGTCGCGCGGTTGCGTCCGTCGAATACCGCGTATGTGATCTTCACGTCGGGTTCGACCGGGCAGCCGAAGGGTGTTGCGGTGCCGCACTCGGCGATCGTCAACCAGTTGGCCTGGAAGACAGCGGAATTCGATCTCGGCGTGAACGACGCGGTGTTGCTGAAGACCGCGGCCACGTTCGATCTTTCGGTGTGGGAGTTCTGGTCGGCCGCGGTGTCGGGTGGTCGGCTCGTGATCGCTTCGGCTGAGGGGCATCGTGATCCGGGGTACTTGAACGAGTTGATGGCTCGTGAGCGGGTGACGACGTTGCATGTGGTGCCGTCGATGCTCGATGCGCTGTTGACCGAGTCCGGTGGCGTGCTGGCGGATTCGTTGCGGCGGGTGCTTGCGATCGGTGAGGCGTTGCCGTCGTCGGTGGCGCAGCGGTTCCGTGCGGCCAACCCGGATGCTCAGCTGTTCAACCTGTACGGCCCCACCGAGGCGGCGGTGTCGATCACTTCTCATCTGGTGACCGATGCCGATTCCGGTTCGGTGTCCATCGGTGCGCCCGAGTGGAACAGCCGCGTCTACGTGCTCGATGGACGGTTGCGGCCGGTGCCGGACGGGGTTTCGGGTGAGCTCTATCTCGCCGGTGCCCAGCTGGCGCGTGGTTACTTCGGTCGCGCGGAGCTGACGGCGGATCGGTTCGTTGCCGACCCGTTCGCGGTGGGTGAGCGGATGTATCGCACCGGTGATCTTGTCGGTTGGCGCGGCGATGGTGAGCTGGAGTATCGGGGGCGTACGGACTTCCAGGTGAAGATTCGTGGTTTCCGTATCGAGTTGGGTGAGGTCGAGGCGGCGTTGTTGGCGTTGCCGGAGATCGCTCAGGCGGCGGTGGTGGCGAAGTCCGATCAGCGCACCGGTGATCGGTTGGTGGCCTATTTGGTGCCTGCTGTGGCGGATGTCGATGTGGCGCAGGTGAAGTCGGTGTTGTCGGCGGTGTTGCCGTCGTACATGGTGCCGTCGGCGTTCGTGGTGTTGGAGGCTTTGCCGTTGAACGTCAACGGCAAGCTGGATCGGAAGGCGTTGCCGGAGCCGGAGTTCGCCGCTCGGGAATACCGTGCGCCGAATACCCCGGTCGAGCACGCCGTGGTGGCTGCCTTCGCGGAAGTCCTTGGCGTTTCGGAAGGTCTCGGCCTGGACGACAACTTCTTCGAATCCGGCGGCAACTCGCTGTCCGCGACGACGCTCGTCGCTCGCCTCCGTGCCGACCTGGACCGGCCGGTCACGGTGATGGACATCTTCCTCGCACCCACCCCGGGCGCCCTGGCCGATCGGTTGCGCGTCGCCGGTGGTGTCGACACCTCGACGGCATTCGACATGCTGTTGCCGCTGCGCGTCGGCGGGACGCGCGAACCGCTGTTCTGCATCCATCCGGTCGGCGGCATCTCGTGGTCGTTCGCCGGGCTCGCGGCCCATATCCACCCGGATCGTCCGATCTTCGGTTTGCAGTCGCCCGCCTTGGCGGACGAGGACATGCCGGAGTCGGTGGACGAGTGGGCGCGGCTGTATGTGAAGGAGATGCGTTCGGTTCAGCCCGAGGGTCCGTACCACCTGCTCGGCTGGTCGCTGGGCGGTGTGCTCGCCCACGCCATCGCGGTGCAATTGCGCGACGAGGGGGAGTCGGTGGCGCTGCTCGTCATGCTGGACAGTCACCTGCACTCCGTGACGGAGGCCGAGGCGGTCGGCGGTACCGAGGCGACCGTCGCCGAACTGCTCGGCGGACTGCTCGGCGAGCACGCGGCCGACTTCGACTTCGACGCGAACCTCGATGCGGCCGGGCTCGGCGAGAGGCTGGCCGAACTGGGCGAACCCTTCGCCTCCTTCGGCGCGGAACGCCTCGAGCGAGTCGTCGACGCCGCGGTGCGATCCCTCGAACTGGCCGCGGCCTACCGGCCCCGCTCGTATCGCGGTGAAGTGCTGTACTTCAACGCGGCCCAGGACGACCCGACCGCCACCCGCGGCCCGGCCAGCTGGCGCGACGCCGTCGACGGTCCGGTTCGCGTCGAGCAGGTGCCGGTCACGCACTGGCGGATGACGGCACCGGAAGCACTCGCCGTCATCGGCCCGCGCCTCGCCGAACTCCTGGACTGACCCGGAGGTAGTCGCGCGGTGCCGCCGCGCGACTACCGGAACGGGACCGATCGTCGGTCATCGGACCGGACTCCGAACGCGATCGCCACGCGCGGCCCACCCCGAACCGTCCATGCTGTTCCTCAGCCCCTCACCCGGTAGACTCCCCGCCGTCCGGGTCGACACACACCACCTGGTCAGCCCTCGTAGCTCAGGGGATAGAGCACCGCTCTCCTAAAGCGGGTGTCGCAGGTTCGAATCCTGCCGGGGGCACGTAGAACATGGGCAACTGTAGTAGCGGTTTCCCGTGGCGTGCCGGGTTGTCCCGTACCGCCGCCCCCGTGGGCTGGTGGCGGTACGGGCCCCGGTTCCGGGGGTGTGGTGGGGGTCAGGATTCCGGCGGCTGTGGCGGCGTCGGGGAGTGCTTCTTCGGTCAGTGTGGCGTAGATGGTCACGTGTTTGCCGGTGGTCGTAGACGATCTTGATGCTGAATGACTCGTACAGGTCGCGTTGCAGGACGTCCGGGGGCGCGGGCGAGATGCAGCGTCAGCCGGGGCAGGTGGTCCAGGAGAGCGGGTTCGTCCGGTTGCTGGCGGGCGGTCTGTTCGCGCAGGGTCTCGAGCTCGGTGTTCTTGGTGCGGCGTTGCTGTTCCAGTTCGGTGTAGCGGCGGCGGAGTCGTTCGGCCCAGGCGTCGGACAGTTCGTCGCCGATGGTGGTGGGACGGGATTCGAGTTCGGTGAGCAGGTTGTCCTGCCGTCGGGTGATGTCGGTGAGGGTCTTCTCGATCGCGGTGGTCCGCTGCTCGAGGTCGTGGCTCTTGGTGGAGGACTGTCCGTGTAGCTGGTGGCGTAGCAGGGTCGCGCGGTCGGGGCCGAAGACCCGCTCGTTGAAGAACGTCTTGAGGCAGTCGAGGAGCCGGTCTTCGCGCACGTACACCGCGCGGGGGTGGTCGGCGTATTCCTCGGGTTTGCCGACGAGGTCGAGTTTGGGTTGGCAGGTGTAGTAGCCGTAGCCCTTGCGTGTTTTGCCGAACATCCGTTTGGCGCACTGCTGATGGCGCACGAACGAGCGCAGCACGTAGGTGCGGTGGGTGTCGGGGTGGGTGTTCTTCACGCTCATCCGCGACCCTTGGCGGGCGGTGCGGTTCTGCTGCACCGCTTCCCATACCGCGCGGGTGATGAGGGGTTCGTGGGTGGGTTCGGGTGCCCACACCCATTTCTCGGGTGGGTTGAGCGCGCCGCCTTTCTTGCTGGCGCGCCGGTTCCACACCATGTGCCCGGTGTATTTCGGGTTGATCAGGATTTCGCGGACCGATGACCCCGACCAGCGGCCCCGCGCGCGTTTGCCGCTGTTGGGTTGCGGGGGCGGATAGCGGTCGGGGTCGGTGTTGAGCCGGTCCGCGATCACCTGGTAGGCGAGGTTCTCGTCGTAGCGTAGCTGGAAGATCCGCACCACGGCGGGTGCGCGTTCGGGGTCCACGACGAGCCGGGATTTGGTGCGCCCTTCCTCGCGTTTCGCCGCGACCGGGTGCGGGAGTTTCTCGTTGTGGTAGCCGTGGCAGGCTTTGCCGATGTTCCAGCCCTGTTTGGTGTGTTCGCGGAACCCCTCCCACGATTGTTCGAGGGTGTGGCGCAGGAACCATTCAGCCACACCCTGTTTCACGCGGCGGACCAGGATCTGGGTGGCGCGTTTCTCCGATAGCGAGATCGGGCCCTCGTCGGCGGCGAACAGGGGGATGCCGACGGTTTCGAGTTCGTGTCGAGCTGGGTGGATTGCCGGGTCCAGCGGGCGGCGCGTTCGATCTCCTCGACCACGACCGCCTCGAACCGGCGATGCGGGTGGCGGGCTTCGGCGAGCAGATCGGCCAGGCCACCGTCACGCGGGATGGGGATGTCGAACGCTTCGTGCGCGCTGCCCAGGCCACGTTGTTCGAGGTCCTTGCGGGAGGATTCCACGTCGTAGAAGAACGCGACGATCACGAACCCGGGCGGCAGCACCTTGCGGCAGTTGTCGAGCTGGCGCGGCAGCGACAACGTGGGGTCTTGCAATCCCGGGTAGAGGTACGTAGGAACACTGCGACCGGGACCGGGGACGCACCACCCATCCCGAGCAAGTCGGGGCTGTCGGGTCCGACGAATGCGGGCAGGCTCACGCCGCCTCCTGCCAATCGGTGGTGATGGCGTCGAGGTCGACCGGTTCGGTGGGGGCCGGGTCGTGGTTGTCGAGCCAGCGCAGCAGCGCCGAGATCGCGCGGGCTTGGCGGTCGGCGACACGTTCGGCCTCGGCCCCGGTGACGTAGCGGATCTGGAACGACACCGTCACACCACCTGCGCGGGCGTCGACGTGCACCGGCACCGCGTGGTGGGTGTGTGAGCGGCGAGCGCGCCAGTTCAACGGGATCACCACGGCCTCGTCCGAGATTTCCTCGTCCATGGAATGCCTCTCTCTCTGTCCTGTGCCACCCGTCCCGATGACCGGGCGGCGGTGGCTGTTTTCGCCGGTTGTTGGAACTGTGCGGGACCGCTGGGTCCGCGTGTAGCGGGGTCCATGAACGCTCCGTAGCGGCCGGTGCGTCAACTGTCTTCTCGTGGCGCTCGATTCATCGACGCCGAAGCACTCGCGGCACAGACCGGATATCCCGTTCGGTCGGAGTTCAAGGTCCCGGGCACCAAAGACCTGCTCCTGCCACCCGACGCGGTCATCGCCGCGCCGTTGACGACAAGTTCCATGGCGAAATGGGCAGCAGGAATCGGCGACACGCTGCCACTGGCGCTGCTGGTCGAAACGGTCGGAGCCGGGCTACCAGTCGTAGCGGTTCCGCACGGACGAGCAGCTCAATTCCAGTTCCCGCCAGTCGCTGCCGCACTGTCAAGCCTCACCGACTGGGGCGTGCGTTTCATCCGGGTCAACGAAGGCGAACCGGTGCCGTGGGCGGCAGCCCTGAAAAGCCTCGACTGAGACTCAGCCGAATTGGTACAACCGGCACTCACGTACTCGCCGCTGTCGATGACCTCGATCGCCTGCACACCGATGAACTCGTGGCAGTCCAGAAAGCGGCACGACTGCTCGGGCGCTTCCGTTCGGGATGGCGGACTACCCAAACAGCGTCAGTTGTCATAGATCGAACTTGTCGCGAACACGTCGCGCTTGGTCCAGTAAGGCGTCGTAGGTGCCCGGGCTCTCGATGATGAGCCCTTCGTAGATCGTGAGGGCTTCAGCAATGGCATCGAGCCCTGCTGACCGATCCCCAGCTTTTCCCCGGTATCGGGCGAGATTGGTGAGGAATGCGGCCAGGTTCGAGCGCGAGCTTTGGCTGTCTTCCGCGACGCTGCGTTGCAGCTCAACTGCTTCTGTTACTGACCCCAGAGCTAAACTCAGCTGCCCGGTGCGCTCTTGTATCCGTCCAAGGGTGTTCAAGCATGCAGCAAGCGCCTCAGGATCATTTATTGGATTCTGCCTGGAAAGGCGGCGGTGAATATCGACAGCCTGCACGGCCGATTCACGAGCCTCCGGCGCCCGGCCCAACTCGATGAGTATGTACGCGAAATTGTGGAGACATGAACCAAGAAGAGGTTCGTAAGCCTCCAAATTTACTTCTGCCAGTTGACGTAAAATATTGAGCGACTCACACGCAGGACCATACGCCTTGTCGAATTCATTCTGTTCGATGTACCTTACCGCTAGGGTTTGGAGGCTGGATCCCAGGTAGTTAAGATTGCCGTCGGGGTACTTCGTGGCGAGATCACGGTGAATTTCAATGGACTCTTCTATCGATTGAATCGCATCGCCGTGACGTCCCGCTGCGCTCAGAAAAATTGACATATTGTTAAGTGCCATTGCATGTTCGCCCGCATACGCGTCTGGCCTACTTTCGGCCAGTTCACGGTAGATATCCAAGGCTTCGGCACCCGCCTCCAGTGCGTTGGTGTGCCGTCCGGCGGCATAGTGTTCGACCCCGACGGCAATGAGGCACGCTGCGAGCCTTGATCGAGCAGTGCTTGACCGCTGTTCTTCCACCAGACTGCGAACCATCACGATCCCCTCGGTAGCGGTATCGAGCGCCGCCGCCGCACCTAGTCCGGATTCCCTCATCTGGCGGGTAAGGACATAGAGAGCCGCGACAAAGTCGATCAGATGGGTCTCTGGATCACGGCCGAAGAGGCCGCGAAAGATTTCGACGGCTTCACTAGCCGCCGGCAATGATTGGTCGTATCGACGCAGATCCCCGAGAACAGCGGCTTGGGTTGTGAGGGCCTTCGCGAGACCCGCCATCTGATCTACTTGTTGAGCACCATTCAGCTCTCTGTTGATAGCAACCGCTTCGGTCGCTGAGGCGAGCGCGTCACCCAGGTAATCCTTTCGACGCTGCCATTGCGCCGTCTTGGCTAAAACTGTGGCGAGCTTGACGCGGTCGGCTGCCGCGGTGCCTGCGAGATCTTTCAAGCGGACGATGAGCTCGTTGCCGATAGTGATCGCCGGGGCTGCAAGGACTTGCGTATCGGGTGGGATAGCTTCCAAAAGCTTGTCGAGTAGATCGATGCCAACTCGCGAGTCGACCCCAACTCGATCGAGCGCGGCAATCAGCGGCGCGGGGTTCTCGACCTGGGGCGCGATCCGCACAGCGGCTGGGAGCAGCATGTCGGGATGGTTAACGCAGATTTCAGTGAGGCTCTCGCCAGCCGCAGGCATCAGGGAGGGGTGCGCGGTGGCGCGAGTGCACACTGTCAACAGGTGTTCGGCCTCGACCTCATCAATGATGGCGGCCAAGGATTCGACCACACTGTCGCGGGTCAGGTCGAGCATGGAGCGTCCGACAAGTTGTTCAGCCAGACGATCGGGTGTCGGCCCGGCGTAGATACCGTGGGTATCGCCGGGATAGAGGCTCATCAACCAGGTTTGAACCTTCGTACGAGTAAGGCGTGGTTGGTCGGCAAGGTCGGGAATCCGCGCCAACGCCTTCTCAAGCTCTTTGCTGGTAGTGGCGGCTAGGACGATCGTGGCGACGAGGGCGTCTTTGAGCGTGGTCATCCCCAGACTGTCAAGACCGTCGCGGGTTGCTGTCGCAGTCCAGTAGCGGTGTTCGTGCTCAAGGACCCGATCCTCGAGACTTTGTCGCCCTATCGATGTAGGGCTGTCATGGCCGATGTCGAGTAGGTCAGCAAGCGCGTTCATCTGCACCCCGAGGACCGTTGTGTTGTCTCCGAGATCCCGATATGGCTGCGTTAGCACGCGGTGGGCAGCCTCCTCCCATTGGACCGTAGTGGGATCACCGAGCACAGGCAGAGTTGCCGCCATGGCTCGGACGGTGTCGCGGTAGGTCGCTTCACGGGCCTCGGGACCGTCATTGAGCGGGGGTAGAGCAGTGACTCGGGCGCGAGCGGTGACGTCGCCGACCGTGTCGCTGGCAGCGCCCAATTGGGTCCACCACTCTCCAACGGTGCGGGCCAGTAGCAACACTTTGACCGGGCGGTCCCCGACGTGAGTGACGAGTTCGGCGAACAGCGTTCCGGTCTGAGGAACCCGGGCCTCGGCGTAGTCGATGATCACGAGCAGTGGTGTCACCACCTGCCCGAGCACTCGAAGCTGTTCGGCAGTGACGATTGCGGGGTCGAGCCACAGTACCGACCAGCGTCGTGCGGCGAGTTGGGTGCCAAGATGATGAGCCAGACGGGTCTTGCCCTGCCCACCCGCACCATGAATCAGCCACGCACCCACCCCAGGCTCATCGACCCAATCCCGCAACTCGTTCAGGAGATGGTCGCGGCCGCGGAACTCGACCACCGCTCGCCGCGCGGTCAGCAACGTCGCCGGGGTGCCCGGCGTGGTCGCGGCACGGGTCGGCGATTGGTGATCGGCCAATTCCTGCAATTCCACAGGCGCCCACTGCAACCCGACTGTCCCACAATGCTGTTCGACCACTTCCCGGAATCCCGGTTGGGCGAGCAAGACATAGGCGGGAACGATCCCGAGCGCGGCGTGGTCGCGGTGAGCAGGGTCGGTGGCAACCACACCGGTCAACAAACTTTCACAGTAGACAGCGGCCCCTGAGATCCCTTTCCACGGCGACTCGCCGAGCGCAGTGGGTGGATGCTCGATCAGGTGGATGATGTGCTGGCGGCCGTAGCTGTCGCCGGGGTTGAGGGTCCCAGTCGGCTGCTCAGTGTCGGTGGCCGTGCCTTCACATTGGGCGAAGTCCGGCAAACCCCAGGTCCGGCATTTGATTCCGGGTTGCTGAGTGACGATCCGGCCCCAAACAACCGGTCGCATCTGTGGTGGCATCCACGCCGGGTCATCGACTTCGACGAGAGCGGCATCGTCGATGCCGCCCGCGTGTCCGCACCAAGCGACCTTCGCGGAGTACACACCGCATCGGCCCGGTCGTATCACCGTCACCTCGGTGGTGTCCTCGCCTACAACATGCGCCGAGGTCAAAACCAGGCGCGGCGCGATCAGATAACCCGACCCCGTACCCGAACCGGTGACACCGACCAACTGCTCCCACCGCACCCGCCGTCATCCCCTCTCACACCGCCAGCCCACGACCCGAAGCCTGTGGCTACGGCTCGTAGCGATCTTCATCCGCGTCGGGCACCCTTTGCTGCCGGTTACTGTTGACCTGCACACCTTCACCATTCGGCATTTTCGGTGTCAGGGTCAGGCTGACGCGCTGTTTGCGGGTATGCCCGGCTTTGGCTTCCGCGTCACCCGTAACCACCCACGCCTTGAACCCGGCTTTAACGGACGCGTCCCGGCGCAGTTCTACCTCGAAGGACAACTCGATTGGCCCCACTTCGAACCTCAGGCCCGCCCCGTCGCCCTTCGCCGCAGCCGCGAGCAACTCATCGCGCAACACGGCGACCGCATCCGCCAACTCGATCTCCATGAATACCCCTTAACGCCATGAGCAACGGAACCGCTACACAATCCCGTCTATCGTGCCCCGAGAGTGACAGAACGCAAAAAGTATGCACGGAAACCTGTTTCGCCATCACCAGTAGCCCTTTGTCAGCCCACCGACAGGCGCAGCCCACCACCCAGCACGTCCGCACCCGCGTCACGGCGTACAGCCACGCACCCAGCGCGGGCCAACTCATGACAAGCAGAACCACAGGCGACCAGTGGAGGCCAACTCGATTCAGGTCAAGTAGCGACCGACGATGACCAGGCGTTTTCCGGTTGCCCATGTTTTGTGTGTCCTGCCGACGGCACCGAGCACGATCCGCTCTCCAGAATTGGCGTTTATCAGGTCGCCTGGGGATTTCTGGTAGCAACCTCGCGCGGCCTGTCAGCTCAGCCGAGTTACGCGGACCGCACGCTGGGGCGTTCCAGTAGGTGGGTGTGGAGGTGGGTGAGGATTTCGGTGCGGGCCGGGCGGGCTGCGGGGACCAGTCCCGGCATGGATAGGAAGGCGTGGGTCGCTTTCGGGTAGCGGGTCAGGGTTGCGGCGACTCCTGCCTGGCGAAGGCGGTCGGCGTAGGCCGGTGCCTGGTCTTCCAGTGGGTCCAGGCCTGCGGCTTGGATCAGCGCGGGGGCGACTCCCGTGAGGTCGCCAGTCAGTAATGGGGAAAACGTTGTGCGGTCGGAGGGTTCGGGGCTCGCTAGGCGCACCATGGCGCGGCAGAAGGCCGGTGTCGGGCTTGGTGCGTCCGCGTTCTCGGTGAAAGAGGGATAGTCGAAGAGGCGGTCGGTCCAGTCGAGTTGCGGATTGATCAGTACCTGGGTGCGCACCGTTAGTTCGAGTTCCCGCGCGTGGATCGCGGTGAGCGCCGCGAGCGTGGCTCCCGCGCTGGAGCCCAGCAGGGCAATCCGACCGGGATCCGCTCCGAGCTCCGGGGCCGATTCGGCAAGGCGGACCGCGGCATCGTAGGCGTCCTGCACGATTGCGCCGATCCGATGTTCTGGCGCGAGCCGATAGTCGACCGCGGCGACCACGGCCGGAAGGTTCGCCGCCAGATGGCTGAGCAGCCAATCGTCCTGATCCGGTGCGCCAACGAGGAATCCGCCGCCGTGGAACGCGATGATCAGAGGCAGCGCCGAATTCTCCTGTTCGGGTCGGTAGACGCGAACGTCCAACCGGCGCTCGGGCAGATCGAGTGTGCGCGTGGTGATTCGTGCGCCACGATCGGGTTTGCTGGTGACGAGCCTGCCGAGCGCGGACCCGCGCTTGCGGGCCTGCGCTTCGCGGACCTCGATGATCTGATCGGGGGTGATCGAATCCCAGTCCGGCTCGGCGGCGAGCGCGGTCAGAATACGAACTCGCAGTGGAACTTTGCCTCTCATGCCAACGATTCTCGGCCCGGCCAGGACTGCCCGGCGTCCGTCGGCGGGCGGCGCTGTGCACGTCGATACGCGTACGCGACGCGCGTTCGGCTGCGCCGGTCGTCGTAGTCGAACGCGCGTCGGTGACACCGTCCGCATCACATGTCGGCGACAGCGCCCGCATCACGTGTCGGCGGCGCAGCCCGGATCGCATGTTGGTGGCACCGCCCGGATCGCGCGTTTGCGGCGCAGCCCGGATCGCGCGTTGACGGCGCAGCCTGGATCGCGTGTCGGTGACACCGCCCGCATCACGTGTCGGCGGCACCGTCCGGATCGAGTCTCGGCGGCACCGCCCGAATGGCGTGTCGGCGACCGCCCGCGTCGCGCGTTGGTGGCGCAGCCTGGATCGCGTGTTGGCGACCCCGCCCGCGTCGGGCGTTGGTGGCGCAGCCTGGACCGCGTGTCGGCGGCACCGCCCGCATCTCACGGGCGTCACCCCGCATCGCGTGTCGGCGACCCGCTCGGATCGCGCGTTGGGGCGCAGCCTGGATCGCGCGTTGGCCACCCCGCCCGCATCGCGCGTTGGTGGCACGGCCTGTATCGCGTGTCGGTGGCGCAGCACGGATCGCGTGTTGGCGACCCCGCCCGCATCGCGTGTCCGCGACACCGCGCGCATCGCGCGTTGCGGCACAGCTCGGATCGCTTGTCGGCGAACATAACTCGCATCGCGCGCATGGATGCGGGGCGCGTGCCGCTGGCCCCGTGAGAGCCCGCGACGGATAACACCACTACGCCGTGAACTGGCTCAGCCCCGTCTGGTACGCGATGACAACCAGTTGCGCGCGATCCCGCGCACCCAGTTTCGCCATCGCCCGGCTGACATGCGTGCGTGCGGTGGCCGGGCTGAGGAACAGGGCGGCGCCGATCTCGTCGTTGCTCATGCCCTGACCGACCAGTGCGAGTACCTCGCGCTCCCGGTCGGTCAGCACGGCGAGCCGGTCCTCGGCGGATTTGGCGGCCTTGCGTTGCGCGGTGAACTGGCTGATGAGGCGGCGGGTGATCCGGGGAGCGAGGAGTGCGTCACCGTTGGCGATCACGCGGATGGCGTGCAGGAGTTCGGCGGGTCCCGCGTCCTTGAGCAGGAATCCGCTCGCGCCCGCCTGTAGCGCCTCGAAGACGTTCTCGTCGGTGTCGTAGGTGGTGAGGATCAGGACTTTGACCTGTTCGAGCCCGGGGGTCTCGGCGATGCGGGCGGTGGCGCGGATACCGTCGAGCGATGGCATGCGGATGTCCATGAGGACGACGTCGGGGCGGGTGGCGCGCGCCAGTTCGATGGCTTCGGCGCCGTTGGTGGCCTCGCCGACCACCGCGATGTCGTCCTCCAAGTCGAGAAGGACTTTGAAGCCGGACCGCACGAGTCGTTCGTCGTCGGCGAGCAGCACCTTGATCGGCGGCCTCGGGTTCACAGGCGCGATCCCATCGGGGCGAGCGGCAGGTGGGCGTTCACCTCGAACCCACCCCCGGGGCGGGCCCCGGCATCGAGTTCGCCGCCGAGCAACCGGCAGCGTTCCCGCATTCCGGTGATCCCGCGGCCGGTCGCGGCGCTGCCGGTGCGAGCCGGGCTAGCCGTGGGTGTGCGGCGGCCCTCGTCGATCACCCGTATCCGCAAGGCGTCGATGCCGGGTTCGAGCGCGACCGTCACCCGGGTCGGGCCGACATGGCGGATCACATTCGTAATCGATTCCTGCACAATCCGATATGCGGCGCTGCCCACCGCACTCGGCAGCGGAGTCACCGGCGGCGCCTGCTCGATCTCGATCTCCAGCCCGGCATCACGGGCCTTGCTCGTGAGCTCTTGAATCTGGTCGAGGCCGGGGTAGGGTTCGCGCTCGTCGCCGTCGCGCAGCACGCCGAGGATGGCGCGCATCTCGTGCAACGCCCGCGAGCTCGTCTGCTCGATGGTGCGCAGCGCTTCGCGGGCCTGTTCCGGTCGTTTGTCGAGCACGTGGGCGGTGACACCGGCCTGCACGTTGATGATCGCGATGGCGTGGGCGACGGTGTCGTGGACCTCGCGGGCGATGCGCAGCCGTTCGGCGTCGACCCGCGCTCTGGCCTCCTCGTCGCGGGACCGTTCCGCGAGTTCTGCCCGTTCCTGCGCGTCGGCGGCGATGACCCGGCGGGATCGGACGTTCTCGCCGAGGGTCGTGCTGATCACCGAGGCGCCGATCCGGAAGAACACCCAGCCGATGGCTGTGCTCGGCTCGACGTCCGCTCCGGCGATCAGCCAGCCGACGGCGAGGACCGTGATGCCGCCGCCGGCGATCATCAGTGATCGGCGCCCGTCACCATAGGCGGCGAGGGTGTACAGGGCGACGAACAGGCCGAGATAGGAAAGCCTGTCGGGGAAGTCGAAGCCGAAGTAGACGAGGCTGGCCACCGCCGTCACCAGGAAGACCAGGACCGGGTGCCGACGGCGCGCGGCGACGGCCACGCCGCTCACGATCAGCAGGGCGTATCCGATGCCGGAGACCGGATTCGAGACCGGCTCCAGCGGGACCGCGATAGCGGCGCTCTGTACCTGGATCACGGTGACGAACAAGGCGAGCAACACGTCCGGAAACCACGAGGGTCGATGTGAGAACCAGGCAGACAGCTGCCCCGATACCGTCCGCGGATCCATGCCGCGATCGTACGATACCCACCGGCGCCGAGGCCCCCGTGCGGCGGCGCGACCGGCTACGCCGATCGGCGTAGCCGACCTCGAATTTCATACGCGTATCGGCGTATTCGGTGTCGTCCGTCGCCGGAGGCGGAGCCGGCCCGGTTGGCGCGACGATCGGCGGCATGAGAAAAGCCTGCACCGGTCTGGCGGCACTGCTGCTGGTCGCCGTCGTCGCACAGTTCTATCTGGCCGCCGGCGGCGCGTTCGACACCGCGCCCGTCGAGGAATCGTTCCAGCCACATCGCACACTCGGAAACCTGATCCTGTTCTTGGCGTTCGTCCTCACCGTCGCCGCGGCCGTGGCCCGGATGCCCGGACGGCTGATCGGGCTGGCGGGCTTGGTCGTCGGACTGGTGCTCGGGCAGTCGGTGATCCGGGAAGTCGCCAGGGCGTTGGGAGCGGATTCGAGCGCCGGTCCGGTCGTCTTCGGGCTGCACGCGATCAACGGGCTGGTCATCATGGCCGTGATCGCGACGATCGTGCGGCGCTCGCACCGGATTTCGAGGACGCCGTCCGGTCAGCCGACAGCCACCGTCCGGCCCTCGTCATGACCACAGCCACCTGGATCAACCTGGACCATGCCGTCGCACTGCTGAGCGTTGTCGCCTGGTTCGCGGCAGGCGTCACGATGTCAGTGCGCCGAGCTCGGCTCGCGCTCGCGCTGCTCGCGGTGGCGCTGCTGGTGACTGCGCTCCGGGTGGCCTCGGTGACGATGCTGGCGGGCCGGGGCTGGTGGTTCGTTCAGGAGAAAGTGCTGTTCGGGCTGCCGATGCTCGCGGTGGCCGGGCTGGTCGCCGCGGTGATCGCGGGACCCCGGTTGCTGGCGCAGGCCACCGGTAACCGTGGACAGGAAACCGTCGATGCCGCAGGCGTTGTCACACTGCTCACCGCCGCCTATGCCGCGGTGGCGGGTTTCGCGGTGACCGTCCTGATCGGATACCCGCTCACCCCCGGCATCGTGCTGATCACGATCGCCCTCGTACTCGCGGGCGCGCTGCTGACCATGCGAGTGCTCGCCACACCGGACACTCACGCCGAACCCGCCGCCGATCCGAAGTGGCCGGGCGTTTCGCGCCGCCGGTTCCTCGGCGCTACCGGTGTGGTGGTCGGTATGGCCGGTACCGGCGCAGGCCTGTCGATGCGTTCCGCGGTCCCGGTCACCGATGGCGGTGGTCCCGGCCCGGTATCGAACGCGGCCGTGTCGGTGACCGAGCTACGGGGCGCGGACACCCCGGCGCCGGGTGGCGTCCGGCGCGAATACGTGCTGACCGCGCGAAAAGCCGTGACGCGCTCGGCGTCCGGACGCGATGTCGACGCGTGGACCTTCGACGGCACGGTGCCCGGTCCGCCGATCACGGCCGTCGAGGGTGACCTGATCGAGGTCACACTGATCAACCACGACATCGACGGTGGAGTGACTCTGCACTGGCACGGCTACGACGTCGCCTGCGGGGAAGACGGTGCGGCGGGCGTCACCCAGAACGCGGTGGCCCCGGGTGGCGAGTTCGTCTACCGGTTCCGCGCCGACCAGGTCGGAACGTACTGGTACCACACCCATTACGCATCACACATCGGCGTTCGCCGGGGGCTCTACGGCGCGTTCGTCGTGCGGCCTCGCGCGGAACTCGATCCCGCACAACTGGATCTGACGCTGTCCGTGTGCACCTGGGACGGAGCCGCCACGATCGCGGGCGGCCTCGAGCACCTAGCACCGCCGGGCACCGCGGTCCGGCTGCGACTGATCAACTCCAGTTCCGATCCGCACCGATTCGCGCTGGCGGGCACCTTGTTCCGGGTCGCCGCCGTCGACGGCCGCGACCTCGTGCAGCCCGGCGAGATCAGCCGGACCGGGGTGCGCCTGCCCGCAGGCGGGCGCTACGACCTCGTGTTCGTCATGCCGGAGACGGCCGTGGCACTGGTGCTCGACGACGACCGCGCCACCCCGGTGTGGTTGCGCCCCAAGGCCGATGGGCAGGACGGCGAGCCCGCCGTCGTGGATACCAAGGAGTGGCCGGAACTCGATCTGCTGACCTACGGGATCCCGGTTCCGGTCGCCTTGCGCACCGCTGCCGCCGACCGGCACTTCACTCTGGTTCTGGACCGCGGAATGGCCATGGTCGACGGAGCGCCGGCGTACGCGCACACCGTCAACGGCCGCGGGCACCCCTCGATTCCGGATCAGCTCGTCGCCGAGGGCGATATCGTGCGGCTCACCGTGGTGAACCGGAGCCGCGAGACCCACCCCTGGCATCTGCACGGTCATTCGGTGCTGGTCCTGTCCAGGGACGGGCGACCGGCGACGGGCAGCCCACTGTGGGTCGACACCTTCGATGTGCGGCCCGGAGAGGTCTGGGAAGTCGTATTCCGGGCCTCGAATCCGGGCATCTGGATGAACCACTGCCACAACCTGCCGCATGCCCACCAGGGGATGATGCTGCAACTGCGCTACGACGGTGTGACCACACCCTTCGGCGGGATGCGCGGTGCCGGATCGAGCCACCACCATTGACGAGCGTGGGTTCCGGCGCGTTTCGGGCGGGCGTGCTGTCGAGCGGCAGTACGCTGCTGGGCATCTCGGCGTTCGGTGGGTGCGCCGCGCGGCTTCACCGACATGGCGCGACGGAGGGCGGTGCATGGTGGATCGCAGGGGGTTCTTGGGACTGGGGTTGGGTGTTGCGGTGGTGCCGGTCGTGGGTGTCGCGCGGGCGGAGCCGGGCCGGATGTGGTCGGTCGGGCGACGCGGGGTGTTGATCGATGTGGGGCGAAAGCACTTCGGGATGCCGTGGCTGCGGCGGTTCGTCGGATACCTGTCGAATCTCGGACTGAACGAGCTGCACTTTCATTTCTCGGAGAACGAGTGCGTTCGGATCGCCAGTGAGCGGTATCCGGAAATCAATGGCGGGGTGCAGTATTCGAAGGCTGAGGTCCGGGAGTTGGTGCGGTTCGCGGCGGGTCGGGGTGTGGCGGTCGTACCGGATTTCGATATGCCGGGGCACATGGGGTCGGTGCTGCGGCTGCATCCGGAGTTCCAGTTGCGCAACAGGTTCGGTGTGCCGTTGGAGAGTGCGCTCGATATCACCAGCGAGGCGGCGCTGGGGTATGCGGAGGGCCTGCTCGACGAGTACGCGGAGGTGTTCGCGGAGGCCGGGCGGTGGGGGTTGGGGTTCGACGAGTTCCTCGGGGCCATTCCGATCGAACAGCTGTATTCGAATCTCGATGATCGGGCGCGGGAGTTGTTCGGGCCCGATGCCGATCAGCATGATCTGACCGCCAGCGTCGCCAATCGTTTCGGGCGCAAGATGAAAGTGCTCGGGTTCGAGGTGAGCGTGTGGAACGACGGGATGCTCAAAAGCCGGGTGGTGCCTTTGGATACGGATATCGCCGTGCACTACTGGACGCACTGGTCACCCGGTCACGCGCGCGTTCGCCAGTTCGTCGACGCCGGGTATCGGCTGACGAACTTCAACGATCGGCAGCTCTATTACGCGCTCGGCAACAACCTCGTCTACCCTTACCCGACTGCCCGGAGCATCCTCGAAAGCCGGTGGAATCCAGGGGAGTTCAGTCCGCTGTGGCCGGTGACGCAGCCGAGTCCGATTCCGCCCGACCTGGCCGGTCGGCAGACCATCGCTGGGCCGCCCTATCCGGACTGTCTCGAAGGCGCGGTGTTCTCCATCTGGTGTGACAACCCTTCGGCGCAGACCGAGGACGAGGTCTTTCTCGGCGTGAAAGAACCGCTCGCCGCTTTCGCATTGCGGTGCGCAGACCCGCACTACGACGGAACCGTCGCCGACGTCCGAGCCGTCGCGGACGCCGCCGCCGCGAACCTGCCATAACGCTGACGCCGCCTTTCCGCAGTCGTACCAACCGGCTCCTACCCCGGCCGGACCCCCGCATCTGCTGCGGCCAGCACCTCCTGAACCCGTGCCCCCATCGCCCGCCCGGCCGAATGCAACGGATCCGCCGATCGCAGCGTCCGGCTCAGCACGAACGCGCCCTCCAGGGCGCTGAGGATCGCCAAGATCAGGTCGCGGGCCGCGCCGGATTGCACGCCCCGGCGGACGAAGTAGTTCGTCCCTTCCTCGATCCAGAATCCGATGACCTCCGCCGCGACCTCGCGCAACTCCGGCTCGCTGTCGGCGATCTCGCCCGCGACGGTGCCGACGGGGCACATGTTGATCCAGTCGGTCTGCTCGATCTGTTCGGCGGCGGCGGTGAAGGCGGCGGGCACCGCCACGCGCAGGTCGTCGTAGGGGTCCATGAGGAGGGGGAGCAGCTGGATGTAGGCGGCGCCGGAGGTGCGCAGGGCCGCGGCGGCGATCTGCGGCTTGCCGGCGGGGAAGTGGTGGTAGAGCGAGCCCATCGGCGCGGCCGCCGCCACGGTGATCTGTTTGACGCTCGTCGCGCTGTAGCCGCGGGTGCGCATCAGTTCCGCCATGGCCGTGACGAGGCGCTCGCGGGTGCCTGTTGACATCTTCTCGGTCACCGTTCCAGACTAGAGCAAATACTCTAGAGCGATCGCTCGAATGGAGGGATTCCGATGCCGACGGTCGATCTTCCCGCTGGTCAACTGCACTATGTGGAGCGCGGCGATGGGCCGCCGGTGGTGCTGCTGCACGGGCTGCTGATGAACCACACGGTCTGGGACACGGTGCTCGACCGGCTGCCCGCGGGGTTCCGGTACGTGCTGCCGGATCTGCCGCTCGGCTCGCATCCGATTCCGCTGAAGCCGGGCGTCGACCTGAGCTTGCGCGGATTGAATCAGCTCATCGCGGACTTCCTCACCGCGCTCGACCTGCGCGATGTGACCCTCGTGCACAGCGACTGGGGCGGCGGCCTGTTCCTCACCGCCTACGGACTCGATGAGCGCGTCGGCAGGCTCATCGTGTTGCCGTGCGAAGCGTTCGACAACTTTCCGCCCGGCCTGCCCGGGAAGATGGCCACGATCGCGACCGCCGTTCCCGGCGGAACAAAGCTGGCGCTGCGGCAATTACGCGTGCCATGGTTGCGCGCCTCGCCGCTGCTGTTCGGCTGGATGGCGCGCACCCCGCTGCCCGACGATCTGGTGCGCGGCTGGACCGAGCCCGGCCTGCGCGACAAGCGGATCCGCCGCGATCTGCTCGCCTACACCAAGTCTCGCCGCCCCAAGACGGAGCTCATCGCGAACACCGAAGCGCTGCGGCACTTCTCGGGCGACGCGCTCATCCTGTGGTCCTCGGCGGGCAAGGTGATGCCGCGCGAGCACGGCCGCCGATTGGCCGAATTGATCCCGCGCGGGCGGCTGGTCGAGATCGAGGACGCCTACGTGCTGTCGATGCTCGACCAACCCGACGCGGTGGGCGCTGCCATCTCGGCATTCCTGACGGGCGACCGAGCCAAGCGGTAGGGCCCGCGATTCGGCGAGCCCGCGCCGCTATCAGGCGAGTCCGCGCAGTCGGCGAGCCCGCGGGTGATTCGGCGACCCCGCGCAGCGATCCGGCGAGCCCGCGCCATGATGCTGCGAGCTCGCGCCATGAGTCCGCGAGCCGCGCCGCGAGTCCGCGAGTCCGCGCCGCGAATCCACGACCCTGTGCCGCGAGTCCGCAAGCCCGCGCCGCGAATCCACGACCCGCGCCACGATTCGGCGACGCGCGTGGCGGCCGAACGAGACCGCCCAGCGGCCAACTGGCGTGGCGGAGCGGCCAGCTGGCGTGGCCGAGCGGCCGTGTGGTGTGGCGCAGCGGCCGTGTGGCGTGGGGGGAGCGGCCATGTGGCGCATCGGAACAGCCGAGTTACACAGCAGAGCAGCCGTGTGGCACAGCGGAGCAGCCGTGTGGCAGAGCGGAGCAGCCGTGTGGCAGAGCGGAGCGGCCGTGTGGCACGGCGGAGCAGCCGTGCGGCAGAGCGGAGTGGCCGTGTGACAGAGCGGAGCAGCCGTGTGGCAGAGCGGAGCGGCCGTGTGGCAGAGCGGAGCGGCCGAGTGACACGGCGCAGCCGTCGCGAACGCCCCGAATCCGGCGCGGGTCGCAACCCGGGATTCCCGGCGGGATCGATCACACTGGGCTCGTGGCCGCCCACCCGCCCGACGCCGAGCCGGGTCCCGAGGCAGCGGAGCCCACGGGCTCCGAGGTCGCGGCGCGCGAGGAGCCGGTCGCCGCGCGAGACCGTGCCCGGATGCCCGCCTGGCTGCCGAGGGCGCTGGTGCTCGCCTTCCTGTTACTCGGCGCGTTTCAACTGCTCGACTGGGCGGCGCACCGGCTGATCGGGTTGTTCGTCGTGCTGTTCGTGGCGTTCTTCGTCTCGCTGGCGATGGAACCCGCGGTGGACAGCCTGGCCGCGCGCGGCATGTCCCGAGGGCTCGGCACCGCGGTGGTGTTCGTGCTGGTGTTCCTGTTCGTCGCGGGGTTCGTCGTCGCGCTCGGAATCCTGTTGGTGGAGACCGTCCACGACCTGGTGATCGAACTCCCGCGGCTGGTGGACGACCTGGTCGACTGGGTGAACCGCACCTTCGACCAGGACTTCACCCTGGACCAGCTGCGCGGACAACTGACCAAGGACACCGACACCCTCACCGGCTACGCCGAGCGCGCCGCCAACCACGCCTGGGGGCTGTCCGCCACGATTGTCGGCGGGCTCGCCAAACTGCTGCTGATCGCCCTGTTCAGTATCTATCTCACCGCGGGAGGGCCGAGGTTGCGGCGGTCGCTGTGCTCGCTGCTGCCGCCGACCAGGCAGGACGCCGTGCTGCGCGCCTGGGATCTCGCCATCCAGAAGACGGGCGGCTATCTCTACTCCCGCGCGCTGCTCGCGGTGATCTCCGCGGTCGCGCACGGCGTCTTCCTCGCGGTGCTCGGTGTGCCCAACGCCATCGCCATGGGCGTGTGGTTCGGCGTGGTCGCCTCGTTCGTGCCGACCGTCGGCACCTATCTCGCCGGCGTGCTTCCGGTGCTGGTCGCGCTCACGATCCGGCCGCTGGACGCGGTCTGGGTGATCCTGTTCGTCATCGTCTACCAGCAGTTCCAGGACTACGTGCTGCAACCGAAACTCACCGCGCGCACCGTGGACGTCAATCCGGCCGTCGCACTGCTCGCCGTGCTCGCGGGCGGTGCGCTGCTCGGCGCGGTGGGCGCGCTGCTCGCCATCCCGGCCACCGCGACCGTGCAGTCTTTCGTGAGTCTCTACCTGAAACGCTATGAGGTGACGGAAGATCCGCGCATCGACCGCGCGAAGGCCAAACGCGCGCGCCGTGCGGGGTCTGAACCTCCCCCCTGACGGCACGAAGCCCGATTCCGCTGGCGCGCAATGGAACCGGGCTTCGTGATCGACTCAGGAGAGCGTGGTGACGGTCAGGTCGCCATCCGCGTACTGGGCCCGCAGCCGCTTCTTGTCGAACTTGCCGACGCTGGTCTTGGGCACCTCCGCGATGAACGTCCACCGCTCGGGCAGCTGCCACTTGGCGAACTTGTCGGCGAGGAAGTCGCGCAGCTCCTCGGCCTTGGCCTCGGTGCCTTCCTTCAGCACGATCGCGACAAGCGGCCGCTCGTCCCACTTCTCGTCCGGCACGCCGATGACGGCGGCCTCGGCGACGGACGGGTGGCCCATGACGGCGTTCTCCAGGTCCACCGAGGAGATCCACTCACCGCCGGACTTGATCACGTCCTTGGAGCGGTCCACCAGCGTGAGGTAGCCGTTCGGGCTGATCTTGCCGACGTCACCGGTGCGCAGCCAGCCGTCGTCGAACTTGTCCGGGTCGATCTCCGCGCCGTCGGGGGAGTAGTAGGAGCCGGTGATCCAGGGACCGCGAACCTCCAACTCGCCGAGCGATTCTCCGTCGTTGGGCACCACGTTGCCGTCGTCGCCGACCAGCCGCGCCTGCACGCTGGCCGGGAAACGGCCCTGGGTGTAACGGAATTCCCACTCCTGCTCGCCGGTGACGCCCGCGGGCGGGTGCGCGACGCTGCCGAGCGGCGAGGTCTCGGTCATGCCCCACGCGTGCAGGATGCGCATGCCGTGCTGCTCCTGGAAGGCGCGCATCATCGACGGCGGCACCGCCGAACCGCCGACCACCGCGGTGCGCAGGTGCGAGATGTCCTGCGGCTTGGCGGCCAGACCCGCCAGCACGCCGCCCCAGATGGTCGGGACGGCCGCCGCGAAGGTCGGCTTCTGGTCGGCCATCATCTCCAGCAGCGGTCCCGGCTGCAGGAAACGGTCCGGCATCAGCACGTTCGCGCCCGACATCAGCGCCGCGTAGGGCAGGCCCCAGGCGTTGGCGTGGAACAGCGGCACGATGGCGAGCACGTAGTCGGCTCCGGTGAAGCCCATGCCCATCGGGGAGCAGACCTGCATGGCGTGCAGCCAGTTGGAGCGGTGCGAGTACACGACGCCCTTCGGGTCGCCGGTGGTGCCCGAGGTGTAACACATTGCGGCGGCGGACTTTTCGTCGATCACCGGGAAGTCGAAGGTGTCGGGCTGGGCGGCGAGCAGCTCGGTGTAGGAGTGCACCTGCACACCTTCGGGAGCCTGCAACGCGGACGCGTCGCCGTTGGCGACGATGACGTGGCGCACCGTCTTCAGGTTCGGCAGGTACTGGGCGAACATCGGCACCAGGGTGCCGTCCACGATGACGACCTGGTCCTCGGCGTGATTGGCCACGTAGACCACCTGCTCGGGGAACAGCCGGATGTTGAGCGCGTGCAGCACGGCGCCCATAGCGGGCACGGCGATGTAGGCGACCATGTGCTCGTTGTTGTTCCACATGAAGGTGCCGACCCTGTCGCCGACGCCGATGCCGAACCCGCGCAGCGCATTCGCCAGCCGAGCCGCCTCGACGCCCATCTCGCGGTAGGTCATGGTCCGCACGCCCGTGCCGGTCCAGGTGGACACGGTGCTGTCGCCTTGGAAGGTGGCGGCGTACTTCAGCAGCGTCGCGAGCGAGAGCGGCTCGTCCTGCATGGTGCTCAACATCGGGTACTCCTTATCCTCGTGGCCGGCATGAGCCACGTCACATCGGCGATGCTACCGAACCGTAGTCACACCACGACCGGCCGTGACCTAAATCAAAAGGCGGGGCATATGCCCTCAGTTTTCCCAGGTCAGCGCGGCAGTCGAAAAACGTGATCTGTCAACGAGTATGGGCCGGATAAGCGTGTACCAAGGCGGTGTCGAGCTTCGGGACGGCGTGCGTGAGGGTGTGCTCGGCCTCGTGCGCGAGGCGGTGCGCGTCGGCCAGCGTGATGGTCGGCGCGACGTCCAGTTCGACGTCCGCGTGCAGCCGGTGCCCGATCCAGCGCATGCGCACGCTGCGCACGCCCTCGACGCCGGGCTCGGCCGCGAGCGCCCGCTCGGCGCTCGCCACCAACCCGGGTTCGACCCCGTCCATGAGCCGGTGGAAGACATCCCGCGCGGCGGTGCGCAGCACGGCCAGGATGGCCAGTGTGATGAGCAGGCCGACGATCGGATCGGCGAGCGGGAAGCCAAGTGCCACACCGCCTGCGCCGAGCAGCACGGCCAGCGAGGTGAAACCGTCTGTGCGCGCGTGCAATCCGTCCGCGACCAGAGCCGCCGACCCGATCCGCCGCCCGACCCGGATGCGGTAGAGCGCCACCGTCTCGTTGCCGAGGAACCCGATCAGCCCGGCCAGGGCGACCCAACCGAGATGGTCGATCGGCACCGGATCGATGAGCCTGCGCACCGCCTCGAACCCGGCGATCAGCGCGGAGAGCGCGATCATCGCGACGACGAAGAGCCCGGCGAGGTCCTCGGCCCGGCCGAAGCCGTAGGTGTAGCGGCGGGTGGCGGCCCGCCTGCCGAGCGCGAACGCGATCCACAGCGGCACCGCGGTGAGCGCGTCGGAGAAGTTGTGGATGGTGTCGGCGGCCAGCGCCACCGACCCGGAGGCCGCGACGACGAGCGCCTGGAGTACGGCGGTGCAGCCGAGGACCACGAGGCTGAGCTTGACGGCGCGGATGCCGACCGCGCTGGCCTCGAGCGCGTCATCGATGCTGTCGGCGGCGTCGTGGCTGTGCGGGACGAAGATCTCGCGGAGCGCGCCGCGCAGGCCGCTGGTGTGTCCGTGCCCATGCCCATGCCCGTGTGCGTGCGTGTGGCCGTGCTCGTCCCCGTGCGAGTGAGCGGCGTCGTGCCGATGGTCGTGACCGTGCCCGTGCGCGTCCCGGTGACTGCTTTTCTCCCAGTGCTGGTGCTCGCGGCGCTCGCCCTCGTGGTCCACGCCGGTGGCCGACGAGGAGCCCTGTCCTGCTTGCCTTTTCGTATGACTCACCGCGCCGCTCGATTCCGATTCGGCAGTTCGAACACCGCGCCGTCGCCGCGGTGGTGCGGCGGGACGCCGGGTCCGGCGTGCTCGGCGTTGTACACCGCGTCCACCACCAGCTGGCGGACGTGCTCGTTCTCCAAGCTGTAGAAGATCGTGGTGCCCGCCCGCCTCGGCCGCACCAGCCGGGCCATCCGCAGCTTCGCCAGGTGCTGGGAGACCGACGGCGCGGGCTTGCCGACCGCGCCCGCCAGGTCGTTCACCGAGAGCTCGCGATCGACCAGCGCCCACAGCAGCTGCACGCGGGTCGGCTCGGCCAGCATCCGGAACACCTCGACGACCAGCCCGACCTGGTCCTCGGCCAGCGGCAGCCGCGGTTGCTCGCTATCTGCATTCATACGCAGATAATAGAACAGAATGCACCGGTCGTAACCATGCGGATGTGGCCGAAAATGTCGATTAGGTGACCGCTGATGTCTCGGTGCCCGACGTCGCCCGCTTTACGCTCGAAACATGTCAACGCCGTCCATCATCATCATCGGAGCCGGGTTCGCGGGGCTCGGCATGGCGCTCGAGCTGCGGCGCGCCGGGCTGGAGAACTTCACCATCCTGGAACGGGCCGCCGATCTCGGTGGGGTCTGGCGGGAGAACACCTATCCGGGCGCCGCCTGCGATGTGCCCTCACCGCTGTACTCGTGGTCCTACGAGCCCAAATCCGATTGGCCGCGGCGGTTTTCCGAGCAGCGCGACATCCACGACTACATGCGCGGCGTCGCGCGCAAGCACGACCTGGCCCGCTACATCCGCTTCGGCACCGAGGTCACCGACGCCGAATTCGACGAGGGCGCCGGCCGCTGGCGGATCAGCACCGCCGACGGCGCGCAGTTGAGCGCCGACATCCTGATCCCGGCGGTCGGCCAGCTGTCCCGGCCCGCGCTGCCCAACCTGCCCGGCATCGACACCTTCACCGGCGTGGCCTTCCACTCCGCCGAGTGGAACCACGACATCGACCTGACCGGCAAGCGGGTGGCCTGCATCGGCACCGGAGCCAGTGCGATCCAATACATTCCGCGCATCCAGCCGAAGGTCGAGCACCTCACCCTCTTTCAGCGTTCCGCGGCCTGGGTGCTGCCCAAGCCGGATGTCGAGTACAGCGCACTGCACCACGCCCTTTTCAAGTACTTTCCGCCGAGCCGGTGGGCCGAGCGGTTCGCGATCTGGTCGTTCTTCGAGGTGCTCGCGCTCGCGCTGACCGACATTCCGGCCATCAAGTCCCCGGTGATCGCGCTGGCCGACCGGCACCGCGAAAAGCAGGTCCCCGACCCGGAATTGCGCGCGAAGCTGACGCCCGATTACGCGGCGGGCTGCAAGCGCGGCCTGTTCTCCAACGAGTACTTCCCCACACTCGCCCAGCCCAACGTCACGGTGGAGACGACGGCGATCGAGGCCGTCACGCCGACCGGCATCCGCACCGCCGACGGCGTCGAGCACCCCGTCGACGTGATCGTCTACGGCACCGGTTTCAAGGGCACCGAGTTCCTCGCCCCGATGAACATCTACGGTCTGGGCGGCCGCAAGCTCGCCGATGTCTGGGGCGACGCGGGAGCCCGTGCGTACCTGGGCCTTTCGGTACCGCACTTCCCGAACATGTTCATGATGTACGGACCGAACACCAATGTCGGCTCGGGCTCGATCATCTACATGCTGGAATCGCAGGCCCGCTACATCCGGCAGGTGGTGGAGTATCTGGCCGAGCATCCTGGCCGCTTCATCGCCGCCCGCGCGAAGGTCGAACAGCAGTGGGACGACTGGCTGCAACGGCGGCTGAAGGACACCCCGTGGAACTTCTGCTCCAGCTGGTACCGCAACGCGGCGGGGCGCATCACCAACAACTGGCCCGGCGCCACGGTCCTCTACCGCTGGAAGACGAGGACTTTCGATCCGTCCGACTACGAAGAGGCTCGCGTCGGCGCCTGAACGCGCGAAACGCCCCCGCTCGGTCGTCCTCCTGCACCGACCGAACGGGGGCGATTCTCGTGCCCGACGGGCGCTGTCGACCCAACCCGCCGACAGCGCCGCGCGTTCGGGCCTCTCAGCAGTTGCGCAGTTCCGGGCTCTGGTTGAGTAGCTGCGCCCTGGGGCCGATGAAGGTGCGGTAGGTCTCGCCGCCCACCGCGGCGATCGGGAAGGCCGCCACCCGGTGGCAGTTCTGGAAGGCGAGCTTCACGCCGAAGTGCCGCTCCAGGCCGCCGCGGATGGCGTCCGAGGCCAGGGCGCGCAGCAGCTGGCCACGGGCCACCTCGTCCGGCGGCGGGACCACGTTGTCGGCGAATTCGGCCGTGCCCGACTTCAATTCACCGGCCACCCGGCTCACGACTTCCCAGGCGTAGGGCAGCGAGTTCCGGACACATTCGACGAATTCGGCGTCGTCCACTTCGCCACGCTCGGCGCGTTCGAGCAGTGCGGCGGGAACATCGAGGGACATAGCGCTCTCCTCCTTGGGAAGGTGTGGATGGCGGTGCGATGCCCCTGAAGTCTAATCGAAAGTGGTTGTCAACAATCCTGGATTCGCCGTGAAAGTGCCGCGTTGAGCGCGGTTTTCGTACCGGCCGCCAGTTGGGCGACCAGTTCGCGGGCCGGTAGCTCCGGCGTCAGCGCTTGGGTTTGGCCAGCCCACAGGTTCACTTCCTCGGGGTTGCCCGCGGCCCGCGCCGCGGCCCGCAACGGCCCTGTCGCGTAGTGGATTTCCGGATACGCGGCGGGCGCCGTCGCGCTGTGCTCGTCCATGAACTCGTTGCGCAGGCCGCGGGCGCGCCGTCCGGTGAAGGCGCGCGTCAGCATGGTCGACGCGGTGCTCGGCAGCGCGGCGCGGTGCACCGGGTTGGTGCCCGCCTCCGGGCAGCGCAGGAAGACGGTGCCGAGCTGCGCGGCGGACGCACCCGCGGCGAGCGCGGCGGCGATGCCCGCGCCGGTCGCGATGCCGCCCGCGGCGACGATCGGCAGGTCCACCGCGGCGGTGAGCAGTTGCAGCAGGGCGAGCAGGCCGAGCGGATCGGCGGCGTCGTCGGCCACCCGGTCGACGAAGGTGGCGCGGTGCCCGCCCGCCTCGGCGCCCTGGGCGATCAGCACGTCGGCGCCCGCGGCCACCGCGATCTCGGCCTCGGCGACGGAGGTGACGGTCACCCAGACCTCCGAGCCCACCGCGTGCAGCCGGTTCACCTCGGCGGCGGTCGGGCAGCCGAAGGTGGAGGTGACGACCGCGACCGGCGACTCGACGAGCAGGTCCAGCTTGGCGTCCCAGTCGTCGGTGTCGTGCTTCGCCGCGCCCAGTTCGTGTCCGGCGGCGAGCTCGGCGAGGTAGTCCGCGTACTCGGCGGGCGGGGTGGGCGGTCCGGGGGCGAAGAGGTTCACGCCGATCGGCGCGTCGGTGCGGGCGCGGGTCGCGGCGATCCGGGTGGCGGTGTCGGCCGCGCTGAGATAACCGGCGGCCAGCACCCCGAGTCCGCCCGCTTCCGCGACCGCCGCCGTCAGCTCGGGGGTGGAGGGTCCGCCCGCCATCGGAGCGAGCACGATCGGGACGCGCAATTCGTCGATGATCACGGCCCAAGTCTCGCCCATCGAGACCTGTGATCCAGCCCTCACCTGCGACTTCACAATCGAAGGTTGCGGAATGGTCACGACAGGGTAGAGTTCCCGTCACAACGGATGCCGAAACGTTACAAACTTCGGTCACCGGGAAATCTGAGCCCTCGGCAACGCGGCCTCGAGACTTCACCGGTATCTCGTTCGCAACGCGGCGGCCTTCGTTCGGAAATGTCGTCGGACGCTAGGACGAAGCATTGTCGCAGCACCGGGTAGGCCCCAGTTCCATTACCGTCAAGAGCCTCATCGGCGACGACGTGACGGGTCGGCCGACGCGGCACCGCGCCGAGTCGTCGCAGGTCGAGCGAGTCCGCGCGGCCGCTGGCGCGGCCGTCGCCGCCGGCGCCCTGATCGGCGGTGTCGCCCAGATCGCCCCGGCGATCGCCAACGCCTCGCCGCTGGCGCCTTCGCGTGACGCCGACCAGGCTGCGGACGAGATCACCTTCAAGGGCACCGCCGACATCCAGAACGTCGCGGCGGCCAAGCAGGTCGCAGCCCCCGTTGCCGAGCCCGCCGCCCCCGCGCCGGAGGCGACCCCGGTGGCCGCGCCCGTCGCAGCCCCGTTCGGCTTCGGCAACCTGCCGCCCGAGATCGCGGGCCCGCTCGCCCAGGTCGAGGACATCCTCAAGGGCGTGCACCAGCAGGTCGCCCCCGCGCCCGCGGTGCGCCCGGTCGCCGGCGCGATCAGCTCCGGCTACGGCACCCGCTGGGGCCAGTTCCACTACGGCGTCGACTTCGCCGACCAGCTCGGCGCGCCGATCCACTCGGTCAGCAACGGCACCGTCATCGAGGCGGGCCCCGCCTCCGGCTTCGGCCTGTGGGTGCGGGTGCTGCAGGACGACGGCACCACCGCCGTCTACGGCCACGTCAACGACATGTACGTGACCGAGGGTCAGCGGGTCCGCGCCGGCGACGTCATCGCCTCCGTCGGCAACCGCGGCCAGTCCACCGGCCCGCACTTGCACCTGGAGATCTGGGACCAGAGCGGCGCAAAGATCGACCCGCTGCCGTACCTGGCTTCCAAGGGCGTCCCGATGCACTGGGGCCCGTCCGCCCACTGATTCCACTGTCCACCAGTGCGACTCGGGCGTAGCTCTGTCTCCGCTGCCGCCATCCGCGGGCTGACCCCGCTGTCGGCAGCGCCGGTTGGGCGTACCTTCGCCGCCGCCCTCGCTGCGGCCATGCGCGGACTGAGGACGGACTATCGTCCGGCAGCGCAGGTTAGGCTCGCCTTGTGACCGATCTGGGCGATATCTTCGAGCCGGGATCACCGCACGGGCGCACCTACGCCGTGCTGGTGCACCACCCCCGATCCGGCCTCGCCGATATCGCGCGCTACCTCGACGTGACGCCGGAAGAGGCCGCCGCCAACCTGGAAATCCTGTGCGCACTGCAGGCCGCCGTCCGGCTCGAGGATGCCGAGGGCGAACCGGTCTGGGACGCGCACGCCCCGGAATCGTTGTCCGAGGCCGAAGCCCGGCGCCGCCAGCACGAGATCAACCAGATGCACGCCGCCGCAGCACGTCTCAGCGAGACGTTCCGCTCGGTGCGACGTTCGCCGCGCGGCAACGGATCCGTGGTTCCGGTCTTCGAACGCCTGGAGATGCTGGCCGATTTCGAGGAGATGCAGACCTCGGCGCGCACGTCGGTCAAGATCATCGAACGCGGCCCCTACCTCAGCGACATCGAGCGCGAGAACCAGCAATACCTGTTGAAGCGAGCCAGGATCGGCGAGGGCATCCGCTATCAGACCCTCTACCAGGACACGATCTACCAGGACGCGGAACGACTACGGCACGCGCTGTCCACCAACGCCAGCGGCGCCCAGGCGCGCACGCTGCCGGAACCGCCGTTCAAAATGATCATCGTCGACGACGAGCGGGCCAGTCTGGTCCTGCACGCCGACGAACGCCGTCCCGACCCGATGGGTCTGCGCTTCACCGGATCTCCCGCGCTGCGCCTGCTGGTGCGCACCTTCGACGTGCTGTGGTCGCTGGCCGCGCCGATCTCGGTGAACCCGAGCGCCGACGAACTCGACGACCGCGACAAAGCGATCCTCACCCTCATGGGCCTCGGCGCCACCGACGACACGATCGCCCGCAGGCTCGGCATGTCCCGCCGCACGGTGGTCCGCCGCACCGCCCGCCTCCTGGAGCGACTTGGCGCGAGTACCCGATTCCAGGCCGGTGTACAAGCCACCCGACGCGGGTGGCTGTGAGCCGTTACAAGGGCGTGAAGGTAGCCTCGACCAGGAATGTAACGCGACACAAGCGTCAGCGATTGGTCTCATAACCGAGTAGATCAGACCGGTCGGCCTGTTGCGGCTGCCCGCCTACACTGATGTGATTGCTCGGACCGCGCCGACCCACGGCAGTTCAGGATGGGCGGGGACTGATCTGCTTTCGGTCGTGCGGTGATAGCTCGACGCGAGAGGTGAATACGCTCGAATGGAAACTGCCCGTCGCTCTACACGTGGTAGTCGTCGCCGCAGGCCAGGTAGTCCACTGTTCGGGCAGTTGCTCACTGCCGCGGTGGAGTCCGCGGCCGATGAGGTGGCGGTGCGTTTCGACCCCGCCAACGACCCCGAGACCGCCGTCGAGTTGACCTACCGCCAGCTGGACGAGGACTCGTCTCGGCTGGCCAGGGAACTGATCGAGCGGGGCATCGGCCCCGGCGACGTGGTGGCCATCGGTATCGCGCGGTCCGTCGCGTCGGTGCTCTCGGTATGGGCCATCGCCAAGACCGGCGCGGCCTACGTCCCGGTGGATCCGAGCTTCCCGCCGGACCGCATCGCGCACATCGTCTCCGACTCCGGCGCCGCGCTGGGCCTGACCACCTCGGCGCATCGCCGGGCGCTCGGGACCGGTGTCTACTGGATCGAGCTGGACGACCCTGTGGTGGCCGAGCGCATCCTGAACAGGGAAGAGCGGCCCATCACCTACGCCGATCGGGTTCGCGCACTGGACGAGCGCCACCCGGCCTACATCATCTATACCTCCGGATCGACCGGCAAGCCGAAGGGCGTCGTCGTCACCCACTCCGGTCTCGCCGGTCTGGTCGCCGCCGAACGCGACCACTTCGGGTTCGACGGCGACTCGCGGATGCTGCACGTCGCCTCGCCGAACTTCGACGCGTCCGTGTTCGAGATGCTGCTGACCTTCGCGGCGGGCGCGACCCTGGTGATCGCGCCGCCGAAGGTGTACGGCGGCGACGAGCTCACGGATCTGCTGCGCCGCGAAGGCGTCACGCACATGCTGATGACGCCCGGTGCGCTGCAGTCGGTCGACCCCACCGGACTCGACGACCTGCGCGTCGTGATAGTCGGCGGCGAGAAGGTCGGTCCGGAACTGGTCGCCCGCTGGGCCGACGGGACGCGCGAGGTCTTCAACGCCTACGGCCCGACCGAGGCCACCATCGTCGCCACCAGCACCGCGCCGATGCACCCCGACGAGCCGATCACCATCGGCTCGGCCATCTCGGGGATGGGCGCTTTCGTGCTGGACAGCGGAATGCGTTTGGTGCCCGCCGGTGTCGTCGGCGAGCTGTACCTGTCCGGTCCCGCGCTGGCGCAGGGCTACCTGAACCGTCCCGGCCTCACCGCGGAACGCTTCGTGGCCAGCCCGTTCGGCGGGGAGTCCGATCCGGCGGGTTCGCGGCTGTACCGCACCGGTGACCTGGTGCGCCGCAGCGAGATCGACGGCACCATCGAGTACCTGGGCCGCTCGGACTTCCAGGTGAAGATCCGCGGCCTGCGCATCGAGCTCGGCGAGATCGACAACGCGCTGACCGCCCACCCGGATGTCGACTTCGCCGCCACGCTCGGCCGGTCGCTGCCCTCGGGCGCGACCGCGCTGGTGTCGTACGTGCTGGCGCGGCCCGGCGCGACCGTGGACACGGACGAGCTCGCCGAGTTCGTCGGCCGATCGCTGCCCGGCTACATGGTGCCCGCGGTGATCATGGTGCTCGACGAGATCCCGCTCACGCCGGTGGGCAAGCTGGATCGGAACGCGCTGCCGGAGCCAGTCTTCGCGGTCAAGGAGTACCGCGCGCCCGCGACGCGGACCGAGGAGATCGTCGCCGAGGTGTTCGCGGCCCTGCTGCTGACGGACGACCCGGACGCCCGCGTCGGCGCGGACGACGACTTCTTCGAGCTGGGCGGCAACTCGCTGCTCGCCGTACAGGCCATCGCGCGGATCGGCACGGCCCTCGGCACGCGGGTGCCGATGCAGCTGCTCTTCGACGCCTCCACGGTGGCCGGGCTGGCCGCGCTGCTGGAGCAGCACGCCGGGTCGGCGCTCGGGCGGGCGCTGGAGCCGCAGCCGCGTCCGGAGCGGATCCCGCTGTCGTACGCCCAGCAGCGCATGTGGTTCCTGAACCGCTTCGATCCGGCCAGCGGCGTCAACAACATCCCGGTGGCCGTGCGGCTTTCGGGCGCGCTCGACGTGACCGCGCTCGGCGCGGCCGTGCGTGACCTGGTGGAGCGGCACGAGGTGCTGCGCACCGTCTACCCCGAATTCGACGGCGCCGGATACCAGCTCGTGCTGCCCGCCGACGACCCGCGCGCGCTGCCCGAGCTGGTCGCCGAACCCGCCACCGAGGCCGAGGTGTTCGACCTCGTCGCGGCGGCCGTGACCGAGGGCTTCGACGTGACCGCGGCGGCGCCGATCCGGCTGCGCCTGCTCGAGGTGAGCGAGACCGAGCACGTGCTGGTCTGCGTGGTGCACCACATCGCGGGCGACGGTTTCTCGATGGGTCCGCTGACCCGCGACCTGATGACCGCCTACGCGGACCGCGTCGCCGGGCGCGCGCCCCAGCTCGCGCCGCTCGCGGTGCAGTACGCCGACTTCACGCTGTGGCAGCGCGAGGTGCTCGGCGCGGAAGACGACCCGGAATCGGTGCTCGCCGAGCAGGTCGCGTTCTGGCGCGCGGAATTGGCCGGGCTGCCAGAACAATTGGAGCTGCCCGCGGACCGTCCGCGCCCGTCGGTCGCCTCCTATCGCGGCGACGTGCTGCGCTTCGAGATCGACGCCGACCTGCACGCCGCGCTGGGCGAGGTGGCCCAGCGCCACCACGCGACGCTGTTCATGGTCGTGCACAGCGCGTTGGCGGTGCTGCTGGCCCGGCTGTCGGGCACCAGGGACATCGCCATCGGCACGCCGGTCGCCGGCCGCGGTGACGCCGCGCTCGACGATGTGATCGGCATGTTCGTCAACACGCTCGTGCTGCGCAACGATGTCGACCCGGCCGCGACGGTCGATCAGCTGCTCGCCACGGTTCGGCACGGCGACTTGGCCGCCTTCGGGCACGCCGACCTGCCGTTCGAGCGGCTCGTCGAGCTGCTCGACCCGGTGCGCTCGGCGGCGCGGCACCCCCTGTTCCAGGTGATGCTGACCTTCCAGAATCTGGCACGCACCGAACTGGAACTGCCCGGCCTGACCGTCTCCGGCGTGGACATGACGGTGCCGCTTGCCAAGTTCGACCTGCAACTGGCGATGGCCGAGCGGGTCGATTCCAGTGGCGCGCCCGCCGGGATCTCGGCCGAGATCACCTATGCCACAGATCTTTTCGACCCCGCGACGGTGCGCGGGTTCGCCGACCGCTTCGCGCTGGTGCTCGCCGCGTTCGCGGGCGATCCCGCCGCCGTGATCGGCGACATCGACCTGCTCGCGCCCGAGGAGCGCGCCGCGGTGCTCACCGGCTGGAACGACACCGCGCGCCCGGTCCCCGCCGCCACCCTCGTCTCGCTGTTCGAGCGCCAGCGCGCCGCGACGTCGTACGCGACCGCGCTGGTGTTCGAGGACGAGCGCTTGACCTATGCGGAGTTCGGCGCGCGGGTGCACCGCATGGCCCGGCTGCTGCTCGCCGCGGGCGTCGGCCCCGGTTCGCTTGTGGCGCTGGCGATCCGGCGCTCGACCGAGCTGGTCGTCGCGATGTACGCGGTGCTGGAGGCGGGCGCGGGCTACGTTCCGCTCGACCCGGACCAGCCCGCCGACCGCGTGGACTACGTCCTGGAGACCGCCCGTCCCGCCGTGGTCCTCACCACCCAGCGGGACGGTTTCGACACCTCCGCCGCACCCGTGCTCGCGGTGGACGCTTTCGAACTCGACGGCTACGAATCCGCGCCGATCTCGGATTTCGAACGGGCGCGCCCGATTCGGCCCGGCGACACCGCGTACGTCATCTTCACCTCGGGTTCCACCGGCCGCCCGAAGGGCGTGGCCGTCACGCACGCCGCGATCGTGAACCGCCTGCTGTGGATGCAGCACGAGTACCCGCTCGGCGCGGACGACGTGGTGTTGCAGAAGACTCCGGCGACGTTCGACGTGTCGGTGTGGGAGTTCTTCTGGCCCTTGCAGGTCGGCGCGCGACTGGTCGTCGCGAAGCCGAACGGTCATCGCGACCCGCTGTACCTGGCCACGGTGATGCTCGAACAGCACGTCACCACCGCGCATTTCGTGCCCTCGATGCTGTCGGTGTTCGTCTCGACGCTGGCCGACGGCGCACCGGTGCCGCCGCTGCGTCAGGTGTTCGCCTCCGGTGAGGCGCTGCCCGCGCCGACCGCGCAGCGTCTGCGTGAGCTGACCGGCGCGCGCCTGCACAACCTGTACGGCCCGACCGAGGCCGCGGTCGACGTGACCTACCACGAGGTGACCGACGCCGACGAGACCTCGGTGCCGATCGGCCGTCCGGTGTGGAACACCCAGCTGTACGTTCTGGATTCGCGCCTGAACCCGGTCGCCCCGGGTGTCGCGGGTGAGCTGTATCTCGCGGGCGATCAGCTGGCGCTGGGCTACCTGAACCGCAGCGACCTGACCGCCGACCGCTTCGTGGCGAATCCGTACGGGCCGCCCGCGTCCCGGATGTACCGCACCGGCGACTTGGTGAGATGGACCATCAACGGTGAGCTGGAGTACCTGGGCCGCACCGACTTCCAGGTGAAGCTGCGCGGTCTGCGCATCGAGCTGGGCGAGATCGAGGCGGCGCTGCTGGCGCAGCCCGGTGTCGCGCAGTCGGTGGTGGTGCTGCGCACGGACTCGCACGCCGGTGACCAGCTGGTGGGTTACGTTGTCGCCGAACCAGGTTCGGCGCTCGAAGCCGAGGCCGTGCGCAAGGAGCTCGCGGCCGTGCTGCCCGGGTACATGGTGCCCGCGGCGCTGGTCGTGCTGGACGCCTTCCCGCTGAACCCCTCCGGCAAGCTGGACCGCAAGGCGCTGCCCGCGCCCGTGTTCGGCGGCGGTTCGGAATTCCGCGCGCCGAGCACGCCCATCGAGCAGACCGTGGCCGAGGTGTTCGCGGCGCTGCTCGGCGCGAACGAGATCGGCTTGGACGACGACTTCTTCGCGCTCGGCGGCAACTCGCTGCTCGCCACCAGGGTGGTCGCCAGGCTGAACGCGGCACTGGACGCGAACATCGAGGTGCGCGAACTGTTCGAGGCCCCGACGGTGGCCGCGCTCGCCGCACGCGTCGTACCGGGCGAGCCCGGCGACGCCCGGCCGCCGCTGGCGCCCGCCGTCCGTCCGGACCTGGTGCCGCTCTCGCTCGCCCAGCAGCGCATGTGGGTGATCAACCAGATCGACCCGCATTCGGCCGCCTACAACATCCCGTTCGCCATCCAGCTCGCGGGCAAGCTCGACGTGGCCGCGCTGCAACAGGCCGTGCTCGACGTGCTGGAGCGGCACGAGGCGCTGCGCACCCGCTACCCGGCCGCCGCCGCAGGCGACATGCCGCACCAAGAGATCTCGACCGTCGCCGACACGTTGCCCGGCGGACTCGTGGTGGAGCAGCCGACCGACATCATGGGCCGCGTCGTCGAACTCATGTGGGGCGGCTTCGACGTCACCGAGCGGCCGCCGGTGCGGATCGCGTTGCTCAACGGCGGCGTTCCGGACAAGCACCTGCTCGTCCTCGTCACCCACCACATCGCGGCCGACGGCGCCTCGCTCGCGCCGCTCGCCCGCGACCTGATGACCGCCTACGTCGCTCGCACCGAGGGCGAGGCGCCGGGCTGGGCGCCGCTGACCGTGCAGTACGCCGACTACGCGCTGTGGCAGCGCGAAGTCGTCGGCGTCGTGGAGGACGAGAACTCCGTCGCCGCACGGCAATTGGCGTACTGGTCGGAACAGCTCGCCGGTCTCACCGGCGCCGCGGCGCTGCCGCAGGACCGCCCGCACCCGCCGGTGCCGTCGATGCGCGGCGCCTCGGTCGGCTTCCGGCTGCCCGCGGAGGTGCACGGGGAGCTCGCCCGCCTCGCGCGCGAGCAGAACTCGTCGCTGTTCATGGTGCTGCACGCCGTGCTCGCCGTGCTGCTCGCCCGCCTCACCGGCGACTCGGACGTCGCCATCGGCACCCCGATCGCCGGCCGCGGCGACCGCGCGCTCGACGACCTGGTCGGCATGTTCGTCAACACCCTGACGCTGCGCACCACCGTCGATCCCGACGCCACCTTCGCCGAACTGGTCCAGGCGGCGCGGGAGACGGATCTGTCGGCGTTCGCCAACGCCGACATCCCGTTCGAGCGCGTCGTCGAGACCGTCGCACACGGCCGCGCCAGCTCGAACAACCCGCTGTTCCAAGCGGTTCTGGCGTTCCAGAACCTGGAGCGGCCGACCCTGGAGCTGCCCGGCCTGACCGTCGGCGTGCTGGATTCGGAGTCGATCGCGGCGAAGTTCGACCTGCTGCTGAACGTCGAACCGCGCCACCGCGAGGACGGTTCGCCCGCCGAGCTCGCCGCCGTCTTCACCTACGCCACCGACATCTTCGACGAGGCGACCGTGCGCTCGTTCGCGCGCCGCCTCGCCATGGTGGCCAGCGCCGTCGCCGCCGACCCGCACCAGCGCGTCGGCTCGATCGACCTGCTCGAACCCGTCGAGCGGGACCGGATGCGCCCCAACCGTATTCCGGTGTCGCGCGACATCACCCTGCCGCAGCTGCTGCGCACCGCGGTGCAGACCAACCCGGACGGCATCGCCGTCGTGGTCGCCGACGCCACCGAGCGGTTCGCCCAACTCCGTTACGCCGACCTGGATCTGCGCTCGACGCTGCTGGCGAGGCTGCTCATCGACCGCGGCATCGGCCCCGACGACGTGGTGGCCGTGGGCATTCCGCGTTCGGTGGAGTCGGTGCTCGCGGTCTGGGCGGTGGCCAAGACCGGCGCCGCCTTCGTGCCGGTGGACACCAACTACCCGGCCGAGCGCATCGGCCACATGGTCAAGGATTCGGGCGCGGTGCTCGGTCTGACGGTCTCCGACGCCCAGCGGGCGCTGCCGGGGCTCGTCGAATGGCTGCTGCTCGACGACATCGAATTCGTCAGCGGGCTCGCGGTGTACTCGGCCAAGCCGATCGCCGACGCCGACCGGGTGCGGCCGCTGCGGCCCCAGCATCCGGCCTACGTCATCTACACCTCCGGCTCGACCGGCACGCCCAAGGGCGTCGTCGTCACGCACGCCGGTCTCTCCGGCTTCTGCGACGAACAGCGCGAACGCTATCGGGTGACGCCCAGTTCGCGGACGCTGCACTTCGCGTCGCCGTCCTTCGACGCCTCGGTGCTCGAGCTGCTGCTCGCGGTGGGCGGGGCCGCGACGATGGTCGTCGCCGCGCCGGAGGTCTACGGCGGGGCCGGTCTCGCGGAGCTGTTGCGCCGTGAGCGGGTGACGCACGCGTTCGTCACGCCCGCTGCGCTGGCGTCCATGGACCCGGCCGGTCTGGACGAACTGCGCGTCCTGATCACCGGCGGCGAGGCCTGTCCGCCGGAACTGGTGCGGCGCTGGGTGATTCCGGTCGGCCACGGCATCCGGCAGTTCTTCAACGCCTACGGTCCGACCGAGGCGACGGTCATGACCAACGTGACGTCGTCGATGACGCCGGACCTGCCGGTGACCATCGGCGCGCCGATCCGCGGTATCGCCGCGTACGTGCTCGACGAGCGGCTGCGCCCGGTGCCCACCGGCGTCGCGGGCGAGCTGTACGTCTCGGGCGCGCAGCTGGCGCGCGGTTACGGCGGCCAGTCCGGCCTGACGGCGAGCCGCTTCGTCGCGGATCCGTTCGCCGCGGGCGGCTCGCGCATGTACCGCACCGGCGACCTCGTCCGCTGGACCCCGCGTGGCGATCTGGAGTACCTGGGCCGCAACGACTTCCAGGTCAAGGTCCGCGGCTTCCGCATCGAGCTCGGCGAGATCGACGCGGTGCTCGCGGCGCACGACAGCGTGGACTTCGCCGTCACCGTCGGGCACGAACTCGACAGCGGGAGCACGATTCTCGCCTCCTACGTGCACGCCGCGCCGGGCGCGCTGGTGGACGTCGCGACGCTGACCGCGTTCGCGGAGGAGACGCTGCCGCGCCACATGGTGCCGACCGCCATCACCGTCCTCGACGAGATCCCGCTGACACCGGCGGGCAAGCTGGACCGTCGCGCGCTGCCCGCACCGCAGTTGCAGGTCAAGGAGTTCCGCGCGCCGAGCGGACCGCTGGAGCAGCTCATCGCCGAATTGTTCGGCGAGGCTCTGGGTTCCGAGGAGCCGATCGGCGCGGACGACGACTTCTTCGCGCTCGGCGGCAATTCGCTGATCGCGACCCAGGTGATGGCCCGCCTCGGCAGCGCGCTCGGCGGCCGCCTCGAGGTGCGCGAACTGTTCAACGCCTCGACCGTGGCGGGTCTGGCCGCGCGGCTGGCGCAGAGCCCCGGAGCCGCACCCGCTCGACCCGCACTGGTCGCCGGTCCGCGGCCGGAACGCATTCCGCTCTCGCCCGCGCAGCGGCGCTACTGGTTCCTCAACCAGTTCGACACCGCCGCGTCGGCCGTCGACAACATTCCGCTGGCGGTCCGGTTGACCGGCACGCTCGACGTCGACGCGCTCGGGCAGGCGATCGCCGACGTGGTCGCGAGGCACGAGGTGCTGCGCACCACCTATCCCGGCTCGGACGAGGCGCCGCGCCAGCTCGTCCATCCCGCGTCCGAGCAGCCCGCCGAACTGGTCCCGATCGACATCACCGAGGGCGATCTCCAGTCCGCGGTCGTCGATTTCGCGTTGACCACCTTCGACGTGACGACCGAAGTGCCGTTCGCCGTGACGCTGTTCCGGTTGGCCCCCACCGAGCACGTGCTCGCGATCGTGGTGCACCACGTCGCGGCCGACGGCGCCTCGATGAACCCGCTGGCCCGCGACGTGATGACGGCCTACGCGGCCCGCGCGGCGGGCGCGGCGCCGAACTTCGCGCCGCTGCCCCTGCAATACGCCGACTACGCGCTGTGGCACGATGCGGTGCTCGGCTCCGAGAGCGACCCGGAATCCATTGCCGCCCAGCAGATCTCCTACTGGCGCACGGCGCTGGCCGGGCTGCCCGACCAGCTGGAGCTGCCCGCCGACCGGCCCCGCCCGCCGGTGCAGTCCTTCCGCGGCGCCACGCTGCGCACCGTGATCCGGGCGGACCGGCACGCCGCGCTGCAGGAGCTGGCGCGGGCCAACCACGCCTCGCTGTTCATGGTCGTGCACGCGGCGCTGGCGGTGCTGCTCGCGCGGCTCTCCGGCACCGACGACATCGCCGTCGGCACCCCGCTCGCCGGTCGCGGCGAGCGCGAACTCGACGACCTGATCGGCATGTTCGTCAACACCGTCGTGTTCCGCACCAAGGTGCGCCCCGGCGAGCGGTTCGCCGACCTGCTCACCGAGGTCCGCGAACGCGATCTAGAGGCGTTCGCCAACGCGGACGTGCCGTTCGAGCGCCTGGTCGAGGTGCTCAACCCGGCGCGGTCGACGGCGCGCAATCCGCTGTTCCAGATCGGCCTTTCGTTCCAGAACCTCGCCGAGACCACTTTCGAGCTGCCCGGTTTGACGGTCGGCGCGGTGGATTTCGACGCCAGGCTGGCCAAGACCGATCTCCAGCTGACGGTGACCGACCGCTACGCCGCGGACGGCACGCCCGCCGATCTGGTCGCCGACTTCAGCTACGCCACCGACCTGTTCGACGAGGCCACCGTGCGTGGCTTCGCGGAGCGGTTCGAGCGCGTGCTGGACGCCGTGATCGCCGACGCCGCGGTGTCGGTGGGCGAGATCGATCTGCTCTCCGCCGAGGAGAGCGAGCGCATCCTGCGGTCCTGGAACGACACCGCGCACCCGGTGGACGCCGAGGCGACCCTGGTGTCGCTGCTCGACGCGACCGTGGCCGGTTCGCCGCACGCCCCCGCGCTCGTCGCCGACACCGGCGCGGGCCTGCTCGAGCTGACCTATGCCGAGCTGGATGCTCGGGTGAACCGGTTGGCGCGGTACTTGATCGGTCGTGGTGTCGGTCCGGAGGATCGGGTGGCGTTGGCCATTCGCCGGTCGGCGGATCTGGTGATCGCGATGTACGCGGTGGCCAAGGCCGGTGCGGCGTATGTGCCGATCGATCCGGGCCAGCCTGCCGAGCGCGTGGACTACATCCTGGATACCGCCGCCCCGCGCTGCGTGCTGACCACCGCGGCCGACGGATTCACCAGCACCGCCGCGGAGACGGTCTCGCTGGAGACGCTGGACCTGACGGCCTTCTCGCCCGCGCCGATCGCGGCCGCTGAGCGCAATGGTGTTCTGGTTGCGGCGAATACGGCGTATGTGATCTTCACGTCGGGTTCGACGGGTCAGCCCAAGGGTGTTGCGGTGCCGCACGCGGCGATCGTGAACCAGTTGCTGTGGAAGTCGGCGGAGTTCGGTCTCGACAGCGAGAACGTGGTGTTGTTGAAGACGGCGGCGACGTTCGATCTCTCGGTGTGGGAGTTCTGGTCCGCGGCGGTCAGTGGTGGTCGTTTGGTGATCGCGACCGCCGATGGTCATCGGGATCCGGCGTACTTGAACGAGTTGATGCGTTCGACGGGTGTGACCACGTTGCATGTGGTTCCGTCGATGCTCGACGCGCTGCTCACCGAATCCGGAGGGCGGCTGCCCGAATCGCTGCGGCGGGTGCTGGCGATCGGCGAGGCGCTGCCCGCCGCGCTGGCCCAGCGGGTCCGCGCGGGCGGCACCGAGCTGTTCAACCTGTACGGCCCGACCGAGGCGGCGGTGTCCATCACCAACCACCCGGTCACCGATGCCGACGCGGGTTCCGTCCCGATCGGCGTGCCGGAGTGGAACAGCCGCGTCTACGTGCTCGACGCCATGCTGCGTCCCGTCCCGGCGGGCGTGCCCGGCGAGTTGTACTTGGCCGGAGCGCAATTGGCGCGCGGCTACTTCGCGCGGCCGGGTCTCACCGCCGACCGCTTCGTAGCCGACCCGATCGCCGCGGCGGTCTCCGGCGACGCGGGCGCGCGGATGTACCGCACGGGCGACCTGGTCGTCTGGAACGCCGACGGTGAGCTGGAATACCGGGGCCGCACCGACTTCCAGGTGAAGGTCCGCGGCTTCCGCATCGAGCTCGGCGAGATCGACGCCGCGCTCACCGCGCAGCCCGGCGTCGATTTCGCGATCACCGTCGGCCGCGAAACCGGCGGGCGCGCGACGACTCTCGTTTCCTACGTGGTGCCGGTCAAGGGCGCGCGGCTCGACCCCGACGCGCTCGTCGCGCAGCTGGGTCACCAGCTGCCGGATTACATGGTGCCCGCGGCCGTCGTGGTGCTCGACGAGCTGCCGCTCACCTCGGTCGGCAAGGTGGACCGGTCGGCGCTGCCGGAGCCGGTGCTGCCGACCCGCGAATACCGTGCCCCGCGCACGGCGGAGGAAGAGGTCATCGCGTCGGTCATCGGCGAGGTGCTGGGCATCGAGCGCGTCGGCGTCGACGACGACTTCTTCGCCCTCGGCGGCGACAGCGTCGTCTCCATCCAGGTGGTGGCGCGGGCGCGGGCCAAGGGCGTGCTGTTCACCCCGCGCCACGTCTTCGAGGCGCGCACTGTCGCGGCGCTCGCCGCGGTGGCCACCCCGGCCGTCGCGGCCGCGGCGGAGCAGACCGGCGAGCTGCCGCTGACGCCGGAGGCCGCCCGCCTGCTCGCCGCGCGACCGGACGGTGTCGAGGTGCGCGCGATCGTGCTCGACGTGCCCGCGGACCGCCCGGTGCCGATGGTGCGCGCCGCGATCGACGCGGTGCTGCAGCAGAACCCGATGCTCTGGGTGCGGCTGCGCCCGGCGTCCGACGGCGTCCCCGCCGCCTTCGACCTGCCCGCCGCGCCGACGCCGGACGACCAGCCGTTCTACCTGCTGGAGGACACCGCGGCCGCCGCCGTCCCGCTGGACGACGTGGTGCAGGCCGCCGCCGCGGCGCTCGACCCGACGCAGGGACGCAACATCCGGTTCGTCCGCATGGGTCCGGACACGGCCGCGCAGCTGGTCGTCGTCGCCAACGGGCTCGTGGTGGACGACCACTCGTGGCGCACCGTCATCGATCAGCTCACCGCGGGCTGGTCGCGGCACCGCCACGCCGCGCCCGAGGCGACCGAATCGGGTCTCGGCACGGTGCTGCGCGCCCTCGCCGCGAAGGCAGAGGACCCGGCGATCGTCGCCGAATTGCCTTGGTGGCAGGGCATGTTGGCCGATATGGCAACGGAACCGCCTGCGGGAGCCGATCTCTCGGTTCGCTCGCGCGTCTCGCTCACCATCACCTCCGAGGGTGCGGCCGCGGTGACGACGATGGCGCAGGCGTACCACGCCACCGTCTACGAGGTGCTGCTCACCGCGCTCGCCATCGCCATGCGCACGGCGGGTAAGGAAGCCCTCGCGCGCGCCGCGGGTCCGGTGGTCCGGCTCACCGCCGACGCACGCGACCGAGCGCACTCGGACCTGGTCGGCGGCTTCACCACCGACTACCCGCTGCCGTTGCGGCTGTCCGGCGTCGATATCGCCGACGCACTGGTCGGCGGTCCGGCCGCGGGCGTCGCGCTCGGGCAGATCAAGGAGCTGCGCCGCTCGGTGCCTTCGGGCGGTGTCGGCTACGGCCTGCTCCGCTACCTCGCCGGCGCGGCGGAACTGCCCCCCGCGGGCCTCGTTCGGCTGCGCTACCGGGATGTGCGCCCGGCGAAGATGCACACCGACGCCGCGGCCGAGGACCTGCTGCTCGACATCGTCGTGGAGGCCACCCGCGAGGGCCTGCGCGCCAGGTTCGACTTCGCCGCAGCCGTTTTCGGCGGTGAGGACGTGAAAACCTTCGCCGAGCACTGGGTCCGGGCCCTCGGCGGTCTCGCCGAGCACGCCCTGCGCCCCGGTGCGGGCGGATACACGCCGTCCGACTTCCCGCTGGTGCGCCTCACCCAGTCCGATCTGGACCGGTTCGGCGGCGCGTACCCCGAGCTGGGCGACGTCTGGCCGATGACGCCGTTGCAGTCGGGCATGCTGTTCCACGCCCAGTTCGCCGACGCCTCCATCGACGCGTACATGCTGCAGTTCGTGCTGGATCTGGACGGCCGGGTGAACGCGACACGCTTGCACGGCGCGGCCCAGGCGATGCTGGATCGGCACGCGAATCTGCGGGTCGCCTTCGCCGACACCGGCGACGGACGCGCGGTGCAGGTGGTGCCGGATTCGGTCCAGGTGCCGTGGCGCCAGATCGCGCTGGATCACCTCGATCCGGCCGTCGCCGCGAGCGAGGCCGAGCGGATCAAGGCCGCCGACATGGCGCAGCACTTCGACATGCGCAGCGCGCCGCTGCTGCGCTTCACCCTGCTGCGCACGGCGACGGATCGGTTCCACCTGATCGTGACCAGCCACCACATCCTGCTCGACGGCTGGTCGGTTCCGCTGCTGATGCGCGAGCTGCTGACCATCTACGCGCTCGGCGTGCGCTCTCGTCATCTGCCGAAGATCCGGCCGTACCGGGACTACCTCGAATGGCTGGTCGCGCAGGATCAAGACGCGGCGCGGCAGGCGTGGCGTTCGGCGCTGGCGGGCATCACCGAGCCGACCCCGCTGGTCGGGGCGGCGAACCGCGAGATCGCCGCGGGCATCGGCGAAGTCGACTTCGTCTTCTCGCCCGAGCAGACCGCGGCGCTGACCGGCGCGGCCGCCCGCGCGGGCGTCACGGTGAACACCGTGGTGCAGGCCGCGTGGGCGCTGCTCATCGGCCGCGTCACCGACCGTGACGACGTGGTCTTCGGCGCGACCGTCTCCGGCAGGCCCGCCGAGCTGGACGGCGTGGAAACCATGGTCGGCCTGTTCCTCAACGCCATTCCGGTGCGGGTGCGCCTCGGCGCGACGCAGACGCTCGCCGAGCTGCTTCGCACGCTCCAGGACGAGCAGGCGGCCCTGCTCGACTACCACTACCTGGGCCTGAGCGAGATCCAGAACACCATCGGTGTGGACGGCCTGTTCGACTCGCTGGTGGTGTTCGAGTCCTACCCGGTGGACCGGGAGGGACTGCGCCGCGCCAGCGCGATCGACGGCATGAGCGTCAGCGGCGTGCACGTCGCCGACGGCACGCACTACCCGGTGTCGGTGATCGTCGCGCTCGGCGAGCAACTGCGCGTCGAGATCAAGTACCTGCGCGACCTGTTCGACGAAGCCGCCGCGCGAACCCTCGCCGACCGGCTCGCCGCGCTGATCGGCGCGTTCGTCGCCGAGCCCCGCGCACGGGTCGCCGAGGTCGACGCGCTGCTCGGGCAGGAGCGCGCCGCGCTGACCGCACGCAACGCCACCGAAGTGCCGGAGCTGCTGGACGATTCGACGCTGCTCTCGCTGTTCGACGCCCAGGTCGCCAAGACGCCGAACGCGACGGCGCTGATCTTCGGCAACACCAGGGTCAGCTACGCCGAACTCGACGCCAGGTCGCGGCGGCTCGCCCGGGAACTGTCGGCGCGCGGCGTCGGCCCGGAATCGCTGGTGGCCGTTGCCATGCGGCGCAGCGTCGACCTGGTCGTCGCCATCTACGCCGTATTGCGAGCGGGCGGCGCGTACGTGCCGGTCGACCCGGATCATCCGGTGGAGCGCAGCGAGTACGTGCTGGCGGGCGCGTCGCCGGTGTGCGTATTGACCACGGCGCGTACCGGTTTCGGCACGGCCACCGGTGTGCCGGTGGTCGCGGTGGACGCGCTCGAGTACGCACCGAGCGCCGTCGCGATCGCCGCAGCGCCGGTGCGGGCCGACAACGTCGCCTACGTCATCTACACCTCCGGCTCGACCGGTCGCCCGAAGGGCGTGGCGATCACGCATCGGCAGATGGCCAACCAGTTCCGCTGGGCCCAGCGCACGTATCCGCACGACGGCTCCGACGTGGTGCTGCACAAGACGCCGATCACCTTCGACATCTCGACGTGGGAGTTGTTCTGGCCGTTGCAGACCGGCGCCGCGGTGCTGATCGCCGAGCCCGACGGGCACCGCGACCCGGCCTACCTGGCGCGGATCATCGCCGAATATCGCGTCAGCACGGTGCATTTCGTGCCGTCCATGCTGGACGCGTTCCTCGACGGCGCGGACGAGCACGCCGAATTGCCCGCGCTGCGCCGGGTCTTCGCGGCCGGTGAGGCGCTCTCGGCGGAGACGGCCGAGGCCTTCGCCGCCGCGCTGCCCGCCGCCGAGCTGGTCAACTGGTACGGCCCCGCCGAGGCGACGGTCGTCACCGCGCACCCCGGCCACGCGGACGGCGGTTCCGCCGTGCCGATCGGTACGCCGGTGGCCAACACCCGCGTGCACGTGCTCGACCGTCAGCTGCGCCCGGTGCCGCTCGGCGCGGCGGGCGAACTGTACGTGGCCGGTGTGCAATTGGCCCGCGGCTACCACGGCGCGCCCGCACTCACCGCGGAGCGCTTCGTCGCGCACGAGGACGGCGAGCGGCTCTACCGCACCGGTGACGTGGTGCGCTGGCGTCAGGCCGGCGACGGTGCGGCGCTGGAATACCTGGGCCGCAGCGACTTCCAGGTCAAGCTGCGCGGTCAGCGCGTCGAGCTCGGCGAGATCGAGGCCGTGCTCGCCGATCACGACGAGGTGCGCCACGTCGCGGTCTCGCTGGTCCGGCTCGCCACCGGCGACCGGCTGGTCGCCTACGTCGTTCCGGTGCCAGGCTCCGCCGTGGACACCGACGACCTGCTCGCGCACGCGCGCGCCGCGCTGCCCGCGTACATGGTCCCGTCGGCGATCGTGCCGCTCACGGCCATGCCGCTGAACGCGAGCGGCAAGCTGGATCGAAGAGCGCTGCCCGAGCCACAGCTGGCGTCCCGCGACTACCGCGCACCGGTGACACCGATGGAGCAGGCCGTCGCCGCGGTCTTCGCCGAGGTGCTCGGCGTGGACGCGGTGGGCGCCGACGACGACTTCTTCGATCTCGGCGGCAACTCGCTGGTCGCGACCCGCGCGGTCGGCAGGCTGCGCGGCCTGACGGGCGCCGAGGTGCGGGTGCAGTGGTTCTTCACCGACTCCACGGTCGCCGCGCTCGCCGCGCGGATCAGCACCGCGCAGGAGAACGGCGTCGACTACGCGGCCGATTCGGCCGCCGCCCTCGGCCCGCTGCTGCCGATCCGCGGCACCGGTTCCGCGGAGCCGCTGTTCTGCTTCTATCCGATGGCCGGACTCTCGTGGAGCTACGCGGGCCTGGTGCCGTACGTGGATCGGTCGCGTCCGATCATCGGACTCCAGTCGCCCGCGCTCTCCGAGGACGACTACCTGCCCGAGTCGCTCGACGCGATGGCGGCGCGCTGCCTGGCCGAGATCCGCTCGGTCCAGCCGCAGGGCCCGTACCACCTGCTCGGCTGGTCGCTCGGCGGCATCCTGGCGCACGCGGTCGCGGTGCGGTTGCAGGCGGCGGGGGAGCGGGTCGCGCTGCTCGCCATGCTGGACAGCCACCACGACATCGGCGCCGCCGACTTCCGCGGCGCGCTGCGCGGTGCGCTGGCCGAGATCGGCATCGGCGCCGAGGACCTGCTCGGCGGCGGTGACGTGCACGATCTGAGCGATGCCTCGCTCGCCGCGCTGCACGCCACCATCCCGCCGGAGCTGGCCGTGCTGACGCCGGAACGGCTGCGCCGCATCTACCGCAGCGCGGTCCGTTCGGCGGAGCTGATCGCCGAGCACCGGCCCGGCGTGTTCCGGGGCAGGCTGGAGTACTTCAGCGCGCGGATCCTCGGCGCGAACCTGGTGCACGGCATCGACCCGGAGACCTCGGCGAGCAAGTGGCAACCGTTCGTCGACGGCGTCGTCGCCGATCACCCGATTCGGACGACGCACGACGAGATGACCTCGCCGGCCGCGCTCGCCGAGATCGGACCGAGACTTTCGTCATTACTCCCCGGGGCCGGAGATGATCCCAATCCGGCTGGTCAGGCATGATGGGGCAACGGGTAGGTAACAATGCCCCCTGTTCCGACGACTACATAGGCCGTATGGTCGGGCGTGGCGCCAACGCGTGGACGTCCGGCGGCCAGGGGAAGCCCATCCGTGATCCCGATACGAAGTGAAGGTGCGAAATTGATACGTCGACAGACCCGGCGCCGTGGCACGCGTGCCGCGGCGATGATCGCGACTACTGCGGTGTTCGCGGGACTCATGTCCGGACTCGGCGCATCCACGGCCACGGCTGACCCGATCGTCGAGTCGAAGGCCCTGCTGGCCAATCCGGTCTCGGCCGACGGCTCGAAGATCGTCAAGGCGGAGATCAAGGACTCCCGCAACATCCGGCTGCACGTGTACTCGGCCGCGATGGACGAGAACGTCATCATCGACGTGCAGCGTCCGGCCGACGCCTCGGAGCCGCGGCCGACCCTGTACCTGCTCAACGGCGCGGGCGGCGGCGAGGACGACGCGTCCTGGGTGGCTCGTTCCGAGGCGCTGGACTTCTTGAAGGACAAGAACGTCAATGTGATCCAGCCGATCGGTGGCAAGTGGAGCTACTACACCGACTGGATCAAGGACGACCCGACGCTGGGCCGCAACAAGTGGACGACCTTCTTCACCGAGGAGCTGCCGCCGCTGGTCGACGGCGCGCTCGGCACCAACGGCGTGAACGCCATCGCGGGCCTGTCCACCTCGGGCACCACCGTGCTCGCGCTGCCGATCGCCAAGCCGGGCCTGTACAAGGCGGCCGCCGCGTACAGCGGTTGCGCGCAGACCAGTGACCCGGTCGGCTCCGAGTTCGTGAAGCTCACCGTCGAGACCTGGGGCGGCGGCGACACCGAGAACATGTGGGGTCCGCAGGGCTCGGAGGGCTGGGTCAAGAACGACCCGTACGTGAACGCCGAGGGCCTGCGCGGTCTCGAGCTCTACATCTCCACCGGCACCGGTATTCCCGGCGAGCACGACGTTCTGAACGGTGAGTACGCCCTGCCCGGCGCCTACGGTCTGGCCAACCAGGTCCTGATCGGCGGCGTCATCGAGGCGGGCACCAACTACTGCACGCACAACCTGCAGACCAGGCTGAACGAGCTGGGTATTCCGGCGACCTTCAACTTCCGTCCGACCGGAACCCACTCGTGGGGCTACTGGAACGACGAGTTCCCGCGCTCCTGGCCGGTGCTGGCCAAGGGCCTCGGTCTCTGAGACCAGCCGATTCGCATCGACCGCCCTGGTCACACGTCGCGTGTGACCAGGGCGGTCATTTTTACGGTCCGCGCCAACGTAAAGTTCGGTAACCCGTAAAATTCTGTTCCATGAGCGCCACAGTCGCTGACCCGCCCCGTTCCGCAGGGCGGCCGCGCGCGCTGGTGGCGCTGCTCGGTCCCGCTTTCGTCGCCGCCATCGCCTACGTCGACCCGGGCAATGTGGCCTCCAACATCAGCGCGGGCGCGGAGTTCGGCTATCTGCTGGTGTGGGTGATCGTCATGGCGAACGTCATGGCCGGGCTGGTGCAGTTCCTCTCCGCCAAGCTCGGGCTGGTCACCGGGATGTCGCTGCCCGAGGCGGTGCGCGAGCGCGCGAGTCGTCCGGTGCGCCTCGCCTACTGGGGGCAGGCCGAGACCGTCGCCATGGCGACCGACCTCGCCGAGGTGGTGGGCGGGGCGATCGCGCTGAACCTGTTGTTCGGGCTGCCGCTCGTCGTCGGCGGGTTGATCACCGGCGCGGTGTCCATGGGCCTGCTCGTGGTGCAGGACCGGCGCGGTCAGCGGCCCTTCGAGCGGGTGATCACCGGCATGCTCGCGGTCATCGCGGTCGGCTTCCTCGCCTCCGTCGTGATCGCGCCCCCCTCGGTATCCGACGCCATCGGCGGCCTCGCGCCGCGCTTCGATGGCGCCGAGAGCGTGCTGCTCGCCGCCGCCATGATCGGCGCGACCGTGATGCCGCACGCGGTGTACCTGCACTCCGGCCTGGCCAGGGATCGGCACGGTCACCCGGCGCCCGGCCCCGGCCGGGTCCGCCTGCTGCGCGCGACGCGGCTCGACGTCGTCCTCGCCATGCTGCTCGCGGGTACGGTGAACCTGGCCATGCTGCTGATGGCCGCGAACACACCGCGCGGCAAGGAAGTCGATTCCATCGAGAGCGCGCACGCCGCGGTGGGCGACGCGCTCGGACCGGCCGCGGCGCTGCTGCTCGCGGTCGGCCTGCTCGCCTCCGGGCTGGCCTCCACATCGGTCGGCGCGTACGCGGGCGCGATGATCATGCAGGGCCTGCTGCGCCGCCGGATTCCGCTGCTGCTGCGCCGCTCGATCACTCTGATCCCGGCCGTCGCGATCCTGGCCGCGGGCATCGACCCGACCCGTGCGCTGATCGTCTCCCAGGTGGTGCTGTCCTTCGGCATCCCGTTCGCGCTGATCCCCTTGGTGCGCTTCACCAGTGACCGCTCGCTGATGGGCGCCGACGTCAACCATCGCGTGACGACCGCGCTGGCCTGGTTCGTCGCGCTGATCATCAGCATGCTCAACGTCGCGCTGATCTACCTGACCGTGACGGGCGGGTGAGCGGCCGAATGCTCGTGGCGCGCTGATCGTCGGCGCGGAATCGGCGGTCTGGTGCGCAGGGGGCAGCAGCCGCGCCGACGATCGGACGTGTGCCGATCAGACCCAGTTCTCGATCCAGTACTTCCAGATGAGCGGGGCGTACGCGGCGAGCGGCGGCACTTTGATGTCGGTCCCCGCGAGCGCGTCGGTGGTGCGTTTGGCGTCGAACCAGCAGGTGAACTCGCTGTGCTCGAGCACGTCGAGCGGGACGCCGACGCGCGGCAGCATCCAGTTGGCGCCGGGCACCCGCAGCATCATGTTCATCGCGCGCTTGGGCATCACCTCGACCAGATGCGGTGCTCCGGCCTCGTCGGCGAACAGGTTCAGCGCCTCTACCGCGCTCATCCGGCGCGGGTCGACGAGATGGTAGGTGCTCGACGCCGGGCCCGGCTGGTGCGCGATGTGGTCGAGGGCCCGCGCCACGAAGTCCACCGGGACCATGTTGGTTTCGCCGAGTTTGGGCACCAGCACCGGGAGGATGCGCGGCAGCTGGGCCGCCATCCGCAGCAGGCGGAAGAAGTAGTAGGGACCGTCGATGCGGTCGATCTCGCCGGTTCTGGAGTGGCCGATGACGATCGAGGGCCGGTAGATCCGCCAGGCGAGACCCGAGTCCCGCACGATGCGTTCCGCCTCGAACTTGGCCTGCTGCAACGGCGTTGTCAGCGCCTGCCCCTTGTCGAACATGTCCTCGGTGAACAGGCCCTCGTAGGAGCCCGCCACCTCGACGGTCGAAACATGGTGCAGCAGACCGGCTCCCAGTTCCTCGGCGGCGTCGACCACGTTGCGGGTGCCCGCACCGCGCTCGGTCAGGTCGTAGCTCGCCGCCAGGTGGAAGACGTGGTCGATGGCGCCGCGATGCTGTGCCAGCCAGTTGCTGTCGATGCCCAGACTCGGCGCGCCGAGGTCGCCGCGGACCGGACGCACCCGGTCTCCCGCGTCCCATTCCCTGGCGCAGCAGGCGTACCGGTCGGCCGATTCCTGACCGGGCCGGACCAGCACGTGGATGTCCGCATCGCGCTCGAGCAGCTGTGGGATCAGAAAACGACCGATGAACCCAGTTGCTCCGGTAACCAGGTAAGCCATAGCGGATCAACATAGTGGGGGCGGGTGTACCTGCTGATGGTGGGGTTCTCTGTGTGAGTACCTGCCAACGGATATGACCAGGTTGTTCGTGGGCCGACTACGCACATGAGCACCTGCCTGGGCGGGTGCGCGGTTGGTCGGCAGGTGTGCGCGCATAGTGCCCGGGATCACACCGGGTGGTGTTCGCGGGTCCCGAGCTACCGGATGGTGACCCGCGAACGACCGATCCCGCGCACCCAGCTGTGTGTCCGGGATTTCCGTCGGCGCCGTGGGATCGCCGCAGCGCCGAGAGGCATTTTCAGTCGGCGAAGACCGGCTTGCGCTTGGTCAGCATCGCGGTGGCTCCCTCGCGGAAATCGGGGGAGGCGAGCAGTTCGCTCTGGCCGGTCTTCTCGGCTGCGAGCGCCGCGTCGAGCGCGGTCAGCGTGGCCTGGTTGAGCGCCTTCTTGGTGAGCTCCAGCGCGCGGCGCGGGCCCGCGGCGAGCTTGGCGACCGCGGCCTCCACCGCCGCGTCGAGTTCGTCATCGGGCAGCACGGCGGTGAACAGCCCGGCCCGCTTCCCGGCGGATGCGGGCAGGCGCTCGCCGAGCAGCGCCATCTCCGCGGCCAGCGGGCGTCCGGCGGCCGCCGCCACCAGCGCGGCCGCGCCGCCGTCGGGCATCAGGCCGATATTGATGAACGCCAGCAGCAGGTAGGAGTCCTCGCTCGCGTAGACGAGGTCGGCGGCCAGCGCGATGCCGACGCCGACACCGGCCGCCGCGCCCTTGATTCGCGCGACCACCGGAACCGGCGCGTCCACGACCGCTCGCACCAGCCGGTTGGCCGCGTCCATCACCATGTCGGAGGTGATGCCGCGCTGCGCCTCGCCGGGGCTCGCGACCAGATCCGCGCCGGTGCAGAAGTCGTCGCCCGCGCCGGTCAGCACGATCGCGCGCACCGAACGGTTCTCGGCCGCGGCCAGGAAGGTGTCGCCGAGCGCGACCATCGTGTCGTAGTCGATGGCGTTCTTGCGCTTGGGCTTGGTGATGGTGATACGCAGTACCTTGCCGTCCTGCACCGCCGTGAAGCCGGCGGGAGCCGTCGCGGCGGGTGCGGAATCGGTATTGCTCATTTTTCGCTCCTGGTCTGCGATTCGGCGGACGCCGGGCCGTGAATGGTGGTTAACTTTGCGAATTGTGGTTAACTTATGTGGACTTGTCCGGCGCTGTCAACCAGGCGGCGCCGTCCCAGAACGGAGAGGTGCATGGTCGCGGAACACGGCGAGGTAGACCTCGCGCCCGCGCGGCCCGAACCAAACGGGGGAAGGGCCGGATCGGAGAACGCCGGTGTTCGCCGCCGCCCGAAGGACCGCAAAGCGCAGATCATCCGGGCCGCCGCCCGCGCCTTCAGCGAGCGCGGGTACTACCCGGTCGGCGTCGACGAGATCGCCGCCGACGTCGGCATTTCCGGCCCCGCCCTGTACCGGCATTTCGCGAACAAGTACGCGCTGCTCGTCGCCGCCGCCGAGGAGGGCGCGCGGCACCTGCTCACCGTCGCGCGCAACGCCGACGATCCCGAGCTGGACCCGGAACCGCGGCTCGACGGCCTGATCAAGGCGATCGCCGAACACACCATCGACATCCGGCGCGAGGCGGGCCTGTACCGGTGGGAGCGCCGCTACCTGGAGCGTGAAGATCGGATCCGGATCCGCAAGATCTACGACGATCTGAACGACACCATCGCCGCGCCCATCGCCGAGCTCCGGCCGGACGCTCCCGAGGCCGACCTGCGGATGCTCGCCGCCTCGGTGCTGAGCGTGGTGGCCAGCATCTCCGCGCACCGCTCGGCACTCTCCGGCGCGCGCCTGCTTCCGCTGTTGCGCGACATGTGCTGGTCGGTCCTGCGCGCCGAGCTGCCGCCCGCGCCCACGCAACCGGATCAGGGTCCCGTCGCGCGCGGCCTGCCGGTCACCTCCAAGCGGGAACAGCTGCTGGCCGAGGCCATCCGGATCTTCGGTCGCCAGGGCTATCACGAGGCGAGCATCGAGGAGATCGGCGCCGCGGTCGGCATCAACGCGTCCAGCGTCTACCGGTACTTCAGCAGCAAGTCCGATCTGCTCGCCGCCGCGTTCCACCGGACCGGCGACCGCGTCTCGGTCGCCATGACCGAGGCGCTGGCCGAGGCGACCAGCAGGCCGGAAGCGGTGCGCCTGATCGCCGCGCGCTACGCCAAGCTGACCTTCTCCACCCCGGAGATCATGCCGGTCTACTACGCGGAGTTCAGCAACCTGCCGCAGGCCGAGCAGCACAAGCTGCGCGCCATCCAGCGCCAGAACGTCCTCGAGTGGGCCAACCTGCTCGACGGCGACCCGGTCGAGGCTCGCTTCCGCGTGCACGCCGCCATCGGCCAGGTCATCGACATCGGCAGGCTCATCCGCTTCGACGCCCGCCCGGCCCAGCTGGCCAGGGTGACGGCGCTGATGAACGCGGTCCTGCTCGGCTGACGTCGTCGATCGCGCTCGGGCAGACGGTCCGGAATCGCGGCGAGGTCGTGGGCGGCCCCACCGCCGGTCGGCGGGACCGCCCTGTCGAGCACCGTCGACGGCGCTAGACCCGGTGGCCGTGGCGTAGTCGGAACATCGCCTTGGCCGTTCGTAGATGGCGTGGGTGCCGGTCGAAGGTGGCCAGGTTCATCGGCGCGCGATAGCGCTTGCGCGCGACGGCCAGCGTTCTGCTGAACTCCCGCAGCCCGTGGTCGCCGTGGCTGTGGCCCTGGCCGTACTCGCCGACGCCGCCGATGGGCAGCGCGGGGATGCCGAGGTGGGCGGTGGTCGAGTTGATCGTCACCACGCCGACGCGCATCGTCTCCGCGAAGGCCTCCACGCTGTGCACGTCCCTGGTGAACACCGAGACCGCGACACCGTTGCCGGTGGCGTTGATGCGCTTGGCGGCCTCCTCGATGTTCGGCACGCGGTTCACGATGAGCACCGGTCCGATCGCCTCGCCGGTGACCGCGATGCTCTCCTCCGGCACCTCGGCGAGCACGATCGGCTCGACGTACGGCTCGCGGAACGAATCCAGCCCGCCGACCACCGCGCGACCACCCCTGGCGAGCGCGTCGCGCACCTGCTTGCGCACCACGTCGACCTGGGCTTCCAAGATCATCGGACCGTAGGACGCGCGCTTGTCCGCGCCCGGGCGCAGCCGCTCGGCCTGTTCGACGACCAGCTCGAGGAAGTTGTCGTACACCGAATCCGCCACGTAGGCCCGCTGCAAGCCGGAGGGATTCTGGCCCGCGTTGGCCATCGCGCCGAACACCGCGGCCTCGGCGGCCTCGTCGAGCTTGGCGTCGACGTGCACCACCATCGCGCCCTTGCCGCCGCGCTCGACCACGACCGGCGTCATGGTCTGTGCGCACAGCGAGATCACTTCCCGCGCACCCGCTTCCGAGCCCGCGTAGGCGATCTTGTCCAGCTTGGCCCGGCACAGCGCGGCCGACGTGCCGCCGTCCCCGGTCACCACCTGGAGCACCGGTTGGCTCGGGGCCAGGTCGGCCCAGCTCTCGGCCAGCCACACCCCGACGCCGGTGGTCAGCTCGTGCGGCTTGAACACCACCGCGTTGCCCGCCGCCATGGCGTAGGCGATCGAGCTCATCGGCGTGAAGACCGGGTTGTTCCACGGTCCGAGTACCCCGACGACGCCGAGCGGCAGATAACCCACCGAACCCTGTTGGTTGCGGCTGAGCCAACTCGAACCGATCCTGCGCCGCCGCAGTGCGCGAGATGCGTTGCGCGCGGCCCAATCCAGATTCTCGATCGCCAGCATCACCTCGATCGCGGCGTCCGCCTCGGGTTTTCCGGTCTCCTCGGAGACCAGCTCCACCAATTGGCTTGCCCGCCTTGCGATGCTGCGTTTCCAGTCCAGCAGCCAGCGTTTACGGCCACTGAAACCCAAATCGGCCCACCATTTTTCGGCGGCCCGTGCGGCGCGGGCGGTGCGATTGAGCTCGCTGCCGCCCATCACGGCGTAATTCCCTACTACCTCCCCGGTGCGCGGATCATGGGAGATCAGCACATTCGATCGGCCCGTTCCTCCCGGATGCGCTGCCAAACGTGGCTGCGCGGACTCGGCCATGGTCACCTCTTCGCAGTCTCGACCCGCGTTGCGCCCACCCGAATCGAGCCGACCCCTGACGGACCGGCTCCCAGCGCGGTCCCGCCACAGACGAGTGAGTGCGTGTATGCCCCCGTTCAGCAGACTATGGTCGGGCGGCCCCGGCCGACAAGGCTGCGTCACCGCCCCTGCACTGCCCTTGCCACGCCTCGACCAGCGCCGATCGGGCGTGGCGTGCGCGCGAGGCGCCGAATGTGATGAAGCACACACTTATCCGGGCTCGCGAGTGGGTATCGCGCGGTCGTCGTTCCGGGATGCGCGATGCCGGTAACATCACGCCAGGCGGCAGGGATCACCACCCCGACGCATTCGTGTGCGTCCGGCGATCGGATCGCCGCCCCCGGCCGATAGTGGAGAGTTGATGCCGAGCTTGAACCAAGCAGAATCGCCGGCACGTCAATCGAAAGCGACGGAGCACGAGCCTGCCGTCCGCGTCGAGGACGTCCGCAAGTCTTTCGGCGACGTGCACGCACTGCAAGGGATCAGCTTCACCGCCGAGAAGGCGAGTGTGCTCGGCATCCTCGGCCCCAACGGCGCGGGCAAGACCACCACGGTCAAGATTCTCTCCACGCTGCTGCGCCCCGACTCGGGCACCGCCGTCGTCGCGGGCCACGACGTGCGCGAGGACCCGGCGGGCGTGCGGCGCTCGATCATGATGACCGGGCAGTACGCCGCGCTGGACGAGAACCTCTCCGGCCGCGAGAACCTCGAACTGTTCGGCAGGCTGATGGGCCTCGGCAGGTCCGCGGCCCGCAAGCGCGCCGACACCCTGCTCGAGGAGTTCGACCTGGTGAGCGCGGGCAAGCGCGCGGTGCGCCAGTACTCCGGCGGTATGCGGCGCCGGGTGGACATCGCCTGCGGTCTGGTCGTGCGTCCCGAGGTGGTGTTCCTCGACGAGCCGACCACCGGTCTGGATCCGCGCAGCCGCCAGGGCGTCTGGGATCTGGTCAACGTGCTCAAGGAGCAGGGCATCACGGTGCTGCTGACCACGCAGTACCTCGAGGAAGCCGACGTGCTCAGCGACAACATCATCGTCATCGACAAGGGCACGGTGATCGCCGAGGGCACCGCCGAGGAACTCAAGGAGAAGACCGGCGGCAGCTACTGCGAGGTGGTTCCGCTCGATACGAAGCAGGTGCTGACCGCCGCGTACGCGCTCGGCGACCTGGTGCCCGCCGCCGTCATGGCCGAACTCGACGGCAGCGACCGGCTCTCGTTCCCGGCCCCGCACGGCGCGACCACCCTGTCGGAGGCGCTGCGGAGGCTCGACAGCGCGGGAGTCACGCTGGCCGACATCGCGTTGCGCAGGCCCTCGCTCGACGACGTCTTCCTCTCCCTCACCGGCCATTCGGGCGGCCACTCGTGACCGCGAGCGCCACCGAACCGGCCGCCGCGGCCGAACTCTTCGCCGAGCTACCCGTCGCCCGGCCGTCCTCCTTCGCGCAATGGCAGGCGCTGACCGGTCGCGTGGTGAAGACCATGGCCACCAAGGGCGAGCTGATCGTCGCCTTCGTGACGCCGCTGGTGTTCACCCTCGGCTTCTATCTGCCGCTGCGCTTCGTGATGAAGCTCCAGGGCATCGACTACGCGCAGTTCGTCATGCCGATCATCGTGCTGCAGACCATGGCGTTCACCATGCTCTCCAACGCGCAGCTCGCCGCGTTCGAGGCGATGACCGGCCTGAGCAGCCGCCTGCAGACCATGCCGATCGGCACGCTGGTTCCGTTCACCTCGCGGATCTGCGCGGGCCTCGTCCGTTCGGTCACCTCGCTGACGGGCGCCGTGCTGTTCGGGTACCTGATCGGCTTCGAATTCAGCGCCGGATTCGGCCAAGCCGTGCTGTTCTGCGCGTTCTCCCTGGCCATCGGCACCGTGCTCGCCATCGGCGCCGACGGCCTCGGCAGCCTCACCAAGAGCCCGGAGCAACTCAGTCAGGCGCTGACCCTGCCGACGCTGATCTTCGGCATGCTGTCCTGCGGCTTCGTGCCGGAGAACAGCTTCCCGGAGTGGATCCAGCCGTTCGTGCGCAACCAGCCCATCTCGCAGTTCTCCTTCGCGCTGCGCGACATGGCGGGCGACGGGGTGAGCTGGGGCGTGCTGTGGGTGCCGCTGCTGTGGCTGATCGGGTTGACGGTGGTGTTCACGCCGTTCGCGGTGTGGGCGAGTGTGAGGCGGTCATGACTGTGACGACGGAGTCCGACGAGAAGGGCACGGAGTTCGCGCCGCTGCCGACGGTGGCTCCACGCTCGGAGCAGGCGATCGGCACCTGGGCGCAGCACAGCCTGTTGCAGTGCAAGCGACTGCTGATGGGCTGGATGCGCGATCCCGCGACCACCATCCAGACGCTGATCTATCCGGCGCTCACCCTGCTGATGTTCGACGTCGTGCTCGGCGGGACCATCACGAGGAACACCGGCATGGACGCCATCTACGGCCAGGTTCCGCTGATCACGTTGGTGGCGGCCATGTCCGGCGCGGTGGTGAGCGCACTCGGTTTCAAGGTGGAGAAGGCCACCGGCCTGCTGAGCCGGTTCTGGACCATGCCGATGAACCGGGCGGCCAGCCTGACTGGACGGCTGCTCGCCGAGGCGGTGCGGGTTCTGATCACCACGCTGTTCGTGATCGCGGTGGGCATGGCGCTCGGCTTCCGCTTCGGCCAGGGGCCGCTGGCGGGGGTGGCGCTGATCTGCATCCCGGTGCTGTTCGGCATCGGCTTCGCGGTGCTGTGCACGGCGCTCGCGACGCTCACCGAGGGCGTGCTGCTGGTCAGCCTGATCACGATCGTCAACACGCTGCTGATGTTCTTCAACACCGGTTTCGTTCCGGTGTTCGCCTACCCGACCTGGTTGCAGGACGTGGTCGGCAATCAGCCGATGAGCACCGCGATCGACGCCATGCGTGGGTTGTCGTACGGCGGGCCGGTCGCCGAACCGCTGTTGAAGACGGTCGCCTGGACCGTCGGAATGGTTGTGGTGTTCGCGTTGCCCGCGATTCGGGGTTACCGCAGAGCGGCCGAAACCGCCTGATCGCCAATCTGTTCGGCGGGTCGACGCGGATCGTCGGCCCGCCGTTTCGCTTCTAGTGCAGCGTCCAGAATGGTCGGCGTAACCGACCGAAGGCCCCCTTCATCCCGCCAGACCGACTGGACGTGACCTTCATTCAGCCGACCTCAGTGCTCGCGGATCGAGGGCTCAGCCGTTGTCCGAGCGTGCGCTACTCGATTTCGGTGCTCAGTGGCTCGCGCGCCGGGGCGAACTCGTAGCCGACCCAGCGATTGCGGTTCGTCCAGCCGACCAGGTCGTAGCGCCAGCGGAACGGCCAGGTGTGCGCGACGGTGTTGAACAGCACCGCGCCGAGCGCGGCGTAGTCGTCGTGCGCGGAGAGCAGCGCGCGCCTGCCGCGTTCCGACTCGGTGAAGAACGCCTCGAACATCGCGATCGACTGCTCGGTGGTCAGCCTGCCGAGGCCCCACAGCCCCCGCATGCGCATCCAGTAGACCAGCCGCGCCCGCCACGGCCACAGCGCCTCGATCGGGTCGCGGCCCTCTTGCAGCGCCGCGACCGCCGTGTCGACCAAGGCGAGCGAATCGGCGACGCTGTAGCCGGTGCAGGGGTGCATCATGCCGCCGCGCGATCCGAACGGAACCGCCCGCGCGACACCCTTCTTCGGCGGCGGCTGATCGAGCGGATAGTGCGCCGCCTCGCTCGGTTCCGCGCCGGTGAGCCGAATGCCGTGCGCGGCGAGCCGGTTCAGCGTCCGCTCGCGCAGCTCGTGCTGCGGCATGCCGCCGCGCAGGCCGAGGCTGGTCTCCTCGAAGATCACCGTGCCGTCGCCGATCGGCACCGCGTAGAGGAACGACGGCGGCGCGTCCTGGCCGGCGCCGTTCTCCGGACGCCAGTCCAGCAGCAGCCCCTCGCCCTCGGCGACCATCGGCGCGGCCGTCTCCGCGTCGACGAAGATGCCGTGCGCGCTGGCCGCCCTGCGCTGCCCGAGCGCGGGCAGGCCGCGGGTGTCGAACACCGCGCCGGCGCGCAGCACCGTGCCGTCGGCGAGTTCGACCTCGTGCGCGTCGACGCGGGTGGCGCGGGCGGCGATCACCTGCGCGTCGTCGAGCGCCAGCGCGTCGTACAGACCCTGCTTGGACAGCACGCAATACGGCCGCGGGATGCGGTGTTCGGTCTTCGTCCACACCGTCGGCGCTTCGATGCGCGCACCGATCGCGCTGGGCGGCAACCACTTCGGCAGTTCGTCGACCCAGCAGGAGTAGGTGGGCGGCCAGAGGCGTTCCGGTCGCGGGTCGATCGCGATCACCCGCAGCCCGGCCCGCATCGCCCGGTGGGCGAGCGCCCGTCCGGTCGGGCCGAGCCCGACGACGCACAGATCGGCCGCCTGGACCGCACCGCCACTCATATCCGCATTCAATCCGCTGCGCTGCCGCCAGGCAAACAGCGGGACCGCAGCCATCTACGCCCTATCGGCCACCCACGGGCGAGCCTTACGAGCCCGTTCGCGGCCGTCTCGCTTCCGAGTGGTCGAAGCGCATGCGACGAAGTCGCGAGTCTCGACCGCTCGGAAGCGAGACATAAAGGCCGCGAACACGCGCGCGCCAGCGCGCCGACTAACAGGGCGTCACCCAGGTGGTGATGTCGGCGTGCACGACCTCGACCCCGTGCTTGTCGTAGATCGACACCGGCACCACCAGGTCCCGGCCCTCGGTGATCCGCGCGAAATCCGGGATCTCGGGCAGCTTCGCCACCGCGCGCAGTCCCGTCTCGGCCTTGGCCAGGTACTGCACGTTCATCGCCTTGGGAATCCAGCGGTGCGTGGTCGGCACCGTGGCCTCGCTCAGCATGCCCATCGCCACCTCGGCCAGGTTGCACGCCGCGATCGCGTGAAAAGTCCCGAGGTGATTGTGGATGCCGAACCACTTCGGCGAGGTCACCTCGCACAGTCCCGGCTCCAGCCGCACGACGCTGGGCAGCACCGTGCCGAAGTACGGCACCCGAGCCACCATTCCCAGCGAGAACAGCGCGTGCCCCAGCCGGTTGTCCGGCAGCTTCTTCCACCCGCGCAGAGTCGCGGTCTCTTTGCTCATGCCATTATCTTACTCAAAAGTAAGTTCGGCGCGCGGGGGTGATCGGGCCGACACCGGGGGCGATTTGAAGTGGGTTGGGGGTCTCGGGCATACTGTTCGGGTTGCCTTGCACGGGGTCGTGCCCGTTTCGGATGAAACGGGGCGTGATCGGCGAGGCGAGCAGTACCCAATCGTGTGCTTCGCCGGTTTCCGGTGTGAGTACGTCCGGGACGTTGTTCCGAGCCTGAGATGAAGTTTTCGATCCGGGCCGAGGAATAAGCGGGAAGGCGACACGCCCGACCGCGTGGACCGGAGAACCATGACAGATGAACAGCGGCGAGGATCGGGCGTGCCCGGTCGTGGTCTCCACTGAGACGTCTTCGTGTGTTCGGGCTGTGCAAATTGAGGGTGGTGCGGAAGCCCGGCTTCCGGATCACGAAGGAAAGCGGAGAAAAGGACACTTAGCGTGGCGGGACAAAAGATCCGCATCAGGCTCAAGGCCTATGACCACGAGGCGATCGATGCGTCTGCGCGCAAGATCGTGGAGACGGTGACCCGCACCGGGGCCCGCGTGGTCGGGCCGGTGCCGTTGCCGACCGAGAAGAACGTGTACTGCGTCATCCGTTCGCCGCACAAGTACAAGGACTCGCGCGAACACTTCGAGATGCGTACGCACAAGCGCCTCATCGACATCCTCGACCCGACGCCGAAGACGGTCGACGCGCTCATGCGCATCGACCTGCCGGCCAGCGTCGACGTCAACATTCAGTGACGGGGACTCGAGACATGACTGACAACAAGAACCGGCCCGCGGCCGGCATCCTGGGCACCAAGCTCGGCATGACCCAGGTCTTCGACGAGAAGAACCGCGTCGTTCCGGTCACCGTCGTCAAGGCGGGCCCGAACGTGGTCACCCAGATCCGCACGGTGGAGCGCGACGGCTACAGCGCCGTCCAGGTCGCCTTCGGCGCCATCGACCCGCGCAAGGTGAACAAGCCGACCTCCGGCCAGTTCGCCAAGGCCGGCGTCACCCCGCGCCGCCACGTCGCCGAGATCCGGGTCGCGGACGCCTCCACCTTCGAGGTCGGCCAGGAGATCAGCGCCGACGTGTTCGAAGAGGGCAGCTACGTCGACGTCACCGGCACCAGCAAGGGCAAGGGCTTCGCGGGCACCATGAAGCGCCACGGCTTCCGTGGTCAGGGTGCCTCGCACGGTGCGCAGGCCGTGCACCGCCGCCCGGGTTCCATCGGTGGCTGCGCCACCCCCGGCCGCGTGTTCAAGGGCATGCGCATGTCGGGTCGGATGGGTAACGACCGCGTCACCACCCAGAACCTGTCGGTTCACAAGGTGGACGCCGAGAACGGCCTGCTCCTGATCAAGGGTGCGATCCCGGGTCGCAAGGGCGGCGTCGTGATCGTCAAGAGCGCCGTGAAGGGTGGTGCGCACGCATGACCAGCCTCGAGAAGAAGGCCAACCTGACGCTGCCGGTCAAGGAGATCGGTGGCAAGACCAACGGCACCGTCGACCTCCCCGCGGAGATCTTCGACGTGACCGCCAACATCGCGCTGATGCACCAGGTCGTCGTCGCGCAGCTGGCCGCGGCCCGTCAGGGCACGCACGCGACCAAGACTCGCGGCGAGGTCTCCGGTGGTGGCAAGAAGCCGTACCGCCAGAAGGGCACCGGTCGCGCCCGCCAGGGTTCGACCCGCGCGCCGCAGTTCGCCGGCGGTGGCACCGTGCACGGCCCGCAGCCGCGCGACTACAGCCAGCGCACCCCGAAGAAGATGAAGGCCGCCGCCCTGCGTGGCGCCCTGTCGGACCGGGCCCGCAACGAGCGCATCCACGTGATCACCGAACTGGTCGCGGGTCAGACCCCGTCGACCAAGACCGCCAAGACCTTCCTGTCCGAGCTGTCGGACCGCAAGAAGTTCCTGGTCGTCGTCGGCCGCGAGGACGTCGCCGCGTGGAAGAGCGTGGCGAACCTGCAGAACGTGCAGCCGATCGCCCCGGATCAGCTCAACACCTACGACGTCCTCAACAGCGACGACGTGGTGTTCAGCGTCGAGGCCCTGAACGCTTTCGTTCACGGTCCCGCCGAGGCGGCACAGGAGGAGAGCAAGTGACCACCATCGCCGACCCCCGCGACATCCTGCTGGCGCCGGTCATCTCGGAGAAGTCCTACGGACTGATCGAGGAAGGCACCTACACCTTCCTGGTGCACCCGGACTCCAACAAGACGCAGATCAAGATCGCCGTCGAGAAGGTCTTCGGTGTGAAGGTCACCAGCGTCAACACCGCCAACCGTCAGGGCAAGCGCAAGCGGACCCGCTTCGGTTACGGCAAGCGCAAGAACACCAAGCGCGCGCTCGTGACCATCTCGGCCGACAGCAAGCCCATCGAGATCTTCGGAGGCCCGGTCGCGTAAGCGGGCGGGAATCCAGAAAGCAGAGAAGAACTCATGGCAATTCGCAAGTACAAGCCGACAACGCCGGGCCGCCGCGGCTCCAGCGTCTCGGACTTCGCCGAGATCACCCGGTCCACCCCGGAGAAGTCGCTGCTTCGTCCGCTGACCAAGACCGGTGGTCGTAACGCGCACGGCCGCATCACGACTCGTCACCGCGGTGGCGGTCACAAGCGTGCCTACCGTCTGATCGACTTCCGTCGCCTGGACAAGGACGGCATCCCCGCCAAGGTCGCGCACATCGAGTACGACCCGAACCGGACCGCCAACATCGCGCTGCTCCACTACGTGGACGGCGAGAAGCGCTACATCATCGCGCCGAAGGGTATCCAGCAGGGCACCCCGATCGAGTCCGGCCCGACGGCCGACATCAAGCCGGGCAACAACCTGCCGCTGCGCAACATCCCGACCGGTACCACCATCCACGCGGTGGAACTGCGTCCGGGCGGCGGCGCCAAGCTGGCCCGTTCCGCGGGCATGAGCATCCAGCTGCTCGGTAAGGAAGGCCCCTACGCCACGCTGCGTATGCCCTCCGGTGAGATCCGTCGCGTCGACGTGCGCTGCCGCGCCACTGTCGGCGAGGTCGGCAACGCCGAGCAGTCGAACATCAACTGGGGCAAGGCCGGCCGCATGCGCTGGAAGGGTCGTCGCCCCACGGTCCGTGGTGTCGTCATGAACCCCGTCGACCACCCGCACGGTGGTGGTGAGGGCAAGACCTCCGGTGGTCGCCACCCGGTCTCGCCGTGGGGTCAGCCGGAAGGCCGCACCCGTAAGCCCAACCGTCCGAGCGACAAGCTCATCGTCCGCCGTCGCAAGACCGGCAAGAAGCGCTGAAGGAGGAGGTAAGAAATGCCACGCAGCCTCAAGAAGGGCCCGTTCGTCGACGACCACCTCCTCGCGAAGGTGGACGTGCAGAACGAGAAGGGCACGAAGCAGGTCATCAAGACCTGGTCGCGTCGTTCGACCATCATCCCGGATTTCATCGGACACACCTTCGCGGTGCACGACGGCCGCAAGCACGTCCCGGTGTTCGTCTCGGAGTCCATGGTTGGACACAAGCTCGGTGAGTTCGCGCCGACCAGGACGTTCAAGAGCCACGTCAAGGAAGACCGGAAGAGCAAGCGGCGATGACGACGACTGAGACTCAGAACCCCACTGCCCGGGCGACCGCCAAGCACGTGCGCGTCACCCCGATGAAGGCTCGCCGCGTCGTGGACCTGGTCCGCGGCAAGCGGGTCGAGGACGCTCTCGCGATCCTGAAGTTCGCGCCGCAGGCCGCGAGCGAGCCGGTCGCCAAGGTCGTCGCCAGCGCCGCGGCCAACGCCGAGAACAACCTCGGTCTGAACCCGGCCACGCTGGTGATCTCGACGGCCTACGTCGACGAGGGCGCCACCATGAAGCGTTTCCAGCCGCGGGCCCAGGGCCGCGCGTTCCGGATCCGCAAGCGCACCAGCCACATCACCATCGAGGTCGAGAGCGTGCCCACCGCCGGTGCTGCTCGCAGCCGCCGGAAGGGAGGGGCAAAGTAAATGGGACAGAAGATCAACCCCCATGGCTTCCGCCTCGGTATCACCACCGACTGGAAGTCGCGTTGGTACGCGGACAAGCAGTACGCGGACTACGTGAAGGAAGACGTCGCCATCCGTCGGCTGCTGGCCAACGGCATGGAGCGGGCGGGCATCTCGAAGGTCGAGATCGAGCGCACCCGTGACCGCGTGCGGGTGGACATCCACACCGCGCGTCCGGGCATCGTGATCGGCCGCCGCGGTGCGGAAGCCGATCGCATCCGCGCCGAGCTGGAGAAGCTCACCGGCAAGCAGGTTCAGCTGAACATCCTCGAGGTCAAGAACCCCGAGTCGGACGCGCAGCTGGTTGCCCAGGGTGTGGCCGAGCAGCTGTCCAACCGTGTGGCGTTCCGTCGCGCGATGCGCAAGGCCATCCAGTCGGCCATGCGTTCGCCGAACGTCAAGGGCATCCGTGTGCAGTGCTCGGGCCGCCTCGGCGGCGCCGAAATGTCGCGCTCGGAGTTCTACCGTGAGGGTCGGGTGCCGCTGCACACGCTGCGCGCCGACATCGACTACGGCCTCTACGAGGCCAAGACCACCTTCGGTCGCATCGGCGTGAAGGTCTGGATCTACAAGGGCGACATCGTCGGTGGCAAGCGTGAGCTGACCGCCGCGAGCGCTCCGGCGGGCGATCGCGATCGTCCGCGCCGGGAGCGGCCGAGCCGCCCGCGTCGTTCCGGTTCCACCGGCACCACCGCGACCAGCACTGAGGTCGGGCGCGCCGCCACCGCGGTGGCGGACGCCCCGGCAGAGAATCAGGAGGGCTGACGCATGCTGATGCCTCGCAAGGTCAAGCACCGCAAGCAGCACCACCCGAGCCGTTCGGGCATGGCCAAGGGCGGCACGTCGGTGGCCTTCGGTGACTTCGGAATTCAGGCGCTCGAGCCTGCCTACGTCACCAACCGGCAGATCGAGTCGGCGCGTATCGCGATGACTCGCCACATCCGCCGTGGCGGCAAGATCTGGATCAACATCTACCCGGATCGCCCGCTGACCAAGAAGCCCGCCGAGACCCGAATGGGTTCCGGTAAGGGTTCGCCGGAGTGGTGGGTCGCGAACGTCAAGCCCGGCCGCGTGATGTTCGAGATGTCTTACCCGAACGAGGAGATCGCTCGCGAGGCGCTGCGCCGCGCGATGCACAAGCTCCCGATGAAGTGCAGGATCGTGACCAGGGAGGAGCAGTTCTGATGGCTACCGGTACACCGGCCGCAGAGCTCCGCGAGCTCACCGAAGAGGAACTCGTCTCCCGCCTGCGTGAGTCGAAGGAAGAGCTGTTCAACCTGCGCTTCCAGATGGCGACGGGTCAGCTGGACAACAACCGTCGTCTGCGCGTCGTCCGTCACGAGATCGCGCGCATCTACACGGTCATGCGTGAGCGTGAGCTCGGTCTGGCCACCGGACCCGCTGGCAAGGGAGATGCGGCATGAGCGAGAAGAAGGACGAGCGCGGCAGCCGCAAGGTTCGTGTCGGCTACGTCGTCTCGGACAAGATGAACAAGACGATCGTCGTCGAGCTGGAAGACCGTACGCGGCACCCGCTCTACGGCAAGATCATTCGCACCACCTCCAAGGTGAAGGCGCACGACGAGAACGAGATCGCCGGCATCGGCGACCGCGTTCAGCTGATGGAGACCCGTCCGCTGTCGGCCACCAAGCGCTGGCGTCTGGTCGAGGTCCTGGAGAAGGCGAAGTAATTCCACGCTCCGCGGCTCGAGTCACGAAGGCCCGCTTCCCCCCTGGGAAGCGGGCCTTCGCCGTATTCGGAGTCGTCCTGGGGTCGTGCGGTGTCAGGGGTGGGGCGGTAGCGTCGGGGGCGAGATTTCGTAGTCGGCCGCGATAGGCCCGGGCCGCTGTGTGCGGTGGGGCGTCGAGGACTGCGCTGGTTCGAAGGGGTGTCATGGGATTCGAGCGGGTGTCGCGGGCGGAGCTGCGAGAGCATTTGGTGCGCAGTGCGATTGCGGGGGAGGTCGCGACGCCGCGGGAGGGGAATCTGCGGCATTACGGGCGGATGGTGGCCAAGGATCCCGGGTTTCAGTTCGGGTTGCGGCTGCGAAATTGGTCGTTCGACGAAACGTTGGCGATGATGGCGCGGCTGTGCGGAGTGAATCCGAACCCGGACCATACCCGGGGCGTCGACACCATCGATCCGGATCTCACGCTCGATGCGCTGGACGCGATGGGTGAGCGCATCGGCGCCGCGGCCGCCGAGCGCGCGACCGTGTTGCTGGCGACCGGTCATCCGGACACGCTGCTCGGCGTGTACCGAGCGATCGAGGATGCGCTGCGCGCCGCCGGTTGCACCGTTCTCACGCCCGCCGCCGGGTGGTCGTACGAGCCGCCGCTCTGGGAACCCTCCCGGTATCGCGAAATCGCTTACGCCTCCGGCGTCGCCGCACTGGTCGGCGCGGACGGGCGGTGGCGGCACACGCACGATCCCGACCCGATGCGCGCGGCGCTCGCGGAACTGGACGGCGAACTTCCGCGGCTGGTCGTCGCCGATCACGGCTGGGCGGGGGCCGCGGGTGAGGCGGGTATCGAGACCGTCGGATTCGCGGACTGCAACGATCCGGCGCTCTTCGCCGGACATGACGAAGGCAAGATCGCGGTCACGGTACCGCTCGACGATGGCCTCGATCCCATTGTCTACCAGCCGCTTACGGCGTATCTCTTGCAGCGCGCCGGCCTCGAGTAACCCGTACTTCGCCGTGGCGAGAATCCAGCGGAGTCGAATGGTGGTCGACACGCCGGGCTGAACCGCCATATGACTCCGCTCGATTGGCGCGAGGGTGCCCGACGGAGCGGAGCAGGCGGGCAGGTCTTGCGCTATACGTATACATCTACTTATAGTGTGTCGGTACCAAGTGCCGAGAACGCGCACGACGTCATCCACAACCGCACAGCATCCGACCACGACGGACCGAACGAGGGTCCGCCGCTGGTTGAAGTATGCCTGCATGCGCATTCACGAATGGAAACGGGGACATCATGACCAACGAGCAGCAATCAGGCGACATACCCGCCGAGCCCGCCCCGATCGTCGCGGACAAGTCCGATGATCTGGAAGAGATAGTGCTGAAGGCCGGGCCGGGTGGCGGGCGCCTCCAGCGTTTCCACGGTCGGCGGCTCGCGGAGGCGCGGCAGATCACCAAGGACGGCGCCGAGGTGGTGCGGGTCTATCGCAGCCGCAAGGGCAAATACGTTGTGCAGCGCCAGTTCACGGATTGGTCCGACTTCGCGATGTTCACCGACTGGAGCCGGGACTGGAAGAAGTGGCGCACCATGTTCGGCCTCGGCGAGCAGAGCTGCGGCGATTTCACTGTCTCCGTGGTGGATTCCGTGGCGGAAGTGCGAGAACTGGTGCCGGACAAGGTCTACCGCACCATCACCGACATCGACCAGCACGGCCGTCTCCAAGACCTCGACATCTGAGCCGATCCCGGCCTACGAAAGGAACACTCGCATGTTCGGCCGTCTCGGGCGCCTCGTCGTCCATCACCCGTGGAAGGTGATCGGCTTGTGGCTGATCGCCGCCATCGCGGTGGTGGCCTCCGCCCCCGAATTCACCTCGACCACCGACCAATCCAGCTTCCTGCCTTCGCACTACGAGTCCATCGAGGCGATGGAATTGCAGGAGAAGGCGTTTCCGCAGAACTCGGCGCCCGCGGCACTGATCGTCTTCGCCCGCGAGGACGGCGCGCCGCTCACCGAGGAGAACTCGGCGGCGGTGGCGGCCGCGGCGACGAAGCTCAGCGGTGCGAACATCAAGGGCGTCACCGGCATTCAGGCGACGCCACCCTCGGAGAATCGGCTGATCCAGGTCATCGCCGTGCAGATGACCAAGGTCACCAACGCCTCCGACAAGACCCAGGGCGACGCGGTGAAGAGCCTGCGCGACAGCTTGAAAGAGCAGGTGCGCGACACCGCTCTGAAGGCGGGCATCACCGGTGCCGCGGCGCAGACCCTCGACCAGACCGAGTCCGGTGAAAAGGGCATGGCCATCATCGGCGTGGCGACCATCGTGCTGATCCTGGTGTTGCTGCTGATCATCTTCCGCAGTCCGGTGATCGCGCTGCTTCCGGTGATCGTGATCGGCGGCGTCTCCAGTATGGTCGGCAGCCTGATCGCCATGGTGAGCAAGGCATTCGACCTGGAGATGGACACCTCGGTCAACTCCATGCTCGTTGTCGTCCTTTTCGGTGTCGGCACCGACTACATCCTGTTCCTGATGTTCCGGTACCGGGAGCGGCTGCGCGCCGGCGAGGATCCCAAGACCGCGATGGTCAGCGCGGTCGCCAGGGTCGGCGAGGCCATCACCTCGGCGGCGGGCGCGGTGATCATCGCCTTCATGGCGCTGACCCTCTCCACCCTCGGCCTGTTCCGTTCGCTCGGGCCCGCGCTGGCGATCGCGGTCGCGGTGGCGCTGGTGGCGGGACTGACCCTGGTGCCCGCGATCGTGTCGCTGCTCGGGACGAAGGTGTTCTGGCCGTCGAAGGCGTGGCAGGTCGAGCCGAAGGGTGCGCGGTTCACCGCGATCGGCGCGGCGTTGGGGCGGCGGCCCGGCGTGTTCGCCGTCGTCTCCGGCGGTGTGCTGGTGGCGCTGAGCGTCTTCGCCATCGGGTTCAACCCGACCTTCGACCTCGGCTCGGGCTCGACCTCGGACGCGTCCGAATCCGTCGTCTACAACAAGGAATTGCTGAAGGGCATGCCTGCGGGCGCGACCCAGCCGTCGGACGTGCTGCTGCACGCGCCGGACGGGCAGCTCAACCAGGATGAGCTGCTGGGATACCGCACGGCGCTGGCCCAGGTGCCCGGCGTCGGCGCGGTCGGCGAACCGCTGCTCTCGGCCGACGGCACCATCGCGAACTTCCAGGTGACCCTGGCCGACGCGCCGGAATCGGATGCCGCACTGGACACTGTCCGCGGACCGCTGCGCACGACGGCGCACGACGCGGCGCCCGCGGGCACCACGGCGGCGGTCGGCGGAATCACCGCGGTGTTCGTGGACTTCCAGGACGCGATGAACCGCGACTACGCGATCGTGTTCCCGGTGGCGGCGATTCTGATCATGATCGTGCTCGCGCTGCTGCTGCGCAGCCTGGTCGCACCGTGGTACCTGATGGCCTCGGTCTTCCTCGGTTTCGCCGCGACGCTCGGCGCCACGGTGCTGGTCTTCCAGAACATCCAGGGCGATTCCGGGTTGATCTTCACGCTGCCGGTGATCATGTACCTGTTCGTCGTCGCGCTCGGCACCGACTACAACATCCTGATGATCGCCCGGCTCCGCGAGGAGACCCGCGAGGGTCGCGACCCGCGCGAGGCGGCGGCGCTGAGCCTGCGGCACACGGGCCCGACGGTCGCCGCGGCGGGCGTCATCCTGGCGGGCACCTTCGCCGCGATGATGTTGGCGGGCAACAGCATGCTCTCCCAGATGGGCTTCGCGATCTCGGTGGGCATCGCCATCGCCGCCTTCGTCATGGCGATGTTCTTCACGCCCGCGATCACCGCCCTGCTCGGCCACCGTGCCTGGTGGCCGGGACACGGTGACCGCGACGGGAAGTCGGGCGGCTCGGCAAGCGCGGATCACGGATCCGGCTCGTATTACACGACATCCGCCGATGCCACGCGGGTGGAAGCGGTCGTCGATCGGTAGTGCCGACTGAGCCGAAGGGCTGTTCGTCGAAAGTATTCGGCGGACAGCCCTTTCGGCTCGGCGGGCGATACCTGCGGTTCGCCGGTCGATCCGCTGTGCGACAGGCGTCAGCTGTTGGTCGCGTAGGGGCGGCGGACCTTGTGGGCGGAGTCGATGACGCGGGCCACCGCGGAGCTGGAAACGCCCACTTCCTTGGCGATGCCGGTGCCGGACCAGGATTGGTCGGCGAGCGTGAGGATGTCGGCGATCTGCTCGATCGGCAGCTTGGACAGGCCTTGCTCGGCGATGCTCCTGGCGACCATGCGGACCTCGTCCTCGGCGCTGTCCGGTTCCTGGTCGAAGTCGTCCTCGGCGTCTTCGGCGATGGCGCGCTGGGTGGCGAGAATGATTTCGGTGCTGCGCGGGCGGTGGGGTTCCGGCTCGGGCTCCAAGGTGAGTTGTTCGGCGGGGGTTTCGGTGCGCTCGCGGCTCGTTGTGTCGGTGCGGTCATTCGCCTTGGCGTCGGAACCGCGGCGCTGCTTTGTGGTTCGGGTCTTCTCCGGTTCGGTGGTCGATTCCGAGGATGCTGTGGAGAGGACCGGGTTGTCCTCCGTGACCGCTCGGTCCTCATCGGGTGTCGAGCGGCCGTTGCGGGCGGCCTGGAATTCGGCGAGATCGACGGCGTCCGTGGTGCTCAGGGCATCCGTTGCTTCGGCGGCGTCCGCTTGGGGATACGCGATGGTGCTCAGGGCGTGGGATCCGGCCCACATCGATGGGGTGTGGCCGCTGCCGTTGGTCCGGCCGTTGCCGTTCGCGGCGCCGTTGATCGGTCGCAGTCGCGGTTGGGAGAGCGGGACCGCGTGGGCGGCAGGGTGATTGGTGCGTCCGTTGTTCGAACCGTTGCGGCGCGGGGAAGGTGGTGTGGCGTCGTCGTCTTCGTCGGTGAGTCCGCCGGTCAGCAGGGAGAGGGGAACGGCGTACGAGATGCTGCGCATCGGAGCGTGGATGTCGGATTGCTCGCTCGCGGTGGGGATCTCGTCCTCGCCGGATTCCAACTCGGCATCGGCCGCCGCAGGTTGGGCGGAGTTGTTCGTGGAAGGCTCGCCAGCGCGGTCGCTCGCGGGTGTCGGGCCGGTTTCGTCGCTTGCGGATGGTGAATCGGTTCGGCGGTTTGCGTTGGGCCGTGCGGTATCGCCGTCCGCCGAAGTCGCTACTGTGCCGTTGGTCTCGGCAGTGCGATCGGTTCGGCGGCTCGGCAGATCCGTGGTGCTGTCCACCGAGGACCGTACGTTCGCGTCAGTCGCGGCCGGCTGGCCGGTTCGGTGGCTGAGGAGTTCGGTATCGCTGTTCGCCGAAGACGGTACGTTCGCGTCACTATCGGACAGTCGGTCGGCTCGGCCACGTACCGATGCCGGTTCGCTGCCCGCGGACGGCGCGGTGGCGTTGCTCGCGGACGTCAGCCGGATCTCGCCGCCGACGCCGAGCGGATCGGTTCCAACTCTCGCCGTAGCCGTTTCGCTGCCGACAGGATTCCCTACAGAATCGCTCGCATCGAACAGAGGACCCGCACCGAATCCGCCCGAGCCCAGCGCATATCCATCCCGCTCCGGAACAGCCCTCTGGTACTCGTCACCCTGATAAGACCCGCGCAACTTCGGCACCGCGGTGTCGTCGACGATCGGCACGCTATCGATGAGCTGCGCGTATCGAGCCGCGACCCACGCGTGCAACCAGATCACCACGCCGACCATCGCGGGCGCGATCGCGTACTCCGCGGCCCGGCCGAGATCGCCGGAAGCCAAGTGCGGCCCGGTGTTCAGTGCGATGGTGGTGCCGAGCAGTGCCGCCTCGAAGACGATCACCTTGCCGCGCGGCAGTTCCCGTCCCCAGCGGGCGGCGGTCGTCGCGACCACCATGATGGTGATGATCGGAATGGAGATCATCGCCTCGATGCCGTAGCTGAGCCAGTACAGCGGATCCGACATGTCGCCGCTCGGCACGAGGTTGTGCTGCACGTTGACGCCCGCCCACACCATGCCGAGGACGACGACGCCGATCAACGCCCGCGAGGACCACTCGGCGCGGCGGTAGAGCTGGGCGAGGCGCGCGTCCTGGTTGGCGACGCGGCGGCGGGCCGCCAAAGCGCGGCGGTGCCAGCGCGCGTCGTCCTCGTCGGCGCGACGGATGGCGGCCGCGGTGCGCCGGTCGAGCTTCTCGGCGGCGAGCTCGTCCTCCACGGCGCGGCGTCGCTGGGCGCGCCGCTGGGCCCGGATCCATTCGGCCAGTTCGCGTTCCGCCGCGATCTCGGAATCGGAAAGCACCTCGACCAATGCGGTGTCGTGTTGCAGCGGCAATTTCCCGCGCGCCGTCGCGACCCGCTGTGCCAGTGCCGCTATCTCGGAATTGCCGGTCGACGGTTCGTCGGGCATCGCGAGCCTTCCCTGGAGCCGATATCGGGCCGATCACTCGGCGTCGACAAGTGTGCTCGAACATATGTGTGAACGCGATGAGACTAAACCGACGACCGCCCCGGGTCAACGCGAACGGCAGCGGCGTCGCGGGATGCCGCGGGCCGCCCGAGGTGGCGCGCGGGCCATTCCCGCCGAATTCAAGCGTCTTTATGGCAGACGGCCTCCAGCAGAACGCCGTCGTACCCGAGCCAGAAGGTCGCGAAGTAGGGCGGCGGATACTCGGGGAATTCACGTGGGGCATGGACTATTTCGTCGCCGCGGGATGCGGCCCAGGAATGCGTCGCCCGGACGGCGGCGCGAGTGCGCACCATGAACGCCAGGTGCTGCAGTCCAGGCGTGGCGCGCGAATATCCGGACGTCTCCGCCCGATAGAAGAACAGGTAGGCGCCGACCTTCCCATTGGCGGGCCGGTAGGCGAACTGGGTGTCGTCAAGCAGGAAAGGCTCGTAATCGACGAGCGGCATCATTTCGTCGTAGTACGTCCGCGCCGCGGTGAGATCCGTGACGTTGATGCCGAGATGTCCGAGGGGCACGACTCGAACCTACGGCCGCGGCTCGCGACTGGAAAGGATGCTTGACACGCCAAGCGGCGCGGCCTCAGGCCAGGGTTGTGTGCCAGACGAGGGCGGCGGCGAGGGCGCCTGCGCCGTTGACGGACCAATGTAGGGCGATGGGGGCGAGGAGGCTGCCGCTGCGGCGGCGCAGCCAGGTGAAGACGACGCCCGCGGCCGCGGTGGCGGCGACGGCGAGCAGGATGCCGGCGATCTGGCCGACGAGTCCGCCGCCGAGGAATCCGGTGAGTCCGCGGTTGCTCGTGGTGAGGCCGAAGGACGAGGCGATGTGCCAGAGGCCGAAGAGCAGGGAGCCCGCCGCGAACACTCCGCGCGCGCCGTAGACGCGATCGAGGGTGCCGTGCAGCACGCCGCGGAAGGCCAGCTCCTCGGGGATGACGGTCTGCAGCGGGATGACGATCATCGACGCGATGAGCGCGCCGGAGATGGTGGCGTACCGGTCGGCGAGGAAGAACGGGCGCGTCACCGGCAGCAGCGCGCCGATGGCCACGGCCGTGAGGACGATGCCGACGGCGGCAAGCGCGTACAACGACCCGCGCCGCCAATGCCTGGGGGAGAGCCCGAGTTCGGCCCAGCCGAGCCCGCGCCTGCGGACCAGAACGAGCAGCACGATCGCGGCGATCGGGACGGTGACGATGTTGGCCCACGCGGTGGTGAAGTGCGCGATCAGGTTGGTGCCCGCCAGGACGACGATGACGACCGCTACATCGATATAGGCGTGCAGTTTGCCGCGGGCCGGTGCCGCTTCCTCGAGGTCCGTTCGAAACACCCGGCCCAGTCTAGGGTCGGGTCATGCGGCTCGCTGCCGGATGAGCGGCTGATCACAGCCGCCGAATGCCCGGCGAAGATCGACTCGGCGGCGCTATCCTGCATCTGAATGACACATGTTTCAGTTTTTTCCGGAAACCGGCCCGTAGGGAACTGGACGGTCGATACAGTCCGCTCATTCGCACCCGTGTGCGTTTCGAAGAGGAGTTATCCGAATGAGTAGATCCCGCAATCGGGCCGGTCGTCGGCTGGGCGTCGGCCTCACGACGCTGGCCGCGGCGAGCTGCGCGGCGGTGCTGACCGCGCCCTACGCGTCCGCGACGATCGACAACCTCACCGTCTCGTCCAACAACCTCCAGGCGGGATGCACCTACCAGGTCACCGCGAAGGTGAACCACTGGTTCGAGGTCTGGTTCTACGACAACGCGCTTGTCATCGCGGGCAGCCCGGTCAAGCCGGTGAACGGCGAGGCGACCATTCAGTGGAAGCCGAAGAAGTCGGGCACCCACACGCTCGCCGCGCTGCAGGGCCTCGCCTACGAGATCAAGGTGAACGTGGCCGAACCCACCCTCACCGGCAGCGCCACCTGTGGCGCCGGACCCCTCGCCTGGATGGGGTCCTGAGAGCCGCGCTCGCGGTGTCGTAGCCACCACCGCGAGCGCTCGGGCCGGTCGACACCCCCTGTTCCGTCGACCGGCCCCCTTCTCTTCTCAGCCCGCCCACGCGGCGTGGTCGGTCCACGCTTGCAGGCTCCGGGTCGTCTCGAACCGTCGCGGCTCTCCGCTGACCGGATCGGTGAACTCGAGCGACGCGGCGAGCAGCTGCAGCGGCCGGGTGAAATCGTGCACCGGCTTGTCGGTGAGGACCGGATAGAAATCGTCGCCGAGAATCGGCACGCCGAGGCCGTTCATGTGCAGGCGCAGCTGGTGGGTCCGCCCGGTCAGCGGTCGCAAGCGGTAGCGACCGAGTCCGTCGCGGTGTTCGAGCAGGTCGACGCGGGTCTCCGCGTTGGGCTCGCCCTCGACCTCCTGGGCCGCGAGCACCTGCTTCTCCTTGACGATGCGGCTGCGCACCGTGCGCGGCAGCTCGAGGTCGGGCCGGTAGGGGGCGATCGCCTCGTATTCCTTGCGCACCGCGCGCCGGTGGAACATGGTCTGGTACGCACCGCGTCGAGCCGGGTTGACGACGAACAGCAGCAGTCCCGCGGTCACCCGATCGAGCCGGTGCGCGGGCACCAGATCGGGCAGGCCCAACTCCTCGCGCAGCCGGACCAGCGCCGTCTGCCGGATGTGCTGTCCGCGCGGAATGGTGGCGAGGAAGTGCGGCTTGTCCACCACGAGCAGGTCCTCGTCGCGGTGCACGACGGTGATGTCGAACGGGACGTCGGTCTCGTCCGGCAGGTCGCGGTGGAACCACACCGCGCCGCCGGGGACATAAGGCGCGTCCGGCGCGATGGGCCCTTCGAGGTCGACGATGCCGCCCGCGTGCAGCAGTTCATCGATGCGTTCCGGCGCGACACGGGGAAGTCGCTCGACCAGGTGGTCGCGAATCGTCGCCCACTCGCCCGTCTCCGGCAGTCGCAGCCGGGCCGGATCCAAGCCGTACCGCTTGGGCAGCGGCGGCTGCTGCCTTCGTCTCATCGGCGACAACTCTAATCGCCGCTGCTCAACGGGCCTCGCTCGCCCTGGTCGGGACCATGCGGTCCGCGGCACACCCCGTCAACCTGGCTACCGCCATTTCTCTCCGGTCGATAGTCGAATGGATTCGACGGTAGTCATATGGCGGCGAGTTGATCTTGTGATGCCACCATTCGACTCCCGTCGATTCCGTGCCCTGGGGCGGCCCGACGGGCGAGTGCGCCGCGCCCTCGCCCGGCGGTGCGCTGCCCGCGCCGAGCAGCGCACCGGTTGTCGTCGTTCAGAATCCGCGCAACCGGTTCGGCGTAATCCGAACGGGCACCGAGTATTCCGCGTAGAACTCGGCCGCCGTCATGTTGATCTCCACCAACCCCTGCGTGTACTTCTCGGTGTACGCCGCGATCTCCTCGTCGGACGGCCACTCCTCGACGATCCGCGCCGTCCCGGTCAACACCACGACGTCGCCGCCGGACTCGGTGCTGTTGAGGTTCAGCGAGACGCGCGGGTTGTGGGCGATGTTGCGCAGCTTCGCCTTGTCCGGCTGGCTGAACAGCAGGAACTCGCCGTCGCGCCACTGGAACCACACGGGGTTGGGCTGCGGCGTTCCGGACGGGCCGACGGTCGTGAGCCAGATGACGGACTCGCGGCCGAGGCGTTCGGCGACCTTGGCGCCGAACTCGGTGCCGGTGTCGACGACGGGCGCGGCGGGATGATCGGAAGTCTGAGCGGTCATGCCCTGCACAACGCCGCCGAACGCGTCACGATTCCGGTTGGCGGGATCTGGCCGGGTGACGAACATTTCCACAACTCCAACTCGGGAGACGGGTAGACAACGGGCAAAAGTAGTTCCCACGTTGGTGTTTCGGAGCCGAGACGAAGCGGCGTTCACGCAAGCTTCCACGTCGCGTCGAACAGCGGAAACGCGCGGTCCCGCGCCGTCATCGGTGGTCGACCGCCGTTCGCTTGGCGTTCGGCCGCCCGAGGGTCGGGAAAGTTAGCCTTACCTATCTTCCTGTGTGATGATGGGGCGGTTTCCGGCGAGATGCGCCAGGGATGTCGAAAGGCGAGGACATATGACGGTGGAGGTCGCGCCGCCCACGGCGGCGGAGACGGGGAACCGGCCGCCACGGGCGGTGGCGAAACAGCGCAAGCAACAGCAGGCCAAGGCGCGCAAGGAGATTCTCGCGCCCGTGCAAGGGGCGCTGACACTCGCCAGCGTCGTGATGGCGATCGCCTCGGTCTGCACCGTGGTGCCGTTCGTGCTGATCGTCGAGGCATGTCGCGAACTGCTCGACGATCCGGTGGACACCGATCGCGTGTGGCGGCTGTTCGGCCTGGCGATGCTGGTGCTGCTGGTGCGCGCGCTGTTGCAGGCGGCGGCCTTGACCTATACGCACTTGGTGGACGGCGGCTACCAGCTCACCGTGCGCCGCGCGCTCGCGGCCAAGCTCACCAGGGTGCCGCTCGGCTGGTTCGGCGAGCACGGCTCCGGCGAGGTGAAGACGTACCTCCAAGACGACGTCGAGGCGCTGCACTACCTGGTCGCACACGCCCGGCTGGAGTTCGTCGGCGCCCTGCTGGTGCCGCTGGTCTCGCTCGGCTACCTGTTCACCGTGGACTGGCGGCTGACACTGGTCCTGCTGCTGCCGCTCATCGCCTACGCCTTGGCATTCCGCAAGATGATGGATCGCGAGAACATGGACCGCCTCGCGGTCTACACCCGCTGGGAACGCCGGGTCCAGCAGGCGACCATCGAGTTCGTCGACGGCATCCAGGTGGTGCGGGCATTCGGCCAGGCGGGCAAGGCGCACCGCGAGTTCCAGGACGCGGTGGACGGCCAAGCCGACAGTTTCGGCCGCTGGAAGACGCCGATGATCCGGCTCCAAGCGGTCGCCGACATCGTGATCTCGCCGGTCTGCGTCATGTTGGTGATCGTGGTCGCCGGTTTGGCCGGCGTCGGCCGGGGCTGGCTCGCCCCGCTCGACGTGCTGCCGTTCCTGCTCGTCGGTCTCGGCCTCGGCAGCGCGTTGCTCGGTCTGGGCTACGGTGGACAGGCGTTGCGCGCCGCGGGTGCGGCGGCCGAGCGCCTGTACGACCTGCGGCAAAGCCCCGAACTCGCCTCTGGCGCAGGGGAATCCGATGCGACGAGCGAGCAGGCCGAACCGGGTCTGGTCCGCTTCGAGTCCGTCGGGTTCGGTTACCGCGAGGGTCACGATGTGCTGCGCGACATCGACCTGGAGCTGCGGCCCGGCACCATCACAGCGCTGGTCGGACCGAGCGGCTCGGGCAAGTCGACGCTGGCCAAGCTGCTGCCCCGCTTCTACGACGTCGGTTCGGGGCGCATCACCATCGGTGGTCGCGATATTCGCGACTACCCGAGCGACGAGCTCTACCGCACAGTCGGTTTCGTCTTCCAGGACGTCCGGCTGATCCGCGGCAGCATCCGCGAGAACCTGCGGCTGGCCGCCCCGGACGCGGACGACGCCGCGCTGGAGCGGGCCGCCCGCGCCGCGCAGATCCACGACCGCATCCTCGCGCTGCCACGCGGTTACGACTCCGAGATCGGCGTCGACGCGACGCTGTCCGGTGGTGAGGCGCAACGTCTTTCGGTGGCACGCGCGTTGCTCGCCGACACGCCCGTTCTGGTACTCGACGAGGCGACGGCCTTCGCCGACCCGGAGTCCGAGGCGGCGGTGCAGGACGCGCTGGCCGCACTGGTGGCCGGACGCACCGTGCTGGTCATCGCGCACCGGCTGCACACCATCACCGGTGTGGACCGGATTCTGGTGCTGGAGAACGGAACCCTGGTCGAGCAGGGCGACCACCGCAGCCTGCACACGGCGGGCGGCGCCTACCAGCGGCTCTGGGAGATCAACGAGGCGGCCCTCGGCGCGGTCTCGCTCGTGGAAAGTGAGGCAGCCCGATGATTCGCAAACTGCTCGGCCTGGTGCCCGCCGAATTCGCCCCGCTGACACCGCGATTGCTCGCCGCCATCGTCGGCCAGGCGATCAGCCAAGCGGTCGCGTATCTGCTGTTGGTTCCGGTGCTCGAGGCGTTGTTCGACGATGATCTCGGGCGCGCCTGGTTCTGGGCGCTGCTGATGTTCGCCGCAGTCGTCGCCGTCGCGGTGTTCGGCTACCTCCAGGTCGCGCTGGGATTGCGCATCGCGATCGGCATGCAGCGCGGTCTGCAAACCCGGCTCGGCGACCATCTGAACGCGTTGCCGCTCGGCTGGTTCGAAACCCGTAGCGCCGGGCCTCTCTCGCGGATCGCGGTGGAGAACGTGCGCGAGATCCAGGGCGCGGTCGCCTATCTGCTCGCCAAGGTCGTCACCGGTATCGTGGTCCCGCTCGGCGTGGCGGTCGGCATGCTCTTCATCGACTGGCGGATCGCGCTTGCCATGCTGCTCGCGGCCCCGGTGCTCTTCCTCGTCAACGGTCTGGCCCACCGCGCGTACCAGCGGGCCGATCAGGGGCTGCACGCCGCCGCTGCCGAAGCCGATTCGCGCGTAGTCGAATTCGCGCAGGCCCAGCCGGTGCTTCGCGCGTTCGGCGCGGTCGGCGCGGGAAACAAGGCGCTGGACGGCGCACTGCGGCAGCAGCGTTCGGCGAACACCAGGATGGTCTTCACGTCGGTGCCGAGCCTGATCGTCTTCGCGCTGTTCGTGCAGGCGGTGTTCCTGGTCCTGGTGTACGTGGTGATCGCGAGGGTGACCGACGGCGCCGTCTCGACGGCCGTGGCGATCGCGCTGATCGCCGTGAGCTCGCGGTTCATCGAACCGCTCAATCAGGCCGCGCAACTGGGCAACGGTCTGCGATCGGCGGCCGCCGCCGTCGACCGCGTCACCGGGCTGCTCGCGGAAAAGACACTGCCCGAGGCGAATTCGCCGGTGACGCCGGGCGTGCCGACCGTGATCTTCGACAATGTGAGCTTCGGCTATCGGCCCGGTGAGCCGGTGCTCTCCGACATCACCTTCAGCGTTCCGGCCGGGACGACGACCGCGATCGTCGGCCCGAGCGGCGCGGGCAAGACGACGCTGCTGCGCCTGGCCGCGCGGTTCTACGACGTGGACGCCGGGCGGGTGGCCGTCGGCGAACACGATGTGCGGGAACAGCCTTCGGAGACGCTGCTGAACCAGCTGTCGCTGGTCTCCCAGAACGTCTACCTGTTCGACCGGTCGGTGTCGGACAACATCCGGATCGGCCGCCCCGACGCCACCGACGCCGAGGTGCTGCGCGCCGCCGAGGCCGCGCGGGTGGACGAGATCGCCCAGCGCCTGCCCGACGGGTACGACACCGTGGTCGGCGAGGGCGGCGCCGCGCTGTCCGGCGGTGAGCGGCAACGCGTCTCGATCGCCCGCGCCCTGCTGAAGGACGCCCCGATCGTGCTGCTCGACGAGGCGACCAGTGCGCTGGACCCGCACAGCGAGGCGGTGGTTGTGCGCGGCATGCACCAGCTCACCAGGGGCAAGACGGTGATCGTTGTGGCGCACCGCTTGGCCACCATCGCCCACGCGGACCAGATCCTGTTCGTCGACGGTGGTCGCATCGTCGAACGCGGCACGCACGCCGAACTGCTCGCGCAGGGCGGTCGCTACGCGGACTTCTGGAACGAGCGCAGTCGCGCGTCGGGGTGGCGGTTGGAACCGGCCGCGGTCTGACCCGGCGACAACGAGAACGGGCCGCCGCGGGATGTTCCGCGGCGGCCCGATCGGATACGCCCTTACTTCCAGTAGGCCTGGTACTTCAGCTGGGACTTCGGCAGGTTGTGGGTCTGCTTGAGGGTCTTGACGATCGAGCGGGTGGTGTGGCCGTCGCAGGCGACCCAGGCGAAAGCGTCCGCTGCGCAGGAAATCTCTTGCGCTTGTTCGCGCAGCAGGCGGCCGTCGTCGATGCGCTGTAGCCAGGTGATCTGGTGGTGCGGCTTGTTGCGGACCGGCAGGGTCTGATCGGATTCGTACTGCCATTCCAGCCACACCCGGGCGGGCGCGTCGCCGATCGCGTCGAGCAGGGAGTTGATCGCGGGCAGCGAGGCGGTGTCGCCGAAGAGGAGGTATTCGCTCGGCGGCGTCTCCGGCAGCTCGAACTTCGACCCCAGCACCGACGCCTCGATCTCGTCGCCGACCTTCGCTCGCTGCGCCCACGCGCTGGCGGGGCCGCTGTGCACGGCGAACTCGATGTAGAAGTGGTCGCCCTCGGGATCCTGGTCGACGATCGTGTAGCCGCGGTGGTGCAGCTTGTCGGTCTCCGCGTCCGGGATCCACAGCCGGATGAACTGCGTCGGGTGCACCGGGTGGTCGGCGAGCAACCCGCCCGCGGTGAACCCGATCCGCTGGTATCGGTCGGTGATCGCCTCGGTCGACGTCACGCGCAGTCGGTAGTCATCGGCGCGCCACACCTTCAGGATGACGCCATTCGCCCCTCTTCCCATGGGATATGAGGTTAGCCTAACGAAACTCGGTTGTCGCCCGCTGGGTGCCGAATCGGCGCATCCCGCCCGAACTCACGCTCAGGGCGTCGCCGCGATATGCACCGTCGTCGGCTCCGTCGCCACCGACCCGCACCATCCGCCGATCGCAGCCGGCCAGGTCGGCGACCCGTTCGGTGCGGAACCCGCGACGCGCCGGACCCCACGAGAACAGCGACGGCGATCAGCGCCCAACAGGCCCGCCGCGAATATCGCGGTGCTTCCCGGCCGCCGCCACAACATCCGCGCCCGATCCACCGAGCGGTCCGCTCAGAAACGCGACCATGATGTCGACGGTCACCCGCTGTGTCGCCGCCGGCCCGCGCGATCCGCCGATCATCTGCGCCGCAGCGAACCGCCCCGGCCCGGAGAGGAACAGCGGAACATCGGTGAAGCTGTAGTGATTGGCGTCGCCGATCTCGAAACGGAAGCCGCCCGAACGCAGCCCGTCGAGCAGCGCGGCATTGCGATCCAGGAACTTCGCGGAGTGACCCGTCTCGGCGTACGCGCTCTGCACCAGCAGGAACGGTTGGCGCAGCGGGCGTTCCGGCAGGTCGCCGTACAGGGTGCCGTCGATGTTGGCGGCGGCGCGGATGCGTTCGTCGTCGGCGGCCGCGGCGGCTGCGGCGGCGCCGCCGAACGAATGCCCGATGGCGGCGATGTGTCCGGTGTCGAGGTGACCGGAGAGCCTGGGGCCGAGCGCGCCCGGCCGGTCGAGTTGATCGATGACGAACCGCAGGTCGGCCGCCCGCACCGCCTGCTGCTCGACCATGTACTGCTCGCCCTCGGCCTCGTCGGCCGGAAAGTTCCGCACCGGCGTCGCGATCCGTCCGTCGGCGAGCTCGGTCACGTCCGCCTCGTAGGGGTGATCGACGGCGAGCACCACGAACCCACGGCTGGCGAGCTCGGCGATCAGTCCGGTGTAGAACGCGCGCGGCGCACCGTATCCCGGCGAGAACAGCACCACCGGCCAGCGATCGCGGTCCCGCCCGAGTGACGCGCGGTCATCGCCGTGCGTATCGATGCGGTCGTAGCCGCGCATGAGGAAGCTGGGAATCTGGGCGACTCGGCTCGGCAGCCTGCCGAGCCCGTCGAGATAACGCGAGCCGTTCCCGGTCGGCTCGGCCGCCGGATACCAGGCCTGCGCGATGACGTTGCGGCGATCGGCCAGGTCGTCGGTCGCGGTTTCCGGCCGGTCCGGATCGACCCAGCGAAACGTCTCGGTGCCAACGGCATACGGCCCGCTCGGCGCGGGCAGCGTCGGCACCGGTACCGGCAGCCACGCGAATGCCGCTGCGACGACGAGCAATCCGATCCCAGCGCGTGCGGCGATCCTGCCACCCCGTCCGCTCGGCCGCGCCGCGACGAACCACGCGGTCGCGCCCAGCAGCAGGTAGGTCGGAACGAACTGCCAATAGAACCCTTCGAGCAACCACTGCACCGCCGCCCCGAGCGCCAGCAGGCCCAGCATGGCGAACGCGGGCGCGCGCCCGATCCGGCTGGTGCACAGCACGAGCGCCGCGCACGCGATCGCGGCCATGGGGATCAACGCGTCGATGAGCGACATACCTGCCTCGCTTCCGCTCGGGCAACGGATTCGAGATCGAGCCTGACGCGCGATCGAGTCATCGCGCGTCGTCAGCAGGTCGCGACATGATCATCCGAAGGAATGACCGCGAGTACGCAATCTCACGCTCCGGACGGAGTCCACCGACAGCCCGTGGGTGGCCGGAGCGGAGGCGGAGTACGCACAGTTGGCGCTGTCGGACGGAGTCCGTCCCAGCCCGCGCTCGGCCGGAGCGAAGGCGGAGGAACGCACAGGTGGCTCTGTCGGACGGAGTCCGTCATCAGCCCGCGCATGGCCGGAGCGAAGGCGGAGGAACGCCTACTTCCAGTACGCCTGCGACTTGATCGCGGTCTTCGGCAGGTTGTGGGTCTGCTTGAGGGTCTTGACGATCGAGCGGGTGGTGTGGCCGTCGCAGGCGACCCAGGCGAAAGCGTCCGCCGGGCAGGCGATCTCCTGTGACTGTTCGCGCAGCAGGCGGCCGTCGTCGATGCGCTGTAGCCAGGTGACCTGGTGGTGTGGCTTGTTGCGCACGGGCAGGGTCTGGTCGGATTCGTACTGCCATTCCAGATAGACGCGGGCTGGAACGTCGCCGATCGCGTCGAGCAGGGAGTTGATCGCGGGCAGCGAGGCGGTGTCGCCGAACATCAGGTATTCGCTCGGAGCCGTTTCGGGGAGTTCGAAACTGGACCCGAGCACCGTCGCGTCCAGCCCGTCGCCGACCGCCGCATTGACGGCCCAACGCGCCGCGGGCCCGTCGTGCACGGCGAACTCGATGGCGAACTTGTCGCCCTCGGGATCGGGGTCCACCAGCGTGTAGCCGCGGTGGTGCAGCTTCTCGTTCTCGAGGTCGGGAATCCAGAGGCGGATCCACTGGGTGGGGTGCACCGGATGGTCGGCGAGCAGGCCGCCCGCGTCGAAGCCGAGCCGAATGTATTTGTCCGTGACGTATTCGGTCCCGGTGACAGTGAGCCGGTAGTCCTGACCGCCCCACGCTTTCACAATGACGCCGTTGAAACCTCTGCCCATGAAGGTGAGGTTAGCCTAAGCTGAGTCGAATGTCACGACCGTGGTAAACGACAGCGGCCCCCGCCGAAGCGGGGGCCGAACCGCGAGGACTGCTCAGCAGCCCTGGCCGACGAAGTTGCCGATGGTGCAGACGGATTCGCGGCTCAGCTTCCAGGTGCCGTCGATCTGCTTCCAGGTCAGGTCGAAGGTCCACGGCTCGTAACCGTCGGTGGCGGTGTACAGCACGGCCGAGAGGGTGTCGCCGTTGACGGTCACCGGGCCGGTGATGTCCCAGCGCCAGCTCGGCGGGGCGATGGCGATCAGCGTGGCGGCGGTGTCGAAGGTGGGCAGGCCCGCCGCGCCGGTCTCCAGTTCGGCGGCGCGCGCGGCACGCGGCGCGCCCGCGTTGAACAGCAGCGCCATCTTGGCGCGCAGTTCACCGGTGCTCGGCGCGTTGGCGCGCAGCGGGGCGGTGATCGGCGCGGCCTCGGCGATCGCGGCGGTGGTGACGGTGCCGAACGCGCCGACCAGGGTGGCGGCGGCAAAGGCCACCGCGCCCAGCTTCTTTCGGGTGCTGATCATGAAAGTACTTCCCATCGTTCTCGTGCCGGAGTGCTGTCCCCGCTGTGGGGATCGACACTGCGGTTCACTGTAAGGTAAGCCTATGCAAACATGAAGGCGGGGGCTCGTCGATGTGGGCGCGAACACGGATACGCGCGATGTGAGAGTGGGAGAACCGGTGGAAACACTTGTGGTGATCGGCGCGGGTCCGAAGGCGATGGCCGTCGCCGCCAAGGCGCACGTACTGCGCGAACTGGGGCTGCCCGCGCCGCGTGTCGTCGTAGTGGAAGCGCAGACGGTGGGCGGCAATTGGCTGCCGAGCGGCGGCTGGACCGACGGTCGGCACCGGCTCGGCACCAGCCCGGAGAAGGACGTGGGCTTCCCGTACCACTCCACCTGGGCGCGCGGCCACAACCGCGCCATCAACGAGGCCATGACGGCGTTCAGCTGGACCTCCTTCCTGGTGGACCAGGGCACCTACGCGGAGTGGATCGACCGCGGGCGTCCTAGTCCGCAACACCACGTCTGGGCCAAATACCTCCAGTGGGTCGCCGCGCGAACCGATTTCGAGCTCGTCCTCGGCACCGTGCGCACCATCGCCGCCGCGGCCGACGGCTGGCTGATCACCGCGGTCGACGCCGACGGCATTCCGACCGAGATCGACGCCGACGCACTGATGATCACCGGTCCGGGCCGCAGCGAGAAGGCGCTGGCCAAGCACCCCAAGGTGCTCAGCGTGGCGGAATTCTGGGACCTCGCGGGCAAGCGCAAGCTGCCGGTCTCCTCGCGGGCGGCCGTCATCGGCGGCGGCGAGACGGCCGGATCGGCGCTGGACGAACTGGTCCGCCACGGCATGCTGTCCATCTCGGTGATCTCGCCGATGGCCACCATCTACACCCGCGGCGAAAGCTATTTCGAGAACTCGCTGTTCAGCGACCCGATCAAGTGGGGATCGCTGAGCACCGAGGAGCGCAGGGATGTCATCAGGCGCACCGATCGCGGCGTGTTCTCGGTCCGGGTGCAGGAAAGCCTGCTCGCCGACAACCGGGTGCACCACATGCAGGGCCGCGTCGTGCGGGTCGCCGATCATGGCGACGGCGTCGCGCTGACGCTGCGCAACGAGATGCGCCCGGACCAGGTGCACAACTTCGATCTGGTGATCGACGCGACCGGCGGGCAGCCGCTGTGGTTCCTGGAGATGTTCGACGCCAACGCCGCCGATCTGCTCGAGCTCGCGGTCGGCGGTCAGCTGACCCAGGCCAGGATCGAAGCGTCGATCGGCTACGACCTCGCGGTCTCGGGGCTGGACGCGAAGCTGTACCTGCCGAACCTTGCCGCGCTGGCGCAGGGGCCCGGTTTCCCGAATCTCAGCTGCTTGGGCGAACTCTCGGACCGCGTGCTGCGCACCGAATCGGCGAAGGCCCGGTCGGCGGTGACGAGAAACCGGGACCGGGCCTTCGGCTGAGGTTCAGAGCCGGATCGCGGGCACGTCCGCCGCCGTGCGCGGCAGGATGTGCAGCGCGATCCGGCGGTCCGGCCGCACGTCGACCTCGCCGAGCTCGACCCAGCCGTTCTTCAACAGCGCCTTGCGCATCGGGGTGTTGCGGTAGTCGGGATCGCAGATCAGGCGCCTGCACTCCGGCTCGGCGGCGAAGAGCGCGGCGGCCAGCCGGTCCATCCATCCCGACATGACGCCGCGGCCGATCAGGTTCAGATCCGCTGTGGCGACGTGGAATCCCATGTCGAGCGGGTGCGCGTCGTAGAGACGGCCGCATTCGTCCTTGGCGGCGCGGTAGATCTCCACGTAGGCGATGTCGCGGCGGCCGAGGTCGGGGCGATCGACCGCGGCGAAGTCGTAGCTGAGAATGCACGGCCGCGAATAGGTTCCGGCCAGCTGGGCGAGGAAGTCGAGCTTGCGGCGCTCCGCGGGCCAGTCCTGTTCCCAGGTCTCCAGCAGGTGCGGCAGCGCCATCCACTCGGCGAGCATGTCCGGATCGCCGCCCTCGGGATCGGCGAGCCGTAGCTCGAAGGGCTCGTCGAAGCCGGGAACCACCGGGGCCGGTGCGCTGCGGACCTCCTCTGCGACATCGGTCAATTCGCGCTTGAGGACGTACGGCGTCCCGGTCTGGTTCATCGTGCTAGGGCTCCCGTTCGCTCGGCGGTTGGTCGCCGTAAGGTTACCCTAGGCTTATATCGGTAAGGTTACCCTATGCTAACGTCGCTGAGTTAGCGTTGCCCGGCCCGTCGCCAGTTCGACGGCGGCGTCGAGCGGCTAGCGCAGCGATACCGTGACGCAGGAGCCGTAATGCCGAAAACCCTTGGTTGGATTCGCAAATTCCACAAGCCGAGCTCGGACTCGAGCCCGACGTTGCTGATGTTCCCGCACGCGGGCAGCGGCGCCTCCGCCTACCGCGCCTTCTCGAAGGCGCTCAGCGAGAATTTCGATGTCATCGTCTTCCAGTACCCGGGCCGTCAGGACCGGGCCGCCGAGCCGATGCCGACGACCCTGCCCGAGGTGGCGGCGGGCGCGCTGAGCGCGTTCCTGGAGTCGGAATACCACCGCGGCGAGCCGGTCACGGTCTTCGGGCACAGCATGGGCGCGATGGTCGGTTTCGAATTCGTCCGCCAGGCCGAGGCCGCGGGCGTCGAGGTGAACCTGTTCGGCGCCTCGGGCGCGGTCGCGCCGTTCCGCGTCGTCGACATGCCGCAGCACCCCACCGAGGACGAGGAGCTGCTCGATCACCTCGCCGCGCTCAACGGCACCGGCGCGGATGTGCTCGGCAGCCGCGAGATCATGCGGATGACACTGCCCGCCCTCAAGGCCGACTACGCCGCCTTCGACCGCTACGTGTGCGGGCCCGAGGTCGAGCTGCGCGCCAGGCTGCACGTCATGGGCGGCTCCGACGACGAGCACGTCACCGCGCGGCACCTGCAGGAGTGGGCGACGCACAGCGAGCAGGACATCACCGTCACCCTTTTCGACGGCGGACATTTCTACCTGAACGACCATGTGGACGGCATCGCTGAATTGCTGACGTCCGAAGTTCTTTCCGCGAGATAGTTCGCGAATTCGCACGTTAGGTTTGGCATGGCACGCGCTGTTTCGGGGGAAGAAGATCACATTGTCATCGCCGGTATGGCGGTGGAGGCGCCGGGGGGCGTCGACAATCTGGACGATTTCTGGTCGGCACTCGCCGAATCGCGAGAATTGATCGGTCCTTTTCCCCGTGACCGGGAATGGCCGCTGCGCGAAGTTTTCTCCTTGCACCGCGAAGAAGGCTGGGGTTCGGTACCCGATGCCGGTGGATTCCTCACTGGGGCAACGGAATTCGATCCGCACTTCTTCGGTATCACGCCGCGCGAGGCGGTCGCGATGGATCCCCAGCAGCGGGTCGCGCTGCGGGTGGCCTGGCGCGCACTCGAGCACGCGGGGATCAACCCCGGCGCACTGGCGGGAGACGAGGCCGGCTGTTTCATGGGCGCCTCGTTCATCGAATACGGCCCGCGCGCAGGCGAAGTCAACGAGTACAACGGTTATCGCGCCGTCGGCACCGCGCTCGGCGCGGTGGCCGGGCGCATCTCGCACGGTCTCGGTCTGGTCGGTCCGTCGGTCACCGTGGACACCGCGTGCGCGTCGTCGCTGACCGCCGTGCACCAGGCGGCCGCCGCGATCCGGAACGGCGAATGCGACTGGGCCCTCGCCGGCGGCGTGTCCGTGATGGGTTCGCCCGGCGCGTTCTACGAGTTCGCCAAGAACAACGCGCTGGCCGTGGACGGTCACTTGCGCGCCTACTCCGCGAGCGCCACCGGAACCCTGTGGGGCGAGGGCGCGGGAGTCGTCGTGCTGGAACGTGAGTCGCGGGCCCGCGAGCTCGGCCACCGCGTGTACGGCAGGGTGCTCGCCACCAGGGTCAACCACAACGGCAAAGGGGCGCCGATCGCGGTGCCCAGCGCGCAGGCGCAGGAAGCGCTGGTGCGCAAGACGATCGACGCGGCGGGCATCGACCCGAGCCTGGTCGGCCTCGTCGAGGGGCACGGCACCGGAACGCCGGTGGGCGACCCGCTGGAGCTCACGGCGCTGTGCAACACGTACGGCGCCGACCCCGAGCGCGGTCCTCGGCTGGGCTCGGTGAAGACCAATGTCGGCCACGCCCAGGCCGCCGCGGGCATGCTCGGGCTGATCAAGGTGCTGCTGTGCGGCGCCAACGGTCACATCGCACCGACGCTGCACGCGGACGACCCCGCCACCGCGGTGGATTGGAGCGCGACCGGGCTGCGTCTGGCCACGAAGCTCGAGCCGTGGGAAGCGCACGAGGGCGTCCGCTACGCCGCGGTCTCGTCGTTCGGCGTCGCGGGCACGAACGCGCACGCCATCCTGGCCATGCCGGTTCTGGAGGATATCGATGCCTGATTACCGTCTCCCGGACGGCGCCGTTCCGGTGCTGCTGTCCTCCGACACCGCCGACGGGCTGCGCGCCGAAGCCGCCGCCGTGCTCTCCTACCTGGAGCGGCACGAACGCGTGACGCCGGATGCCGTGGCGGACATGCTGTTCCGTACCAGGATCGCGCGCCGCCGTCGCGCGCTCGCGATGGTGCGCACCCGCGACGACCTGCTCGACGCGCTGCGCGCCGTCGCCGCGGACGCGCCGCACGCCGCGGTGGTGAGCACCGTCGGCCTCGCCTCGCCGCGCCGGGTCGGCTTCGTCTTCCCCGGTCAGGGCAGTCAGCGGCCGGGTATGGGGCGGTCCTACTACGAGACCTCCCCGGCGTACCGCGCTGAGGTCGACGCTTGCGTCGAGATTCACGAGCAGCGCTACGGCCATATCGCGCCGTTCCACTATCTGCTCGGAAACGAGGGCGAATACCAGGACACCGTCTGGGAAGTGCAGCCCGCGCTGATGTTCCACATGTCCGGCTTGGCCGCCATGTGGCAGGCGTACGGTGTTCGCCCGGTCGCGACGATCGGTCACAGCCAAGGCGAACTGGCCGCGGGCTGGGTGTCGGGCATCATGACTCGGCGCGACGCGGTGCTGGCCGTGACCCACCGGGCGCGGTTCGTGGACGAGATCGTGTACCCCGAGCAGTACTCGATGGCCGTGCTCGGCATGGAACGCGAGGAGTGCGAGGCGATGCTGGCCAGGCATTCCGGCTGGGCCGAACTCGCCGTCGTGAACGCTCCGCACATCCTCGCCATCTCCGGCGATCAGGACACCGTCGCCGACATGGTGGCGATGGCGAACGCCGAGGGGAAGTTCGCCAAGGAGATCAAGGTCGCTTATCCGGCGCACACCACCTTCCTGATCAGGATCCGCAAGGAGATGGAGTCGGTGCTCGGCGACGAGATGAGCGCGCCGACGTTCTCGCCCACCGAGATCACCTGTTACGGCGGCACTCTCGGCGGACCGATCACACCGGACATCACGCACCGGCAGTACTGGTACTGGAACCTGCGCAACCGGGTCCGCTTCGATCGCGCCGTGGTGGCGTCCACCGCCGAGGTCGACACCTTCATCGAGGTGGCCGAACACCCCACGCTGCAGCTGGCATTGCAGGAGAACCTGGCCACCGTGCCGGACGACCCGGCCACCGGACCGCGCGACTTCCAGGTGCTCGGCACCTCGCGGCGCACCGCGGTCGGGCTGGAGGATTTCACGCGCAACCTCGCGACGCTCGCCGTGCACGACCTGAACTACGACTGGCAGAGCCTGCGGGTGGCCGGCTCGGCCGTCCGCCTTCCGCTGCCCAACTTCCCGCACACCCAGATGTCGCCGAAGCGGCTGTGGGCGCCCTACCGATCCGCGGAGACGGCCGGACCCGCCGAGGTCGCGCCGGTTCGCTTGGCGGAGAACTGGACTCGGCTCTCGCGACGCACGCTGACGCCGCCGCGCACGGTCGCGGTCGTCGACCGCGACGGGCGCTGCGCCGAGCTGGCCGCCGCGCTGCGCGAGCGAGCCGAACGGCACGGCGCGACGGTGACGATGTTCGACGGATCGCCCGTCGAACAGGCCGACACCGTCGTGGTGCTGCTGCCCCCGAGCAGCGCGCGAGACGAGGCCGCCGCGGTCGCCGAGTTCGCCGGCTTCGCCACCGATCAGGGCTGGCTCGCGGCGCTCGGCCCGCGCGTCACCGAGTGCTGGCTGGTGACGGCGGGCGCGGAAGCGGTGGCCGAGAACGAGATTCCCGCGCTCGCCGCCGCGGCGGCCGGTGCGGCCTTCCGCTGCGTCGCGCTCGAGCGCATCGGCGTCGCCTTCCGCCGCATCGACCTGCCCGCCGACTATCCGGCGCTGGAGCAGAAGCTGCCCGCCGACCGGATCCTGGAAGCCCTGCACCTGGCGGGTGAGCCCGAGCTCGCGATGCGCGACGGCAAGCTGCACGCCAAGCGACTCGTCGTGGCCGAGCCGGCCCCGACGGCCGCCGCGCCCGACCTCGCCGAAGTGCTGATCCTCGGCGGCACCGGGCACGTCGGCCTGGAGTTCTGCGCGCAGTTCGCCCGCGACGGCGCGCGCCGGATCACCCTGGTGAACCGCGGCGGTGAGACGGCCGCGCTGACCGAACGGCTGCGCGCCGTCCGCGCGCTCGGCGACACCGAGATCGATGTCCTCGCTTGCGATATCAGCGATCCCGCCGCGGTCGCCGAGCTGGCCGCCCGGTACGCGGATCGCCCGGTGAGCCTGCTCGCGCACGCGGCTGTCGACTACGTGTACTCGGCCGCGACGGACGCCGACGCCGCGGCCGTGGCCCAGGCGGGCGCGGCCAAGGTGATCGGGTTCGGCGAGGTGTTGCGGACCCTGCCGATGACGCCCACGGCCACTACGCTGCTGTGCTCGTCCTTCGCCGCCACCCTCGGCGGCTGGGGCCAGGCGCTCTACGCGGGCACCAACCGCATGCTCGACGCCATGGCTCATCGCCTGCGCGCCGAGGGCCGCGCGTGCACGTCGGTGCAGTGGGGTCTGTGGGTGCTGCCCGCCGAGGCCGACGCGGCGGTCGAGGCCAGGATCGAGGGCTCGGGTCTGCTGCCGATGGCGGCGGCCGACGCGGTGGCGGCCGGGCTGGCCGACACCTCCGCCAACAGCCTGGTGCTCGCGGCGGACTGGTCGAAGCTGCGCGGCGTCACCGAAACCGTCGGACTCGAAGCGGTTTTCGCCCCCGCGCTCGACGCGCTGGCGGAACTGGCTCCCGCTCCAGCGCCGACGACCGCACCGGCCGCCGAGCCGGAGCGCGCGGAGAGGACATCGGCCCCAGTGGTTTCCGCGCCGTCGATTCCGGAAGCGGGATTCGCCGAACGCATCCGCAGGGAGCTGGACCGCGTCATGCTCTCCGACGGCAGCGAGGCCATCGACGGCTCGGTACCGCTCGTCTCGCTGGGCATGGACTCGCTGCAGGCGCTCGATCTGCGCAAACGGCTCAAGGCCGAACTGAACCGCGACCTTCCGGTCGCCGCCATCCTCGGCGGCGCGTCCCTGGATGACGTCGTGTCGCTCATGTCCGAGAACAAAGGCTGAGGAGTCCGCTGGAATGTCGGAGACCACGCAGGCGCCCGAGCGCAAGGCGGCCCCGCCGCAGATCGAGGACGTGCTCGCCCTCAGCCCGTTGCAGGAGGGCTTGTTCTCGCTCGCCAAGCTGGCCGGTGACGACGATCTGTACAACATGCAGTTCGTGATCGAGGTCGCGGGCCCGGTCGACGTGGCGCTGCTGCGCCGCAGCGTCGAGGCGATCCTGCGCAGGCACGCCAACCTGCGCGCCGCGTTCTGGGACCGTGACGTACCCAAGCCGGTGCAGATCGTGCCCAGTTCGGTGGAGCTGCCGTGGTTCGAAAGGACCGCCGACGAAAGGGAACTCGAAGCGATCGTGGCCTCCGAGGCGCGCCACGGCTTCGACCTGTCGCGCGGACCCGCGCTGCGCGTCGCGGTGGTCGCGCTGCCAGACGGGTCGCACCGGATGATCGTGACCGCCCACCACATCCTGATGGACGGCTGGTCGCTGGGCGTGTTCTTCCGCGAGCTGTTCGCGGTCTACGAGGCGGGCGGCTCGGCCGCCGCACTGCCGGCCCCGCGCCCCTACCGCGACTACATCGGCTGGCTGGCGGCCCGCGACAACGAGGCGACTCTGCGCGGCTGGGCCGACTATCTCGCCGACGTCGACCCGCTGATTCTCGCCGACCGCGCCGACGCGGCGGTGAACACGATCGTGCCGACCATCCACAAGGTGGTCCTCGACGGCGCCGACACCGACCGGGTGCAGCGCTGGGCCCGCGCGAACGGGCTGACCATGAACACGGTCGTCCAGTTCGCGTGGGCGATCGTGCTCGGCAGGCTGACCGACCGCAGCGATGTCGTCTTCGGCACCACCGTCTCCGGCAGGCCGGACGAACTCGCCGGTGTCGAGACCATGATCGGCCTGTTCATCAACACCATTCCCGTGCGCATCCGGCTCGACGAGCTGGACGCCGCGGGCGGGGTGGCGCAAGGCTGCGCTCATTTGCAGCGCACGTCGGCGACCATGCGCGACAACGGATATCTGAGCTTGTCCGCCATCCAGCGGGCCACCGGGCGCGGCGCCCTGTTCGACACGCTCTTCGTCTACGAGAACGCGCCGGTCGCCGATGTGCTCCAGGCGATCACCACCGCGGACGGCACCACCTTCCGGCCGACCGCGTCGGAGAGCCTGACCCACTACCCGCTCGCGGTCGTGTCCTACCTGCTCGACGGCGAGCTGGCCGTGGTGGTGGAGGCCGTCGAGGCGGTGCTCGGCGAAATCTCGCCCGCCGACCTGGGCGCTCGCCTGGTGGAGGTGCTGCGCCGGCTGCCCGACATCGGTGACGCGGGCCAGGATTCGCTCGACGTGCTGCTGCCGGGGGAGCGGCCGCAACCGCCCGCGCCGCCCGCCGCCGACGTGCTCGGCGTGACGGTGCCGGAGCTGTTCGCCCGCCAGGTCGCCGCGACGCCGGACGCCTTGGCGTTGAGCACCGAAGGCGAGCGCTACACCTATCGGGAACTCTCCGAAGCCGCGCTGCGCCTGGCCGGTGGTCTGGCCGCGCGCGGTATCGGCTCGGAAGACGTTGTCGCCCTTGCCATGCCGCGTTCCGCCGAGTCCATCGTCGCCATCCTCGGCGTGCTCGCCGCCGGCGCGGCCTACGTGCCGGTCGACATCACGCTGCCCGCCGCGCGGATCGAATCGATCGTGCGTCAGTCGAATCCGCGTCTGATCCTGGTGGACAGCGCGGGCGTGCCCGCCCTCGACGAGATCGAGTCGCTGCCGCCCGTCGAGGCGTTCGGCACAGTCGTGACCGACTCCGCGGCGCTCACGGTGCCCGTGGCCACGCGCCCGGAACAGTGCGCGTACCTCATCTTCACCTCCGGCTCGACCGGAGAACCCAAGGGCGTCATGGGCACGCACGCCGCGTTGGCCTCCTACTTCGCCGACCACCGCGATCGGGTGTACCGGCCAGCGACGGCCCGGCTCGGCAGGCCGCTGCGGATCGCGCACGCCTGGTCGCTGAGTTTCGACGCTTCCTGGCAGCCGATGATCGGTCTGCTGGACGGTCAGTCGATCCACCTGTTCGACGCGGAGGAGATGCGCGACGCGCAGCGCCTGGTGGACGGGATCGGCAGGCACGGCATCGACATGATCGACACCACGCCGTCGATGTTCGCCCAGCTGGCCGCCGCGGGCCTGGTGCACGAGCGCGGGTCCGACCTCGCGGTCCTCGCCCTCGGGGGCGAGGCCATCGGCGTGCCGCTGTGGAAACAGCTCTGCGCCTTGCCCGATACCGCCGTGCACAACTGCTACGGCCCCACGGAGACCACGGTCGAAGCGGTGGTCGCGTCCGTCGCCGACCCCAAGGCGACGCCGACCATCGGCTCGCCAACCACCGGAATGACGGGCTACGTCCTCGATTCGCGGTTGCGTCCGACGCCGCACGGCGTCATCGGCGAGCTCTACCTCTCCGGAGCGCAGCTGGCGCGCGGCTACGCGGGCAAGCCGGGCATCACCGCCGAGCGTTTCGTCGCCGACCCGTTCCGGCCGGGTCAGCGCATGTATCGCACCGGAGACCTGGTGCGGCGCTTGCCCTCCGGCGATTTCGCCTACCTCGGCCGCGCCGACGACCAGGTGAAGATCCGCGGCTACCGCATCGAGATCGGCGACATCGAGGCCGCGCTGCACGCGCTGCCCGGCGTCCGCGAGGCCGCGGTCCTGGTGCTGCGCCGCCCGAGCGGACCGGTGCTCGTCGGCTTCGCGGTGGGCGCGGAACTCGAATCCGCCCGGCTGCGTGCCGAACTCGCCGACCGGCTGCCCGGCTATATGGTGCCGCACCGCATTCTCACGGTCGGCGGTTTGCCGGTCACCGGCAACGGCAAGCTCGACGCGCGGCAGCTCGAGGCGCTGGCGACCGCGGCGCTGGAGAGCGCGGCGGCGAGCACCGCGCCGACGACCGACACCGAACGCACGCTGTGCGCGACGGTCGCCGAACTCACCGGCGGCGCCGAGCCCGGTATCGATGAGCATCTCGTCGAGCTTGGTCTGGACAGCATCGTCGCCATCTCGCTCGTGAACGCCTTGCGCCGCAAGGGCATCGCGACGAGTCCGCGTGCGGTGCTGACCGCGGGATCGATCCGCGAGCTCGCGGCGGCCATCGACGCCGGCTCGGGAACCGAAAGGGCGAGTGCCGTCGCCGAATACGGCTCGGTCGGCCAGGTGCCGATCCTGTCCTGGATGCACGAGCACGGCAACTACCGCAGGCTGGCGCTGAACACCCTGCTGGAATTGCCCGCCGAGGTGGACGGCCCCCGCCTGGAAGCGGTGCTTCAGGCCCTGCTCGACGGCCACGACATGCTGCGCGCCCGCTTCGTCGAGACCGCGGCCGGATACGACGTCGTCACCCGCGAGCCGGGTGTGGTGCGCGCCGCGGACATCCTGACCAGAATCGAAGCGGGACCGAACTTCTCGACGGACCTCGGCGCGCACGGTCGAGCCGTCGCGGACGAGATCGACCCGCTCACCGGCGATCTGGTGCGCGCGGTCTGGTTCACCCGCGCCGACGGCCCCGGCCTGCTGCTGCTCAACATCCACCACCTCGCGGTGGACCCGGTCTCCTGGCACATCATCTGCGCGGACCTGGCCGCGGCCTGGGAACAGCTGTCGGCGGGCACGCCGGAACTCGCTCCGCCGGTGGAATACACCTCCTACCGCACCTGGGCCGAGCGGACCCGCGCCCGCGCGGGCAGCGCGGAGGTCGCCGCGCAGCGCGACTACTGGGTCGCGCAGACGACCGCGCCGGACCCGGTGCTGGCCGCCCGGCGGCCGGATCCGCGCACCGACACCTGGTCCTCCTACCGGGTGCAGCCTCTGTTCACCGCGCCGGAGACGACCGCCGCGGTGCTCGACGGACTCACCGGCGAACTCGGCGCGCGCGAGTTCCTGCTTGCCGCGCTGACCGCGACCCTGGCGACCTGGCGCCGCGAACGTGGCCAGGACGCCAGTGGCGGCGCCTATCTCGCGATGGAGGGCCACGGTCGCGAGGACCAGGTGCTCGGCGCCGACATCGACACCGCCCAGACGGTCGGCTGGTTCACCAGCGTCTTCCCCGCGCGTTTCGGCGTGGGCGCGGACGTGGTGGATGTGGCCGCCGCGGAACAGGATCCGGCCGCGGCGCGGGCATTGCTCGCCTCGGTCGCCGCGTCGCTGGCCGCGGTGCCGAACAACGGTGTCGACTACGGCGTGCTGCGCTATCTCCAGGCCGACGCCGAACTCGCCGCGGCTCCCGAGCCGCAGGTGCTGTTCGACTACCTGGGCCGGATGGACCTGGCCGTCACTCGCAAGCCGTGGTCGCCGGTCCACGAGGTCGAACTGTTCACCCAGTTGCCGACCGCACCCGAACCCGATTTCCCCCTCCGGTACGCCATGGACGTCATCGCGGGCGTGCAGCCCACCGACGCCGGGCCGCAGCTGGTCACCCTCCTGCGGTGGAGCGACGCGCTGTTCACCGCCGCCGAGGTGGCGCGGCTCGCCGAGATCTGGGACGCCGCCGTCGCGGCGCTGGCGCGCGCGATCGCGCCCGTCGCCGTCGGCGGATCGCCCGCGTCGCCCGCGTGAACCCGGAACCCCAAGACCGCAAGCCGAATCGAAGGACCACCATGTCAGAGGACATTCTCGAGCGTCGTAAGCAGTTGCTACAGCGCCGATTGCGCGAAAACGCCGTCAAGGCGGCCGCGCCCGCGCCGGTGCGCACTCGCGTCAGCGGCGAGCCGAGCCCGCTGTCGGACGCCCAGCGGCGCATGTGGTTCGTGCAGCGCCTCGATCCGGCCGACACCACGCTGAACGTCTGCGTCGCCTACCGGCTGACCGGCGCGCTGGACGCCGAGCGGCTGCGCGCGGCCTGCGCCACCGTCCTGGCCAGGCACGAGGTGCTGCGTACCACCTACGGCGTCGACGCCGACGGCGAGCCGTTCCAGGTGTCCCGCGACGATGCCGAATTGCCCTGGCAGGAACACGATCTCAGCGCGCTGCCGGAGGCGAGCCGGAACCTGCGGGTCGAGGTCCTCGCCCGCCGCGAGTTCGCGCGCCCCTTCGACCTGACCACCGACCTGCCGTTGCGCGCGACCCTGGCGCGCACCGCGGCCGACGAGCACGTGCTGATCCTCGTCGTGCACCACATCGGCTGGGACGACGACTCGTGGCCGGTGTTCTTCGCCGAGGTCAACGCCGCCTACCGCGGCGCGGACCTGCCGGAACCGCGCGCACAGTACATCGATGTCGAGGTCGGCGCGGACGGTGGCTCGGACGCCGATCTGGCGTGGTGGCGCGAGACGCTGACGCCGTTGCCCGAGCGCCTCGAACTGCCGAGCAAGGCGGCGGTGGCCACCCCGTCCAAGCACGCCGACCGGCGCACGCGGCCGCTCGCGCCGGAGCTGATGGCGCGCGTCACCGAGCTGGCCAAGGAACACTCGGCGACGCCGTTCATGGTGCTGCTCGCCGCGTTCGAGGCGCTGGTCCACCGGTACACCGCCGCAACCGATTTCCTCGTCTCGGTGCCCGTCGTCAACCGGCGCGCGGGCGCGGAAAGCCTCATCGGCTACTTCGGCAACGCCGTGCTTGTCCGCGCCGACCTGGACAGCTCCGCCGATTTCGCCGAGCTGCTGGAGCGGACCCGCGCCGCGTGCGTCGGCGCGTTCGGCCACCAGGGCGTCGGCATCGACCGCGTGGTCCGCGAGGTCGGCCCGGAGCGCGTCGCGGGTCGCGACGCGATGGCGCAGCTGGTGCAGCTCAGCTTCAGCGTGCGCGGCGAGGCCAACGGCTTCGATCTGGCGGGCGTCGAATCCGCCGAGCTGCCGCTGGGCAGCGGGGTCGCCCAGGAGGAACTGGGCCTGATGGTGGTGCTCGACGGCGCGGGCGCGCGGGTCGAGGCGACCTACCTGGTCGACGCGCTGGACGAGCACCTGGTCGCCCAATTCCTCGACCACTACGTGCAATTGCTCGACAGCGCGCTGCGCGACCCCCGGCTTCGCCTGCGCGACATCGACATTCTCGGCGACGCCGACCGGACCGAACTGCTCGAGGCCTCGCACGGCCCGCTCGTCGAGACACCCGCGACCACGTTGGTCGCCGTGCTCGAGGAGCGCGTCGCGGCGGCGCCCGAACACGTGGCGGTGGCCTCCGACGACATCGAGTTGACTTTCGACGCGCTGAACCGGCGCGCGAACCGGTTGGCGCACTGGCTGATCGGCCGCGGTGTCGGCGCCGAGGACATCGTCGCGCTGCGTATGGCGACCTCCGTCGAGTTCATCGTCGCGGCCATCGCCGTGCTCAAGGCGGGTGCGGCCTACCTGCCGATCGATCCGGCCTACCCGGCCGACCGCATCGAGTACCTGCTCTCGGACGCCGATCCCGAGCTCGCGCTCGACGCTGGCGCGCTCGCCGCGGCGGAGGCCGAGGCCGCCGATCGACCCGAGGCCGACCCGTCCGACGCCGATCGCCGCGCGCCGCTGCGCCCGTCGAACACCGCCTACGTCATCTACACCTCGGGCTCCACCGGCAAGCCCAAGGGCGTGCCGGTGCCGCACGACGCCATCGCCGAGCACCTGGCCTGTTTCAACGCCGAATGGGACCTGACGCCGCAGGACCGGGTGCTGCAGTCCACCTCGGTGAGCTTCGACGCCTCGCTGATGGACATCTTCGTCACGCTCGCGGCGGGCGCGCGGGTCGTGGTGCCCAAGCCGAACGCCTATCGCGACATTCCGTACGTCGCGGATCTGGTCACCCGCCACGGCATTTCGGTGCTGCACATGGTGCCCTCGATGCTCGCGACCTTCCTGGTGCTGCCCGAGGTCAACGACTGGCGCACGCTGCGCCACGTGCCCGTCGGCGGCGAGGCGCTGCCCGGCGAGGTCGCCGACCGGTTCGCCACCCAGTTCGACGCGGAGCTGCGCAACCACTACGGCCCCACCGAGGCCGTGGTGTGCTCGACCCACATGCCGGTCGAAGGCCCGCAGGGCACCGGGATCGTGCCGATCGGCGTTCCGAACCAGAACGTGTACCTCTATCTGCTGGACGAGGCGCTGCAACTGGTGCCCAACGGCGTCGTCGGCGAGATCTACCTCGGCGGCCGCCAGCTGGCCCGCGGCTACCTGCATCGCCCCGGCCTCACCGCCGAGCGTTTCGTCGCCGACCCGTTCCTGTCGGGCGAAAGGCTCTACCGCACCGGCGATCTCGCTCGGCGCAACGCGCACGGCGAGATCGAGTTCGTCGGCCGCGCCGACGAGCAGGTCAAGGTGCGCGGGCATCGCATCGAGCTCGGCGAGGTCGAGGCCACCGTCACCGATCACCCCGGCGTCGCGCACTGCGTCGTGATCGTCACCGAGCACGAGTCGCTCGGCCCCATTCTGGCCGGATACGTGGTGCCCCAGCCGGGCGTCGAACTCGATCTGGATGTGGTTCGGGCGTTCGTCGGCGCCCGCCTGCCGGAGTACATGGTGCCCGCGGCGCTCACCGTCATCGACGAGGTTCCGCTGACCGCGCACGGCAAGCTGGACAAGCGCGCGCTGCCGACCCCCGAGCTCGCGGTTGCTCGTAGCTACCGGGAACCGAAGACGCCCACGGAGATTCGCGTCGCCGGGCTCTACGCCACGTTGTTCGGCCAGGACCGCATCGGCGCCGACGACTCGTTCTTCGAACTCGGCGGCCACTCGCTGCTCGCGGCCCGCCTGATCACCATGATCCGCGCCGAGTTCGGTATCGAGATCGACATGCGCGTGCCGTTCGACAAGCCGACCGTCGCCGGGCTCGCGGCTCACCTGGTCGCCTCGTTCCTCGACGAATTCGGTATCGACCTGGACGAACTCGGCGAGACCGAGGCAGCGGACGCCGACCAGGCCGTCGCCGAGGCGCGCAGCTCGCGGCCAGAGCTGGTGCGCAGGGAGCGGCCCGAGCACGTCCCGCTGTCGTACTCGCAGCGCGCGTACTGGTTGCAGCGGCGCATGGAGGGCTCGATCGACGGTGAGAACGTCACCTACCCGATCCGGTTCGACGGACCGATCGACCGCGCCGCGCTGTTCGCCGCGATCGATGACGTGGTGGCCAGGCACGAATCGCTGCGCACCACCTTCCCCGAGCACGAGGGCACGCCGTACCAGCTCGTGCATCCCATCGCGCACGTCGAGGTCCCGGTCCTGGACCTGTACGGTGACGAGGCGAAGCTCGACGCGGAACTCACGGCCGACGCCGACTACGTGTTCGACCTCCAGGCCGAGCCGCTGCTGCGCCTGCGGCTGCTCGTGCTGGACGAGCGGACGACCGTGCTGTCGATCCTGATGCACCACATCATCGCCGACCGCAGGTCCTGCCAGATCTTCGTCGACGATCTCACCGCGGCCTACCGCGCTCGCGTGCGCGGAGCCGCCCCCGAGTGGTCCGAATTGCCGATTCAGTTCGCCGATTTCGCGATGTGGCAACGGGAGATGTTCGACCGCGGACCGGATCGCGAGGTCAGCGCTGCCGGTCAGGCGCAGCTGGACTACTGGCGCGAGGCGCTGGCCGGGTTGCCGGACGAGATCGCCGTCGGACACGACCGCCCGCGTCCGCAGGTGCTGGGCCGCAACGGCATCGGCACCGCGCGCGCCGTGCCCGCCGCGATCTGGGAGAAGGCCAGGGCAAGGGCCGAGGAGGCAGGGGCCACCGAGTTCATGCTGTGCCAGGCCGTCAGCGCGGTGGTGCTGAACGCGCTGGGCGCGGGCGACGATCTGGCCATCGGCGCCGCGGTCGCCAACCGCATCGGCGAGGCGACCGACGACCTGATCGGCCTGTTCGCCAACGTCGTCGTGCTGCGCAACGACGTCTCGGGCAACCCGACCCCGCGAATCGTCCTGGACCGAGTGCGCGATTCGGCGCTGGACGCGATCAGCAAGCAGGGTGTGCCCTTCGAGCGGCTCGTGGAGACCATCAACCCGGCGCGCTCGCTGGCCCGCAACCCGCTGTTCCAGGTGATGATGCACTTCCGGCACCGGCAGGCGCCGGTCGCGTTCAGCGAGGACGGCGCGACGACGCTGAAGGGCATCGCCAAGTTCTACGACGTGTCGTTCATGGACTTTCATTTCGACTACACCGTGGACATCACCGGCGACCTGATCGCGCGCGTCGTGGTCAACCCGGACCTGTACGAGGCCGCGACCGGCGAGATCTTCGCCGACGTGCTGGCCAAGGTGTTCGAGGCCTTCGCCGAGCAGCCGGACCGGGCGCTCACCGAGCTGGACGTGCTGCCCGCCGAATGGGACAAAGCCCGGTCGATCGTGCACATGACGCCCGCGTCCGCCCGCTCCACCGGTGGCGAAAGCGAAGCGCCGCAGACCGATACCGAGCGCACGCTCATCGCCATCCTGGAGGAGCTGCTGGAGATCACCGACGTCGGCCGCGACGACGGCTTCTTCGGCCTCGGTGGCGACAGCGTCATCGCCATCCAGTGGGCGGCCCGCGCGGGCGAGGCGGGTCTGCCGCTGACCCCGCAGCTCGTGTTCGAGTACTTCACCATCGCCGAGCTGGCCGCCGCGGTGGACGAGGCCGCGGCGAACCCGCCCGCCGAGAACGAGGACGAGCACCGGCACGAGGCGATGTCGGTGTCCGGCCTCGACCAGGACGCCCTCGCCGCGCTTCAAAGTTCCTGGGCGGCGCAGAACTGACGCGCACCGGTCGGCCGGTCTCCGATCGGCCGACCGGGCGCCCGCCGCGGCCGGTTGGCGCGCCTCCGACCTGGCGGTACGGTCGGTGGCGATGACCTCGACCTCCACCTCGATCCTCGTTCCGATCCTCGTGGTCACGACCGCGATCATCGGCGCACGGTGGGTTCTGCTGCGCGACACCATGATCGACCGGCTGCTCAACCGCGCGTTGACCTGGAGCGTCGGCGGGGTGTTGGCGTACGGCGGTGCCGTCTGGCTCGGGTTCTCCGACTTCGCGCCGCTGATGTTCATCACCAGCGGGTTGCTCGCGATGGCCAACGTCTACGCGTTGGCCCGGCTGCTCGACAGCGGCGACACCGAGAACGCGCCGCGCCGACTGCGGACCTACCACGTGGTCGCCGTGGCGGCATCGGGCGTCGCCCTGGTCGCCGTGTCGCCGATCGGCGGCGCGCTGTCCATCGATCGGATCGTCGACTGGCCCGCGGTGCTCTGGGTGGGATCCGACGTCATGATCGCGGCGTCCGTGGTGCTGATCGCCAGGGCGTGCGTGCGCGAGCTGCGCGGGTTTGTCGGCACCGTGCAGGAAAGACTGACCTACACCAGCCTGCTGCTGCTCGCCTGCACCTCCGGCGTACTGACCGTCGTCGCGGTGGTCGACATCGTCGCGGGCAGGCCGCCCGCCGAGCCGAGTGCGGGCGGCGGTATCGGCGCGTTCGTCTGTCTGCTGCTCTACGCCGTGCTCCTGGCGGTGCCACTGGTCACCGTGGTCCTCGAACGACTGGGATTGGACAGCGCCGGTCGCGACTGCCGCCGGTTGCGTCCGATGTGGCTCGACCTCACGACGGCGGTGCCGGGAGTGGTGCTCGGTCAGCAACTCCCGCAGGCGGACTCGATCGCGCGGCGTTACCGCATGATGGTCGAGATCTCGGACGCGCTGCTCCACCTCGGAAAACAGGGTCCCGACTCGGCTCGCGCCGCCACTGAGAAGCTTGCGACGCTGCGGTCGGTTCTTCCCGCCACCGATATGGGCAGCGGATTCACACCTGGCGAAGGGCAGGGGGCCGTGGAACTGCGGATGCTGCTGGAACTGGCTCGCGAATGGCCCGCCCTCCGCGCGGATGTCGTCCGGTCGTCGATGCCGTGAACGGGAGTCGGCTCGACAGGGGCGCGTTCACGATGCCGCGTACCCCGGAGTGTTCGGCGTGAGCGGCGCGGCGCCGATGTGGTTGATGGTGCCGGTGTTCCTGCTCCAGGCGCTGGTCACCCTCGGCCGCTGGATGTTGGTGAACGACACGCGCGCCGACCGGCTCATCAACCGCGCGTCGACTTTCAGCGCGGTGTGCGTGTTCTCGGCGCTCCTGGACACCGATCTCGCGGCCGACGGTTACGCGAGCAAGGTCTTCCTCGTCTGCGGTGCGCTGGCGTTGGCCAGCGTGTACGGGCTTGCCGAGCTGTTCGACGGCGCGGAGCCTGCGGCGGTTCGCCGCAGGCAGTGGGCCTACGACGTGCTCGCGGTGAGCGGCTCGGTCGCGCTGTTGGCCGGCGAGGGTTTGGCCGCGCCCGCGACGTGGTGGCGGACCGCGCTCTGGGTCGCGATCTTCCAACTGCCGATGGCCGCGGCCGGGGTGCGCACCGTGCGCGCGTGCCTGCGCGAGATGCCGCGCACCCGTTCGCGGCTGGAGCGCATCGCCTACTCGGCGCTGCTGGTCACCGCCGCCTACTGGTGCGTGGCAGCCCTTTTCGCCGCCGCGACGTCGGTGTTCGACGGCGTCGCCTATCCGACCAAGTGGACCGTGACCTCGTGCCTGGTCTACCTGTTCGTCGCCATGCTCACGGCCGTTCCGCTGGTTCGAGCCCTCGGTGCGCGCAGCGGACTGGATTACACCGGGCGGCAGTTACGCACCTTGCACCCGCTCTGGCGGGACCTCACGGCCGCCGTTCCGGAAGTCGTGCTGCGTCCCGCGGCCGGGCGGATTACCGAACCGGACTCGCGCCTGTACCGCATGGTCGTCGAGACCAGGGACGCGCTCCAACATCTGCGGATGTACATGCCGGGGAGCGATTCCGGTGAGCTCGGCATCGCGGCCTACGCGCGTCGGATCGCGCAAGCCGTCGACGCCAAGGCGGCCGGGGCCGCGCCGTCCGTGGAACGGGCGGCGCGGGAAAACCGGTACGCGGGCCAGGATTTGGACGCCGAACTCGGGCACCTGCTCGAGCTGGCCAAGGCCTGGCCGGGCGCCGTCAGCGAGCCCGCGCGGGCGAACCGACGATGACGCTGCCCACGTTGCACTCCTCCAGCTCGTTCACGCCGGCGGCGGACACGAACGCGGCGGTGTCGCTGAAACCCTGCGCGCACGCGCCGAGACCCATCGCGGTGGCCGCGAGGTACACCGTCTGCATGAGCACGCCGACGTGCTTGAGGATGCTCGCGTAGGCGACCTGCTCGTAGGTCCACATGACCCGCCCGGAGCGCGCGGCCATCAACAGCACCAGCTGCGGTTCGCCGCCGTCGACCAGGGTCGCCGAGGTGGAGCGGATCAGCTTCTGCACGGCGGGCGAGTCGGCGGGAGCGACCGGACGCAGCACGTGGTCGAACGAATCGTAGTGGTACATCCCGGGTTCCAGGCCCGCGACGTTGCGCACGATCGGGTACAGCTCCAGCTCGTACACGCTGCCGCCCGACGGATACGGGCGCGAAGTGAGCTCCTCGCCCTCGGCGACCTGCCGGACCGAACGGGTGCGCGCGGTGCGGTAGAGCAGCTCGGCGAGCTGATCGACCGTCATCGGCGCGGCGTCGTCGAAATCGCGGCAGGAGACCCGGTCTTCGAGCACGTCGGTGAGGCTGGGATCGGCGATGCGCAGCTTGTCCAGGTCGGGTTTCGCCAGCTGGACGGGCTCACCGGGGTAGTTCGGCTTGCGCGCGGGCGGCTGCGGGAAGGACGGCTTGCCCCACTTGGTCGGACCGAAGTGCTCCCAAGTGATGGTGCGCGGGCCGAGCGTGCTGCGGCGGTGGAACCACAGGTCCGGCGCGCTCCAGCTGCGGGTGGTGAACTCGCGCTCCTCGGCCACCGGATCGGCCACCAGGAAACCGCACCAGTGCAGATCGTCGGCGAGCTGGGACTTGATCGCGACCGGCAGCGTGGAATCGGCCGCGCCGGGCCCGTCCAGCAGGGCGAGCAGACGCGGGTCGTGGATGCGCAGATCGCACCAGGCCAGCGGATGCTCCAGCACGAAGCCCTCCGAGTCACGGTGCAGCACCGCGAATTTCGACAGGGTCGCCGACCAGGGCAACGCCGTCTTCGGCCGGGCGGGCGGGTTGGCGAACGGCCGGATCGTGTAGAGATCCCGGCCACCGTCGCGCACGGTGACCGAGAGCCAGCCGCCGTCGGTCAGCCGCTCGACCAGCTCGCCGACATCGGCACCGCCGCCGGGACCGGCCATCTCACCGAGCGTGGACGGGCCCTGGTTCAGCGTCTTCAGCGCCTGCACCTGGGCGGCGCCGAGGTTGGTGAGCTTCTGGTTGTTGGGCGGGTTCAGCAGCACCGCGCCCGTTGGCACGGTGACGCAGGTGACGCCGTCGCGCAGGGCGAACCGGGTCTGGTCGGGATACGTGACGGCGGACACCGGGAAACTCCTATTACTTCTCGCGTTTTCGCTTACTTCGCGGCGTTGGCCAGCGCGGGCGACAGCTTGTCCAGGATGTACGGGGTGGACAGTACGGTCGGCTGGTTGACCGCGGTGATCTCCTGCGTGGTGAGGAAGACGACCGAGTCCTTCCGTACCGCGGGCAATTCCGCGTAACCGGGCAGCTGGCGCCACTTCTCGTCCATACCGGTCGAGTAACCGGCGAGCAGCAGGTCGGCGGTCAGCTCGTTGATACGCTCCGGCGACAGGGCGACGCGGCCCTGGTTGGCGGGCAGGTCGACGAGGTTCTTCGGGATGCCGAGGCCGAGCTGGGCGAACACCTTGGCCGAGCCGTCGTTCGGGTCGTTGAGAACCATCAGCTGGGTCATGCTGGCCAGCCAGGTGCTCGCGAAGGTCTTGCCCCGCAGGCCGGGGTTGGCCGCGGTGATGCCCGCGATCTTGTCGTTGACTCCCGCGACCAGCTTGGCGGCCTCGTCCTGCTTGTGCAGCACCTTGCCGAGCGTGGTCACCAGATCCTGCCAGGGCGTGATGATTTCCTTGCTCAAGCCGGGCAGGGTCGGCGCGACCTTGGAGAACTCGTCGTAGTTCTTCTGGTCGGCGATGAAGGAGTCGGCCAGGATCAGGTCCGGTTCCAGCGCCGCGACCTGCTCGGCCAAATTACCCGTGGTGTTCAGCGGCTTCGCGGACTCGCCCAGCTTCGGCTGCCACGGCGGCGCGCTCTTGCCGAGCACGGCGACGTTGTCGATGTAGGCGGCGGGCGTCACGCCGAGCGCGAGGCTGGTGTCGAGCCACTGGTTGCCCAGCACGACGATCTTCTCCGGGACCCCGGTGATGGTGGTCTCGCCCCTGACGTGGCTGACGGTGATCGACTCGCCGTCCCCGCCCGTCGCGTCGCTCGACGAGCCGCATGCGGTGACGCCGAGGGCCATGGCGCCGGCCAGCACGGCCACCGCCGCCCGCGCCCACCCGCGGGACGCTCGAACAGACCTCATCGTTGAACCCTCCTTCACCGAGGAACTCCTCGACCGGCCCTCACCGAGCCACCAGAACAAGTCAGCCAAGCCTAACCTATCCATATCTCGCGTCCGCCCCTGGTCGGATAGATATGCCGCCGCTTCGGCTCGGTACGTTGCTGCCATGACCACGGAGCTGCCGGAGCGGCTGCCGCACGAGATGACCGAAGAGCAGTACCGTCGGCTGCCGGAGAACATCGCCCGCGAGATCGAGGTGGTGCACGGGCACGTGATCGTTTGCGAGTCACCGGCGCCCGAACACAATCGGGTCGCGCGCAGGCTAGCGAGCGCCATGGAGCAACTGCCGAGCACCGAGCCGTGCATTCGGGCCGAGACCGATATCGACGTGGTGCTGTGGCGGGTGCCGAAGTTCACCTTCCGTCGACCGGACGTCACCGTCTACCGCTGCCTACCCGAACGCGGCGCGAAACCAGAGGCCGCCGACGCCCTGATCGTGGTCGAGGTGTCGGCGCCTTCGACGGCGGCCGAAGACCTGCTCGACAAGAAAGCGCAGTACGCCCGGGTAGGAATCCCGCTGTACCTGGTGATTTCACTCGACACCAAGTACGAGATCGAAGAGGTGCGCGAATTCCGTCTCGACGCGCACGCGGGGGAGTACCGCCTGCACCGGCTGCACCGGGAAGGGTTCCTCGAGCTCGAGCATGTCGTCGTCGGCGAAATCGGCTTCGCCGACCTCGTTCGCTAGTCGACCAGGCGAATCGCTTCCGGCTGCTGGCGGATTAAAGTGCTGGCGTGAGTACTGTGCCGCTCGTTGTCGTGGCGGCGGTGACCGTGTTCCTCGCCGCGATCGTCGGGGGGCGCTGGTTCCTGGTGAACGAGTTGCTGATCGATCGGCTGATCAACGCGACGTTGAGCTGGGACCTGGCGGCGATAGTGCTGTACGAGATCGCGAGCGTGCTGGGCATGCGCGATCTGGGGGAGCGGTTGTTTCTCGGAGTCGGCGCCATGACGCTGGCCTACGCGTACGGGTTCGCCAGGCTGCTCGACGGTATGGACGCCGAGACGCTGCGATCCCGGCAGCGGAGGTACAACAGGGTCGGTGCCGCGACCGGCGCGGTCATCCTGCTGGGTCCCGCGCTGGTCGACCTGCTCGGCTGGCCGCTCGGCACCCCCGCCGCCCAGAACAGGGTGATCTGGACGGCGGGCAGTTTCGTCGCCATCAGTTGCGGAGCGCTGATCGCCAGGGCGTGCGTGAGGGAACTGCGCACACCTGATCCGACGCCGCGGGAGCGTTGGGCATACTTCGCTCTGCTCGCCTTCGGGCTGTACTGCTGCTTCGCCTCGGGCGTCGGGGCGCTCCGCATCATCGCGGGCATGCGGACCATCGAGCCCGGCTTACCATGGGCCGTAACTACTTTCGTGATGCTTGCGGTGGTGACGGCGTTGATCGCGATCCCGCTGCTGAGTGCGGTGCTGGTGCGCAGCGGGTTCGATCGCGACGGCCGTGCGTGCAGGCGGTTGCGTCCGCTGTGGCGCGATCTCACCGCTGCCGTCCCGGAAATCGTGTTGCTGCCCGACGATTCGCATCGCGGCGAGCCGATGTCGCGGCTGTACCGGATGACGGTCGAGATCCAGGACGCGCTGATGCACCTGCGCCCGTACGAGCCCGCGTCGTCGGACGAGCCGGGCATGGATGCCTACGCGAGGCGAATCGCGCACGCCGTACGGGCGAAAACTTCCGGTATGCCGCCGCGCGCACGCGACGGCATCCACACCGCTGCCCCGGAATTGATCAGAGCCGACGACCGCACTACGGGCCTGCGCGATCTGCTCCGGCTCGCCAAGGAGTGGTCGAAGCAGGGCGTCGGCGTCACGGGGTGACGCGCTCCTGACGGGTTCCGCCACGCAGACCGATGGACATGACGGTCGAGGGTCGATCGAGTTCGATGCGGTGCCAACGGTTTCGCGGAACGACGAAGGCGGCGCCCGCGCGCAGGGGAACCACGGTTTCGGGATCGCCAGGGTGCTCCGGGCGCAGGTAGAGACGGAACCACCGGAGAGGCAGCAGACGGCTTCCGCGCTGGACGGGTGGATCTCCCAGTGGTCGGCGTGCACGTCGGCGTCGGTTTCCACCTGGAAGGCGGCCAGCTGCCAGCCGCCGGAGTCGTCGGCCATGCGGCGGGGGCCGACCTCGACGTTGCCGTCGGGGTGGAATCGGAGGGCGCGGGCGAACAGGTCGATCGGTGTCATGGATTTTCCTTTCATCGGTTCGACTCGGAAAGCTCTTCCGAGAGTGGGTTTTCGAAGTCCCGCGGGCTCGTCGCTCGGTCGTTCCGGGGTAGCGCGAAGGCCGCTACCATCGCCGCCGTCACGAAGAGCAGGGCGGCCACGGTCAGACCGAGCGCGTAGCCCTCGTTGAGGCCGACCGGGTCCATCCGGTTGCCGGTGCGGGTGGCGGCAAGCGTGGCCAGCGCGGCGACGCCGATGCTGCCGCCCAGCTGCCGCGCGCTGTTGAAGACTCCCGAGGCCATTCCGGCTTCGGTGCGCGCGACGCCCATCGTCGCCGCGGTCGCGACCGGCGCGAGGCACAATCCGAGTCCGAACCCGCCGATCAGCGACGGACCGAGCACATCGGCGAGGAAGTTGCCGTCCGGACTGATCAGCGCGAACCATCCGATGCCGACGGCCGTGATCGCACCGCCCGCGACCAGCGCGCCGCGCGGCGACCGACGCGCGCCGAGCTTGGCGGCCGCCACGGTGCCCGCGATCACCGCGAGCGAGAACGGCACGAACGCCGCGCCCGCCACTCCCGCCCTCATCCCGAGCACCTGCTGGAGGTACAGCGACATCAGGTAGAAGGCCGCGAATTGCCCTGCGCTGGCTAGGAATACGAACAGATTCGCGCCGCTCACCCAGCGATTGGCGAACAACCCGATGCGCAGCAGCGGATCCGCCGCCCGCGCTTCCCAGCCGACGAACGCGGCGAGCGCCACCGCCGCGACCGCCAACGTCGCGCCGGTGGTCGCCGAGAGCCAGCCGTGGCGCTCGGTGCCGATCACGCCGAGCACCAGCAGACCGACACCGCCGGTGGCCAGCACCGCGCCGACCATGTCCAGCCGTTTCGCCGCACCGCCCGCCGCGCCGGGCGCGACGCCCGCCAGCACCGCGCCCACCGCGACGACCACGATCGGCACGTTGATCAACATCACCCAGCGCCAGCTCAGATATTCGGTGAGCAGCCCGCCGACCAGCACGCCCATCGCACCGCCCGCCGCGTTCACCGCACCCCACACACCGAGCGCCCGAACCCTGGCGGGCCCTTCGGCGAAGGTGGTGGTGAGCGTCGCGAGTGCGGCGGGTGCGACCGCCGCGGCGGCGAGGCCCTGAATCGCCCTCACCGCGACCAGTTCCCACGGCGCCTGCGCGAAACCGCCTGCCAACGAAGCGATTCCGAAGACGACGAGACCACCGAGGAAGAGCCTGCGCCGCCCGAACACATCGGCGGACTTGCCGCCGAGCAGCAGAAAACCGCCGAAAGTCAGGGCGTAGACGTGGACCACCCACGCCAGATCGAGCGGCGCGAACCCGAGCTCGGCCCGGATCGCGGGCAGCGCCACATTCACCACCGCCATGTCCAACGCGACCATGAACTGCGCGACAGCGACCGCCGTCAACGCCACGCCCGGTCGCTGATTCGAGTTTTTATACACGTATAAAAACTAACCGCGCGGCGCATCTCTGTCCACACCTTCGTCGCGTAGTGGGCGAGCTGCGCACCGCGCCGACGCCTTTGTCGCACGGCGCACCCCAGGCCCGCGTTCTGCCGCCGTGGGCGAAGATGGAACCCATGCCCCCTTCGTCTTCGCAGCGCGAACCGTCCGGCGAGCGCGCCACCGCAGGACGACGCAAGCCGTCGGGTGCGCGTGTGCAGGCGCCCCGCAACGAGCCGTCGGGCGAGCCTGCGCAGGCAACCGGCGACGAGTCGGGCAAGCGGAGGGAGACGGCCGACATCGAGTCGTCGGGCGAGCGTGCGCGATCCGTCGGACGCGCACCGTCGGACCGCCGCACCGGCCGACCCGCCCGCATCTCCCGCGCGGAGATCGTCGCGGCCGCGCACAAGGTGCTCGACGCGGAAGGCGTCGAGAAGCTGACGATGCGCAGACTCGCCACCGAACTCGGCTGCACGCCGATGGCGCTCTACCACCACGTGCGCGACAAGGACGACCTGCTGCGCATGTTGCTGAACGACTACGCCGACCAGGTCACCTGGCCGGACCTCCCCGATGACCCGAAACAGCGAATCCTGGTCGCCGCCACCGCGATGCACGACGTGCTCGCCGCTCGGCCGTGGATCGTCGAGGTGCTCACCGAGGGCGATCTGTTCGGCCTGTCCGCGCTGTGGGTCAGCGAAAACATCATCGACGCCGCCGTCGCCGCGGGCCTCACCCTCGACCGCGCGGCGCACGCCTACCGCGCCATCTGGCACTACACCGCGGGCGAAATCCTGATCCGCGGCAACGCCGTTCGGCGCGCCGCCGACCAGCGGCCCACCTACCGCGATCAGGTCTTCGCCGACCTCGACCCCGAAACGCTGCCGCGCCTAGCCGAACTCGGCCCGCGGTGGGCCGCCCTCAGCGCCACCGACACCTACGCCGATGGCCTGCGCGCCCTCGTCGACGGCTTACTCGCGCCGCGATCGGGCACGCGCTGACGCCGTCGACGGCAAACTTCCGGCCGTCCTACAGACTGACCCGCTGGTCCGGCGGCAGGAACAGCTCGTCGCCTTCCTTCACCTCGAAGGTGGTGTAGAACTCCGCGATGTTGCGCACCACCTGGTTGCAGCGGAATTCGTTGGGGGCGTGCGTGTCCTGGAGACGGGAGATGGCGGCCTCTTCGGTTTGCTTCTCCCGCCAGGTGCGCGCGTGCGAGAAGAACATCTCGCGGTAGTCGGGCGCGACGCCCTCGCGTTCCGCGGCGATCCGGTAGGCGGCCAGTGCGATCTGCAGGCCGCGCAGGTCGGCCAGGTTCTCGCCGACCGTCAGCTTGCCGTCCACCTTGTACTTGGGGTCCAGACCCTCGGGCACCAGACCGTCGTACTGCGCGATGATCTGATCGGTCTTGGTCTTGAACGCGGCCAGATCCTCCGGGGTCCACCAGTCGCGGCGGTTGCCGTCGCCGTCGTACTTGGCGCCCTGGTCGTCGAAGCCGTGACCGATCTCGTGGCCGATGGTCGCGCCGACCGCGCCGTAGTTCACCGCGGTGGTCGCGTCCTTGTCGAAGTTCGGCGGCTGCAAATACGCTGCGGGAAAAGCGATCTCGTTGTTGGTGGGGGAGTAGTAGGCGTTCACCGTCTGCGGCGACATCGCCCACTCCTCCTTGTCGACCGGGGTGCCGAGCCGGTCGAACGCCCGCTTGACCTCGAAGGCGTTGACCGCGCGCAGCGACTCGATCAGCTTGCCCCTGGTGATCTTCAGCTCCGAGTAGTCGACCCACTTGTCCGGATAGCCGATCTTGACCGTGATCTTGGCGAGCTTGGCCAGCGCGGCCTCCCGGGTGGGCTGCGACATCCAGGACGACTTCGTGAAGTCGTCCCGGTAGGCGGCCATCAGGTCGTCGACCATCTCCTGAGCGCGCTTCTTCGCTTCCGGCGGGAAGTGCTCGTCCACGTACAGCTTGCCGAGCTGCTCGCCGAGGTTGTCGTCCACCACGCCCACCGCCGACTTCCACAGCTCGGGCCGCTCCTCCAGACCGCCGAGCACCTTGCCGACGAACTCGAACCGCGCGTCGGCGATGGCCTTGGGCAGGAAACGCGCGTAGGCGTTGGTGACGTGCACGCGCAGGTACTCCCGCCACTGCGCGATGTCCACCTCGGCCCACAGCTGGCCGGCCGCGGTGACGAACGACGGCTGCCTGACCACGATCTGCTCGAACAGCGACCTCGGCCGGTCCGTGTTACCCGCCATCCACTGGTCCCAGTCGAATTGCGGTGCGAGAGCTGTCATCTCGGTCCAGCTCATCAGGTTGTAGGTGGCGTCGGTGTCGCGCACGCGCACGTTGTCCCAGTGCGCGGCGGCGATCCTGGTCTCCAGATCGAGCACCCGCTGCGCCAGCCCCGCCGGATCGGCGAAGCCCGCGCCCGCGGCCATCTTCTCCAGGTAGACCTTGTAGCCCGCGAGCTGGGTGGCGAACTCGGGCTTGCGGTAGTACTGCTCGCCGAGGACCAGGCCGGACTGCCCGATCGTGGGAATGTAGGCGCTGGAGTTCTTGCGGTCGATGTTGATGCCGAGGCCGATCAGGCCGCCGATCGGCAGCTCGGCCATCACCTTGGCCAGCTCGGCCTTGGTCGCCGCGCCGTCGATCTTCGCGAAGAGATCCGCCAGCGGGCTCATGCCGAGTCGCTCGATCTCCTCCAGGTCGAGCCGGGCGTCGTACAGATCCCGGATCTGCTGCGCCTCGGAACCCGGCTCCGGGTTCTGGATGCGCTCGATGATGGCGCGCAGCTGTTCGGTGGTGCGGTCGACCGCCTCGCTGATCGCACCGACCTCGGACTTGTCCGGCGGTAGCTGGTAGTCGCGCAGCCACGCGCCGTTGACGTGCCGGTACAGGTCGTCCTGCGGCCGGATCAGCGGGTCGGCGCCGCCCATGTCGACACCGGTCAGCTGTACGGTGTTCGCGTTGCCGTCGTTCGAGCAGGACGCGAGCAGCGCCGCGGCGGGAGCGGCGACCCCGAGCGCGACCAGGAAGGCGCGACGGTCCAGCTGGGCGCGACGACCGGTTGATGTCACGTGAATCCTCTCCCCGATGCGGTCCACGCCCGCACGTTGTGATCGATGGCGACGTTCGTTCGGCCGAGGCTACCGGCGCGGCGGGTCGGCGGCACGGATTCCTCACCGGGCGGCCCCGATTTGGGAACGACCTGGGGATTCCCATACACTAGACCGGTTGCCTGCGGGAGCTGTGCCCGCATCCTGGCCGCGAACCCCCAGTGGTCGGCTCTCGAGTTCTTGCTCAGACCGTACGAAACCGCTGGTAGGCGCGCGTTCGGGTGGTGACACGACCATGTCCGTCGGGTCGGCAATCCGGCGTGCGTATACGTCCAGGTCAAGGAGGCTGAAGTGATTCAGCAGGAGTCGCGACTGCGCGTCGCCGACAACACGGGTGCGAAGGAAATCCTCTGCATCCGCGTTCTCGGTGGTTCGTCGCGTCGCTATGCCGGTATCGGCGACATCATCGTCGCCACCGTGAAGGACGCCATCCCCGGCGGCAACGTCAAGCGTGGTGACGTGGTGAAGGCCGTCGTCGTGCGCACCGTCAAGGAGCGTCGTCGTCCGGACGGTTCCTACATCAAGTTCGACGAGAACGCCGCCGTTCTCATCAAGGCGGACAACGATCCGCGCGGCACCCGTATCTTCGGCCCGGTCGGCCGCGAGCTGCGCGACAAGAAGTTCATGAAGATCGTCTCGCTGGCTCCGGAGGTGCTCTGACATGAAGGTGCACAAGGGCGACACCGTGCTCGTCGTCTCGGGTAAGGACAAGGGCGCCAAGGGCAAGGTCATCCAGGCCTACCCGGCGACCAACAAGGTCCTCGTCGAGGGCGTGAACCGGATCAAGAAGCACGTCGCGAACTCCGCCACCCAGCGCGGCGCCTCCTCGGGCGGCATCGTGACCCAGGAAGCCCCCATCCACGTGTCGAACGTGATGGTCGTCGACTCCGACGGCAAGCCGACCCGCATCGGCTACCGGACCGACGAGAACGGCAAGCGGGTCCGGATCTCCCGTAAGAACGGGAAGGACATCTGACATGACCACCTCTGAGAAGACCCAGCCGCGCCTCAAGGAGCGCTACCGCGCCGAGATCAAGGACGCGCTGAACAGCGAGTTCAACTACGCCAACGTGATGCAGATCCCGGGCGTGGTGAAGGTCGTCGTGAACATGGGTGTCGGCGACGCCGCCCGCGACGCCAAGCTGATCAACGGCGCCGTCGAGGACCTGGCCCTCATCACCGGTCAGAAGCCGCAGATCCGCAAGGCGACCAAGTCCATCGCGCAGTTCAAGCTGCGTGAGGGCATGCCGATCGGCGCGAAGGTCACCCTGCGCGGCGACCGCATGTGGGAGTTCCTGGACCGCCTGGTCTCCATCGCGCTGCCCCGTATCCGCGACTTCCGCGGCCTGTCGCCGAAGCAGTTCGACGGCAACGGCAACTACACGTTCGGCCTGAGCGAGCAGTCGATGTTCCACGAGATCGACGTGGACAAGATCGACCGCCCGCGCGGTATGGACATCACCGTGGTGACCACCGCGACCAACAACGAAGAAGGCCGTGCCCTGCTGAAGCACCTCGGCTTCCCGTTCAAGGAGAACTGAGCACATGGCTAAGAAAGCACTGGTCAACAAGGCCAACGCCAAGCCGAAGTTCGCGGTGCGCGCCTACACCCGCTGCCAGCGCTGCGGCCGCCCGCACGCTGTCTACCGCAAGTTCGGCCTGTGCCGCGTGTGCCTGCGCGAAATGGCGCACCGCGGCGAGCTGCCGGGCGTGCACAAGAGCTCCTGGTGAGCTCGCGCTCCTCGTGAGCGCGCCCGCACAACGCAACAAAGGCACGGACTCCGAACGAGTCCGTGCCTTTGTGCGTTCGGCACTGCCAGAAAGCGATAGTTACCGCGCTCCTTATTAAAGGTTGAATGCTAACCTTAAATAAGGGAGGTGTGATGGCAAAACTTGTGCGGCGGCAGTGGACCGGAAACCTGGACGGTGGCGGTCTGTCTCGCAGAGACCGCGGCTCGGGCACGTACGAGGCGTACCTGCCCGACCCGTTGGCCGGCCGCCCCATCGTGCTGACCAGCGAGACCGCAGCCGACGTCGTCGATGCCGAGGTCGCCATCGCCCGACTCGACACCGAAGCGAAAGCACTGGTCGAGACGGAAGCACTGTTTCGATTGCTGCTACGCGCCGAAGCTGTCGCATCGTCGAGGATCGAGGGGCTGGAGATCGGTGCTCGGCGGCTTTTGCGCGCGGAGGCGGCGCGGCAGTTGGAGGGCGAGACCTCGGATGTGACCGCCACTGAGGTGCTGGCGAATATCGACGCGATGGCGGTGGCCACCAATGCCGTCGGTCGCGGCGAGCCGATCGGCGAGGACGTCATGCTCGAGGTCCATCGTCGGTTGCTGGCAGGAACCAAACTCGCTCACCACGGCGGATGCCTACGTGACGTGCAGAACTGGATCGGCGGCAGCTCCTTCAACCCGTGCTCGGCCGCATTCGTTCCGCCGCCGCCGGAGTACGTGCCCGAGCTGATGAAGGATCTGATCGACTTCTGCAACAGCGACGACTTGCCTGCCGTCGCACAAGCCGCGATCGCGCACGCCCAGTTCGAGACGATTCACCCGTTCATCGACGGCAACGGTCGCACGGGGCGAGCGCTGATCCATCTCGTGCTGCGCCGCCGCGGTGTCGCCGAACGCGTCGTCGCGCCGGTGTCGCTGGTGCTCGCCACTTGGAGCGACAGTTATGTCGACGGCCTGAATCGCTTCCGGCACATAGGTTCTGCGGGATCAACACGAGCCATCGACGATCTGAACACCTGGGTGGGGCGCTTCGCTGCGGCATGCACCCGCGCGGCCGAGGACGCAACGGCGTTCGAAGTCAAAGCCGCCGATCTCGAGCGCTCGTGGCGGGAACGAGTGGCGCCAGTGCGCGCGAACTCCGCACTCGACCTGCTCCTCGGCAAGCTCGTCGGCGCCCCGATCCTCACCGTCTCAACCGCGGCAACGCTGACCGGACGCAGCTTCCCCGCCGCGAACGCCGCCGTCGAGCGCTTGACGGAAGCCGGAATCCTCCGCCAGCTGACCATCGGCCGCCGCAACCGAGCCTTCGAGTCCACCGAAGCGATCACCGCGTTCACCGCTCTCGAACGACGCCTCGCCAGTCCGGACGGTGACACGCGGACTTCGGATCCAAACCGCCCTGTACCCCGCCGCCCCTTCCGCTGACTCGCAGGGCAATGTCCGCCTCTGAAACCGAGCGGGGTGGCTCGGGTCCCTGATCGGTGTTGTCGCCCGGGCAATGTTAAGAACAGCTTCGGATCGGGGCGTTATCTCAATTTGTAGTAACAATCGTTTCTGATTGCCGATCTTCCGTGTGGACTATCACATGGAGGATGAAATGACCCATCTCGCAACAAAATTCGTTGTCGCCGCCGCGTCCGTGGCCATCCTGGGCGCGGGTGCCGCGCCCGCGATGGCGGCCCCGGCTCCGGTGGCGCCGCAGGCCGCACCGGTCGCCGATTCCGGTTCCTCGGGCACCGGCTCCGCGGCCCTCGACTTCCCGCTGGGCCTGCTCAAGCTGCTGATGTGTGGTCCGTGGGGCAGCACGCAGCAGCACCCGAACCCGGCTTGCCGCTGAGCGTCAGCCAGGTGAGGCGAAAGCGTGGACTCCCGGAGTCCGCGCTTTCGCGCGTTCGATGCCATCGCGCGGCTAGAGGTGATTGCGAGCCGGATGGCCCGCTTGCGCCATGGCCGGTGCCGCGACGGGTCTCCGACCCCGATTTTGTCCTGGTCAGACCATTGCCTACACTAGAGCGGTTGCCTGGGCACCCCCATGTCCGCATGTGTACCGATCCGGGCGATACGTACCCCGCCGGTCGGCAGTTGCCGACCGGACCAGCCGAATTGTTGTAGGCCCACCATCGGCGCGCCCTCGGGCGCGCGGGTGCTGTATGGGAACCGCAGCGAGAAAGGTGTCGAGGTCGAACTATGACCATGACTGATCCGATCGCAGACTTCCTGACCCGTCTGCGCAACGCCAACTCGGCGTACCACGATCAGGTGAAGGCTCCGCACTCGAAGCTCAAGGCGAACATCGCCGAGATCCTCAAGCGCGAGGGTTACATCGCCGATTACCGGACCGAGGACGCGCAGGTGGGCAAGACGCTCATCGTCGACCTCAAGTACGGCCCGAGCCGTGAGCGCAGCCTCGCCGGCGTGCGCCGCGTCTCCAAGCCCGGTCTGCGTGTGTACGCGAAATCCACCAACCTGCCCAAGGTCCTGGGCGGCCTCGGCGTGGCCATCATCTCCACGTCGCAGGGTCTGCTGACCGACAAGCAGGCGGCACAGAGCGGCGTGGGCGGCGAAGTCCTCGCTTACGTCTGGTAAGGGAGGTCAGGACAATGTCGCGCATTGGTAAGAAGCCCATCGCAATCCCGTCCGGTGTCGAGGTGAACATCGACGGCCAGAACGTGTCGGTGAAGGGTCCCAAGGGCACCCTGTCGCACGTGGTCGCCGAGCCGATCACCGTCGCCCGCGGCGAAGACGGCCAGCTCGAGGTCGTCCGCCCGAACGACGAGCGCCGCAACCGCTCGCTGCACGGCCTGACCCGCACGCTGATCTCGAACATGATCGAGGGCGTGACCAAGGGCTACGAGAAGAAGATGGAAATCTTCGGCGTCGGTTACCGCGTGCAGGCCAAGGGCTCGAACCTCGAGTTCGCGCTCGGCTACAGCCACCCGGTGCCCGTCGAGGCTCCCGAGGGCATCACCTTCGCGGTGGAATCGCCCACCAAGTTCTCCGTGTCCGGAATCGACAAGCAGAAGGTCGGCCAGATTTCGGCGGTCATCCACGGCCTGCGCAAGCCCGACCCGTACAAGGGCAAGGGCATCCGCTACGCAGGCGAGGTCGTTCGCCGCAAGGTCGGAAAGACGGGTAAGTGATCATGGCGCAAACCGAAAACCAGAAGGCCAAGCGCATCCCGCTGGGCAAGGACTCCTCGACCCAGCGTCGTCTGTCGAAGACGCGTCGTCACTTCCGCCTGCGCAAGAAGGTCGCCGGCACCACCGAGCGTCCGCGCCTGGTGGTCAACCGCTCCTCGCGCCATCTGCACGCGCAGTTGGTCGACGACTCGCTCGGCAAGACCATCGCCGCCGCCTCCTCGATCGAGGCCGACGTGCGCGCGGTGGAGGGCGACAAGACCGCCAAGGGCAAGAAGGTCGGCGAGCTGATCGCCGCCCGCGCCAAGGCTGCCGGTGTCGAGGCCGTCGTGTTCGACCGTGGTGGCCACGACTACCACGGCCGCATCGCCGCACTGGCCGATGCCGCTCGCGAAGGCGGGTTGAAGTTCTGATGATGAAGATTGCGAACGGAAGGAACGTCTGATGCCGGGACGTCAGCGGCGTGACGGCGGAAACGGACCCGCCGGACAGAATGGCAGCAACCCCGAGGGCGGCCGCGGCGATCGTCGCGGCGGTGGCGATCGTCGCGGTGGCGGCGACCGTCGGGACAACGCGGCCGAGAAGAACCAGCTCGAGCGCGTCGTCGCGATCAACCGCGTCTCCAAGGTCGTGAAGGGTGGTCGTCGCTTCAGCTTCACCGCCCTCGTGATCGTCGGTGACGGCAACGGTCTGGTCGGCGTCGGCTACGGCAAGGCCAAGGAAGTTCCCGCGGCCATCCAGAAGGGTGTCGAGGAGGCTCGCAAGGGCTTCTTCCGCGTCCCGATGATCGGCTCGACCATCACCCACCCGGTTCAGGGTGAGGCGGCGGCCGGCGTGGTCATGCTGCGCCCGGCTTCCCCGGGTACCGGTGTGATCGCCGGTGGCGCGGCTCGTGCCGTGCTGGAATGCGCTGGCATTCACGACATTCTGGCCAAGTCGCTCGGTAGCGACAACGCGATCAACGTCGTGCACGCGACGGTGGCCGCGCTCAAGCAGCTGCAGCGTCCGGAAGAGGTCGCGGCCCGTCGTGGCCTGCCCCTCGAGGACGTCGCTCCGGCGGGCATGCTGCGTGCGCGTGCGGGACAGGGAGCCTGACAATGGCAGATCTCAAGGTGACCCAGATCAAGAGTTCGATCGGCGCCAAGCAGAATCAGCGCGACAGCCTGCGGACCCTCGGTCTGCGTGGCATCCGCAAGTCCGTCGTGCGTGAGGACAACGCCCAGAACCGCGGGCTGATCAACGTCGTGCGCCACCTCGTGACAGTTGAGGAGGTCTGACATGACCATCAAGTTGCACCACCTGCGTCCGGCTCCCGGCGCCAAGACCGAGAAGACCCGCGTGGGTCGCGGTGAGGGCTCCAAGGGCAAGACGGCGGGCCGCGGTACCAAGGGCACCAAGGCGCGCAAGAACGTCCCCGCCGCCTTCGAGGGCGGGCAGATGCCGCTGCACATGCGGCTGCCCAAGCTGAAGGGCTTCACGAACCGGTTCCGTACCGAGTACCAGGTCGTGAACGTCGGCAAGATCGCCGAGCTGTTCCCGCAGGGCGGGGAGATCGGCAAGGCCGAGCTGGTCGCCGCGGGCGCGGTCCGCAAGAACCAGCTGGTCAAGGTTCTCGGCGACGGCGAGATCGGTGTCGCGGTCCAGGTGACCGTCGACAAGGTGACCGGCGCCGCCAAGGAGAAGATCACCGCCGCCGGTGGCACTGTCACCGAGCTGGGCTGACGGTACTCTGACAAGCGGTGGCACCGGACGAGTGACGAGCTCGTCCGGTGCCACTGTTAGAGTTCAATTGTTGTCTGCCAAGCCACGTCATGGTTTTCGGCGTCCCCCTGTCCGCCAGGGAATCGGGCAAAGCTGAAACAGCCATGTCATGACCATGTCGTTCGCGCCAGGAGGATCTGTGCTTTCCGCCTTCGTATCGGCCTTCCGGACTCCGGACTTACGGCGGAAGATTCTCTTCACGCTGGGGTTGGTCGCGCTGTACCGTGCCGGTGCCGCGTTGCCGTCGCCCGGCGTGGACTACAAGGCCGTCCAGGAATGTGTCGACCTGGTCTCCGGCGGTGAGAACGCAGGCATCTACCAGCTCATCAATCTGTTCTCCGGTGGTGCGCTGCTGCAGTTGTCGGTCTTCGCGATCGGCATCATGCCGTACATCACCGCCAGCATCATCATTCAGCTGCTCACCGTCGTCATCCCGCGGTTCGAAGAACTGCGCAAGGAAGGCCAAGCGGGCCAGACGAAGATGACGCAGTACACGCGGTACCTGTCGATCGCGTTGGCCGTGCTGCAGGCGACCGGTCTGGTCGCGCTCGCGGCGCGTGGCCAGCTGCTCCAGGGCTGCCAGCAGGACATTCTCGCCGACACCAGCATCTTCGGCATGATCATCATCGTGCTCGTGATGACCGCCGGCGCGGCGCTCGTCATGTGGTTCGGTGAGCAGATCACCGAGCGCGGCATCGGCAACGGCATGTCCCTGCTGATCTTCGCGGGCATCGCCGCGCGCATCCCCACCGAGGGCAAGGCCATCCTGGACAGCCGCGGCGGTCTGGTCTTCGGCCTGGTGTGCGCCGCCGCCTTCGCCATCATCGTCGCGGTGATCTTCGTCGAGCAGGGCCAGCGCCGCATTCCGGTGCAGTACGCCAAGCGCGTGGTCGGCCGCAAGATGTACGGTGGCTCCTCGACCTACCTGCCGCTGAAGGTCAACCAGGCCGGTGTCATCCCGGTGATCTTCGCTTCGTCGCTGCTGTATCTGCCCAACCTGATCGCGCAGCTGACCTCCTCGCAGAACAACCCTGACCCCAGTTGGTGGCAGGAGATCATTCAGAAGTACCTGGTGAACCCGAGCAACCCGGTGTACATCGCCATCTACTTCGGCTTGATCGTGTTCTTCACCTACTTCTATGTCGCGATCACCTTCAACCCGGAGGAACGCGCCGACGAGATGAAGAAGTTCGGTGGCTTCATCCCGGGGTACCGTCCCGGTAAGCCGACGGCCGACTATCTGAACTTCGTCCTGAGCCGCATCACCCTGCCCGGCTCCATCTACCTCGGTCTGGTGGCAGTCCTGCCGAACCTCTTCCTCGATATCGGCAACACCGGTGGCGTCCAGAACCTCCCGTTCGGCGGTACCGCGGTGCTGATCATGGTGAGCGTCGGCCTGGACACCGTGAAGCAGATCGAAAGCCAGCTGATGAATCGAAATTACGAAGGGTTCCTCAAGTGAGAGTTGTACTGCTCGGTCCGCCGGGTGCCGGCAAAGGCACCCAGGCCGTCCTGCTGTCGGAGAAGCTGGGCGTCCCGCACATCTCCACCGGGGATCTCTTCCGCGCGAACATCGGCCAGCAGACGCCGCTGGGTCGCGAGGCGCAGAAGTACATGGATGCCGGCGATCTGGTGCCGAGCGACGTGACCAACCGCATGGTCGAGCAGCGGGTCAACGAGCCCGACGCCGCGAACGGCTTCGTGCTCGACGGCTACCCGCGCACCATCGACCAGGCCGAGGCCCTGGAGAAGATCCTCGGCGACATGGACAAGAAGCTGGACGCCGTCCTGTGCTTCGTCGTGGCGGAGGACACCGTGGTCGAGCGGATGCTCGCGCGGGGTCGCGCCGACGACAACGAGGACGTGATCCGCAACCGGCTACGGGTGTACCGCGAGGAGACCGAGCCGCTGCTACAGCACTACGACGGTCTCGTCGTCACGGTCGACGGCGTCGGCGAGGTGGACGAGGTCAACGCCCGCGCGCTGCGCGCACTGGGACACTGATGTCCCTGTCTCGGGAGCGCTGAGCCGTCATGGTCTTCGGCCGCAAGAAGAGCAAGAAGGTGGTGCCGTTCCGCACCGCCGGTGAGCTGGACGCCATGGCGGCGGCGGGCGCGGTGGTCGGCCGCACCCTGGTGGCCGTGCGTGCGGCCGCCAAGCCCGGGGTCTCCACCCTGGAACTGGACGAGGTCGCCGAGCAGACCATCCGCGACGCGGGCGCCGTGCCCTCCTTCAAGGGCTACCACGGCTTCCCCGCCTCGATCTGCGCGTCGGTGAACGACCGGGTGGTGCACGGGATTCCGACCGCGGAGGAGATCCTGGTCGAGGGCGACCTGATCTCGATCGACTGCGGCGCCATCCTGGACGGCTGGCACGGCGATTCCGCGTGGACTTTCGGCGTCGGCGAGATCATCGAGGCCGATCGGCTGTTGAGCGAGGCGACCCGCCTGTCCATGGAGGCGGGCATCGCCGCCATGCTGCCGGACAACCGGCTGACCGATGTGTCGCACGCCATCGAGATGGGCACCCGCGCCGTCGAGGAACTGCACGGCCGCGCCTACGGCATCGTCGACGGTTACGGCGGACACGCGATCGGCCGCGAGATGCACATGGACCCGTTCCTCGCCAACGAGGGCGCGCCGGGCAAGGGCCCGAAGCTCGTGGTCGGCTCGGTGCTGGCCATCGAACCCATGCTCACCCTCGGCACCACCCAGACCAAGGTGCTCGACGACGACTGGACCGTGGTCACCCTCGACGGCAGCCGCGCCGCCCACTGGGAGCACACGGTCGCGGTCACCGAGGACGGACCGCGCATCCTCACCCCGCGCCCGGAGTAGGGCGAAGTTTCGCACGGCGGCTCCCGATAGGATCGGGGGCCGCCGTTTCGCTTTCTCGGCGACCGCACCCTTCGCGCAGACAAGGAGCACGCCGTGACGTTGCGTTTCGGGATCCAACTGGCACCGAAGGCCACTGACCTGCAACGCATTCGGGAGCTGGCCAAAATCGCCGATGCCGAAGGTCTCGATCTGCTCGGCATCCAGGATCACCCCTACTCCGGCGCGCTCGTCGACACGTTCGCGTTGATCGCGACGGTGCTGGCGGAAACCGAACGGCTGCGGGTGTTTCCGGATGTGGCGAGCCTGCCGCTGCGCGGACCCGCGATGCTGGGCAAGCAGGCCGCGACGTTGGATCTGCTCAGCGGCGGACGGTTCGAACTCGCCCTCGGCGCCGGCGCGTTCTGGCCCGCCATCAAGGCGATGGGCGGCCCGGAGCGCACGAATCCCGAAGCGCTCCGCGCGCTAGAGGAGGCCACCGAGATCATCCGCGCCATGTGGCGGCCGGACGCCAAGGCCACCGTCGCCGGTACGTACTACGCTGTGCACGGCGTACAGTCCGGGCCCGTACCGGCGCATCCCGTCGGGATCTGGTTCGGCAGCGTCGGACCGAAGGCCAACGCGCTGACCGGACGGCTCGCCGACGGTTGGGCGGCGCCGATCCCGCACTATCTGCCGTACGAGAAATGGCAAGGGGCGCAGGACACTATCTCCGCGGCCGCCGTCGACGCCGGACGTTCCCCGGCGGACATCACCCGCATGGCACAACTGGTCGGAACGATCACCGACACTCCCGGTTCGGCCGTACGCTTGCGCGGCGAGGACCCGATTCGCACCGACGCCGCGGGCTGGGCCCGCATCCTGGTCGATCTCGCCGTGGAGACCGGCTTCGACACGTTCGTGTACTGGCCGGAGTCGCCCGACGATACCCAGCTCCGCCGCTGGATCGGTGACGTCGTTCCTTGCACCCGCGCCCTGCACGCCTGACCGAAACCTTCGGCCGTGCTGCGGATTCGGCGGTTCCGCGTTCCGCACCTCCCTCGCTCCGCGGTGAACCTCGCACCGCGGTTGATCTCGCTCCGCGGTGAACCCTGTTCCGCGGTGGACTCTGACGATGCAGTCAGATTAGGTTCCACGCGAGGGGTGACTCGCGAGTAGCGAACTACTCGAATCGCGCTGGAGCGAACCGCAGTTGGCATCCGAGCCACGCGCGAGGCGCGGCACGCTACCCGGAATGAATTGCAGCCGAGAGGGTTTCAGCTCTGACCGGTTTTGCGGAAAAACAGCACGTGATCATGGTCGATCAGCGTCATCGACTTGCGCAGCTGCCGGATGCCCGCGCCGGGCAGGTAGGTCAGGTTCGCGAAGGATTGCGTGTTGCCGAACGCCGACCGCAGTTTGTTCTCGGTGGCGTGGCTGGCGCCGTAGGCGGCGAGCACGCCGAAGTCCAAGGGCGCCAGCGGCTCGTCGAGCGTGGCGGGTCCGGCCGGGCGGCCGAGCGCCGCGTACTGGGTCGCCTTGCCGTGCTCGTAGCGGCACAGCTCGTAGGACATGTTCGCGGTGGCCGTCACGCTGACCACCGGCCACTGCTGGGAAAGCCGCAGGGCCAGCGGGTGTTTGCCGACGGGAGCGAGCTCCCAGTTCAGGCTCATCACGGTCACCCAGCCGCCGTAGGACATCTCGATCAGCACCACGTCGTCGCCGAGCGTGCTCGCCGTGTTGAGCTCGGCCTCGCCGATCTCCCAGTCCTCGTCGTCGGAGTTGTGATAGGTGGCGCTGTCGACAGGCTGGATGTCGTCTTGGGCGTAGGCCTCGATGATGGCGGCGCGCAATTGGGTCATCGCGTCGCGATCCGGGCAGCGCACGCCGAGTGCGCCGAAGGTGGGGCCGATCTCGACCGGCGTCGACGGCGGCTCCGGATCCTCGCCCGGCGCGAGCGGCCGCAGGCCGACCAGCGCCAGCCGCCAGTTGATCTCCTCAACCGTGGACAGGTCGCCGGAGGACTTGCGCACGATCTGCTGCTGGGTCAGCCGCCCGGCCTGCTCCAGGGTGCGGCACTCCAGTTCGACGAGCGCGTTGTAGGACTTCGGTGTGAGGTCCAGATCGCGAATACCGCAGGCGCGCAGACGAATAGACATGGTCGTCGAGGTGAACGCGGCATACCGTTCGCGGTACATCGCCAGCGCCTGCTTGCGGGAGCGGCCGACCATGAGGGTGCGCAGCAGCGTGCTCAGGCTGGCCAGGTACTTGCCCGCCAGATCGGGGTTGGCGGCCGCCAGCTCGGCGCGGATGCGGGCGGCGTCCTCGACGGCGGCGACGGCCGCGTCCTGGTCCAACCTGCCCAGCCACACGCCGCACTTGCCGAGTCCGTCGGCGCACATACCCGCCACGTGCGGATGCGTCTGCGCGACTTGGCGGTACGTGGCGCAGGCGCCACGGATGGTCGTCGTCGCCAGGTCGCGTCGACCGGCCGCCCTGGTCACCTGTTCGAAGACCCGCAGCGCCTCTTGCAATTCACCGGCGAACCGCGCTTCCACCATGCCTGCGGCCAGCCAGTTCAACCGGATGCCGACCGCTTCCTGCGCCGGGGCGGGCGCCTCCAGGGTTCGGTCCCGGCGCGCGGTGGGATCGTTCTTCGTGGCGACCAGCGCCTTGGCCAGCTCGACGAGCGAAGTGGCCAGGCGGAGTTCGGATTCGACCGTTCGGTCTCGGGCCGCACTGCGATCGACCGCAACCTGTCGTTCGACAGCACTCAGATCCATCGCGAACCCAACTCCCGCATCACCTTCCACAGACGGTCGTTCTCTCGGCCGCATCTGTTCTCGCGAAAAGTCTGCCACAAATCGGATGCGGTCGCCCGAGAACGATCGGGCTCGCTGCTAGCTGTCAGCTAACTCGGTGCGAACCGCGTGCTCAGGCCTCCAGCAGGAGCGTGACGGGGCCGTCGTTGGTGAGATCGATGTGCATGTGCGCGCCGAAACGACCTGTCGCGACGGTCGCCCCGAGGGCGCGTAGCGCCTCGGCGAAGGTGTCGACGAGCGGTTCGGCGACCGGGCCCGGCGCGGCCGCCGACCAAGAGGGGCGGCGGCCCTTCGCGGTGTCGGCGTAGAGGGTGAATTGGCTGACGACGAGGACGGGCGCGTTCAGGTCCGCGGCGGAACGCTCGCCGTCCAGGATGCGCAGTCGCCACAGCTTGTCCGCCAAGGCTTTCGCGGTCGCTTCGGTGTCGTCGTGAGTGACGCCGACGAGCGCGACCAAGCCCTGCGGGTCGGGATCGATCCGCCCGACGAGTTCGCCGTCGACGGTCACCTGCGCGGCGGTCACTCGTTGTACAAGAACTCGCATCGGCTGATCATCGCACTCGCGATCGCGGGCAGACCGGTGTGCCACGGACCGGGTGGCGGCTGGGCGGCGGTCGCTAGGCGCCGACGGTGGTTGCCAAGGTGTTCCCACGCCTCGATGAACCGGGTGTGAACGGTGATGCCGGGAAATCGAGGCGTGTGCCAATGCTTTTGTGCGACAGGTCATCAGGTGTTCCAGAAGCTATCGACTTGTCCGTGGTTGCGCATCTGTGCGTCACTCCCACGCTGTCTCAAGTTCATGTAAAGGTTACTGACGAGTTGCACTGGACTGTCATCGTCGGACGAGTTCGAACCGTAGTCGAGCGGTGGGTCCACCACCCGGGGGTAGAGGTGCGAGATGACGACTGAGAATTACTCCGAGAAGCTGAGGACCGCGGGGTACGAGACCGACAAGGTCCGGGCTCGGTTGGAGAGCATCTCAGGTCGGGTCCAGGACCAGCTGAGCACCTTGCTCGCCGTGATCGGCAGCGACAACTTCGGCAGCAAATACGTTCAGGGCAACGGGAGTCCGGGACTGACGGAGCGGCTGCAGGGCGCGGTGGACGGCACCAGCACCATGGCCGAGTCCTGGGCGAACCTGTCGAAAGGGCAGTACGAGGCGGCGGTTGCCGCCGAGCGGAACGAGGACGCCGCTCGGCAGTTGATCGAGCAGGTCTAGCAGCGGCAGTGGTGGCCGGCGGGCTTTCCGGGCGCCGCCTTGGAGTTCGGAGTGGGTGACATGACGTCTGGGCGTATGGAGGGGGAGATCGCCGGGCTGTTGGAGGACTTCCGCAGCCGTATGCGGGATATCGCGGAAGCGCAGCGTGAGCGCGTCAAGCTGACGGCGACCGCGACCACGCGCGACAAGACGGTGTCTGTGACGGTGAACGCCAACGGCGTCGTCATCGAGACGCGCTTCTCCGACCGCGTCGACGAACTGAGCTACGACCAGATCGCCAAGGCGGTCACCCGGATGGCGCAGCAAGCGGCCGAGGAGGTGTTCGCCAAGAGCAAGGCGCTCGCGGCGCCCCTGTTCGACGAGCAGGCACGGCTGCCGAAGTTGTCCGATGTGATCGAGGGAATGCCGGATATCGAGGCCGAAATCCCGGTGGAGCCGCCGGTTTCGCTGGCGCCCCCCGGTTCGTCGGAACGCGACGGGGTGATGACGTTCACCGATGTCGAGAGCTACGACCACGGTGGTGGCAGGGGGCCAACGGAGACTGTCGCCGGCCAAGCCTGGTGACGTCTGAATCGGCCTCTCGATGGGTTATTGGGCGATTCCGCCGGAGCTCGCTTGGCTCGAATGGGTAGCGGGCTCGGAGATCACACGCATCGATCCCGACGATGTGGTCAAGGTTTCCGCTGTCCTGCGGGAGATCGCCGACGAGATTCTCAATGAGGCGATAGCGGAGGCTGATGTCGCCGCCGCGGCGGTGGTCAACGCGTATCCGCAGGGCGAGGGCGGGCAGCAGATCGTCGATTCGCTGCGTGCGGTGATTCACGACGACACGCCCAAAGGCGGGACGCCGCAACACGGTTCGATCGAGTTGATGGGCAACTCGTTCAACGACCTTGCGGTCTCGGTCGACGATTTCGCGGGTGCGGTTCACGCGAATCACCTGAACGCGATCTTCTCGCTGGGTTGGTTGGCGGCGGAGCTGGCCCTGTCCTTCTTCGCCGGTCCCGGGGCGGGGGCCGTGCAGGCCGGGGCCATCGCGGCGACGCGAGCCGTGTTTCGCGCGATGGCAAGGTGGTTGGAGGGCCGGATCGCCGCCATGCTCGCCAGGACATTCCTGTCGGATGCGGCGAAGCAGGTGGTGTCGAAGCTCGTCTACGAGATCGTCCAGGAAGCGATCGTCGAGGTCTTCCAGGGCACCGCGCAAGAGGTGGCGGTGCAGGGCATCGTCATCGCCGAGGGTCTGAACAGCCAGGGTTGGGATACCGGCGCGATCTGGGAGAACGCCTGGGTCTCCGCGCTGGCCGGTGGCGCCGGTGGTGGCGCGGGTTTCGGATTGAACCGCGCGATGAACCGGATCGCGCCCAGTCTGATGAACAACCGCGGCGTCCGTGGATTCATGGGCGGGTCGATCGTCGGCGCGGGTGCCGGTCTGGCCGGCGCTTTCGTCGCGGCATGGGCCACAGGGAACTGGGATCCGCGTTCATTCGTGGGTGGCGCGGTCTCCGGCGCCGGGCCGAGCGGTGTTTACGGTGCGCGGGGGACAACTCAGCACAACGGCCCGGTGAACTTCAATCAAGACCCCGTCCGGGTCGGCACTCTGCCCGGATCCGGACCGGCCGCTGACGGAACGTCCCCGGTTCCCGCACCGAATACCGCCGATGGCACGGGTACCACCGGCGCCGCCGACGGTGGTGGAGCGAACGGCGGCGGGACGAATGGAGCCGGGACCACCGGCGCTGGAACGAATGGCGCCGGAGCGAATGCCAACGGCGGTAGTGATGCCGGTTCTCCGAGCACCACATCCGCGTCCGCGGGGCCGTCCACGTCGGCCGACGCCGGCCAATATGCCGGAGACACAGGCACTTCCGATTCCGGTGCGGCGGCCACGAGTCAGACCGGTGGCGACTCGGCGGCAGGCCAGCAGAGCGCGGCCCCTGGCGGTCAAGGCAATGCGAATTCCGGTGCCAACGAGGGCAATACGGACACCTCGAACGGTGGTTCCGCTGCCCAGAACGGCAGCGCCCCCGCAGCGGGCGCGCATTCGGTTGCGCCGAGCGGAGATTCCGCGCAAATGGGCGCCGATTCAGCGCAAGCGGGCGGGGGCTCGGTTTCCACGGGCGGCGCGGATTCCGCGGCACACACGGATTCACCCGCATCGGTTGCTTCGGATTCTGCTGTGCCAGAGGGCGATTCAGCTGCGGATGGTCGGCCGATAGCCGACGGCTCGACGCCGGGGACTTCAGCCGTCGGCGTCCCCGATTCGGGGACCGGTACCGGTACGACCGGGGCGGCTGTCGGCGGAGCGTCGCCCGCGGCGCAGGCGCCCGGCGCCGCTCCCGTGAACGCCGGACCGGTCGCGGCCGGGATGCCCGGCGCGCCGACGGCTGTCGGCGCCCCCGGTGCGGCCGTGCCCGGTTCGACGTCCGCGGTCGCCGGGCCGACCGCATCGAACGTCGCCCCCGGTGCGTCGTCGCCGGCGTCCTCGTCGCCGACCTCGTCCGCTGCTCCGGCGCAGCAGTCCGCCCCCGCGTCGAACGCTTCCCGGACCGCCGACGCACGGGGAAGTTCCGCCGCGCTGGACGGCAGCACCCGCGCCGTCCCGCCCGATACGGTCGGCGCCGCGCCGACGGGCGTGGATCGGACGGAGGTCGGCGCGGGCCCGGCCCGGGCGGCCGGTGTTCCCGGCGCGTCGCCGGACCAGGCCGGACCGGTTCAGGCGCGAGTCACGGATTCCGAAGCGCCGCAAGCCCGATCGCACGCGGACGCGGAGGGCGACGCCGCGGCAAGCGCCGATCAGCAGCAGGTGCAGGTGGGCCCTGCCGATCTGGTTTCGCCCGACCCGGCGCCGACACCGCCGGACGGCACGGCGGATTCGACTTCCCGCCAGCCGGATACGGACGATGCGGCCGATCCGGACGGGGCTCTCGCGGTGGACCCGGCCGCTGCCGCCCTCTTGCTGCCGCCCGCACCGCCCGGCCGACCGGAAGCCGCACCGAGCGGCGCACGCCCGACCACCGACGGCGACCGGGCGGACGCCGAGCCCGACACTAGTTCGAGCGCCGCCCCCGATACGCGGCCGAACCCCGCCCGCGACCCGGATCTGGATCCGGACGCCGCACCTGCCGCGGACCCCGCCGCCAACCCGGACTCCGACGCGGACTCCGACAACACCGGCACTCGTGACCCGCGCCGTGTCCTACCGGACGACAGCAGCGAGGCGACCAGGGCGGAGATCGACGAGGCCGACGCCATCCTGAACCGGATGGAACCGGGCCTGCGTGCCCAGGATCTGCTGCTCGGAGACACCGACGCCAATCCCGCCACCGACGACGAGGCCGCGGCGAAGGCGGACGAGAACGCCCGGCGGTGGAACGCGCTGACCGACGCCGAACGAGCCACCCTGATTCGCGCGTATCCGGACGTGATCGGCCGAGCGCCCGGCATCGACTCGCATTCCGCCGACACCGCCAACCGGTTGCGGATCGCCCGGGACATCGCGGATCTCAGCGCACGCGACAGCCTGAACCGCCAGGAACGTCAGCGGCTGCGCGACTTGCGGCGCACGGTCGCGGACTTGCGGCGGGCGCAGCTGCGGGCCGCGCGGATCGATCCGAACCTGCCGGTGCGCCTGCTCGCCTACGATCCGAGCGCCTTCGGTGGAAAGGGCAGGGCGCTCGTCGCGTTCGGCAATCCGAACACGGCGACGCTGGTGTCGTTGCACGTGCCGGGCCGGGACGCGACCGTGGCGGATCTCGGCGCAGTCCTCGAGGCGACCGCCGCCAGGCACGCCGCCGCCGCGGGCCGCCTGCGCGCGGGCGAGTCGCTGGCATCCATCGCCTGGCTTGGCTACGACACACCGGGTCGGGGATCGGCGATGGTGAACTGGCGCGCGAAGAAGGCGGCGGAGCTGCTGCGGCGCGATATCGCGATCTTCGACGCGACCAGGGCGGTGGCGGGGAACAAGCCGTCCGTCCGGATCATCGCGGGCGGCTACGGTGTCGACGTCGCGGCGGCCGCGGGCCGTAAGGGCCGGTTGTCGAACCTGGTCGACGATATCGCGCTGGTCGGCATGCCGGGCGATCCGATTCTGCCGTCGAAGCACTTCGGTGACGGCGTCCGGGTGTTCGTGCCCCATGAAACCAACGGTCTCTACCACCAGTGGAACGCGCCGGAGACCGAGGGGGCGAAGCCGCCGAGTGGGGTGCCCGTCGATGCCATGTACCGGGTGTCCGATATCGAGGCCGACCGTGCCGGAACCGCGGTGCACCAGCCGGATGCCGATCCGGCACAGCCGGATTCGCAGCAATCGGATCCGCCGCAACCGGTTTCGCCGCGTCCCGAGCTGACCGAGGGCGGCTGCGGTGTGCAGGCGCTGTGGAAGGCGGCCGAGGTGACCGGCAACCCCGCGATCACTGTTCCGGCGCCGGACAGTGTCGGCCCGGACGGCATGGACTGGCGCGTCATCGAGCGCCACGCCGATGCTCAGCTGACTCCGTTGTGGCGGCGAGGACGCCTCGCCGCGTTGAACCTGCTGGGGCCGGGACGCAGGCGGACGGGACAGCACGCGATCGCCGATGCGCTGCGGTACATGCGCGGCAAGTCCGCCGTGATCGTCATCAACCAGCAGCGGGGTAGCGTTCCCGACGGTGAACCGGGTGCGCACGCGTTCACCATGTACTACGACGCCGCGACCGACAAGGTCATGGTCTACGACCCACTGCGGCAGCCGGATCCGTTCGAATTCGATCCCACCAAGGTTCCGGACGCGAAGGCGACCTGGGGCATTTTCTACGACAAGAACGGCATCGCCACACGTCCGCTCGGCGACGAGCGCGGGCACGGGCTCGCGGCCGGAAGCGGCGCGCGGAACGACGATCTCGACCGGCGGATGCCGCCGCGAGCGGGCACGAGCGATCCGGCCGACCCGATGGCCGCGCTGCGGCGCCTCCTCGACGAATCGCGGATACCCGAGCGGCAGGACCAAGATCCGCTGACCGACCCCGAGCCCGATTACGTCGACGATCTGTCCGCCGCTCTCGGGCTGGATGATTCGCTGTCCGGCAATCCGGATCCGTTGCGGGCGCTGGCCGATCTGGCGCGGCGAGTCGCGCCGTCTCCGCAAATGGCTTCGGATCCGGGATCACGACCCGATCCCGCGCCCCCGTCGCCGGACACCTTCGTCCCGCAACCCTTGTCGCCGGAGTTGACGCGGGCATGGCTGCTTCGCCAGATGAATGTGCCCCTCGACGCAGGGCTCGACGCGCGTCTCACCGAGGCGATCGCCGAGCAGCGGGTTCGAACACTGCTGCGCGCGGGCGCGATCGAGGCGCTCGCCCTCGCGGTCCGGTCGCCGATCGATTCCGCCGACCTCGACCTGAGCGCAGCGGAACTCGCCCACTGGGCCGGTGCGCTCGAGGTGTCCGCCGTCGATCTCGCCACCGATCGCGGCGTCGCCGATACGCTGGCCAGGTTGCGCGCGGAAACCCGCGATTTCGCCGCCACCATCGCCCAGCTTTCCGATGCGCCGCCGCAGCGAGCGGACGCGGGTCCGGCCGGTGGGCGGTCGCCGGAATCCACGTCGCGTTCGGTGGCCGCGCGCAATCGTGGCCGTTGCGCGGAACTGTCGTTGCGGTTGATCAAGGCGTTGACCGGCAGTTCGGTGATCAGGCTGCCGTCGGAGGCTGCCGGGCTGGACGGAATGACCGCGGCCGAACTCCAGGACGCGGCGGGCGGGCGGTTGCGTCCGGTGTCCGGTCACGAGGAGATCGATCGGGCGCTGCTCGACATGCCGGAGGGGTCTTCGGCGTTGGTCGTCGACGCCTATTCCCGCCCGGTGGACGAGCACGGTGTCGGTGCTCATGCCTATGTGCTCCGGCGCGAGGAGAACGGCGTCGTGGTGTACGACGCGGGCGCGGGCACCGTGCGGGGCTTCCCGCCGCGACTGCCTTCCGATATCGGCTCGACGCACATGATCCTGTTCGACGACCGCGGCGTTCCGGTGCACCCCATCGCGAGAGACGGATCCGGCCACCCGACCGTCGATCTGCCGATGCGCATCGGCCTTTCGCTCGGCGAACACTCCGATCAGGTCACTGCTCTGCTGGAGCTGACCAGCGTGGGTAGGGAGATTCTCGCTGTTCTCGGGGACGGCGATGTCTCGATCGACTTCACGCACCAGATGACGAGCGAATTCGCCGACGGCACGTACGACTCGGAATCGGTCGTTGCCGAAATCCGGGTCACCGAACGGCATCTCATCAGCCAGGCGCTGACGCTGGTGCACGAAGGCGTGCACGCGCAGATGGCCTGGGGCGGCGAAACCAGCAACCGGCTGAACCGGATTCGCATGCTGGGCCGGGACGAGTACGTCGCGACGATGGTCCGCGAGGAAGCCCTCGCGGCCGGACGGGAGTTCGAGTTCGCCCGGGAGCTACGCAGGCTCGGTTACGCGGTCGACGACGACAGCCGGCCTGCCGAGCGTTACCTCGCGGCCTTCGACGCGAGGGCCGCGCAGGCGTCGCGCGACGACCTCGGCCTCACCGACGAGGAGATCCTGACCCGCGCACGCGAAGCGGGCGCGGCCGCCATCGCGGACCACATCGCCACCTATCGGTGGGCGGATGGCAACAACTACCTCGAGTACTACGGCGACGCATGGGACGCCGTCATGATCGGCGGTTCCGATGTGCACGGGTGGAGTTCGCCCGAGGCGGAGGCGGAGGTCGCCGAGAACGCGACGCGGCGGGTCGTCGCCCAACGGCGTCGGAGGGAGCTGGCCGGCCAGATCAACGATCTCGCCGGCAGTCTCGGCATCGACACCATCGATGCCATCGACCCGGAACTGCGCGCGGAGACGCTGCCGAGGCTGCGCGAGGCGAACGAGCAGGAATTGGCCGAGCTCGCCGAACGGCTCGGTGTGGATCGGGCCGATGTCGGCCGGGACATGCTGCCCGACGCGGCGATGGAGACACAGCGCGCCGAGTTGCTCGGGCGTGAACTGAAGATTCGGTTGTTGTCCGATCTCGGCGATCAGTACCACCTCCAGGGTGAGTTGATCAACCGTGCCGACACAGCAGCGAATGCCGCCGTGGCAAGGGATGTGCTCGCGTCCGAACTCGAGGAGACCGGACTCGACGGGGCCGAGGCGATCACCCCGCACGTCGCGCTGCTCGACGGAACGCCGCCTCGGGTGGTCGTCGTCGCGCTCGAACGTGAGCACGCCGCCGCGCTCGCCGAGGCCTTGGCGCGCCGCCCGGAACTCGCGTCGGTGCTGCGTCGTCCCGATCTGGATCTGCGGTTGATCGAGGTCGAGGAACCGGGGCCGGACGCGAATGTCGAGGTGACGTCGCTCGGTCCCGACGCCGCCACGGACGTCGTCGACGATGCGTTGAATTGGACTGCCGAGGACGAGCCTGCCGTACCGGTGGGGATGCCGGGTGATTCCGCGGGCGAGACGTCGGCGGATCGGATCGCGCGGGTCCAGCGTCTGCTGGAGAGCAGCGAGATCGGCCGATGGGCCGATGACATGCTGCGGCGCAACAACCTTCGCGTGGTGCACGAACTGGACGTCGAGCCGCGCTACTACCCGGAGCGCAGGACGCTCGTTCTCGGCTACGGCACCTCGGAGGTGCGGCAGGCCATCGATATGGTGCATGCCGCCGCCCACTTGCGTGATGCCGCGGAGGGATTGTCACCGCATCCGCTGACGACGGAGCGTGGCGACTACGTCGACGCGATGGTCCGGCAGGAGAGCCGTGCGCACGCGCTCGAGGCCGAGTTCGTCAAACAGTTGCGGGCCCGTGGACACGTGGTTCCGGTCGGCGATCTGGAAGGCGCGAGCGATGCCGCACGTCTCGGGATGTCGCGCCGTGCGCTGAATCGGATGGCCGAGTTGTTGCGGCCGCGGCACCTCCGTGATCCCATGCGGGACCCGGCGCTCGACTTCGGTGCGGCGGGCATCCGGGCGTACCTGGGGACCTCCGACGGAGGCGTCGCCGACTACGTCGGCGTCTACACCAGGGACTGGAACGACGCGAACGGCGTGGCGGCCGACGGCACGGTCGACGTCGCCGCCCTTCCCGATGCCGATATTCATCAGCATGTCGACGACGCGGAGTTCGTCGAGCATTCCGACGACGACTCGCCGGATGCCCTCGACGGGCCTCAGGACGCCGAGGACGCGCCGCTCGCCGAGCCTTCCGACGCTGTCGCTTCGCACACCGCCGAGGCGAACCGCGGCCGTTGCGCCGAACTCGCGCTGCGCCTGATCAAGCGCCTGACCGGCAGCACGACGATCGAGCCGCCGGACGGCCCGGTCGGACTCGATGGCATGTCGGTCGCCCAAGTGCAGGAGGCGGCGGGCGGGCAGCTGCGCCGGTTCGCCGATCACGAGGCGATCCAACGGCAGCTCCTCGACATGCCGGAGGGCTCGACAGCACTGGTGGTCGACGAGTACGCGGGTCCGGTCGACGAGTACGGCGTCGGCGCGCACGCGTACGTCCTGAGACACGAGAGGGACGAGGACGGCGCGAGCATCGTCGTGGCCCGGGACCCGGGTGCGGACTACACGAAGCGGTTCCCGCCCATCGTGCCGCGGGAAGTGCTCGGCACCTATGCGATCCTGCTCGATCCGCAGGGAAACGCGGTGCACCCCCTGGGAGCCGACCCCGATTCGAACCCTGTCGCCGACATCGATGTCCGCGTCGGTCGTTCACTCGATTCGCATTCCGATCAGGTGCGCGCGCTGCTGCGGGGTACCGAGACCGGCGCGGATGTGCTGCGGGTGCTGGACGACGCGTCGGTACGGGTGCGATACGAACGGGCGGCCGCGGACCGGCGCAGCGGTGGGTTCGCCGCCGAGTCGTTGACGGCCACCGTCTACACCGGCCGCAACGACCATGTGCGCCAAGCATTGTCGCTGGCGCACGAGTCCGTCCACGCCGAGCGGTACATCCGCGGCGAATCGGGCCATCTCGGTATGGACCGTGCGACGTTCATCCGCACCATGGTCGCCGAGGAGGCGGCGGCGGTGGCACAGTGGATCAGGCTTGCCGGACAATTCCGTGCCGACCCGCAGCTCGGCGACTATTTCGGCGATCGGCACTACCTCGAGGACGCCTACGACGCCGCGTACGCCGCACAGCCGGAGCACGGGGAAGACGGAACGCCGCTGAGCGAGGCCGAGATCGCGCGTCGGGCACACGAACGGGCGACCGAAGCGCTCATCGCGGAAATCGAGACCCACGTCTGGCCGAACGGCAGGAACTACTCCGACTACTACGGAGCCGAGTGGGATCGTTCCCGCACCGATCACGGCCAGTTCTACGACGCTGAGATCGCACCCGAACCGGCACAGCCCGCGGCCGCGGCATTGCGGACCAGCGCGGCCGATCGTGTCCGCGCGCACCGCGATCTGGTCGAGGTGTCCGACGAAATCAACAGCGGCACAGCAAGGTACGGCATCCGTCCGCATCTGCCGGCGGACTCGTTGTCCCGGGAGATCGCCGATCGTCTCGGTCCGGTCCGTGCCGAGATGGCCGATCCCGCGACCACACCCGAGCGGCTGGCGGACCTGCGCCGCACCGAGCACGATCTGCTGTCCCTGACCGATCTGATCGCGCGGCGCGAGAACGCGCAGGTGGCCTACGACCGGGAGGTCGACACGCTTGCCGCCTTGGCCGCCCGCGAGGTGCTGGCCACCTACGCTCCGGACGCGCGTCCGCTCGGCGACCACTACGTCTACGTTCCGGGCACACCGAACCGGATCGTCGTCGCGGGGATGCCTTTCCAGCACCAGGCCCTGCGCAATGCGGCGACGGCCGATCCGCGCGTGCGCACGCTCCTGCGCGACGGTCCCGTCGAGTTCGAGCACCTGTCGCTGGGCATCGACGACTTCGGCCAGGTCCGAGCGCGCCGGGTCGACTCTATCGATCCGCGGGTGTTCGAGTCCTCCGGCCGCGCGGTCGCCGAGTCGGATCTGGCGGGCGACGCGACCAGACAGCGCATAGAGCCGATCACGACGGCATTGTCGGACAGCGCGGTCGGCACGTGGGCGCTGGAGACTCTGCGGCGGCATGGCGTCACGATCGAGCACAGTTCCGGCGGGGCGACGCAGTTCTTCCCCGCGCGGCGGGTGCTTGTCATCGATGCGGGCGCCACCGACGGCGAGCACATGCGCGCCATCGTGAGCGGCGCGATACACGCCGAGTTCGCGGGCAGGCAGGATGCCGCGGTCGACGCCCGTGACCGGATCCGTTCGGAGCGACGGGATTACGTCGATCGCAAGATCGACGAGGAGACCTCGGCTCGCGTCTGGGAGATCGTCGCGGCCGTGCAGTTGCGTGGCGCGGTAGAGCTCACCGCGGCCGATCACGTCTACCTCGACGCCTACCGGAAGGCGCGCGCGGACGCGGCGAACGAGATCGGCGGTCCGGCAGACGAATTGGACCGCATCGCGAACCAGGCCGGTTTCGACGCGCTGCGCCCGCACGTCGCGGCGGACCGCCCCTCGGGCTCCGGTCCGACCAACGCCGAGTTCTACGAGCGGGCGTGGCGGGAAGCGCACGGCGAGCCCGCCACCGCGCCGGCCGATCAGCGTCTCACGCCGCCCTCGGGCAGCCCGGAATTCCGCCATGACGCCGATGCGCGGACCGAATCCACCGGGCCGCTGGGGGAGTCGTGGACGGTGCGTCCCAGCCTGCCCGGTGCGAACGACGTACAAGGGGTGCTCGGGTTCGGTGCCTTCGGTCGCGATGCGATGGCGACGCTGCGCGACCTCGGCGCCGACGTGCGTTTCGACGCGAACGGGTCCGTCGATGTGTTCGACGGCAGAACGATGGAGGTGTCGGTCGGGACACGGGATCGCAGCCATCCCGCCCAGGCCGCCGCTATCGTCCGCGCCGCGACGCTCGCCGACGCCGTGCGGACCGGTCTGCTGGAGGTGACACCCGCGCGTGTTCGTGCCCAGGATCGCGCCGACTTCATCGCCGCGCGTGTGCGCGCCGAGGCGCTGGCACTGGGCAGGCAGGCCGAGTTCCATCGCGAACTCGAACTGGCCGGATACGACACCGCCGCGAATCCGGTCACCGATCCCACCGCACGGCAGCGGCTCGAGGCGACCTACCTGGCCGCCTTCGATGCCGAAATCGGCGTGCGAGAGCCGGATTCGGAAATCGATCCGGCTCTGCTCGAACGGGCGCGGCAGGCGGGCGTCGACGCACTGCTCACGGGCGGCGAATTCGACGCACCGGACGGTTCCGGACCCGCACGCGCCCACCGGGACGCCGCGGCCGAGTTCTGGGACGCCCAGCACCGCATCACCGCACCGGACGGGTTGCGCGAATACGCGCCGACCACTCGGGACGCGGCGCGGGCACTGGAGGACATCGGCAGGAAGCGCGCCGCCGTCGAACGCGAACTCGCCCGGGTCGAGGCGGATTGGGATCGCGTCGCGGCGCGACTTGGCGATGTCTCGCTGCTGCGCGGGGACGCGGACAGGCTCGACCGGCAGGACGTGGTGGCGCGGCTGCACGGCCCGGACGGTCCGCGCAGGTACGGTGCCCAGACCGATTTGGCCGTGCTCGCCGAACTGACCGCCCGCCACGGCGAACTGACCGAGCGGCGCCGCGCGCTCGGCGTCGATCTCGCGGCGGCGGTGCGGCGAGATCTCGGTGTCGAGGAACCGATCGCGATCCATGTGGCCCAGGACGGCGTCGTGTTCATCGGCGGTGACCACACGGATGTGGACCTGTCGCCGCGGCCTTCCGATTCCGCCGCGCCCGCGGTTGGTCCCGAAGACGACGCAGCGCGAACGGATTTGGCGGAACTGGTGGCGAAGGCATCGGATCGGGTCGCCGAGCTGCTCGGGGATCACCGCCACGACATCGGTCGATGGGCGGCCCAGACGTTGCGGCGCCACGGTGTGCGGGTGCTCTACACCTCCGAACCGCGCTCGTACCACGCCAGCCGGGACCACGTGGAGGTGGGACTGGAGGAGTCCTACGACCCGTCGACGAACACGGTGGTGCTGCGCGAAGGCGACAATCCGCGCCAGCGGGCCATCGCGCTGATCCGCGCCGCTCGACTCGCCGAGCTGCACGCTTCCTCGCCCCACGGGCCGATACCGCGACTCGGCATGTCGCGCGCGGAGTACATCGACCTGATGCTCGATCACCAGGCCGATGCCGCGGCGCTGGGATTCGCGGCGAACAACCAGTTCACCGACGACAACATGATCGGGTCCATGGCGGGCTCGTTGGCGAAGGCCTACCTCCGGGCGTTCGCTCAGGCCGGTGACGTCCTCGCCCGGGCCTACCGCAACGACTCGGCGATCACCGGGCAGCTGCTCGACGCCGCCTCCCATCGAGCCGCCGTCCGCGCGGTGCGCGACAACCTCGACGAGCTGGTGCCCGAAGTCGACGGCCGGAACTTCACCCAGCGGTTCTCCGACCAGTGGTATCGGGCGCACGGCATCACCCCGGGCGCGGCCGCGCCGCTCGGCGACACGGACGCGCCCGCTCCGCTGCGGCGGCGCATCCACGACCTGGTGGCCGAGCTCGAGCAGGTGCGTGAACTGCGTGCCGACGGCAAGGGCTCGGGCATACCGCGCAGCCCGATCGAAGAGACGTACTCCGATGCCTACGACCGCGCGTATCGCAAGGCGGAGCGGGCACTGGCACGCGAGAAGTCCTCGCGGCCACCGGCGTTGGCCGCAAGGGAGGCCGCAGAGCTCGCGATCCGCCGCCACGTCGACAAGGTGGGGATCGAGAACGCCGAACTGATCGTCGACGTCGTGCGGGCCGCTCGCGCGGACGAGTCCGACGGCGCGTACTGGGGTAACCCGCGCGCGAGCAGGACACCCGAGCCGCTCGGCGACGGGTCCGTCCAGGACAGCACGAGCCCCGCCGACCCCGAGGTGGAGGACGCCGCAGCCGAGGCTGCCGACGCTTCTCCCTCGGTCCCCGTGGCCGCGCACGCCGAGCCGGATGGTCTGAGTTCCTGGCGCGCCGCCGCGGCGGATCGTCGGTACGCCGAGGTCTTGGAGGTGCTCCGCGGCAGCGAAACCGGCCGTGCGGCAGTCGAACTGCTCGCCGAGATGCGTGCGGGCGTGCGTTTCGACGCTAGCGAGTCGGGCGGTGTCGATGCCTTCGATGGGCTGACGATGGATGCCGTCGTCGGTGCGCGTGATCGTGGCCAGCAGATGCAGGCGGCCGCGGTGGTGCGGGCGGCGGCGTTGGCGGAGGCGGTGCGCACCGGGCAGCTCGAGGTGATGCCGTCGCGTATCCGGGCGATGGACCGGGACGCCTATATCGCGGCCCGGTTGCGCGCCGAGGCCGACGCATTCGGCAGGCAGGCCCTGTTCCACCGGGAGTTCGGCACTCCCGAAGTCGGCCCGTCCGAATCACTGGTGGATCGCAACTTCCGGAGCGAGCTGGAGCAGCGGTATCTGGCCGCGTACGAATCCGCACTCGCCGCCGCTCGGCGGCCCGGCGGAGATCCGGACGCGGAGCGGCTCCGGGCGATCGCCCGCGAGGCGGGTATCGCGGCGCTGTTGGCGACCGACCTGTTCGACTCGCCGCATCTTACCGACAGCGGCGCGAGTCTCCGTGACATCGTCGCTGGTGAGTGGGATGCCGCGCAGCACACCGTCGTTCCCGAGGGGACGGACGAGTACGTGCCGTCCACCCCTGAGGCGGCGCGTCGGGTCGAGGGCCTGATCCGCGAGCACGCGGACGTCCGGCGGGCGCAGGCGCTCGTCCAGTTCTCCTTCGATCAGACGGTCGAGCAGCGCAGGGGGCGGATGCGGATTCCCGACGACGTCGATCTCGGATCCGATCGGGCATCGATCATCGCCGAACTGCGGAAGATCGCCCGCAAGCGAGCGGTCGTCGATGACGGCTCCCTCGCCGACGCGTTGCTCACCGAGCTGTCGCAATGGCACGCCCGATTGGACGACGAGCTGGCACGGCTCGAGGGCGAGATCGCCGACGCCGTCGGTCGAGACCTGCCGCAACCGACCCGGGACGGCGGCACGGGGATGCGACGTCCCCGCGTCCATCTCGGCGAATCGGGTGCGGTGTTCGTGCGCCGACCGGACGCGAGCACGCCGGAAACTCCCGAGTCCGGACAGCGGGCCGAACCGGCCGACCCCGACGCTGCCCCGACGAGCAGGCTGGAAAGCCTCGCCGCCTCCCGAAACGAAAAGCTGCTCGCGGATCTGACGAAGGGGGGCAGGCAGATCGGTGACTGGGTGGCGCACACCCTGGCGCGCCACGGCGTGCGGATCCGCTACGCCGATGATCCGGCCGTCGTAGTCGAGCAGCAGGAGGGCGCCGGGCGGACGCCGGGCTACGATCGCGCGACGAATACCGTCGTCCTCCCGTTCTACGAGGGCGCGCAGACGCAGATGGCGGCGCTGGTACGCGCCGCGGTCGCGGCCGAATTGGATGCCCGTGGCGCGGGTCGGGCTTCGGACAGGTTGTCGCTACAGCGAGACGCTTACATCGCGGCCCAGCTGAACCGCCGGGCCGAGGCGTACGCGCTGGACTTCCAGCACCGTCGCCTCCAGGCGGCCACGGCCGGAATCGACCGGTACCACGTCGGAGCGGGGCGCACCAAGGGCAGCAGGCGCATAGACGATCCGCTGGAACAGGCCTTCCTCGACGCGTTCACCGAGGCGAGGAAGATCGCCGAGCAGGTGTACGGCAAGAACAGCGCGGTGGGCAGGGACATGCTGAACGCCGCCGCCTACCGTGCGGGTCTGCGGGCCGTCCGCGCGGCCCTCGACACCTCGGAAACGCGCATCGACGGGCTGACACCGGCCCAGTACGCCGGGGCGGAATGGGACCGGGCCCACGGACTTCGTCCCGATCTCGCGCCCGAGGGGGAAGCGGAGCGCGCGCCGGTCGCCGACGACAGCCCGCAGGCGCTCGACCGGCAGGCCCGCACCTTCACCGACGAGATCCGGCGATTCGCCGAGAAGCGGGCCGAGGGTCGCTACATTCCGTTCGGTCCGGCCGAGGCGGCGTACACGGCGGCCTACGACCAGGCGTACCGCAAGGCCGAGGGTGCGCTCGCCCGCGATCCCCAGGCGCCGTCGCCGCACAAGGCCGCCGAGGAGGCGGGGCTCGCCGCGGTTCGCAAATATGTGGAGAAGGTGGGCGCCCAGCGCGCCTGGATCGCCTTCGACGTCATCCGTTCGGCCGACCTGACAGAACAGGACGGTCTGCACTGGGGTTCGCCACGCATCGCCGCTGTGCCCGAGGCGGATTCGGCGCCGCCGACCGAATCGACGAGCGACGAGCTGGTGCGCCGCGTCGTCGAGGACCAGCTGCGAGCGCGTCCCGACGGTGCGCGGTCGAGCCCGAATGTGCTGCGGTTCAAGCCGGAGTCGAGCACGCCGGAGTTGCTGGTCATCGCACCGAAGGGTGAGCACCTCGACGCGCTGGACCAGGTGAGCCGCGACGATCCCGCGCTGCGCGACGCCCTGTGGGACGGGCATCGCATCCGTTACCTGGCGGTCGAGCCGGGACCCGACGGCAACCCGTCCACGGTCGAGCTGTCCCGCGACGTGGCCGAGGGAGCGCGCCGGTACCCCTCGCTGCCCGACGCCGTCGCCACATTCCTCTCGGAGTACCTGCGGTTCCGGGCCGAGGGCAGGATCAGGGAGGGATTCGCCGACTGGATCACCCGGCTGGGTGAGGAGGCGTTCTTCCACCGGAACGAGCCCCGGCTCGCGTTCCGGATGGAGAACCGGTGGGTATCGACCCCGGTCCTCCTGCAACCCGACGTGGTCGAGGTGGGATTCCTTGCGGCGCAGAACAATCCGCAGTTGCCGGAGACCGATCCGGCCGCGGTGGCCTACCGCATGCACACGCGCCGGATTCCGCAGCCGCTCGTCCGGGTGCGCGAACCGTTGCCGAGCCCGCAGTTCCTCAACAGGCAGGTGCGGGTCGGCCCGGTCCGGGTGGACATCTACCTGGAAAACGACGGCAAGGGTAACTGGCGGGTGCCGCTGACCGGTCGCGACGGCGGCACCGACGTGCTGGCCAGGTACTTCCCCACCATGACCGACACCGATCCGGATCGGTTGGTGGAGCGGATCGCTCGGAAACTCACCGACGGAACCGCCGAAATCGGCGACGGCACGCTGCCCGAGGACACGCGCGACACGGACAACCCGCTGTCGCACGAGCTGGACGACAACACATCCGCGCCCGGCGGCGCGAGCTCCGCGGATGCCCCGCCCTCGGTTCCGGTCGCCACGCGCCCCGCCCCCGACGGGCTGAGCCGGTGGCTCGTCGGGTCGCCGGATCGTGGGTTCGCCGAGGTCTTGGATGTGCTCGGTGCGAGCGAAACCGGCCGTGCCGCTATCGAACTGCTTTCGGAGATGCGTGCGGGCGTGCGTTTCGACGCTAGCGAGTCGGGCGGTGTCGATGCCTTCGATGGGCTGACGATGGATGTCGTCGTCGGTGCGCGTGATCGCGGCCAGCAGGCGCAGGCGGCTGCGGTGGTGCGGGCGGCGGCGTTGGCGGAGGCGGTGCGCAACGGGCAGCTCGAGGTGATGCCGTCGCGTATCCGGGCGATGGACCGCGAGGCGTATGTCCAGGCTCGGTTGCGCGCCGAGGCGGACGCGCTCGGCAGGCAGGCCCTGTTCCACCAGGATTTGGGTACGCCAGAAGCAGATCCGTCCGAGTCGTTGCCTGCCCGCGACTACCGGATGGCGCTCGAGCAGCAGTACCTCGCCGCGCACGATGCCGCCATCGACTCGGCCAGGCGCGGCGACGACAGCCTGACCGAGACGCGGCTGCGCGAGATCGGCCGCGAGGCGGGCATCGCGAAACTGCTCGCGACCGATCTCTTCGACTCGCCGGACTTCGCCCCCGACGGCACGAGTATCCGGGACAGCGCCGGTCGTGAATGGGATGATTTGCAGCGCAACGTCGTTCCCGACGGAATGGACGAGTACGTGCCGTCCACTCCGGAGGCGGCGCGTCAGGTCGAGGGCTTGCTCCGCGAGCACGCGGACATCCGGCGGGAACAGGCGCGGATTCGGTTCGATTTCGATCGTGCCGCCGGGCGTCTTCGGCAGAGTCTGCAGATTCCCGACACCGTCGATCTCGGCTCCGATCAGGACGCGATCATCGCCGAGTTGCGCCGTGTCGCGAGCCGACGGCCCGGTCTCGGCGACGGCGATATCGCCGAAGCCGTGCTCGTCGACCTGTCGCGGTGGCATGCGCGGTTGGACGGCGAGCTGGCACGGATCGAGGGCGAGATCGCCGATGCGGTCGGCCGCGATCCAGCGCGGCCGGAGACCACCGACGGCACGACGGCGCACCGCCCGAACGTTCAGCTCGACGACTCGGGTTCGGTGTTCGTCGTGGACTCGCCCGAGGCGGCGGTCGACGCGCGCCGACTCGGCGCCTCGACCGATCCCGACGACTCGGCCGGATCCGATCTCGATCAGTTGACGCGCAGCCGGCACGATTCGCTCGTCGAAAAGCTTGTCCGCCAGGTAGAACGAATCGGACCTTGGGTGCACCGAACACTGGCGCGCCACGGCGTGGGCATTCGATTCACCGACGATCCGGCTCTGTCGGTTCGTCGCCCGGACGCCGCCGACGACGCGCGGTCACTCGGTTACGAGCCGCTCACCAACACCGCGGTGATCCAGGTCGGCGATGCCCAGCACACGCAGATCGGTGCTCTGATCCGCGCGGCGGTCGCGGCCGAACAGCGCGCGCTCGGTGTCGACGCGCGACAGGAACGGCTGACGACGAATCGCGACGAGTACGTCGCCGCGAGCTTGGATCGACTGGCCGAAGCGTACGCGATGGAATACAACTATCGCCGCTTCGAAGATCTCAACGATGGCACGAGACCTGTCCGTGCGGGTACGAAGCAAGCGCGCGAGGGCGGGCGGTCGATCGAAGACGCGCTCGAATGGGCCTTCGACGAGGCGTATTCGGCCGCGGCGAAGATCGTCGCGCCGATCCTCTACAAGAACGACGCGATCACCTACGACATGCTCTGGGCGGCCTCGTACCGTGCCGGGTTGCGGGCGGTCCGCGCGAATATCGATGCGCTGGGCGGCCGCATCGACGGGCTGTCGCCGAGCCGGTACGCCGGGGCGGAATGGGATCGCGCCCACGGTCTGGACGCCGGCGTCGCCTCGGACGAAGACGGTGTGCCTACGCCCGATCGAGAAAGCCGGGAGGCGCGGGACCGGCTCAGCCGAACCCTCGCCGACGAGATCCGGCGGTTCCCCGAACTGCGAGCCGACGGCCGGTTCATTCCGCGTGACGCGGCCGAAGCCGCCTACACCGACGCCTACGACAAGGCGTATCGCAAAGCCGAGCGCAGGCGGTCGCGCAATCCCGAGGCCCGCCCGCCCGCGCGGGTCGCCGAGGAGGCCGGGCTCGCCGCCGTCCGCAAATATGTCGACCAGGTGGGCGCGGAGCACGCCGAGGTCGTCTTCGACATGGTTCGCTCGGCCGATCCGAGTGAACGAGGCAGACTCCATTGGGGATCGCCCGTTTTCAGGTCGGACATCGCGGCCGATGCTCGGGCGGATACGGGTCAGAGTTCGGTCGCCGAGTCCGGCGCCGATGTCCAGCCGGATGTGGATCCGAGTTCGGTCGCCGAGTCCGGCGCCGATGTCCAGCCGGATGCGGATCCGAGTTCGGTCGCCCAGTCCGCCGTGGACGCCCGGGTGGATACGGACCCGAGCGGGTTGGCGGAAAGGACCGGGAAGAAGCTCACCGACGGAACCGCCGATCTCGGCGAAACCTCACCGCCCAAGAGCATATTCGGCCGCATAAAGGCCCGACTGCCCTTCGGTCGCAAGGCGAGCGCCGAAGTCGAATCGGTCATGAACCGGGCCGAACCGGACCGCGCCGACCCCGACGACCTCCGGCTCGGACCCGACGGCAGGCCCGACCGCCGTGGACCCGGCGGCTACGAGGCGCCCGAGTTCCCGATGGAACCGAATGCCGATGGGGGACAAGGGAAGCCGCCGAACCGGCCGCCAACCCCCGCGCCGTTGCCCGATGAACCCGACGAAGGCGAGGGACGTCCGGCTCCGCGTCCGGCGGAGCAGCGCGAGCATCTGTTCGAGTTCGAGGGACTGACCTTCCATCTCGATCTGACCGACGATGGCGCGGGTGCCTGGAATCCCGTGCTGCGCCAGGAGAATTCGCCCGCGCAGGAATCGGAGACCGCGCCCAAGGCTACGAACCCGAAGGAGGTCGAGACTCCGCACGCGGCGCAGAAGCCGCCCGGCGCCCTCGACAAACCCAAGTCGAAGTTCCTCGCGAACACCGCCTACCGCGACGGCTTCAAGGGCTACAACCCGAAGTATCCCTCCGGCTCCAGCGTGGACGGCGCCGGGCAATCGGTGCTCGGATACTCGGCGGGTCTGCCGCTCACCAAGGACAGCGGGCAGGGCGAGGTACTCCAGATCAAGTTCAACCCGGCGCGCGTCCTCAAAGAGGGCGTGACGATGTGGAAGAGCCGCGAGTACATCCCGATCCTGAACCGCCTGACCAGCCGCGTTCCCGACCGCGCCGCCGAATTCCAGCCGATCCGCGATATGGACGGCACCGAATACCGGCCCTGGATCGATGACACCGACCCCGAAGCGGTGCGCAAGGAACACGGCGTCGACATCGACGAGATGCGGCGGCGCGACGACGCGGCGCAGCAGGCGAATACGCCGGAGGCCCAGCAAGTTCCGGCCAACGAGCTTCCACAGGCCGACCCCCCGATCCCGGCGGCGAATACCGGAGCCACCGGCGCCTTCGCCGATCTGCTGAACGAGCTGGCGGACGCCGCCGACCGTCGCCGGGAGCTGGCGGACCGGCTCGTGGCAGCCGCGCGTGACATGGGTCTTGCCCTCGATCCCGGCCTGGACGGCGAGGCGGCCCTGCGCGCGGTGCGGGTCCTGCAGTATCAGCAGGCCAGGCGGATCGGTGCGCTCGCCGGGCTCGCCGAGGCCGCCGTGCGCTACGACGCGGAGAACCGGCGCATCCCGTTCAGCCAAGAGGTCAGCTTCTTCGACAACGACCCGATGACGCGCTTCCTGCGCGAGATCGTGCACGCCGACGACCGGCCGACGACGCTGCTGGACTGGCAGGGGGTCAACAACGGCGGTGAGCCCGGTCGCGACTGGGGCGACCTCAGCTACACCGATCAGCCCGGCATCGACCAGGGCAAGCCGGGCTACTTCGTGAACGCGCTGCGCCGCGATCAGATCAAGGACGAGCGCGCCGTCTGGGCCCAGCTGCTGCAGGTCGACCTGCACTATCTCGACGCGCATCCGCGCGGTGCGCTGGCCGACGCCCTCGCCAATGTGTACGCGCGGACCGACGACATCGCCCGATTCGCCGAACTGGCAGACGAATTCGTGCGTGCCGACGGCAACGCCGACGAGCTCACGCGGCTGGTGACCGAGCTGGCGCTGCGCTCCTCGATCGTCTCCGACGGTGGATTCCTGATTCCGGATGCCGACGGGCTCGGGCTGCTGCCCGGTGTGGACGGCGGACCGATGCGGCTCATGGTGGTCGACGGTCACCTCGACCACGCCCATGTGCTCGCCGCGGCGCTGCGCGCACACCCGAATATCGCCGAGGTCGTCGGCGACGGTCAGGTCGACGTGGTGTTCCGGGTGGCCGAGATCGCGCCCGACGGCACCATTCGGGTCAGTGACAGCGAGCCCGTGCGGGTGCGGCACGTCGATGAGGTAGTGGACGGCCGCAGGCTGGACCTGACCTTCCTGCTCGACGAGGACGGACGGTGGCGCCCAGTTGTCGAGAGCGCGCCAACGACCGAAGGAGAGAGCCCGCGGCCGAAGCCCGATCTGGAAGGGCTGTCCCGCACCGAGATCGAGGCCGCGCGCCAGGAACTCGCGCGGCGGCTGGGTGTGCCCGAGTCCGAGCTCGACGACCCGCAGCGCTTGTCCGACCGGATGGAACAGATCCGCGCGGAGAACAAGATCAGGGCCAGCCAGATCGAAGCGCTCATCGACTACGGCCGCACCGCCTGGGATATCGATGACTTCCACACCATCGGCGACGCCCGCGCGCAGCTGGCCGACCGGCTGAAGCTCGAGCCCGGCGAGCTGACGCCGGAGCGGCTCGCCAAGGCCTTCGTGCTGGACAAGATCGGCTCGGCCCGCAGGCATCAGGCCGTCGAGGACCTCGTCGCCTACGCGACGCTCATGCGCGGCATCGATGCCGATGTGGTCGACGCCGCGCGGGATCGGCTCGCCGATCGGCTCGGGGTGGGCAGGCGGCGCGGCCGTTTCCCCAAGGACCTCTTCCCGCGCAACTACCGCAACGACGAGAAGAAGTACCGCCCCGACCGGACCGGCACCGATCCGAAGCGGCTGAACAAGGCGATCGCCAAGCTCGCGCGCAGACCGGCCGAGCGCGAGAACCTGATCGATGCGCTCACCGAGTACTACCGCACCATCAATCGGCTCGACCCGTTCGATCCGGTGTCGCGCGGCGCGGACGCGGTGGACCCCCGCCTGGCCGATGTCGAATTCCCGGTACACGACAAGGCCGTCGCGCATCTGCTCGACATGGTCGGCGATCTCGAGTCGCTGGCCGAGGCGCTGCGCGGCGCCCGGGTGCTCGACGGATTCGGCATGCTCGGCGCGAACAACTCCGCGCCCGATCCGCAGCCGACGCCGAACCAGGATTTCACCAGGACCGTCGGCGTCGATCTGCCCGAACCGATTCAGCCGACCGACACCGACGAGGAAAAGGCGGCCAAGGCCAAGCGTTTCGAGAAGGTCTACGAGATCTATCGCGACGGAAAGATCGACCAGAAGGAACGGCTCACGCCGCGGCAACTGGCGAAGGTGCAGGCCGAACTGCGCGCCGAGGTGCACGGGCGGGCCGAAGATCTCGACATGCTCGCCGCGCTCAACGAGCGGGCCGCGGAACTGGATCGGCAGGCGCGACGACCACTGGAGATCGCGCGGCTGCTCGGCGAGCGCGGCGCCGCGCTCGCCCAGCTCGACGCCGCCCGTGCAGAGGTCGAGGCGGCCACCGCTCGCTACCGCACCGCCGAACCGCAGGACCGCGCCGCCGCGCTCGACGATCTGGCTGGGGCCGCGCGCAGGCAGCAGGCCGCCGACGCCGAGCTGGCGCGGGTGGACGCGGCGCTGGCCGCGACCCGTCCCACCGAACCGCCCGCGCTGCCGCCCGCCGCCCAGGGTGTGGTCGCGAGCCAGGACGAGGGCTCGAGTGCGCACACCCGGCCGGAACCCTCCGCCGACGGTGGCGGCCGGAAACCACCGCAGCGGCCGCCCGCGCCGCCGACCCCGGATCCCGAGGAACCCGGGCCCAGGACCGATGTCGAGATCGCCCGCCGCGTGACTCAGCGGCTCGCGGCGGAGAACGCCACTGCCGTCCGGGAATTCAACGCGGCGGACGCGGCCAGGAACGCGGCGATGGCGGGCCTGCCGGTCACCCGCGAGGAGCTGGGCCCGTACCCGGATCAGGTGGCGAACACCATCGAGCGGTTGGGGAGGGCGCATCCCGAGCAGGCGGCGCGCATCGCGGAACTGCGCGAAGCCGCCCTGCGCTACCTCGCCGCCGAGTCCGAGGTGGAGGTGCTCGACGAGGCACTGGCCCGCGCCATGCAGCGCGAAGCGCTGGCCGAGGAGGGCGCGGGTCGCATCGACGACACCGTCGGCGTCGTGGCCGGTGAGCCGCCGCGCATCGTCGTGGTCGGCTGGCATTCGCCCGGGAATGCGCGCGCCCAGCTCGACGCCGAGTATCCGCTGCTGCGCCCGCTGCTCGCCCGGCCGGGAGTGGTGGTCACCCACATCGAGATCGCCACCCTCGACAACGGTCGAATCGTCCACCGCCGCACCGACTTCGGCCCGGACCGGCCGACCGGCGCGACACCGGAGCAGCACGGAACGGGCGGCCGGTCACCACGCCAGCGCGCCGAGGAGCGCTACCAGCGGGCGCTGCGTGATGCGCACCGTCAGCTCGGGCAGCCGGGGCAGGAGGATCCGCGGACCAGGGTGTGGCCGGGCGGCCCGCAGCCGGAGGGTGATCGGGCGGTCACCGACGCCGTTGCGCGGCGCGATGCACTGGCGGCCCGGATGCGGGAGCTGGCCGACAGCATTCCGGCGGTCGCCGACCGGCTCGGCCCGGATTCCCTGCTGCCGGAGAACGTCATGGCGACTCTCCGCGAGGTGAGTCAGCTGGCGATGGTCGGTGACGATGTCGCTCGCATGCGTGAATTCATCGATGTCGCAGTGGCTTTCCTGCCCGCCGAGGCCGCGGTTCACCTCGCCGATGTGCCGGTCGGCCCGGTCGTTGCCGCCGCGCCTGCGCCGCAGGCGCCCGCGTGGCCGCGCATCGGCATACCGCGCGTGCACGATCCGGTGACACCGGAGTTCCGCGGTCGGCTACCGCGACTCGCGGCCGATATCGCAAGCACCGCGTCCGAGCGCGCTCGAATCGAGTCGGCGCTGGCGGATCTCGCTCGGACGATCGGCGTCGACCCCGATGGTCTCGGCCCGCGTGAGATCGCCGAAGCCGTCGACGCGCGGGTACGGGCCGCCGATGCCGCGGTGGCCGAGCTGATCGGTCGTCCGGACGATCCGGCCCGAATCCTGCCCCAGCGCGACGAACTGGCCGCCGCTCTGCGGGATGCCGCCGAATCGCGTTCGGCCGCCGCGGAAATCCGGACCGAGCTGGATCGTCTGCGGACCGCGCTCGCCGACGAACGCGCCGCTGTGCAGCGTGCGGGAGAGCACGCGGCCCGCGATGTACTCGCCGGCGTGGACGCGCGAGTCGACTCCGAGGGTGTCGGCCACCTGCCCGGCGGCAGGCGAGTGCTGGTCGCCTCGCCCTCTCCGTCGCCGGACGACCTGCTCTCGCCCCGGGAACGGCAGCAGCTGGCCGACGCCGGAGTGCGCGTCGACTACGTCCACGTCGAGGTCGACGAATCCGGCACGGTCACAACGACCCCCATCCGTCCACCGGACACCGGCAGCGCCGACCCCGCCGCGTCCGTGCCCCCGGGCCACGACCCCTCCGGCGGTTCCGACGCCGCCGGGTCGCAGCCCGAGCCCTACCAGCCGAAGCACCGCGGCCGCCCAGCGGATGAATCCCAGCCCGAGGCGAAAACCTACGAGCCGAAGCACGCTGCTCCGCAGCAGGAAGTTTCGCAGCCGGAAACGGCCGAACCGAAGCACCGTGGCCGCCCGGAGGACGAGTCCGAAGCCGAACCCGACGCGCACCAGCCGAAGCATCGCGGCCTGCCCGCGGACGAGTCGCAGGCGCAGGCGCGGCCATACGAGCCGAAGCATCGTGCGTCGCAGTCCGATGTGGCGGAATCCGAGGGCGCGCAGGCTCCGCCGCCGGAGCCGAGCGCGGGCACAGGGCGGCATCGTGGTCAGCCTGCGGACGAGTCCAGTTCGCAGGAAACGGATTACGAGCCGAAGCATCGCGCGCCGCAGTCCGATGTAGCGGAGCCCGAGGGCGCGCAACCCGACGGCGCGCAGTCTCGGACGCCGGATCCGAGTGCGGGCACGGGGCGGCATCGGGGTGAGCCTGCGGACGAGTCGGATTCGCGGGAGCGGGATTACGAGCCCAAGCATGGTGCGTCGCAGTCCGATGTAGCGGAGCCCGAGGGCGCGCAGTCTCGGACGCCGGATCCGAGTGCGGGCACGGGGCGGCATCGGGGTGAGCCTGCGGACGAGTCGGATTCGCAGGAACCGGATTACGAGCCGAAGCATCGCGCGCCGCAGTCCGAAGTAGCGGAGCCCGAAGGCGCGCAGCCTGAGAGCGCGCAGCCTGAGGGCGCGAAGTCTCGGACGCCGGAGCCGAGCGCAGGTCCAGGGCGGCATCGGGGTGATCCTGCGGATGAGTCGGGTTCGCGGGAGCGGGATTACGAGCCGAAGCATGGTGCGTCGCAGTCCGAGGTGGCGGAATCCGAGGGCGCGCAGTCTCGGACGTCGGAATCGAGCGATGGTGCGGGGCGGCATCGGGGTGAGCCTGCGGACGAGTCGGGTGTGGAGCCCGACTACCAGGCGAAGCATCGCAGGGATCTTGCCGAAGGGGTGCAGGCCGAGGGGGATCAGGCGCACCGCGGCGCATCGGCGCCCGAATCACAGCAGTCCGGCGAACAGCCGCAACCCGCGCAACCGGGCGGACAGCCGCAGCCTGCGGAACCGGGCGATCAACCGCACGTCGGGCAGCCCGAGGCCGCGACGTTGCCGCCGGAGGCACAGGAGGCCCTGGATCGGCTCCGTGCGGAGCGCGCCGAGGCCGTGGCGCGGCGCGCGGAATGGGACGACATCCGGCGGATGCGTGCGGAGGCCCTCGACGCATCGGACGCGTCGACCGTCGACGCTTTGGCACGGGCCGCGCGCGTGTTCGACGAAGCGAATGCTGCGGTGGCCGAACTCGACGCGGAGATCGCCGAACTCGAACTCGCGAACACACCGGAGGGCGTGTACCGGCAGCTGATGCGCGAACGCGCCGTGCTGGCCAGGGAACGCGAATTCTGGCGCGCCAAGCGCGATGACAGGTACTCGCGGTTCAGCGATCTTCCGCTGCCGTTCGGCGATGCCGCGCAAGCGCTGAACCAGTCCAATCTGGCGCGCACCCTGGAACACCTGGAAGCGAGTGTCGCCGGCACCAGGAACGTCGCGGGCACCGGCGAAGAAGCCGGGTATGTGGCACGCGAGGAGCTCGATCTCGGCGAGATCGCGCGTCGCCGCGAGCAGATCTTCAAGTTGCACGATGCCGCGTTGCGGTACAACCGCGTGCAGACGGCGCTGGCCGAAGTGGATCGCCGGATCGCGGCGCTCGGCCGGGTCGGCATCGGGGAGCCGCAACCGCTGTCGCGGCAGGTCAGCGCCGAAGTCGACCGCCTGGCACGGGAGCGCGCCCGCGAGGTGCTCGAGTCCAAGCCGTGGCGGCAGATGCGCGCCGATATCGCCGCGCGCTTGCGGGTGAACGAGGCCGATCTGGGCCCGAATGCCGTGGCGCGGCTGGAGTCGCCCGAGCAGGCGCTGGAAGCGGCGCTGGCTGAGGCGGCCGGTCGGACCATCAGGGTGGACCAGCTGGCCGAACACGTCCGCAACATCGACTTGCTGCGCGAGGCCGCGACGCGCGTGAACGAGGCCGACAATCGCATCGCCCGCATCCAAGGCAGGATCGCCGAATTGGCAGGAGCGGGACGCGATTTCCTCGCCGCGGAGGGCGCGCGTCAGGTCAGCGACCGGGTCGGGTTCGTCGATGGCGACCCGCAGCGGATCATCGTGATCGCACCGCGCGGCACGCTCGCCGCGCCACGGGCCGAACACGACGCCGCCCTGCTCGATGCCACTCATCGCGATTCGCGGGTGGCGCGCGCGATGCTGTCGCGGGACACGACGATCGAGTACCGCGAACTCGTGGCCGAACTCGATCAGCCGGTGACGACCAGGCGACTGCGTCCGCCCTCGCGGGAATTCATGACGCTCGGTCCCGACGACGCTCCCATCCTGCGCCGGGTGCGCTGGCAGTCCGGTGAGCGCGATTCGACGACGTGGTACGAGGTGAATCCGGAGCGGCCGGAATGGCGGACCAACCGTAAGGGCCCGACGACGCCGAAGGAGTTCAAGGAGCGCGATCTGCCCGAGGGCGTCAGCGGCTGGGCGACGAATCCGTTCCAGGCGGCGGTGGTGGATCCGTTCGTGGACAACGGCTCCGGCATCAACAAGGGCCTGCTGCCCACGATCCCCGGTGGGCAGCCGACCTACCCCGGCCCGACCTACGAGCTGCCCTTCGCGGACGTCTTCTACCACTTCATGCGGTTGACCTTGGAACCGGCGAAGTTGTTCGGTTTCACCTGGTACAACGACTCCGCGCATCCCGGCCGGATCTCGCCCGGCTTCAAGGGCCACCCCTGGTTCCGGAAGAAGCGCGCCGACGTCCAGCCGATGGCCCGCGAACCCGAGCGCGCCGAGCAGGCACACGCCCCAGGCGAATTGGACGGCTACGACAGGAAACAGGTCGACGAGCAGCGCGCGTGGCAGCGGGTGCAGAACTGGGCCACCGAGCAGTACCGGCTGTTCCGTTCGTCCGATGGTGACATCGACCGCATCACAGCCAATCTCGCCGCCCGCCCCGAGTTCGAGGGCGCGGCGCGCGAGGTTCGCGCGGCGGAGATCGTGGACCGGATCGCGAGCGTCGTCGAAGACTACATGTCGGCGCGCATCGAGGTGACGACGCGCAACTCCGACGACCCCGGCCCTGACCTCGGCGCCATCGTCGCGGACCTGGCAGGAACGCTGCGCAGCGAACAGCCCGGCGACGCAGCCAGATTGGTCGACGACATCCGCGAGGCGCTGCTCGGCCTCAAGCCCGACCGAGCCGCGATCGCCGCCGAGGTCGCTGTGCGCTTGGACAATTCCGTTCCGGCGTTCAGCCGCGAACAGATCGCGCAGATCAAGCACCACTACATGGAGGCCGAGTACCGGCGGGCGCTGCCCATCGACGGGTCGCCCGCGCGGATGCGCCTGGACGAGGTCGCCGATGTGGCCGAGGCGTGGCTCCGGCTGATCGCCGACGATGCGAAACCCGAAGACGTGCTGATGTTGCAGGACGCCTTGGCGGAGTCGAACTTCCTGCGCGCCAACGACTGGGCGGCCTGGCGCGATGCCAACCAGTACGCCATCCGCATCGGCTTCGACTGGGACTCGGTGCGGCCACCACTGACCGGCTGGCGCAAGGGCACGAAATACGCGCCCGCTCCGCTGCCCGAGGACGTTACTCGGCAACCGGGCCCGGATTCCGACGACGATGGTCCCGCTCCGTTGCCACCCGGCCCCGGACCCGATTCCGGACCGAACCGTCCAGCGCTGCCATCCCACACCCCCGGCCAGCTGCCGCCGACGCCGTCACCGGACGATGTCGCGACGGTGTCGCTCGGGCGTCCGGTCGGTGCGGATGATCCGACGGTGCAGCTCCCAGGGTCGGTCGGTGCGGACGACCCGACCGTGCAGCTTCCAGGTCCGGTCGGTGCGGACGACCCGACCGTGCCGCTCCCACGTTCGGTCGATGCCGATGATCCGACGGTGCAGCTTCCAGGTCCGGTCGGTGCGGACGACCCGACCGTGCCGCTCCCACGTCCCGTCGACGCCGACGATCCGACCGTCGACCTGGGTCGTCGCCCAGGTCCAGAGATCGATGGGTCTCCCTCGGCTGCTCCACAGGATCCTGCCGATCCGCGGGTGTCGAATTGGCCGGGTGGTCCGAATGCCGCACGGACACAGCCGGTTCGCTCGCAGGACACCGCGCCCGGTGATCCGGGCGGCGACCTGCCGGACAACGGGGTGCCGCCGAACGATGGTGATACGGACCAAGGTTCGGCCGGTGCCATCGGTGACAACCCGACCATCGACCTGCGCCGCGGCGCCACGAACGTCGAGCGCGACGCACACGGGCGACCGGTGGATCCGCAGGGTGAACCACCCGCACAGCAGGACGAAACCACGCGGCCGATCCACCGCGACGAGCAGCGGGACGAGGCGGACGACCCCGAACAGGACGGCAACGCCGAAACCTCCGGGGACCGCCACGAGCTCGACAACCCGCGGTTCGGTGCGCGCCTGCGGTACGGATACGAGAACTGGGACGCGGTGGTCGACGCGCTCGCCCCGCACGAGCGCGCGGTGCTGGAACGCATCGCTTCGTTGAGCGCCGACGGCAGCCGGTTCCGCGCCGAGATCGACGCCGCCTTGCGCGGTGACGCGGAACTCACCCCCGAACTCGCCGCGGCCGTGCGCATTCTCGACGACGTCCTCACCCGCCTCCGCCTTCCCGACACCGCGGTGATGACCTACGTCCGGCCCGAGAACCCGCTGGACATGACCGGCGACGTGGTTGGCTCGCTGCACCAGATCGCGGAGTTCCCGCAGGTCGCGCTGGGCGAGGTACCGCCGATCGACGGCGGCCGCTTCCACCTCGAGCTGACCGTCCCCGCGGGCACGCCCGCCCTGTTCATGAACCGTTTCCTGCCGTCCGGCATGCCGGTGCCGGTCGTCATGCTCGGCCGCGGCCTGAACTGGCGCGTCGACTCGGTGCGGAGCCTCGGCAACGACGGTCACTGGTTGATCCGCGCCACCGTGGTCCCCGACACGGGTTCGCCTGCCCAGATCGCCGGTGAACCCGCGCCGGGAGATACGCCCGCACAGCCCGAGCAGCGCAAGCCGCCGGTGACCTCCTCGGGGCCGGACGACGCCACCGACGCGCCGGATTCCGTACTGCGGTTGGAGCCGCCAGAGCAGGTGGACGATGCCGGCACGCCGCCCCTGCGGCTGGCTCCCCCCGAGCCGTTCGACGAGGCGCCGCCTTCCGAGATCCAGCCGATGGACCGGCCACGCCAGGACGAGTGGTCCCAGCGCGACATCCCGGAGATCGTCCGCGTGCTGAGCGAACGACACGGCGTCGAGCTGCTGGGTGAGCGGCGCCCGCTGCAGGTGCTCCGGTTCGATCTGCCCCACCTCGATGTCGAGGTGCTCCGGGAGTACGCCAGGGCGATCGACGACATGCTCACGAAGTACCCGGGCGCGCCGGTGGCGATCCTCGACATCCTCACGGTGCAGAACCACCGCGGTGCGTTCGCCGCGACGCAGTGGGAGCCCGAGAACGGCGGCGCCCGAGTCGTTCTCGACTACCAGCTGGCCACCAGTGCCGAGCTGTTCTGGGCGACGATGAGCATGGACGTCAGTTCCGGGCACAAGCACCCGGCCATGGAGCGGCGACCGGCGTACGGCGCCGTGGTCCACGAGGTCGGGCACGTACTCGACTATCTGTCGTCCGAGGAGACCCGCGCGACGATCGAGGGCATCCTGCGCCGTCGGTACGAGGAGGAGTTCGCGGCGGCGCACCTCGCCGCGGGCGGTGCGGGGTACCACACCTGGATTCGTCAGCTCAGCGGCTACAGCTTCCACGACAACGGCGAACTGAACCCGGGCGAGGCGATTCCCGAGGGCTTCGCCGAGGTCGAACTCATCGGGGAGGCCGCGAGCGAACCGGCGCGCGTCATCCACGAGACCCTGGTGGCGAACGCGCGACGTGCCCTCGCCGAGGGGACCGTTCCACAGCCGCCCTCCCAGCTCTCGCCCGGGCCCGACGCGGGTGGCGGCGGGAAGAAGCCGCCGGAGCGGCCGCGGACCGGGATGCCGGATCCCGGTGAGCCGACCGGTGACGGTGCGGAAGGGGCAGCGCCGCAGCCTGATTCGAACACCGACGACGAATCCGGTCCGGACGAGGACGGTGCTGGCGCGGGCAGGTCGGCGCGGCCGGAGCCGACGCCGGATTCCGATTCCTCGGGCGGCGCCCGCCGTGTGCCAACCGAGCCCGCTGCTCCGCCTGTCCAGCAGGGCACGCCGGACAGTGCGCAAAGTTCGAGAGTCGTTGGGGAACAGTCCGGTTCGGCTCGCCCTGAACAGACAGTGCAGTCGCGCCCCGCGAGTGGCGTGCCGGAATCGCCGGGCGCGCGCGACGAATCGCGCGCGATCGTCATCGAGGTGGACGGTCAGCGGATCCCACTGCATCCGGTGGCCGAGGGACACAACGCGTGGCGACCGGAACTCGCACGGCCGCAATCGGATCCGGACTCCGGCGACCTGCCCGCGACGCAGGAGAGCTCGGAACCGCCCGCGACCGCCGAGCCGGGATCGGCTTGGCCGCGGATCAGCACCTCGGCGTTGGTCCAAGGTCACGCCGTCATTCCGAAGCATCCTTCGCTGTCGTCCCAGGACACCGCGGGGCAAGCGCTGCTCGGGCATTTCGCCGGGCTGCCGCTGACCAGTCACGGCGCGCACGGCGAACAGCTCGGCATGAAGTTCAACCCGATGCGTTTGGGTCTGGTCTTCGAAGAGTTGCGGCGCAACCGCGAACTGCTGCCTTTCCTTCGGCGTCTGACCAGCCGTACCCCGGACCAGACCGGAGACGTGCCGCCCGTGCGCAGGCGCACCGGCGAGGACTATCTGCCCTCGATCGACGAGGCGCTGCCCTCCCTGCTGCATCGAGAATTCGGGCGCGAATTCGCCGAGGAGGTCGCGCGCCAGCGACGCGAGCGCGAACAGCAGCGGGCGGATCGGCGGGCCGGGAACGCCTCGGCCACCGCGCGTCCCGAACCGTTCCCCGACGGCGTGCCGCCGCGCGTCGACGGCGTGTTCGGTGATCTCTTCGGTGAGCTGATCGACGCCGCCCGCCGCCGGAGCGCGGCCTTCGACTGGCTGGTCGACTCGGCCGACCGGCTCGAGGTCGACCTGACCGACGACAACCCGGACGCCGTGCAGGACGCGCTGCGGGTGCTGCGGTATCAGCAGGCCAGGCGCATCGGCGCGTTCGTCGGCCTCTCCATCGCCGAGGCGAACTACCAGGTGGAGAACCGGCGCATCCCGTTCGGTCGCGAGGTCAGCTTCTTCGACACCGACCCGATGACCCGCCTGTTGGTCGAGGTCATGGAGGCCAACGGCGGGGACGCCAGCTGGCTGCGTGTGGTTCGCATCGCCAACGGTGACGCGTTCCCACTGTGGGGTGAGCTCTACGACGCCGACGAGCCTGGTCGCAACGAGGGCATCGCCCGCTACTTCGCGGAGGCGCTGAACCGCGATCAGGTCCGCGACGAACGGGCGGTCTGGGCTCAGCTGCTCGACGTCGACATCGTCGACCTCGGTGCGCTTCCCCGGCTCACCATGATCGACGCGGCGAACCGGATCCGCGCCTACGGCACCGATGTCGCCGACTTCCAGTCTCGGGTGCGCCAATTCCTGCGCGCCGACGCCGAGGTCCAGGAACTGACCGGGCTGATATCGGATCTGGCTCTGCGCTCGTCGATCATCGATGACCTTGGTTTCCTGCTCCCGGACATCGATGGCGTCGCGCTGCTGCCCGGTGATCCCGGCAACCCGCCACGGATGGTCGTCGTCGACGGCTTCGGTGACCACGAGGCCGTGCTCGGCCGGGCGCTGCGGGACTACCCGGATCTCGCCGAGGCGGTCGATACCGGCCTGGTCGAACCGGTCTTCCGGACGGCCACGCTGGAACCCGACGGCACCTTCCATCTCACCGACGCCGATCCGGGACGGATCGTGCACCTCCGTCGGGAGATCGACGGCCGCCTGCTCGACCTGACCTTGATCGACGACGGCCACAACGGGTGGCGTCCGGTGCTGCTGGAACCCGCCGAGCCCGACGCGGCGTCGCAGCCGAGCACCGCACCGAGCCGCGGTGAGATCGTCGCCGCCCGTGACGATCTCGCCGCCGCCCTCGACATCCCGGAATCCGAGCGCGGTTCCGCGGCGGAGCTCGCCGAGAGGCTGCGCGGGCTGGGACTGGACAACGCGGTGCGCGCGAGCCAGATCGAGGCGGTCATCGACTACGCGCGCACGGCATGGGATATCGACGACTTCAACAACCACACCGACGCACGCTGGCAGCTGGCGACCCGGATCGATATCGATGTCGACGAGATGACGCCGGAAGCCATGGCGCAGGCGCTCATCGATCCGGATCTGGGCTCGGCGCGCAGGTATCAGGCCGTGCAGGATCTGATCGCGTACTGGAAGGTGGCCAGGGCCGACGACAAAGCCGCGGCCGATGCGGCGCGGGATCGGCTGGCCGAGCGTCTGGGCGTCGGCAGGCGCAAGGGCAGGTTCCCCAAGGATCTGTACTCGCGCAATTACAAGAACGACGACAAGAAATACCGGCCGGACACGTCCAGCCTGGACGCGAAACGGCTGAATCGCGCGATCCGGCATCTGATGCGCCGACCCGCCGAACGGGAGAATCTCGTCGACGCGCTCGCCGAGTTCTACCGGACCATCAACGGCCTCGACCGGTACGACCCGGTCACCCGTGGCGAGGACGCTGTCGATCCCCGTGTCGGTGACACCGAATTCCCCGTCCACGAGCGTGCGGTACAGCACCTGCTCGATGTCGTCGACGATGTCGGCACACTCATCGACGTGCTCGACCGGGTCGGCGACTTCGGGCCGGACGAGATCTCCGCGAGCGGGCATGCGGCACCCAGCCGCGATTGGGCGCTGACCGTCGGCGTAAACCTGACCGATGCCGACGCCGAGCGGTGGGCGACGGTGTACGAGGTCTTCCGCGACGGCAAGCTCGACCAGGAGGAACGGCTCACTCCGGCTGAACTCGCCGAGGTGCAGGCCTCGCTGCGTGCGGAAGTGGTTGCCCGCGCGCGTGATATCGCGAAGCTGAGAGCGTTGAACGACCGGCTGCTCGAACTCGCGGAAGCCGAGCGGCGACCCGCGCTGATCGACCGGTTGACCGCGGAGCGCACCGCCGCGGCGCAGGAGCTGGCGGAAGCCGAGGCCGCGCACGACGCGCTCGTCGATGGTCACCCGGACCGCGCGGCGGCCGCGACCAGGCTCGGGAACGCCCGAGCCGAATTGGCCCGCATCGATGGGGAGCTGACGCGCACGAGCGCCGCGCACCGCGAGCTCAGCGCGCAGGCCGAAGCGGCGGGCCGGCCACTGCGCCGGGCCGAGGTGATCGCGCGATTGGAATCCGATTACGCGGCCGCGGTCCAGGAGTTGGAGGCGGCGCGTGCCGAGCGCGCCGAAGCGAATCGGCCACACGGGTTCGGCGAGGCGGACCTCACCGAGAACCTGGACGAGACCCTACGCGAGCAGCGGGACCGGACGGTGCCCTCCGATGCGGACGCACAGCGCCGGGAAGCCCAGCTCAACGAACTGGAATCGGCGGCACGCAGGTACCTCGCAGCCCGCGCCGAATTGGCGCGCCTGACAGCGCAATTGACCGCCGCGCGCAACACCGCCTTCGGCGACGAGGGCGCGCCCGCTGCGCGCCCGGCTCGGCGCGACGAGATCGCCGAGCTGACGGCGCGGCGGGCGGCCGCCCTTGTCCGGGTCGGCGCGGCCCGCTCGGTGCTGAATGTCGTCAACGGCAGGCACGGCCCCAGTGAAGCGGATCCGACCGAATCGCAGGCGGCCGCCCACCGGTACGAGGCGGCGCGCGCCGAATTGGCGCGCATCGACGCACAGCTCGCTGCGGCGCGGCGGCGCGCCCGGCCCGCCTTGTCGCAGACCGAGCGGTCACGCCGGGTGGTGACTCGGATCGAGGCGCAACGGGAGACCGCGCGGCGCGAGTTGGACGACGCCCGGTCGCGGCGGACCGAAGCCATGCGCGGGTTGCCGGTGGCCGAGTCGGATCTGATCGATGACGCCGCACTGGACGCCATGGTCGAACGGCTGGAAAGCCGGACCCTGCCGGTCTCCGAACTCGCGGAACAGTCGGCGCGGACCTGGGCACTGCGGGACGCGGCGGTGCGCTTCCACGCGGCCGAGCAGCGGTTGACCGCGGTGGATCGGGCGCTCGCCCGCGCCGTGCAACGCCGGGTGCTTGCCGAGGAGGGCGCGCGCCGCCTCGACGACCACGTCGGCATCATCCCCTCGGATCCGCCGGTGATCGTGGTCGTCGGCAGGGACGCGCCGACCGATGTTCGTGCCCGGCTCGCGACCGAGTATCCGCACCTGCGATTGCCGCTCAGCCGGGCGGATGTGGTCGTCCGTCACATCCGGATCGCGGACGGCCCCGACGGTGAAATCACGCTGCACCGCAACGACTTCCGTACCGAAGGGCCGGTGGCGGCCGGCACCGGTCCGCTCAGCTCGGCGGCCGACGGCGACACCTCGGCGAACCGTGCTCGCGCGGAGTTCGATCGTGCGAGGACCCGCCGCGACGTGGCCGGAGACGCGCACTTCGACGCCGTGATGAACCTCAGGAACGAGGTCGCGCGGCTGCCGATCGTCCCTGGTGAGCTGACCAGCCAGACGCTGCAGGCGACGATGCGCCGACTGCTCGCCGAGGGCGTGCCCCAGCAGAGCGTCGACCGTCTGCACGCCGCCGCGAACATCGTCGAGCAACGTCGCGCGGAACTCGCCGCAGCTCAGACGGAATTCGCCGCGGCCAAGCGCCGACTGGAACTGGCCCGCGCCGGTCTGCACGAGGTCCGCTACGACCCGACCGCCGAGCCGCAGCAGACAACCCGCACCGACCCGCGAACGGTCCACTGGCCGGGCGGACCCGCGCCGGAGTCGCGACCGGATGACGACCAGGGTGGCGACGGGCGATCGACCGAAGGTGTCGGGACGTCGGCGACCGGGGTGGTCGACCCGCGGACCGCGCATTGGCCCGGTGGCGTCGCGGAGTCCGACAGCCGGACAACGGATTCCGATGACGGAGACGACTCCGGTGCGGCGGGTGCGCCGTCGCGGCCGGGTCCTCGGCCCGGCACGGACCCCGCGGGTTCGGCGCGTCCGGTGCCGCGGGAATCGCGGCAGTCCGCATCCGGGGCGAACAGCGAAGGGCCCTCCGAGGCGACGGCCGAGTCCAACAGCGCCAGGGTCGCGCCCGAGGGTGAGCCGGATTCCGGCGAGGCGCGCGAGCCGGAGGCCGCCGCGGGCGGTGGTGGCGGAACGAAGCCGCCGCAGGAACCGCCCGCCACCTCGCCCGATCCGGACGAACCGAGCGACGCGGAAAACCCTGCCTCGCAGCCGGATTCCGGTTCCAAAGCCCAAGCGCAGGCGCCGCGGCGGTCGTTGACCGCCAGGGAACGGACCGAGCTCGATCGACTACTGGCCGAGCGCGCCGAGGCGGTCTCGCGCCGCGAGGAGTGGCGCGACATCCGGCGGATGCGGGCGCGGAACCTGCCGGTGGACGTCGACGTCGATCTCACGCGGGACGCGCTGGTCTCGACGATGGACGAATTGCGCGGCAAGACCATGCGCGTCGACGAGATGCCGGCCCGGCTCGCCGCCATCGACGCGCTGGAACGGGCCGCCGAACACGTCAACGACGCCGAACACGACATCGCCCGGCTCGACGACGCGATCGCCGCCCTGCGTGACGGGACATCGCAGGACGAATACGAGGCCCTGGTGCGTGACCGCGCCGCCGCCGTCGCCGAGCGAGAGTTCTGGCGCGCCAAGCGCAATGACCGCGCCTCGCGGTTCACGGATATCCTGCCGACCCTGCGCGGCGCGGACGATTCGCTGGGCGCGGATCTGGCACCGACCTTGGAGCACCTGCGCAACGCCCTGGTCGGCGAGCGCACGATCCCGGGCGTCGGCGAGGACTTGGCTACGCAGACACCGGAATTGGTCGGCGACGCCGAGCTTTCCCGCCGCCGCAGACAGGTGTTCAAGTTGCAGCGGGCGGCCGAGGAATACGAACGCGCGGCAGCGCGGGTCGCCGAGATCGATCGTCGCCTCGGCGAACTCGGCAGGTCGAGGGCCGATGTCGAGCCGACGCTGTCGCACGAGGCGCGCACCGAAATCGACCGGCTGGCACGCGAACGCGCGCGCCAAGTGCTCGCGGTCGAACCGTGGCGGGGAATGCGCGAAGATCTGGCGCGCAGGCTGCGCGTGAACGAGAACGAACTCGGCCACGGGCAACTCGACGAGACCCTCGCGGAAGTCGCGGGCCGGACGATCGAGGCGAGCCGGGTCGCCGAACAGGCGCGCAATCTGAATCTGCTGCGGGAGGCGGCGGAGCGGGTCAATGTCGCAGAGGACGCGATCGAGCGCATCCAGGCCAGGATCGCCGAATTGGCAGGCGCGGGCCGCGAATTCCTCGACGCGGCCGATGCCAGGCCGATCGCGCCCCGCGTCGGTCTCGTCGAGGGTGACCAACCGCGGATCATCGTCGTCGCCCCGCGCGGCGGACTCGACAATCCGCGCGCCCTGCACGACGCGGCGCTGGCCCGCGCGCTGCGGGAGGACGCGTCGGTCGCGCATGTGATGACGCGCCACGACGCGACGGTCGAGTTCCACGAGATCATCGCCGAACGCGGCGAACCGGTCCGGTATCGGCGCATGGACGGACCTCGGCGTGAGTTCCTCGAGATCACCGGGCCCCGGCCGCTCGACTCCGGTGTGCTACTCGTCCGGTGGTTCGACGCCGCGGGCAGGCCGCACGAGGTGCGCCCCGACCGTCCGAGCTGGCGGACCAACCGTGACGGTGGCACCGTGCCCAAGACCTTCCATCCGCGCGACCTCCCCGAGGGGGTCAGCGGTTGGGCGGTGAATCCGTTCCAGGCGGCGCTGGAAGATCCGTTCACCGACAACGGGCCCGGTGTCAACAAGGATCTGCTGCCCGCTATCCCCGGCGGGGCGCCGATCGAAACCGGTCCGACGTACGAGGTTCCGTTCTCCGGCCTCTTCTATCACACGATGCGGTTGATCCTGGAGACGGCGAAGCTGTCCGGATTCACCTGGTACAGCGACAAGAACAACCCCGGTCGGATCCGGCCCGGCTTCAAGGGACACCCGTTGTTCCGGAAGAAGAGCGCCGAAGTGCAACCGATGGCCCGGGAGTGGAACGTCCAGGACCGGTTCGCCCTTCCGGAGAACGAGCGCTGGTATCAGGCGAGCCAGGTCGCCGAGCAGCGGGCGTGGGCGCGGGTGCAGCGTCGTGCGGAACTGGAATACGAGCGGTTCCGCGGCGACGACAGCGATATCGACAGGATCACCGACCGGCTCGCACGCAACCCTGCCGCCGAAGGTGCCGGGCGCGCGGTGCGGGCGGCCGAACTCGTCGCGTTGGTGGACGGACTGATCGAGGACCACATCGAGGGTCTGCCGACCACGCGTCGTCCGGGTGATCCTGGACCGGACCTCAGCGCGGCGGTCGATGAGATCACCGGGCACGTACGCGACGAAAAGCCCGGTGACGCAGAGCGACTGGTGAACTTCATTCACGATCAGCTCACGCGCGGCACCGATGTGGACAGGAAGGAGCTGGCGGGCGAAGTCGCCGACCGCTTGGACAATTCGGCGCACGCGTTCACGAGGGCGGAGATCGCGCAGATCAAGCACCATCTGATGAACGCCGAGTACCTGCGCACCGATTGGCGCACCGGCGTGGTCGTGCGACAGCGGCTCGACGCGGTCGTCGACGTGGCGCTGGCGTGGCAGCGCCTGATCGACGGCGACCCGAACGACGCCGACATCCTGATGTTGCAGGACGCGCTGGCGGAATCGAACTTCCTGATCCGGAACCCGACCGCGTTCTGGAACCTGGCCAACGAGCACGCCGTCCGCATCGGCTTCGACTGGAACTCGAACCGTCCTCCGTTCACCGACTGGGCGAAAGGCGCCAAATTCGCTCCGCCATCACGTGAACCGGAGTACTCCCGGTACGCCCTCCCGCCGCGCCCGGCGACCCCCGCGGACGAGGCGACTCCCGCGGACGAGGCGACCGACCAGAGCGAGCCGACCGCACTGCCGCCCGAGCAGGCACCGGAATCCCCGGTGGATCCCAGGACGGTCCATTGGCCGGGTGGGTCCGAGACGGACGCAGACGCGCAATCGACGGAAGGTGCTGGTTCGCCCGGTGTTGGGCCGGTTGATCCGCGGACGATGCATTGGCCTGGCGGAGTCGGCTCGGAACCCGGGCCGGAGCCGGACCCAGGCGTCGACGGGCGAGCTTCGGAAGGTGCCGCGTCCTCGGCAGCTGAGCCGGTCGATCCCCGGAAGGTGCACTGGCCGGGTGGTCGAGCGGTCGAGCCCGAGGAGAGCGAGGCTGCGCCGTACGGCGTTGGGCCGGTTGATCCGCGCACGGTGCATTGGCCTGGCGGTCGAGCGGCGGAGTCCGATCAGTCTGGCGGCGAGTGGACGCCGGGAGGCGTTGCGTCGTCGGATGCCGGGCCGGTCGATCCACCGGCGCAGTCGCCGCCCACAGGTGAATCCGACTCGGAAAGCGGCGAGCGCCGGCCACGGCCGGAGAAGCTGGCCCGCCCGGATAACGTTGGCGGACAGCCGCCTACAGCGCCTGATAGTGGTTCGGCGGACGCGGCCGCGCCGCGATCTGTGGATGATGAGCGGACCGCTCGGCCCGACGGCGCAGATGGCCTGGCGCAACCGGAGGTCGGCGAGGGGCAGCCACAGCCTGAGAGTGGGTCCGACTCGGAGGTCGGCGAAAGCGTGTCCCAGCCCGAGGGTTCGGCTTGGCCGGATGCTGAGGGCGGTCAGCCGCGACCCGAGGGTGGAGCCGATTCGGTGGCCGGCGACGACCAGTCACTATCGGAGGGTTCGGCTCGGCCGGATAGCGAGGGTGGACAGTCTCGGCCCGAGAGTGGAGTGCAGGCCGAAGGTAGCGAGCGGCCGGAGGTCGGCGACGGACAGCCACAGCCTGAGAACGAGGCCGACGCCGAGGGCGGCGAAAGCGAGTCGCGGTCGGAGGATTCGACTCGGCCGAATGCCGAGGGTGGACAGCCGCAGCCGGAGGACGGGGCGCAGGCGAATGTTGGCGAGGGCCAGTCGCTTCCTGAGGGTGGGTCCGATTCTGAGGTCGGCAAAGGCCGGTCGCGGTCGGAGGGTTCGGCTCGGCCGGATCCTGAGAGCGGTCAGTCGCGGCCCGAAGGCGGGGCGCAGGTCGAAGTTGGCGAGCGGCCGGCGGATAGCGAGGGGCAGTCGCGGCCTGAGGGCTGGACCAATTCGGAAGTCCGCGACAGCCAGTCGCGGTCGGAGCGTCAGGCCGACTCGGAAGCTGACGAAGGCCTGTCGCGGCCTGAAAGGGCGACTCGACCGGTTCGCCAGGATGGGCAGTCACGCCCGCAGGGGGCAGCGCAGGCTGAAGGTGGCGAAGGGCCGACGGGTGGCGAGCGGCAGTCGCGGCCGGAGGGTGCGACTCGACCGGATAGCGAGGGCGGACAGTCGCGGCCTGAGGGTGGGGCGCAGGTCGAAGGTGGCGAGCGGTCGGAAGTCGGCGGGGGGCAGCCGCAGCCTGAGCATGGGGCCGGCTCGGAGGTCGGCGAAAGCGAGTCGCGCTCGGAGGGTTCGGCTGAGCCGGATAGCGAGGGTGGGCAGTCGCGGTCCGAGGGTGGGGCGCAGGTCGAAGGTGGCGAGCGGTCGGAAGTCGGCGGGGGGCAGCCGCAGCCTGAGCATGGGGCCGGCTCGGAGGTCGGCGAAAGCGAGTCGCGCTCGGAGGGTTCGGCTGAGCCGGATAGCGAGGGTGGGCAGTCGCGGCCTGAGGGTGGGGCGCAGGTCGAAGGTGGCGAGTGGTCGGAAGTCGGCGGGGGGCAGCCGCAGCCGGAGCGTGGGGCCGGCTCGGAGGTCGGCGAAGGCGAGTCGCGGTCGGAGGGTTCGGCTCGGCCGGATAGCGAAGGCGGACAGTCGCGGCCTCAGGGCGGGGCGCAGGCAGATGTCGGCGATGGTCAGTCTCGGTCGGAGGGTTCGGCTGAGCCGGATAGCGAGGGTGGGCAGTCGCGGCCCGAGGGTGCGGCGCAGGTCGAAGGTGGCGAGCGGCCGGAAGTCGGCCAGGGGCAGCCACAGCCTGAGCGTGGGGCCGGCTCGCAGGTCGGCGAAGGCGAGCCTCGGTTGGAGGGTTCGGCTCGGCCGGATAGCGAAGGCGGGCAGTCGCGCTCGGAGAGTGGGGCGCAGACCGGAGGTGGCGAGCGGTCGGAGAGCGGCGAAGGTCGGCGGCGAGTCGAGGGGGAGCGGCCTTCGGCGGGAGACGACAGGCGTCCGCGGCTCGACGGTGGTGCGCGGGCTGGTCTCGCGGCCGGAAGTGGCGCGGAGGAAGAGCGCGAGCTGCGGATGCCACCGCCGGTACCGCCGAACCCGCCTGTGCCGCCGATGCCGCAACCTCCCGTGCCTCCGCAACCGCCGGTGTCTCCGAAGCCTCCGCAACCGCCGGTGCGGCCGCTCCCGGAGGCTCCTCCGGAACCGCGACCGCCGGTCCCGCCGCGCCCGGAGATCCCTCCGGCACCGCAGCCTCCGATCCCGGAGAACCCGTCGCCGCCTGTGCCTCCTGTTCTGCCCGTGCCACCGGAGCGACCGACCCCGCCGCGTCCGCCGATGCCGGAACCTCGGCCGCCGCAGCCGTTCCCGCCTGGCGGGCCGGTGCCACCGAAACCTCCGTTCCCGGCCCCGCCGCGTCCCCCGATGCCGGAACCTCGGCCGCCGCAACCGTTCCCGCCTGGCGGGCCGGTGCCGCCGAGGCCTCCGTTCCCGGTACCTCCGCGACCGCCGCTGCCCGAACCCGAGCTGCCGCAGCCCTTGCCGCCTGGGTGGCCGGCACCACCGGTCCCACCGTGGCCTGCGCCGCCGTCGCCGGAACAGCCGCTCCCGCAGCCGTTCCCGCCTGGGCAGCCGGTTCCGCCGCTCCCGGAGATTCCTACGGCGCCGAAGCCTCCGGGCACTCCGGCCTTCGAGGATCCGTCGCTGCCTGTGCCTTCGGTTCCGCCGGTGACGCCGGAGTTCCCGGTCGCGCCCGCGCCGGAGCCTCCGTCGTCGCAGCCGCTCCCGCCTGGGCAGTCGTACCCGCCGGGGCAGCCGTACTCGCCGGGACAGCCGGTCCCATCGTGGCCTGCGCCGTCGTGGCCGGAACCATCTGTGCCTTCGGTGCCGCCGGTGTCGCCGGAGTTCCCGGTCGCGCCCGCGCCGGAGCCTCCGTCGTCGCAGCCGTACCTGCCCGGGCAGCCGTACTCGCCGGGACAGCCGGTCCCATCGTGGCCTGCGCCGTCGTGGCCGGAACCATCTGTGCCTTCGGTGCCGCCGGAGTTCCCGGTCGCGCCCGCGCCGGAGCCTCCGTCGTCGCAGCCGTACCCGCCTGGGCAGCCGGTCCCATCGTCGCCTGCGCCGTCGTGGCCGGAACCATCTGTGCCTTCGGTGCCGCCCGCGCTGCCGGAGTCCCCGGTCCCATCTGCGCCGGAATCGCAGAGCGCTCAGCCGTTCCCGCCTGGGCAGCCGGTCCCATCGTGGCCAGCTCCGTCGTCGCCTGAACCGTCGTTGCCTTCGACGCCTGTGCCGCCGGCATTTTCGGTTCCGTCTGCTCCGGAATCTCCGTCACCGCAGCCGGTCGCGCCTGGGCAAGAGGTGCCGCCCCTGTCGCCGGTCTCACCGTGGCATGCGCCGTCGTTGTCGGAACCGCCTGTGCCTTCGACGCCTGCGCTGCCGGAGTTCCAGGTTCCGCCTGCGTCGGAATTGCGGACGCCGGAGCCGGTTCCGTCCGGGCAGCTCGTCCCATCGTGGCCTGCGCCGTCGTTGCCGGAGACGCCGCTGCCTTCGGTGCCGCCTACGCTGCCGGAGTTTTCGGTTCCGTCAGCGCCGGAACCTCCGTTGCCGCAGCCGTCCGCGCCCCCGCAGCCGGTTCCGCCCGGGCAGACGGCCTCGCCGTGGCTGCCGTCGTCGGAACCATCGGTGCCGCCGGAGTTCCCGGTTTCGTCTGCGCGCGAATCTTCCTCCGCGCAGCCGTTCCCGCCTGGGCAACAGGTTGCGCCGGTGACGCCGCCGCAATGGTCGGTCCCGCCGGTGTCACCGATCCCGGGGGTTCCGGAGGTCCCACCGCAGTCGGTTCCGCCTTCGCCACAGGCTCCACTGCCGGAGCGCCCGGAATCGCCGCCAAACCTGGGGCAGCCGGGTTCGGGCAACGGATTCGGGTCTCCCGGTGGTTCGCCGCAACCGCCGGGATCCGCGGTCGACGTGCCGTATCCGTCAGGTGACGGAACTCGTAACGGGCAAGGCGGCAATGGATTCGGTCTTCCGGATGCGCCCGGCGCCGGACACTACGACGCGCCCGCACCGGTTCGTCAGGATCCGCCCGCGCCGCAGTACGACTCGCCCTCGAACGGCTCCAACGGCGGCGAATCCACAGGGCAGACCGGCGAACAGCGGGCGCCGTGGTCGTCGAACGGTCATGACCAGCCGAACGGCGCGAACGGTCACTCCGGTAACGGTTTCCCCGCCTCGAATGGTTCGCAGGCGGGTGCGATGGGCGCGGCCGGGATGCCGGGTGCGGCGGCCCCGAGTGCGCCCGCGCGTTCTTCGCGGGCGCTGCCGCGTGCCTCGGTGTTCGGCAGTGGGCGCGGTCCCGGCGGCGAGAGCGCGCAGCCGCGGGGGAACACTATTGTCGTCCGGTCGCACACCGGGTTCGGCGAGTTCTCCGAACTGGATTTGGGTACCGGTGATCTGCGCGCCATGAACACGGGTCTCGGTCCAGTGGCCGGCGTCTACGGCACTGTCGGTGAGACGCGGCTGGTGTTCTACCGTGACCGCGGTCGGCTCCTGCTGCGTGTCGCCGGCCGGACGGTCGACCTCGAGGCCGGGCAAGTCATCGTCGGATGGGATCGAATCAACGAGCGCACAACGCGTTTCGTGCTGTCGGTCGCCGGCTCTGTGCTGTGCGACGTGCGTTACCCCGCTGTGGCGCCCGATCTCGACCTCGGCATGCTGATCCGCGACGTGCTGTCCGATCCGGCTCGCCGCGAACGCATCTTCTCCGCGTGATCACCGGCCCGTCGGTCGGCTCCGCCTCCCCGCGAGCGGTTTCGGCAACCGCCCGGGGCCTGCCGAGAGTGGTCGGCGCGTGGCGACGAGTCTTGCGGCGCGTGTTCCAGGCACGTGGATGGCAGTAGCCGTCAGAGACCCGTGTGCTCCGTCTCCCATCGGTACCCGTAGCCACGGATGGTGGTGATGAGGTGGGGTCGCTGGAGTTTGGCGCGCAGCGCGGCCATGTGAACGTCGAGGGCGCGGGAGATGGCGGCGAAGGCGTCGCCCCAGATGCGGTCCATGAGTTCCTGGCGGCTGACGGCGGAACCCGGCCGTTCCACGAGGACGCGCACCAGTTCGAATTCCTTGTGCGTGAGCGTGATCGGGGCGCCCGCGACCTCGACGGTGCGTGCTTTCAGGTCGACGCGGACATCGCCGGTCACCACAACCAATTGCGCGGGGGCGGTGGGGGTACCGGCGCGACGGGTGACGGTTTCCAGGCGCGCCACCAGCTCGCCGACGCGCGGCGGCTTCGTCAGGTAGTCGTCGGCTCCGGCGCGCAGGCCGCGGATGATGGCACGTTCGCTGCTGCGCGCGGTGAGGATGAGGACCGGCACCGAGCTGACCTCGCGGAGTTTGCGCAGCACGTCCAGCCCGTCCATGTCGGGGAGCCCGAGGTCGAGGATGACGGCGTCGTAGCGATCGTGGGTGAGCAGCAGGTCGGCGCCGCGCCGGAGATGATCGGCCTGATAGTCCTTGGCACGCAGCGCCGCGACGAGGGCGTCGCCGACTCCGGGGTCGTCTTCGACTATCGCAAGTCTCACGTCCAGATCCTCGCAAATCGGAGGTTCCGTCCGCAGGGGTATCGGGTGGTGGGGACCGGCGCACTCGAGACCTTGACAGATTCTTAGGGAAGTCGCCGCTCGTGAGCGAGACGAACGACTGCCGGGTGCGCGAGAATTCCTCGCAGCTGCTTCCTTCGAAGGAGTCGATGACCAGCACCCCGGTCCGCCAGCAGCACCGCGGCCTCGTCCTGCCCTACGAAGGCCGGCCGAGGTCCGCCACGGCGGGCCCGCAAATCCTGCCGAGGGGTGAGGGTTTCGGCTTGCCGGGTCGCTCTTCGACATCCTGTGCCAGGATGAAGGACAGCAAGTCGGCTCTAGCCTGTGACCGGACGCCCCGTCGGGATTCCGGTCACAGGTGCGTGGAAGAGGAGATAGCTGCACCGTGACCAGCCCAGAAGGCCCGAACGACGAGGCACGCGACAACCAGGTCCCGGGCGATCAGCAGCCGAATCTCACACCCGAGCAGCGCGCCGACCAGGAGTTCCAGCAGGCGTTCCAGCAGGCGTTCGAGGAGAGCAGCGACGAACCCGATGTGGAGTTCTCGCTGGGTGATTCCAAGCCGGAGCCGGAGCCCGAAACCGTCGACCCGGCCGAGCAGGCCCGCGAGATCGGCCACAATCTGGCCCGCGAACTGGCCACCGGCGGCCCGCAGGGCTGGTCCAAGCTGGACGCGGTGTTCGCTTTCACCGCGGTCGCCGAGGTCGCGCAGATCGTGTTCAGCGACGATCAGCAGCGTTCGGTCCGCATCCAGCCGTCGGAGGCGGTGCTGGAGCTGGTGCGCAGGCACCGGGAGGTGTCCGCCGCCATGGGCGACGGCCCGTGGTGGCGGCTGCTGTTGCAGCTGACGCCGGCCGGTCAGCTGGATATCGACTACGACTACGGTGACGAGCCTTTCCCGGACGATCACCTGTTCCCGGCCGAGGTGTATCAGGCCGACCTGGAAGCCAATCCGCGCGAGCGGCTGCCGGTGTGGCTGGCCGCGTACGTGAGTCACGGCAACCGCCAGTCCCGCACCCCGGCCGAGGCTGCCGCCTTGGCGCGCGCGGACCGGGAAGCCGGTGTGCGCGGGACGATCTCGGAGCGCGATTTCCCGGCGCTGCCCACGTTGTGGGCCCGCTGGGCGGTGTTGGCGGCCGCGTTCGTCGCCGTCGGTTCCGAGTGGGGGCCGCGTATTCTGCCCGCGCTGGGCTGGTTCGAAGGCGCCAAGCGGGGCGGCTCGACCCTGTACATGCTGCCTGGTGGCCGGGCCGTGCTCTCCGGTGGTGTCTGGAACGCGCCCGCCTTGGACGCGGCGTACAACCAGGGCGAGCAGCTGCCCGCGTACTACGCGGGCGCTCCGGCGTGGGTGGCGAACCCGGTGCTGAATCCTCGGGCCGCCAGCGGTTTGCTGTCGTTCTGCTACTGGTGGGAGGGCGGTCGCTGGTACCGCGCCGAATCGCCGGGGGCCGATCAGCTCGCCGAGGCCGTGCCCGGTATCTGGACCGCTCAGACGGTGACCAACGTGATCGCCAGCCTGGTCGGCGAGCCCACCGACGGACAGGTCGCCGCCGTGGCCACGCTGGTCTCGGCCGCGGAAGCCGGTGTGGTGACCAGGGATACGCTGATCAGCGTCTTCGGTGACGAGGGTGGCTACGATATCGACAGCGCCTTCTACCAGCTCACCATGGCAGGCGTGGCCACCACGCTGCCGGATCCGATGGCCGAGGACGAGGCCATCGATCAGGTGCGCCGCTACATTCTCGAGCGCGATCTCGACACCACCGGCTATCCGCTGGATCAGCTGCGCGCCGACCGCATCAGCTGCGGTTGGATGGTCTACGTGCCGACCGCGCCGGGGGAGATCGCCATCGGCCGTGCGCTGTTCTACATCGCCGATGACGGTGTGCTGGAGCAGTCCTCGTCCTCGATCGCGCCCTCGCGCTACATCGCGGAGTTCGAGCAGCGCTTCCAGGAGCGCAACGGGATGGTCGACGCCTGACCCTGGTTGCCTGCCCATTGCGGGTTAACAACAGGGAACGGATCGATGGCGAATTCCTAACGGGTTCTTTAGCTTCTCACGCCGGTTAATCGGCCCGCATCGTCGGCCGAGGTGCCAGAATGGTCGGAAAGATCTGCGTATCAGCCGCTTTGTGGCTGGTACGGGCGTTGTGAGAAGAGAGGTGCCCCGTGGACGTCGAGAGTTTTGTGGAGAAGCAGCGCATCGCGGGCACCGACACCGGCAAGGTCCGCGACCGCATGGACGCCCTCGCGGATCGAGTGCAGGCGCAACTGGATTCGCTGATCGCGATCGTCAGTTCCGACCCGGTCTTCGGCAAGAAGTTCATGGATGATCCGAAGGGTCTCAAATACCAGCTCGAGGGCGCTGTCGAGGGCACACGGACCATGGCCAAGTCCTGGGGCAAGCTCTCCGACGGCCAGTTCCAGAACGCGACCAACGCCGAACGCGAGGAGCAGAAGCGCCGAGAGCAGTTCGAGAACATCTGATCCGGACCGGTTGCTGGTAGTTGGCGGGCGGTCCTCTCGGACCGCCATGAGAGTTTGTGGAGTGGGTGAGAACTGGATGGCAAGACGCGATGCCGAGATCGCCGATGTGATGGACGAATTCCGCAGCCGCATCCGCGAGATCGCCGAGATGCAGCAGCAGCGGGTCAAGCTCACCGCCACGGCGAGCACCAGGGACCGGCAGATCTCGGTGACGGTGAACGCCAACGGGGTGGTCATCCAAACCAAATTCGGCAGCGGCATCGACGAATACAGCTACGAGGACATCGCCAAAGCCATCACTCGGCTGGCCCAGCAGGCCGCCGAGGATGTGTTCAAAAAGAGCGAGCAAGTCATGGCGCCCTTGGCGGAGGAGCGGGCGCGGCTGCCCAAGCTCTCCGACGTGATCCCCGGAATGCCCGACTTCCAGAGCGAGATCCCGACGGAGCCGCCGGTTTCCGTCGCGCCGCCGGGCGCCGCCGAGCGCGATGACGCGGAACTGGTCTTCACCGATGTGGAGACCATCGAGGACAAGCCCGAAACCGGAAAGGGCGTCACCGACTCGGTTTGGTGACGTGCGCGCGGTTTAGATGGGTTACTGGCATATCCCCGAGGAATTCGCCTGGGTCGGGTGGGTGGCGGGTGCGGAGATCACGCACATCGATCCCAACGATCTGGACGGGATCTCGGATGTGCTGCGTGAGATCGGTCGGGAGATCCTCGAGCAGGCCATCGCCGAGGCCGATACCGCGAGCCGATCCGTCCGCGTGTCCTACCCGCAGGGCAGCGGCGGCGAGAAGATATTCGACTCGCTGCAGAGCGTAATCCACGGCCAAGACCCGAAGCACGGCTCCATCGAGCTGATGGGCGAGTCCTTCGACCAGCTGGCCACCGCGGTCGACGACTTCACCGGCGAGGTTCACGCCAATCATTTGAGCGCGATCTTCGCGCTCGGCTGGCTGGTCATCGAGCTGGCCTGGGCGCTGGCCGCGGGCCCGGCCGCGCCCGCCGCCCAGGCCGGTGCGATCGCTGCAACCCGTGCCGCCTTCCGGGTGATCGGCGAGATCCTGGAGAACGCGATCGCCCGCATCATCGGTCAGCGCTTCCTGTCCGAGGCGGCGCGCACCGTCATCGCCAAGGTCGTCTACGAGATGATTCAGGAGGGCTTGGTCGAGGTCCTCCAGACCACCATCGAGGAAGCCGCTATCCACAACATCCTCAAGGCGGAGGGCCTGAAGTCGCAGCCCTTCGACTGGGGCGGCTACCTGAAGAACGTGGGTGTCTCGTTCGCGGCGGGCGCCGCGGGCGGTGGCGCCGGTTATGGCCTGGGACATATTCCGGCGCTCAACCGGATGATGTCGAGCGACAACCGGTGGACCCGCGCCCTGGGTGGCGCGCTCGTGGGTACCGGCGCGGGTCTTGTCGGTGCGGGCACCGCGTGGGCGCTGACCGGTGAGTTCACTCCGCACGCGTTCGTCGGTGGCGGCCTTTCCGGTGCGGTCCCGTCCGCCGCGTCGAGTTTCCGTGGCAACCGTCAATACTTGGGCGGGCCCAACATCGGCGGCGGGAACTTCAACGTGACCCCGCCGGACGGCACCGCGCCGCCAGGTGAGCCGACCAACGGGACCGATCCCGCCAATCCCGCCGGGGACAACTCGGGCACGGGAAACCAGAACGGCGCCGGAAATCAGAATGGCGCCGGGAACCAGAACGGGGCCGGGGACAACAGCCCGGGCACGAACGCCGCCAGCGCCGGCAATACCTCCGCACCGCCGGCCGGGCAGGACACGAACGCCCCGCAGGCCGGTGCCGCCGATTCAGGCGCGAACAACCAGCAGCAGACCGGCGCTGGACCGCAGGCAGGTCAGCAGCGACCGGAAGCCGTCGCAACCGACGGCAATTCATCGAACGCCGGTGCGAACCAGGGCAATTCGGCTCCGCAGGCGGGCGATTCGAGTTCGGCCGCCAGCAATCCCAACGCGGGAGTGTCGGATAACGGTGCTGGAGCGAGTGTTTCGGAGCCGGGCGCAGGGGCTTCGGACTCGGGTGCGGGTGTTACGGATCCCGGTGCGGGGGCCGCGCAGGTTAGCCCGGTAACCGATCCGGGCGCGGTGAACAACCTCGCCGGTTCACCGCTGGGCGACTCCCAAATCGGCGCTGGCGCAAGCATTTCGGGCGACAGCAACTCGAGTCCGAACGCCGGCTCGAACACCGCCACCAACGGGGCCGGAACGATCGCGCCGGGTGCGGCCGCGCCGGGGGCGGCCGCACCTGGGTCGGCAGCGCCGGGTGCGAGCACATCGGCGCCGGGAGCGTCCACGAGCACGGGTGCGTCCAGTGTCGCGCCGGGCAGCTCGTCGTCCGCGCCGGGGTCCACCTCCACGTCTCCGGCAACTGGCCAGTCGAGCACCGCCACCGGCCAGCCGGGCGCCGGGCGGCCGACGACGCCCAACCTGCCCGGTATGCCTCGCGCCGGGGACACCTCCGTCGCCGGTTTCAACGACGGCACGGCCAACGTCGCCCCGAGCACCGACGCCGCGTCGACCCCCGCGTCGCGCGCGGGCTCGTCCGCTCAGGCCGCAACCCCCGGCGCGGCCCCGGCCAGTCCGGTACAGACTCAGATCTCGGATACCGAAGCACCGCAACGAAATACCACCGTCGACTCGGAGAGCGACGCCGACGGCCAGGTGCAGGTCACACCGGAGAGCGACCCGCAGGTCGCCCAGGCGCGGACCGACAGCACCCTGGATCCGGCGACACAGAACGACACCGACGAGGATGAGCCCGCGCGTCCCCGTAGCGACCGGGACCCGGCGGTGCGACCGGACAGCGACGAGGATGCTCCGGCACGTCCCGATAGTGACGAGGATGCGCCCGCTCGCCCCGCCAGTGACGAGGACCCGGCGGCGCGACCGGACAGCGACGAGGATGCTCCGGCACGTCCCGATAGTGACGAGGATGCGCCCGCGCGTCCGGACAGCGACGAAGATTCGGCGGCGCGTCCGGATGTCGACGAGGATTCCGCGCTGGTTCTCCCACCTCCGCCGCCCACCCCAGCGGCCCCGGCTCCGGCACGCTCCAGCACCGATCCGGACACCAGCACGGATCCCGATACCAGCTCGGACCCCGACACCAGCACGGATCCCGACAACGATCCGGAAACCCAGAACCAGCCGGACGATTCGGCCGACCCGAATCCCGGCACCGACGAGAACGCCCGCCCGCGCCGGGTGACCGACGCCAGGCCACCGACCGACGCGGAAAAGCAGCAGGCCGCCGAGATCCTCGACAGCATGGCGGGCAAGCCGAATCCCGCCGATTTCCAGATCGGTCCCAAGGCGACGCAGGCCGAGATAGATGCGCTGGCGCGCAAGAACTCCGAGCGGTGGAACTCGCTCACGCCGGAGCAGCAGCAGGTCCTGCTCCGGGTGCATCCGGCCAGCTTCGGCAACAACGCGCCGGGCATTCCCGCACCGGATGTCGACACCGCCAACCGGATACAGATCGTCCGGGAATCGCAGGATCTGATCGCCCGCAGCGGGTTGACCACAGATCAACAGGCGCAGTTGGCGACTCTGCTGGCCCGGCAAGAGCGGGCCGCGGCGGCCTTGGCGCAGGCGAAAGCCGAGCAGCCGCGGGCGCGGACACAGGTGAATCCGGACAGCAGCGGGGCGGAGAAGCGGGCGGCCCGCCGTCGGGCCGCCCAAGAACGAGCCGAAGCCAGACAGCGGATCAAAGAGGCTCGCACCGACGCCGCGAAGACGGTCGAGCGAGTCAAGAACGAGCTCGAGAGTCTGATTCGGCAGAGCAAGCTGAACTCCGCCTCGCACAAGCAGTTGGTGAACCTGCTGCGCACCCGCGAGGCGATCGCCATGGCGCAGGGCGTGGCCCTAACTGTCGCGCCGAACACGCCCGTGTACGTCATGGCTTTCGACTCCACCGCGTTCAACGGCAGCGGCCGGGCGGCCATCGCCATGGGCGAGGTCGACGCCGCGACCCTGTTGTCCTGGCACGTCCCGGGCCGGGACGCGTCGCTGGCCAATATCGGCAGCACCGTGAACGAGATGGCGAGCCAGTACCGCGCGACCGCCGGTCGACTACGCCCGGGCGAGTCGGCGGCCTCGATCGCGTGGGTCGGTTATGGCACGCCGAACAAGGCCCAGTCCATGACCACCTGGCATGCCCGTCAGGGTGGCAAGCTGCTCGCCCGGGATCTGGCGGCGTTCCAGGCGACCCGCGCAGCGCTCAACGCGGAGCGGGTGGCGCAGGGGCAACCCGAGATCGCGGTCTCGAACAAGATCGTCGCGCGCGGCTACGGCGTCGACGTCGTCGAATCCTCCGGCCACAAGGGGCGTTTGGAGCGCCTGGTCGACGACGTCGTGCTCATCGGTTTCTCCGGCCAGGAAGACGATCCGCTGATCCGGAAGAAGCACTTCGGCGACGACGTCCGTGTGCACATCCAGGATCGCGCCAACGGCCTGTTCCACCAGTTCAACGCCTCGGAGACCACCGGCCCGAAGCCGCCGGACAACGGCGTGCCGGTCGACCGCATGTACCGGCTGGAGAACATCGCCGCGGGCACCACCGAATTCCAAGCGCCCGACAACGAGTCGTTCCTGGACACCGATCGGCCCCCGCTGCGGGAGAACGGGTGTTCCGAGCAGGCGCTGTACCGGGCACGCCAGCGGACCGGTAACCCGGACATCACCGTGCCGACCGATGTCGGCCTGGACGGTGTGTCCATGCGCAGGCTCGAAGAGCACGCCGATTCCCAGGTGACCGAGGTCAAGGTCGGCAAGGGCAAGTCGCCGCACAAGGCGATCGCCGAGGCGCTGGACTTCATGAAGGGCAAGGCGACGGTCATCGTCGTCGACCAGAACCAAACTGTCGACGAGCACGGTGTCGGTGCGCACGCGTACGTCATGTACTACGACGCCGAGACCGGCAAGATCATGGTCGACGACCCGTACAAGCACCCGGACGGCCCGGTCGAGTTCGATCCCGGCAACCTGCCCGACGCGAAGAAGACCTGGGTCATGGTCTACGACGCGGACGGCAACGCCGTGCGCCCGTTGGCTGTTCGCCCGCTCGCGGTCGGCGCCGCCACCCAGGGCCACGACGACGACGATCGGAACCTGCCGCGGGTCGGCGACGATCAGGGCCGGCGGGATCCGATGCGCGATCTCCGGCGCTTCCTGGACGAACAGCGACAGCAGGAGGAGCAGCGGAGGCGCGACGAAGAGCGCGGCGCCAACCAGCCTGCGCCGGAACCGGATTCGCAGCAGACCCCCGACCCGGATACGCAGCAGGCCCCGGACCCTGGTGCGCAGCCTGATCCACAGGCGCAGCAGACTTCCGATCCGGGTGCGCAGCCAGATCCGGCGGCGCAGCAGTCTTCGGATCCGGGTGCTCAGACTGATCCGAATGCGCAGCAGACTCCGGACCCGGGCGCGCAGCCCGATCCCGAGGCGCAGCGAACGCCCGATCCGGAAGCACAGCGCGATCCGGCGGCGCAGCAGGCCTTGGACCCGGGTACGCGGCCTGATCCGGGAGCACAACAAACTCCTGATCCGAATGCGCAGCAGTCTTCGGATCCGGGTGCTCAGCCTGATCCGAATGCGCACCAGGCTCCGGAGTCAGGCGCGCAGCCGGACCCGAATGCGCAGCAGGCTCCGGATTCAGGCGCGCAGCCCGATCCCGAGGCGCAGCGAACACCCGATCCGGAAGCACAGCGCGATCCGGCCGCGCAGCAGGCCCCAGACCCGGGCGCACAGCCCGCCCCCGAGGCGCGGCAGACCTCCGAACCGGCCCCTGGTCCGCAGACCGGCCCGGTCCCCGGGCCCGGCCCGGCCCGCACCGGCGACCTGTCCCCGCTGACCGACGCCGACCGCGACCGCCTGACCCGCCTCTCGCGGGCACTCGGCCTCGGCGACTCGCTGTCGAGCTTGGCGGACCCGCGCCGGATTCTCGCGGATCTGGCCCAAATGGCTTGGGCGCGGAAATTCCTCGACCCGACACCGGTTTCCGGGCGGATGAACGAGCGAATGGGTCCGGCCGATTTCGCTCCGTTGAGCATCGATGAGCATCATCTCGGCGAGCGGTACTGGAACTACGCGCCGGATCCGAGCGACTCGAATTTCGCCGGGCGGCGCGACGAAGCCCACGCGCTGCCGGTGGTCGATTCCGATGCGCCGGCGCCCGCCATGCAGATCGCCGTGCCGGACGCGATCGCACCCGCGCTGGGGCCCGCGCCTGCCCGGCCCGATTCCCGGGCCCCGCATCCGCTCGCGCCGGAGTCGGCGCAGGCGCAGCTGTTGCGTCAGCTGGGACTGAACGCCGACCGGGTGACGACGGAGAATCTCGCGGAAACCATTGCCGAGCAGCGGTATCGGACGATGCTGCGGGCGGGCGCGATCGAGTCGCTTGCCCACACCCTCGCCCGGCGCGCCGTGGCCACCGACCCGGACCAGCAGATCGATCTCGACAAGATCGCCGATCACTGGGCCCGTTTGCTCCAGCTTCCGGAAAGCGACCTGGCTGAGGGGCAGGTCGACACGACGCTGGAGCGGCTGCGCGACAACGTGCTGGCCCGTGCCGTCGCGCTGAACGATCTGGCCGATGTCGCCCAGGCGGTGCACGAGGTCAAGGGCCGGGCCACCCAGGTGGCCGAGGGCGAGACCCGCCGGTACACGGTGGCGGTGGACGGTCAGCGGGTGCCGGTGTCGCTGACCGCCGACGGTTCCGGAGGGTGGCGGGTGCGGCCCGCCGAGCCGCTGGCGCCGCCGCCGGTGCCGGTGCCGGACTCGTCGAGCGACCCCGACGGGCAACCGCAGAGCCGGTGGAAGCGGGCGATGAAGTTCCTGCGCACCCACCTCGGCAGCCACGGCACCGGCCGGCCGATCCAGTACGCGCTCGGTTCGGAGAACAACAGCGATCTCTACAACGCGTTCGGCGCGGAGATCGAGTTGCTGTCCGGTGACGCGGCGGCGAATGTCAGTGGGTTCAACTGGGATCCGGCGTTCTTCGCGTTGCAGGCGTCGAAGTTGTGGAAGGGCCGCGAGGCGTTCTGGGCCCTGGTCACCGGCCGCTACTCGGACGGTCCCCAGATCGGTGAGCCGCAGGCGCCCGATCCGGTCGCACCCGACGAGCGCGCCGGTATCGATGAGGACGTGGTGCCGCCGGTTGCGGACGCGGAACCGCAAGGCCAGGCGCCCGATCCGGATCTGGCGCGCCGTGGCGCGGAACTCGGCGACGCCATCGCCGCCCGCAATGCCGCCGGTATCGCGCTCTACGAAGGCGCGGACGCGCTGTCGCTCTCGCTGGCCGACCTCGGCCCCGACGCGGTCCGCACCGCGGTCGGCGAGGCGAACTACCGTGCGATGCGGCAGGCCGCGGCCGCCGCGGCGTACGCGCAGGCGGCCACGCGGTTCCACAACGAGAACGAGCGCCTCGGCTATCTGCCGACCAACGACATGCGTCCCGATCCGCTCGAGCGCTACATGCGCGAGCAATCCATCGCGGACGGTCTGCCCGGTGCGGACTCCGAAGCCAGCGGCGTCAACAACAATCCGACGCGGCTGAAGCTCTGGTGGGATCCGGAGGGCAACCCGAGCGCGGAGGCCCGCGAGGCGTTCCGGGAGGCGATGCAGCGCGAACAGGTGCGCGCGGAACTGGGCACCTGGGCCAATCTGCTCGATGTCGATCCGGCCAAGCACAGTCCGGCCGATGTCGCACGCGCGCTGACCGCGCTGCACGACCGTGCCGCCGAATTGGCGCGAGAGGCAACGGAATTCGCGCAACTGGCGGCCGCCTACACCGATGCCGACAACGAGTTCGCCCGTATCGCCGAGGAGATGGCGGCCGCGGCGGGGCACCGGTGGTTGCTCGACCAGGGCGGTGACCTGCTGGATCCGGACAACGCGCCGGGAATCGGCCTGCTGGACGGCAATCCGCAGCGCCTGGTGGTGATCAACGACGGCGGCGATCACGACCAGCAGCTGGCCAACGCGCTCGCCGACCCGCGCAATACCGATATCGCGCAGATGCTGACCCAGGGCGAGCTGGAGCTCGAGTACCGGGTCGCCTGGGCCGACCGCACCGGCGTAATCCATGTGGCCGAGGTGGACGCGCCGCAGGTCCGGCACTTTTCCGGTGCGTTGGACGGGCGCGGGCTCGAGCTGACCATGGTCCGCGACAACGACGACAGCCCCTGGCGGGCCATCCCCAGTGACAACGCGCTCACGCCGCCGGACAACGGGATTCCGGTGCCCGACCCCACCACGCTGTCGACCGCGGAGCTGGTGGCCCGGGTGGAGGACGCGGCGGCCCGGCAGGGTGTGAAGCTGGCCGATCTGGCTCCGGATCGTGTCGGACCCGCCCTCGACGCGGCGCGCGCCGCCAACCGGTTGCGCGCGGTGCGGATCGAGGCCATGGCCGATCTGGCCCGCCTGCACGCGGATGTGGCCCGCTTCAACGCCTTCGAGCGCGCGCTGCACGAGGCCGAGGTGAACCGGTCCGAGCTGCGCGGGCGCCCCCTCGAGGCGCTCGAGGAGCTGAAGCAGCGGCATCCCGAGCGGGCCAAGAAGCTGGATGCCCTGGCCCAGCTGCTGAACCGGAACCCCGAGCTGATCGATTTCGATCCGAACCTCTACGACGCGCAGGATCAGCTGCGGCCCGGTGGCCTGCCGATGCATCACGTCGACGCCCACGACCAGGTGGGATTGCTCGTCGACGATCTGGCGGACTTCCTGGCGCTCGCCAGGCACGGCCAGACGCTGCCCGGCGAGGTACCCGGCATCCCGGACCCGGACGCCGACTGGGTGCACCTGCTCGGCGTCGATCTGGACACCGCCACCCCGGCCGAGCTGGAGTCGATCTACCGGAACTTCCGCGCGGGCAAGCTCGATGCGGCCGCGCTGCGCACGCCGGCGCAGATCGCCGAGGCGCTGGCGGAACTGCGCGCCGACGTCCGCGCGGATGCCGCCGATCTGGCCGCTCTGGCGGCGCTCTCGGAGACCTACTACCGCCTGCCGACCGGCGGCACGCCCACCAACCACTGTGTGCCGAGGGCTTTCGACCAGCTCGCCGTGCGGCACCCGAACGTGCTCGGCGGGTTCGCCGTCGATCCCGGCCGGATCAGCGGTGTGGCGTGGGATGACCTGTCCGCGCACTTCGGCGCGGCGCAGCCCCGGGCATTCCTGCCCAACGAGGAGGGCGGCGCGCACGCCCGCCTGTTGACCACCTTGCGCGCGCAGGGCCGTGGCGCCTCGGCCGTGGTGATCGACCAGCGGACCACCGTCGACGACTACGGTGTCGGCGGCCACGCCTACACCGTGACCTACCTGGGTCGTGACGTCTTCGACGTGGACGGCCAGCGGGTTCTGCTCGCCGATATCGATGACAACGGCCAGGAGCAGCTGTTCGACCTCGGCCCCAATGGCGGCACCGATCCGCAGTCGCTGGCCGACTTGACCGGTGGCACAACGGGGGAGACCGCCGCCACTTGGGCGAGCATCTTCCAGAACGACGCGCACGTCCCCGGTCTCGGCGACGAGGGTCCGATGCCGGACGCCGATCTGCGCGTCGGCCAGGATCCGCCCGCGCCGCGCCGGCCCGAGGACCCGGTGCATCAGGCGGCGCGGTTCTTCGACGAAACACCGAGTCTGCGTACGGAACCGGAATCCGGGGCCGAGCCCTCCGCCGCGCACCTGGCCTACGCGCAAGCACTGGCCGAGCGCCTCGGTCTCGCGGAAACCCTCGGGGCGTTGCCGGATCCGCAGTCCGCGCTCCAGGACTTGTCGCAGATGGCGCTGGCCCGCCGCTTCCTGGACGCATCGCCGGACGGCCTGGCGAACCAGCACATGCTGTTCCCGACGAACTTCGACACGCTGACCGCCGACGAGCAGTTCCCGGGGGAGCGGTACTGGCGCTACCCGTCCGATCCGTCCGACGCCGATTTCCTCGCCGCGCGCGACGCGGCCGAGGCGTTCCAGCGCTCGATCGGGCGACCGCCGGAAACGCAGCCCGCGCCGGCGATTCCGCTCGCCCACCCCGACGCGATCGCCGGGCCGCTGGTGTCGCCGCCGGATCCGAGTGACCCACCGCGCCCGCTCACCATGCAGCAGGCTCAGGCCTCGCTCGCCGATCAGCTGAATCTGACGGCGGAGCAGCGCGATCCGGCGAACCTGGCGACCACCGTCGCGCAGGAACGCTATCGAATCCTGTTGCGCGCCGGTGCTATCGAGGCGCTGGCCACCGCCCTTGGCCGCCGCGATCGCGCGCTGGACCCGCAGCAGCAGACCGAGATCGACAAGATCACCGAGGTCTGGGCCCAGCTGCTCCGGATACCGAGCGACGGCCTGTCGCCGGCGAACCTGACCGACACCCTCGAGCGGCTGCGATCCGAGACACTCGCCCGCGCCCAGGCGATCGTGGACCTGGCCGATGTCACCCAGGTGTGGCAGGCGGGTCGGCGACCGGGCGGGCCCGTGCGGATCGACCTGGAGGTCGGCGGCGAACGTATCCCGGTCCAGCTGACGCCGGACGGTTCCGGCGGCTGGCGTGTGGAACCGGCCACCCGCCTGCCCGCCCCAGACGTGGCCACCGCCGCGATCGTCAAGGCGCCAGAGGCGGACCCGGGCGTCATCCAGACCCTGCGGGACCGGCAGGGTGTGGTCAACCCGCAGCATCCGCCGTCGGAGATCGTCCCGCTCGGCCAGTCGTTCACGGTGCAGAATTTCGGTCAGCTGGCCGACAGCGACTTCTGGGGCAACTTCGAGGCCAACCCCGCGTTCACCGTGCGCGAGGTGGTCAATCTCAAGCGCAACTGGCCGAAGATCAAGGCCTTCCTGCTCGGCCAGGTCAGGTCGGCGGAGTCGCACGGACCCGTCGCGCGCACCGGCGATGTCTACGACTACGCCCGCGAGGACGCCGACCCGCGGAAGATCAGCGAGAACGAGGCCGAACTCCGCCGTCTCGGGCTGGCCGACCGCTTCCTCGCGGGACCGCCCCCGCCACCCGCACTTCCGGCCGCGCAGCCCGCGCCCGGAATCGACGCCTCGCTGGAACCGCCGGTCCCCGCCGACGCCGAACACGATCCGTCGGCCTTGGCGCACGACGAGCTCGCCGAATGGGGTCAGGAGGTCCGGCAGGCCGCGCAGGAGCTGGACGCGCAGGCGCGGGCGCTGCTGGCGCTGGCGGGCCCGCTCGGCATCGAACTGCCGGACCTGAGCCCGGAGTCGGTGCGCGCCGCCATCGATCAGGCGCGGTATCTGCTGACCCGCGAAGCCGTTTCGGCCGAGGCGTTCAAGGCGGCGCTGGCCCGGTACGACGCGGAGAACGCGGACATTCCCTTCCTGCCCGATATCGACCTGTCGCATCTGCTACCGGCCGCGGTCATCAACCGTCCGAGCCCGCTGGAGCGGTACGCGCGAGAGGTCGAGGCGGCCCGGAACGGTCGCGCGACCCTCATGGGCTGGACCGGCGTCAACAACAACATGCAGGGCGGCCGCCAGTGGTGGGACCTGTCGCACCGGGACACGCCTGCGGGCCGCAGGTTCTTCGAGGAGGCCCTGCGCCGCCACCACATCCGCACCGAGCTGGACCACCGCGCGCACATCCTCGGCATCGACCCCGAGAGCCCGAATGCGCTGACGGAGTTGCAGACTCGGCTCACCGACCTCCAGGACGCGGTCACCGCGTTCCAGCGGCAGGCGCAGCAGGTCCTCGACGCCGACGACAATTTCGGTCAGCACGCCGAGGTGATGGCGAATATCGCGGGCAGCGAATGGATTCGGGTCAGCGGCGGGTTCCTGATCGATCCGGCCAACCATCCGGGCGTCGGGCTGGTCGGTTCGCCGATGAAGTTGGTCGTCATCGACAACGCCATGAATCACGACGCGGCACTGGCGAAGGCGCTCGCCGACCCGGCGAATTCCGAACTGGTGGAGCTGATCGACAACGGCAGCCTCGAGGTCGAGTACCGCGTGGCCTGGCCACGTGAGGTCGGCAGCACGTGGCGGGTGGCGACCGCGGCGGTGGATTCGCCGGCGGTACGCCACATCTCGGAAGACTTCGACGGCCGGAACCTGACCGTCACCATGGTGCGCTACGAGGGCGGCCCCTGGCAGACGGTCGCCGATCCGGCGCAGGCGGAGCCGAGTGGCCCGGCGCTGGACCTGTCCCGCATGTCGCGCGGTGAAATCGAGGCCGCGATCACCGAACTGGTTGGTCGACTGCCGATCGGCCGGATCGATCTGACCCCGAGCCAGATCGACGCCACGTTGGAGCGGCTGCGTTTCGACAACGAGGTGCGCGCCGCCCAGATCGAGGCGCTGGTCGAGTACGCGCGCAACCTGCACGCCCTGGACGCCTACCACAAGCTCGACACCGCGCTGAACAAGCTGGAGCTTTCCCGGGCCGACCTGGCTACCGACCCCAAGGCCACGCTGGAGGCGCTGAAGACCGCGAAACCGAAGCTGGCCAAGGAGATCGACGCGCTGCTGAAGCAGCTGGAGGCCGATCCGGAGCTGTTCACCCGGGATCCGCGGGTGGCCGACGACATCGCCCCGATCAACCTGGCCGACGCCCCCGCACACCTGGCCTCGCTCATCGCGGATGCCGATCGGCTGCTCGCCCAGCTGCCACTGGCCGGTCCCGCCACCGTGCCGGGAGTGCCGGTGCCGGATCAGGATTGGGTGCGCCTGCACGGCGCCGACATCTACAACGCCACCGACGCGCAGTACAAGGCGGCCTTCGGCAAGTTCAAGGCCGAGAAGTTCGCCGACCTGTTCGTCCGCGACCCCGGCACATTGACCGCGCTGCACCAGCAGCTGCGCGCCCAGGTCCGCCAGACCGACGCCGAGATCAAGGCCCTGACGGCGTTGGTGACCTACTACACCAGAGAGATCGATCCCGCAGGCCCGGCGGCGATCAACACCTGTGTCTCCGACTCGCTCAGCCGCGTGCTGGCCGATCAAGGCGATATTGTCGGTGTCCCGATTCCGGTGACAGGCAACCTGTCCGGCTTCGACTGGCAGGACGTGCGGCCGATGCTGCGCGGGGCCCAGCCGGGCGGCTTCGACAACAGCGACGCCCGTGGCCACGTGAAACTGATCCAGGCGCTGCGCGAGCAGGGTGGCCCCGGCGCCATCGCCTGGGTGCTCGACGAGCGCTGGACCCCCGGCGCGCACGGTGTCGGCGCGCACTCCTACACCGTGAAGTACCTGGGCGGCAATCAGTTCGAGATCGACGGCCGCCGCGTGACCTACGACGAGGTCGGCTCCAAGCGCAGCAACCTGGAATGGTTCGTGGCCCCGGACGGCACGCGGGTCTCGCTGGCCGATCTCACCGGCGGTAGCCGCTACGAAACCAAGGCAACCTGGGCCGTGGCCTGGAAGGCCGGTCAGCAGGTGGCGAACTTCGGTGACCTCGGCGCCGCACTGCCCGCCGCCGATCTCGCCATCGGCCAGACACCGGACCCGAACGCCCCGGTGCCCGCGCATCGGCAGCCGCCGGCCAACGCGCCGCCCAGCCCGGCGGCCGAGGTGGCCCGGTTGCGCGCCGAGATGGCCACCGCGGTGGCGAGGGAAGCCGACCTGCGCGCCGAGATCGCGGATCTGCGGCGGCAGGCCATGGCCGCGCAGAACGCCGGGGATCGCGAGCTGGCCCGTAGCTTGGCGGCCGACATCGAGCAGCGCGTCGCGGAAACCGGTGCGGCGGAGGCCGCGCGCGCCGCGGCGGTCGAGGTGTGGCAGACCTCGATCACGCAGCAGGGCAGCGACCTGCAAGCCCGCATCGATGCGCTCGAGGCGCAGCTGGCCGCCCACCTGGGCGGCGACACCGAGATCGCGCGGTTCCGCTCCGATATCGACCTCGTGGACAACCTCGAGGCCGCGTTCCAGCTGCGGGACCGCATCGAGACCGCCGAGCGCGTCCAGCAGACGCTGGAAGAGCAGATCGAACGCGGTAAAACCTTGCGGCACAAGCTGCGTGCGGGAATCGCGCTGCTCGAGGCCGACACTCCAGAAGCGGAGCGGGCCAGGAACCAGGATCTGGCCGCGGCCCGCGCCGAACTGCGACAGGCCACGCACGCGCTCAGCGAGGTGGAGAGCGCGCTGGAACTGCTGCGCCGGAAGTTGCCGCCGGGTGATCTGACCATGCTGAAGTCCGCGCTGACGACGGAGATCATCTCCGCCACCAACGCGCGGGCCGCGCTCGCCCAGGTCTTCCAGATCAGCGATACCGATCACCTGAACCCGCGGTACCCCGGCCCGCGGGAACCCGGCGCCGAACTGGTGCAGCAGTTGCGCGAGGCCGCCAAGCAGCTGAAAGACGCGGAATCGCAACGGAGCGAGCTGGCCGAGCGGCAGGCCGCGCTGGACGCGATGAACGACCTCGGCCTGCTGCCGATCTCGGAGCGGGTCGGCGTGCGGCCCGCCGCGCAGCCCACGGGGCTGTTCGGGGACAGCGAGATCGTGGTGGTCGGCACGGACACCGACGTCAACGACTACCGGCAGGCGTTGCAAGCGACGCTGTCGGCGCGGACCGACCTGAATCTGCTGCTCGGCATGGCGAAGTCGGACACCACGCCGCTGACCGTGCGGTTCACTCGGGTACAGCTCGACGCGCGGGGCCACTACGAGAGCACCGTCGATCTGCCGTCCACCGACGCCGAACTGACCCGGCGCGCGGGCGCCTGGGAGCCGGGCAAGCACCCGCGCAAATGGGAGAAGGAGAAGTGGACCGACCCGCAGCCGCCGTTCTTGTTCAAGGTCTCGATGGTCCCGACCTTCGACAAGATCATGGCCGGGCTGCACGAATTCGAGGCCGGTGAGGTTCCCGGGTTCCTGTTCCCGCAGAATCCGCCGTTCTCGCCGACGGTCAACAACGTTCCCGAGGGCGTGAACGCGTGGAGCTCGGATGTCGGGCTCAACCTGTTCCACCTGCGCATCCTCGCGCTGGGCATCATGGACCGGATTCCGGGCCATCCGTGGACGCAGAACCTGATCCAGAACCGGCCCTGGATCGGCAAGTTCGTCCTCTCCGCCACCCGGTGGCTGCCCGCCAACACCGCGCACGGCAAGTCGATCGAGCTGCCGCTCTCGGCCGGTTTCGCCACACGGCATCCGGCATTGGCGTGGGCGATGGCCGATGCGGCGCAATGGATTCCGGCGGTGCGCGACGGCCGCTGGATCCAGCTCGTTCCGATGGTGCGCGGCACCCGCACCTACGGCTGGCTCGACACCAGCCAGCCCGATCCACAGACACTGCACAACCCGGAACTGGCCACGCCGGAACTGAACTCGGAACAGCGGCGCTTGGACGGCTCGCACGCGCTGCCGTACACCGGCGAGAGCGTCGAGATTCCGGAGGCGCTGCGGCAGCGCTGGGCCGACAACGAAGCCGAACGTGCCGAGCTCCGCGAGCGGACCGAGGCCGCCTACGAGGGTTTCGAGCACAACCGGGTCTTCGAGGCCGACAGCAACCTGGGCGCGATCGCCGACCACGCCCTCGCCGATCCCGACCGCTACTCCGGCGGTGACCCGAAGCGGTGGGTGCGCGGCAAGGACAAGGCCTGGGTGCGCGACCCCGACGGGTCGACCATGGCCAGACACCGTGATGGCTCGACCTGGCTGAAGGACCACGCGGGCAAGTTGCGTTCCCGCGACGAGGTCATCGAGACGCTGCGCCAAGTGCGCGACTACCTGCTGCGCAACACCGAGATTCCGCAGAACCCGGATATCGCCGCCATGTGGCAGCGGCTGCTGTCCAACCAGGCGGTGCGCGAGGACATCGTCGGGATCGAGGCCGCGCTCGCCTCGATCGAGTTCATCGCGCAAAACCCCGGCGCCACCGTGCAGCAGGCGACCGCGGCGGCGAAAGCCGCGGGCTACGACTGGGATCAGCGCCCGCCGCACCCGCGCAGGCGCACTCTGTGGCAGCGCCTGACCGGTGCGCGCCCGACACCGCTCGGGTTCACGTCCGAGATCGACCCGACGGCCAACGATCCGGCGCGCACCCGCCGGTTCGGCAGCACGCTGTACTACGGCGTGCAGGGGCTCGGCCACATCCGAGATCAGCTGTCCGCCATCATGTCCGGCTGGCCGGCCGCGAAGGTCGAGACGGCGCTGGACGAGGTGACCGATCTCGTCGCCTTGGCGACCCAGTCCCACCACGGTGATCACGGCATCGCCCGCGGCGGGGTGCACGTCTCGGCGCGGGTGACCGGCGAACCCGGCCTGGGCGTGCTCGAGGTGAAGATCGTCTCCGACGGCGACGGCACCCTCGGGCCGCAGCGCTACCTGCTCGACGAGCACGACAACAACTGCGTGCGACTGGCCGGCGAGCACGTCAACGCCGCTCAGGGCGGAGTCGTCACCGACGCGGATCTGCTGGCTCCGTCGACGCTGGCCGGTGTGCGGTTCGGCGATCTGGTGCCCGCGCTCAACGGCGCACCGCTGCAAGGCTTCGCCTCCACCGACCAGGCCAGCGGCCACGCCCGCCTCGTCCAGGGTCTGATCAACGCGGGCCCCGGCACCACCGCCTTCGTCATCGAACAGCGCGGCAACCCGGACCGGCACGGCGCCATCGGCCACGCCATGTCGCTGCACTACGTCGGCGAGGTCGACGGCCGCCACGTCTTCGAGCTCAACGGTGAACAGGTCACCCTGAACCGGGTCGAGAACGGCCGCGAATACTTCGACGCCCCGGTGGCGGCCCTGCCCAGCGGCCGGCCCCAGCAGGTCTCCCTGGCCGATCTCGCGGGCGGCACCCGCGAGGGCACGGTCGCCCTGTGGGCCACCTCCTACCAGAACCAACAGGCCATCGTCCTGGACACCGGCGATGTGAACGCCCCCCGCCCCGGCGACAACGCCTACATCGGCTCGAATCCGGCCGACCGATCCGGCGAAACGCCGGTTACACCAGCGCAACTCGAATCGGAGCGCGGTATCCCGCTACATCGCCAGGAACAGCTACAGAACTTCGTGGAGGAACACGACCTCCACCTCTGGGTGCGCCCGACCAACCCCGACTCGGTGCCGTGGATCTACGACGATGCCGCGGACAAGCCGGAGTTGATGAAGGCCAAGACCATCAACAAGTACGACGTGATGCTGGGTGCGCCCGCCAAGGCGGTCGGCCTGGTGGGCTTCTTCCGATTCCCGGACGACGGGCGGCACGACCTGCGGATGCCGCCGCGCACCACTGAATCCGACGCGGACTGGGCAGCCCTCGAAGCGCGTTACGAACAGCGCGTGCGTGAGTACGTCAAACTGCGCACGAAGATGGACGCCTTCATCGCCGAGGGCCGGTTCGCCGTGGAGAACGGCGTGGTGAAGGGCTTCACCAGGCGCGGCGTCCTGAAACCGCTGACCGGTGACCACGATCTGTTCGACCTGCGGCACCCCGACGGCAGCCGCTTGTCGCCGACGGAGAACTTCCTGTTCCTCGAGGTGGCGCTGGCCGCCGATATGGGTGTGCAGCATCCGCCGCTGGCCTACTGGAACCCGGACCAGCTGGGGGACTGGGAAGCCTACGTCGGCATGATGGAGGACCACTCCGAAGGCGGTGAGCCGCTGGTGCTGTTCCGGCCGGGACAGCCGCCCGTGCTGTCCTTCGTCACCCCGGCCGAGCGCGCCGCGATCGCCGAGGAGCGCGAGCGCGTGCTGACCGATGCCCTGGCGAGCGCGCAGGAGCGGCTGGAGCAGACCCGCCGGGAACAGCGGCCGGGATACCCCGACCAGATCGCGGTGTTGCAGAGCCAGATCAACGACATCCTTGCCATGATTTCGCGCAATGCCGCGGAGTTGGAGTTCGGCGCGGAGGCGGACGATCCCGGAGCCGCGGTCGCGGACCTCGGTTCCCAGGCGGCCGCCGCGCCGCCCCCGATGAACGCTCGTGTCGAGCCGAGCGTGCCCGAATACGATGTCGCCGAACCCAACCGGCCGGATACCTATCGGCGCGATCTGGGCGCTCTCGCCCAGTTCGGCACGCTGACCGTCCAGGACGGCCTGGTCTACGACCAGCACGGCAACCTGCACAACACCGGCGAGCTCGGCGAAGTCTTCGTCATCTTCCCCGAGGAGATCCGCAGCGCGCCGACGGGTGTGACCTCGCACGCCGAGTTGTTCAGCTCGTTCGATGATCCGGAGGCCGGCCCGATCGCATTCGGTGTGTGGATCATCGAAAACGGCCGGATCACGGGGGTGTGGGCCTCGTCGGCAGAGGCGTTCTGGGCGGGTTCGCTCGACCCGAAGTTCGCCGCCCAGCTCCAGCATCTGCTGGTCGCCGCGGGCGTGGACCTCGCCCAGGTCGACTTCCGCGCCTACAACCAGGAGGGGGTCTGGAAGGGACCACGGATGCTGGCTGCCCCGCGCCTGCTGATCGAGCAGGCCGCGGGCGATGCCGCGACCCGGGATGCGATCAGCAAGGGCTTGCGCGGTTTCGGCGCCGATTTCTCCGTCGATGTGACCGATATCGAAGCGGCCGGTGACCGGCTGTCGATCACCTTGAGCCTGGCGCCGGTGCGCGGTGTGCCCGGGCAGGTCACGCTGGTGCTGGAGAACACCGCGGGCGCACCGACCGCCCACTACACCGATGTCCGGCTCGGGCCGGACGCGGTCCGGGTTGCCGCCGCCCTTGATCAGGTGCACGCCAAGATCGGGCCGTGGCTGAGCGGAACGGGCGCCACCTTCCTCGGGGACGCCGGTAGCGCGGTCGACACCACGTTGGCATCGGACGCGGATATGGCCGGGATCGTGGACTGGGTCGGCGGGCAACTGGCCGCGGCGGAGTGGGGTGATGTCGGACAACGACGTTCGGTGCAGAACGCGGCCGCGGATCTGGTGTCGCGGGCGGGCAGCGCCCCGGTGCGGGTCGGTTTGCGTCTCGTCGGCGCGCCGGGCGCGCGGCAGGTGCTGTTGCAGGTGCTCGACACTCAGCCGGGCGATGCCGTGGTGGGCGAGCGCGCCGGCGTTGCGGTTCTCGCCGGTGACGCGGGCAAAGTGGCGTGGGCCGAGTTCACCGAGGTGGCCGCGACACCGGATGAGATCGCCGCGACCAAGCCGACCTACGAACTGGCGACCCCGCGCAACGGGACCACTCACATGCCTTTCGCGGGTTCGGACACCGCCTACAGCCAGCTGTGGGTGGACGAGGACGGCCTGTTCCGCGACGAGAACGGCAATCTCTACAGCAGTGACCCGGAGAACCGCGACAACTTCCTGTTCGGCGCCACGCCCGGCGATATCCGATCGGCGAGCTCAGCGGCCGTCCTGCATCCCGGCCTGTACAACACCTACGCCAGTCCGGCCGAGGGCCCGGCCATGTACGGGATGTGGCACATCGTCGACGGCAAGTTGCGTGCAGTGCTGCCCGCGTCCGGTGGGTTCACCGACGGCATGTCCGAGCACCGGAACATCGCGCAGCTCCGCTACGAATTGATCAGGCTGGGTGTGGATCTCAGCGATGTCGAATTCGAGCTCACCGAAGAAGGCCGGTTGTGGCAGCCGAACGTGAGCATGCCCTCGGTCGACGATCTCATCGATCGAGCGGGCCAGGGTGCCGCCGGCCTCTTCGACGGGTTCGGTGACCACTTCTGGATCTCGGTGGACGGTGTGCGGGCTGGTCCGGGCGAGCTGGCGATCACGTTGCGGCTCAACCCGGTTCGTGGCGAGGTCGGTGCTGTCACGCTGCTGCTCGACCGGACCGGCGATGCAACGACAGCGAGCCTGATCAATGTCGACCTCGGGGCGGATCCCGCCCGGATCCGAGCGGTGCTGCGGGATCTGCGGGCACAGCTGACACCGTGGCTCACAGAGTCGGGTGTGGCATTCGACGCTCCAGCGGTCGCCGATGTGGTGGACGCGACGACCACGGTTCCGACTCCCGCGGCGGCTCCGGTAACCGCGCTCGACCGGGCGCCGATCAACACCTGTGTCGACGATTCACTGCGGCTGATAGCCGACGATCAGCGCGTACCGGGGGAGCCGGATGTCGTCGGCCAGCCTGTTCCGCAGCGGGACAACCTGGCTGGACGGATGTGGTCGGATGTGGAGCCGTTGCTGCGCGGCGCGCAGGTCGAGGGCTTCGACTTCGGCGTGAACTACGCACATGCCAACCTGGTGCAGGCGCTGATGAATCAGGCAGGCCCGGGTTCGATCGCCTGGGTGCTCGATCAGCGCGAGGTGCGCCCGCCGGATGCGGATCCGCACGGCATCGGTGCGCATGCGTTCGCGCTGAAGTACTTGGGCGGCAACAGCTTCGAGGTCGACGGTCTGGCTGTGACCTATAGCCACACCGACAGCGACGGGGTCGCGTTGTTCATCGGCCCCGAGGGCTCGGAGGTCTCGCTGGCCGAGCTCACCGGCGGCACCACCGACACCACCGAGGCGACCTGGGCGGTCGTCTGGCGGGACGGCCAAGTGATCCAGGGTCTCGGTGACAGGTTCGCCGCCCAGCCCGACGCGGATCTACGCATCGGCCAGACCCCCGGCCCGAATTCGCCTGTCCCCGCGCATCGTCAGCCACCCGCGCACGCGCCGCCCGCGACTCGGATCGCCTCGTTGCGCGCCGAGATGTCCGACGCGCTGGCCCGCGAGAGCGCGGCCCGCGCGGAAGCGATGCGGTTGGTGGCACAGTCACGGGAGGCGATGGAGGCTGGTCGCCCCGGGGACGCGCAGGTCTTGTCGACGCGGGCCGAAGAGCTCACGGAAACAGCGCAACTCGCGAAGCAAGAGGCCGAAGCGGCCCGAGCCGCCGCGGTGCGTGCGCACGAGGACGCGCTGAACCGGACCGAGGCGCAGACGCATGCGCGGCTGGCTGAACTGGGGACGCAGGTCGCCGCCTTGCAAGCACAGCTGGACGGCGTACTCGGTGGCGAGACCGAAAGTGCGCAGTTCCGCAGGGATCTGGAGCTGGTCGACAACCTCGCCGCGGCGTTCGCGCTCCGTGATCGGGTGGACATGGCCCAGCAGTTCGAGCGCACTCTCGAAGAGCAGATCACCCGCGGCCAGGGTGCGGTGCAGACGCTGCGCCAGGCCATCCGCGATCTCGAAGCGGAACCCGTCGACACCCGGGCCTCCTCGCGCGCCAAGCAGGCCGATCTGGCGGTGCTGCGGCTGAAGTTGCGCGACGCGCTGCACGCGCTGGCGCAGCTGGAAGCCGCGCAGTCGGCGCTGCACGAGAAGACCCCGCCCGGTCCGCTGATCGAGCTGCGCGCCGCACTGACCCAGGAGATCCTGGCGGGCACCCGGGCGCGCAACGCGCTGGCCGACGTCTTCCAGATCGACGACGACAACCAGCTGGACCCGGAATACCAGGGACCGCTGGAGCCGGGCGCCCAGCAGATCCAGCAGCTGCGCGCGCTGATCGAGCAGATCCAGGAGGCGGAAGCCGAACAGGCCCGGCTCACCGAGCATCTCGATGGGCAGCTCGCCGAGCGGCGGGCCGCGCTCGACGCGCTGGACGACCTCGGGCTGCTGCCCGTCTCCGAGCGTGTGGGTGTCCGGCCGTCCCTGCGTCCCACGGCCGTCGACACCGAGACAGTGGTCGTCGGCACCGATACCGACGTCAACAGCTACCGCCAAGCCCTGCACGCGGCGCTTCCGCCGATGACCGACCTGAATCTGCTACTGGGCATGGCGAATTCGCTGGACATCCCGGTGAGCGTGCAGTTCCGACGGGTCGAGGTCGACGCCGACGGCGCCTACCAGCAGTCGGTGGCATTGCCGTCCACCGACGCCGAACTCACCGCGCGGGCCGGTTCCTGGGATCCGGCCAAGCACCCGCGCAAGTGGGAGAAGGAGAAGTGGACCGACCCGCAGCCGCCGTTCTTGTTCAAGGTCTCGATGGTCCCGACCTTCGACAAGATCATGGCCGGGCTGCACGAGTTCGAGCCGGGTGAGGTTCCGGCGTTCCTGTTCCCGCAGAATCTGCCGTTCGCGAAGGAGGTCTACTCCGTCCCCGAGGGCGTGAACGCGTGGAGCTCGGATGTCGGCCTCAACATGTTCCACGCCCGCATCCTGGTCATCGGTATCCTCCAGCGGATTCCGACGCATCCGTGGACGCAAAACCTGATCCAGAACCGTCCGTGGATCGGCAGAACCGTCCTGCGCGCCACGCAATGGCTGCCCGCCAACACCGCGCACGGCCAGTCGGTCCGCCTGCCGCTTTCGGTGGACTTCGTGAACCGGCATCCGCACGTCGCCCAGGCGATGGCCGATGTGACGCAATGGATTCCGGCCGTGCGCGACGGCAAGTGGATCCATCTGATCCCGGTGGTGCGCGGGACCCGCACCTACGCGTGGTTCAACGACGGCCAGCCCGACCCGCAGTCGCTGCACCGCGACGAGCTGGCGCCGGTCGCGCTGAACTCCGAGCAGCGGCGGCTGGACGGCACGGTGGTCTACCCGTTCACCGGCGAGAGCGTCGACATCCCGGAGAGCCTGGCCGCCGACTGGCGCGCGAACGATCTCGCGCGCCAGCGGATTCAGCAGGAGACCGACGCCGCCTACGCGGACTTCGAGCACAATCGCGTGCACGAGCACGACAGCCTGCTCGCGCAGATCGCCGACAACGCGCTCTCGAACCCCGACGCCTACTCCGGCGGCGACCCCAAGCGTTGGGTGCGCGGTCCGGGCAAGGCGTGGGTGCGCGACCCCAAGGGCACGCACATGCCCAAGCGGTCCGACGGCTCGACCTGGCTGCGTGATCACGCGGGCAACACCCGCACCCCCGACGAGGTGGTGCGGAACCTGAACCGGGCGCGCGACTACCTGTTGCGCAATTCCGAGGTCAACCGAATCGCCGACGTCGTCCACATGTGGAACCGGTTGATCGATGGGCACCCGGTGCGCGAGGACATCATCGCCCTGGAAGGCGCGCTGTTCGAAGCGGAGTTCCTGGCGCGCAATCCGAAGGCCACCGGGCATCAGGCGCACGCGGCCGCCAAGGCGGCGGGCTACGACTGGGACGCCAACCGCCCGCATCTGCCCGGCAAGCGCACGCTGTGGCAGCGCCTCACCGGCCGCCGCGCCGACCCGCTCGACTTCACCTCCGGGCTGGACCCGAACGTCAACGATCCGGCGCGCACCCGCCAATTCGCGCTCCCGCTGTACTACGGCGTGCAGGGCTTGGACGGGGTGGACAGCAGGCTGCGCGCGGTCCTGGGTGGTTGGCCCGTGGCGAAGGTCGACCAGGCGCTGGCCGAGGTGAAGGACATCGTCCACCGGGCCACCCGGTCCTTCACGACCAACGACCACGATCTGGCCCGCGGCGGCGTGCACGTCTCGGCGCGCGTCGCCGGCAGGCCCGGTGAGCAGGTGCTCTCGGTCACGGTCGAGGTGGACGGTGACGGCGCCTTCCCGCGCACCCGGTACTACCTGGACCAGCACGACAACGACTGCGTGCCGGTCGCCGCGCGCTTCGTCAACGCAGCGCAGGGCACGAATGTCACCGACGCCGATCTGCTCGAGCCGTCGCTGGCGGGTGTGCTCTGGAGCGATATCGTGCCCGAACTCAACGGCGCACCGGTGCAGGGCTTCGTCGCCGATGCCGACTCCACCGCCCACGCCCGCCTCGTCCGCGGCCTGCTCGACTCCGGCCCAGGCACCACCGCCTACCTCTTCGAACAGCGCGCGACCGCCGACCGCCACGGCGCCATGGGCCACGCCGCCGCCCTCACCTACATCGGCGAAAATGCCGACGGCACCCACACTTTCGAGCTCAACGGGCAAACCGTCATCCTGAACCGGGTCGACCCGAACGGCCACGAATGGTTCCAGCGCCCGGCCCCCACCGGTACCCGCGAACTCACCACCGGCACCCGCGCCACCACGAGCGAAGTCTCCTTGGCCCACCTCACCGGCGGCAGCACCGACCAAACCACCGCCCTCTGGGCCACGGTGTACAAGGACGGCCAGGCCACTCTGCTGTCCCCGCAGTTCGCCGACCCGAACGCCGCACCGCCCGCCGACGATATCTCCTTCGGCACGAGTTCCTCGAGTTCGCACGAAGGCGATGCCGCGGCCGCCGGACGGACGGACGCGCGGCTGCCATCAGCGCTGCGGAGTGTGCTGGCGCAGATCGATGCCACCGCAACGGATCCCCGAGCTGCCGAACGAGCCAGGGATTTCGTGCGCAGGCAATACCAGGTGAAACGCCAGCAGGTCGAGGAGGCCGCGCGGCAGGCGGGCGAGCCCGTAGCGGGCGAGCGAGCGCAGCGGGGCATCAGCCAGCAGGCCGCGAACAACACCGCCCAGTGGGTCGACCAGATCCGCGCTCGCGCGGAACGAGCGGGCGGCGACTTCTGCGCTCGGCTCATCCGGATCGACCTGGCACTGCGCGGGATCGATTCCGATGTCGATCCGGAGTTGCCCTCCGAGCAGCGCGCGTTCATCGACCGGATCGAAGCCCTGCTCGACCGCGTGACCCAGGCGCAGCAGGCCTTCGATGCGCTGCTGGCAGCCAAGCCCGACCTGCGTGACAACGGTGCCGACCACTGGCAGACAACCATCACGGGGATGCGCAACCAGCTCGCCGAGTGGGCCGGCGACTACTTCGAGGGCAAGACGCCGACCGGCCGACTGGTCACTCGTACGGACGACACGTCGTTCCTGCACGGCTTCGATGTCGTGGTGCGCGGGCTCCTAGGTGAATTGACGATGGCGTCGCGGCTGGACGGCGTGGTCCGGGTCGGAATGCTGATCGACGCGAACCTGCCGATGGGCGGTGCGATCGACGGCGAGGTCGATATCGTCACCGACCGCGGCGCCACCTGGAACGAGGTGAAGACGCGTCAGCGAACGGTCACGCAGGACCGGCGGATGAAGCCCGACACCGAAGCTCAGGTGCGTCGGCAGTTGCAGATCGCGTACCTGAATCGGGCCCTGTGGGTCGACGGGAAGCCACCCAAGGTGGTGTGGCATTTCCTGGACGGCATCGCGCCGACGGAGAAGGCCGGAATCGAAGCCGTTCGCATCGAGGACGAGAACGGCCACGTGCTCGAGGACCATCGCGTCGAGGTCGTCGATCACGCGAACACCCGGATCCGGCCGGATTCGAGCAGCCCCGAGCAGTCCTCGATTCCGCCGCTGCCGGATACCGAACTGCCCGACGCGCTGTATACGATCCTGGACCGGATCGACGGCGCCGCCACCGACCCGGATTTCGCCGACAGTGTGAAAGACGCTGTGGTCGAGCGCTATCAGGAGTATCGACAGGAGCGGGCGGTACGCGCCCACCGAGAGTTCGTGAACAACAAGACGAACCAGCTCCAGGCGAAGAATCCGGAAGCCGAGGTTGAGTCGGAGGCTCGGCGGTTCGCCGACGAGCAGCTCGTCGGCGAGCGGTCGCTGGACCGCATCGGCCGGGACGCCGCGGACCGGACCAAGCAGTGGGTCGAGAAGGAACTCGCCCAGTTCCTCGCCGATTCGCAAGCAGCCCCGCCCGAGCTCGAGCTGCCGAAGGCCCTGCGCAAACTGCTGGACGAAATCGCCCAGCACGGTGATCCAGTGGTCGCCGAGCAGGCGAAAGCCCTTGTCCTGCAGAAATATCGCGAATATCAGGAAACGCCCTCGGCAAGTGTCCGGCGCGATGCCCTTGCCGCGAAGATCGAGGAATTCACCCGGCTCGGCATGCCACTGGCCGACGCCGAGCGGCTGGCCGGTCCGGAAGTCGACGCCTTCCTGCAAACCAAGGCCGGGCGGAAGATGATCGACGGCCCCGCGGCCAACAATGCCGTGCAGTGGGTGGAGAAGACTCGCCGCGGCGTGGACCGCTCGGGTGCGAATCTCGTCGAGCGACTCGCGGAGATCTTCCGGGAGACCGGCGCCGAGACCCCTGCCACTGTCGAGTCGCCCGAAACCGGCTTGCCTGATCCGGCCGACGAACCGGACTCGGACGCTATCGATCTGCCGCGCGCACAGCGAGATCTGGCCGAAGCCCTGGGGGTCGACCCGGAGCTGATGCAGCGGCCCGGCCTGCTTCGCCAAGCCGTCGATGTCGTGCAGGGACAGTTGCGCGCCCTGGATGGCGAGGCGTGGCAGCGGGCGGTGGACGCAGGTCGGTTGCCGGAGTTGCGGCAGTGGATCGGTCGTCGCATGACCTGGGACAACGCCACCCAGCTACTTCAGGTCCAGGAACTTCGGACCGGGTCGGTCGACGCGGCCGCCGCGCAGCGCCTGCGGGACATCAATGCCGCGTTGCAGCAGGAGCTGGCCGAGCTGCTCGCGTTGGACGAGCTGGGCGGCTACTTCGCGCAGAGCGACGTGGACCCGGTAGCCGAGCTACGTCGTGTCGCGGCGGCGATCGGCTCACCCGAACTAGCCGCGTTCGTGGACCTGTGTGCCGAGGTCCTGCCGCCGACTCCGCAGACCGAATCGGACCAGGACACCGCGCTGGCGGCGGCGCGCGAGAATCTGGCCGAGATGGCCGGTCTGCTCTCCCTCGATCCCACCGTGCTGACCGCGGGCACACCACAACTGGCCGAGCTGCGCGCCGAATGCGCACGCCTCGCCGAGGCGCTGGCGCAGGCGCTGGACACCTCGGTCGCCGAGCTGGAAACCGTACTGGAGCAACGAGACCTGTCCGGCGACCCGGATACCGCCCCGGAAATGCTCGAGCTGTACACCGACTGGCTGACCCACACCGGGGTCCTCGAGGCCGCCGACCTCTACAACAGCCTGCTCGGGAACGCTGAGACCACGACCCCGGCACAGGCGGACGCGGCCAACGAGACCCTGACGGGCCAAGCTTCGAATGGGCCTGCACCGCAGCAACAATCGGCGACGCCGAATACCAGCGCTGACGTAACGGACAGTCCGGCTCGGAAGCCGCGGAACCGCCGCGACCCTGGCACGTTCTTCGCCTTCGATCCGGAAGGCCCGCACGAAGTGCAGGCACACAAGGCTCCGGGGCGAGCGGCGCAGCCCGTGGACGGCACAACTCCAGTGCCCGATGCGGTACAGGGCGATTCGGACGATCCACGAGCGATCGTCGATCGAGCCGTGCAGAACGACAAGGCGGCGGTGAAGGCTCTGCTGCCCCGGTTGACCCCCACACAGCGTGCGGTCGTGCAGGCCTGCGTGATCGACGGGCTGTCGAACAAGGAGGCGACAGCGGCGCTGGGCTGGAGCAGCAAGCGACTGCACGCCAATCTGCCCAAGGCATTGCAGAAACTGGCGACCTTGCTGTCCGAACCGGCGTCGGCGCCGACTCCCGCCGAACGCATCCGGTCCCTCCTGGAGACCGCTGATGGCAAGGCCAAGCTGGAACCCCTGATCCGTCAGCTGCCGAACCCGATGCAGCGGCAGGTTGCTCACCTGCGCCAGATCGAGGGGCTGTCCGACCAGCAGATTGCCGCCGAACTCGGCATCGACGCCACCAAGGTGCGCAAACACCTGTACAAGGCAGTCCAGAAACTGGCGGACTTGCTCGACACCGACGTCAGTGGAAATGCGAACCCGGACCTCATGCTGGTCCGCCATACCCAGCGCACCGCGCCGACCGAGCTCCAGCGTGTGCTCGCCGACCTGGGCCGCGAGCGGAAGGTGACCAAGGCCCAAGCTCAGGCGGTCAGGCAGGTCGCCGATAGCGCCGTCGCGGCGGATGTGGACATCGACGCGGATGTCCTGCAATCGGTGGCCGCGAGGCTGCGCGGTGGGGATCTGGACTATCCCGGTCCGCGGGAGTGTGCGTCCTTCGGTGAATACCTGATCGAATTCGGCCGCAGGAACAAGCTCAGCCGGTTGGACAAGGCCCGGATCTTCGGAATGTCCGTTGCGAGTATCCGAGCGCATGAGGAGGGTCGTGCCACCGCGCCGATCGAACTCGCCCTGCTGAAGGTCTACGACCTCGCGCTGCACCACGCCGGTCCGTGGAACGAGTTCGCCGAGGCGTGGGGGCCGGCGTCCGAGCACGGATACCACTACCGGATGGATACGTCCGGCGAAACATGGCCCGCCGCAGCAGATTTCGACTCATTGCACCAATGGATGCAGGCGGTCCGACTGTACAAGCGCTCGACCGTGGAGGAATTCGTCGCTCAGGTCGGTGATGGCACGCGTTCGAACCGGGTGACCGAGGAGGATCACCTGCCGCAGATCCGCCGTATGCGCCGGATCCGTGACGCACTCGAGATTCCGAGCGATGTCTTCCGGGCGGTGATCCACAAGTTCTATGCGCGTACCGGGAGCGATTCGATCGATCCGGCCGAGTACGAAATGTTCTGGGATCTCATCGAGACCGCACCCGGGTCGAATGCGGAAACCGTCTTGAAGCAGCGGATCGCCGAACGGTACCAGTGGATTGCCGAGCTGGCGCCCCGCGGCTGGCCGCAGGCCGGCGAGTTCGAGGATCTGTCGCAGGCGGTCAGCGAGGCAATACTCAAGGCGGTACTGAACTTCGTGCCGTCCGGCGGCAGCTTCACGATGTTTGCCTGGGTAACCGCACGCGCCACCATCCGCGACGCCTACTACGCGCAGAAGTATCCCAATGTGGACAAGGCGACGCGGTGGCGGCTCTATTCGATCGACAGCTACATGGACAGCGTTGTCGACAAGAGCGGCCGGGAGCCGTCCGACGCCGACATCGCTCAGGCGCTGAATCTCGAGGTGTCCGAGGTCATCGATGCTCGGGTCACCTTGGGACGGCGGTCGACCGCCATCGGCGCCATGCGGCCGGCGGACGCTCGCACCGAGCAGCGTGATGTCGCGGATCCGACCGGGTCACCGTTCGCCGACGTGGATTTCCGGCTGACGCTGGAGACCGCGCTTTCGGCGCTGCCCGATCCGGAGCTGGCCCGGGATATCGTGCGCCTGCATTTCCTGGGTGGGCTCGACGCCGACGTGGTGAGTGCCCGGCTCGGTGTCTCCAGCTCGGTCGTCGAGGACACCGCGGTAGCTGTCGGCGCGCTGCTGCGGGAAGCCTTCGCGGACAGCGAGTTCGCGCCGGCCTCGGTCGATAGCGCCCCTTCGGCCGAGACCGATCGCCCGGCTTCCGAGCCGCCGCGCCCTGCCGCGATGGGCGTTCCGCGTGGCGCGGCAGACCCGTCGGTCACCGACGGGGGGCATGATTTCGCTGAGCTGGAAAATGCCGCACCGCAACAGCAATCGGCGACACCGACTACCGGCGCCGACGTAACGGACAGTCCGGCTCGGAAGCCGCGGAACCGACGTGACCCGGGCACGGTGTTCGCCTTCGATCCCGAAAGCGGCCCGGATACGCATGCACACCGCGCGCCGGGCGGCGGCGGAAAGCCGAGGGGCGCGGGCAATGTCGTGCGCGACGTGCTGCGCGCGTTCTTCCCGGATTTCGAACCGGGTCGCGACTTCGACGTCGCCACCCGAACCCAGCGCGCCGCGCACGGCGTGGTGGACTACCTCGCGGGTTTCTGGGAGAGCTCGGATTTCGTCGCCTCATCGCTGTTCCGGCCCATCGACGCCGCGGTGTTGGAGCAGGTCGCGTCGATCGAGCCGCAGCGGTTGCGGCAGCTGCTCGAGCAGGGCGGGCTCACCGCGACCCAGATCGACGGTGTACTGAACCGGCTCGACGAGGTTCGCGCCAACGGACGCATCCATGGCGATCACGCCGGTGACGCCGACTCCGAAACGGACCCGGAGGCCGAAACCGACACCGAACAGGACAGTTTCGAGCCCGTCGACCCGCGAACCCTCGGACCGGCTCGCGAATCCGCCTTCACCGACACCGAACTCAGCACGCACGGACTCATTCGCGTGACGTTCGAGGGCAGCGACACCGTCTGGGTGTACAAGCCGTTCCACGGCGACGCCGACACGGTGGGCGTCCCGCCTTCGGGCCGCGCGCTGCGCGAGGTCAAGACCTACCTGCTCCACCAGCTGCTGAACTTCCAGCTCAAGCCACCCACCTATCTGTGGGAAGGCAGCAAGGGCACGGGCACCCTGCAGGAGTACGTGCCGGACGCGGCGAGCGGACGTGCGGTGCGCGGCTACGACCAGGTGATCCGCGACATGATCGCGATCGTCGACTACATCGCGGGCAACCGCGACCGCCACGTGGGCGACATCATCACAACCCCGTCCGGTCGCGCCGTATCGACCGACGACGAAGCCACCTTCCCGGTGGACGAGGACTCCTTCGCACAGTTCGAGGCTCAGTCGGTCTTCGTGGCCGACGCGCTGGGCCGCGACCTCCACCCCGATGCGATGGCGCTGGTCGCCGCGGTCACCGAGACGGACGTGCGCGCGATCCTCGACGGCCTCGAACCCGAAGCCATTCAGGGCGCGGTGGACAGGTTCACCGAGATCAAGGACAACGGCAAGATCACCGGCGACAACTGGCCGTATCCGGACGGACTGCCGGGCCTGGTGCGGGACGGGCTCGATACCGGACCGAAGCAAGCGTCGGCCACCACGGACCCAGCGAAGGTGGCCGAGGAACGCTGGTTCGACAACTTCCGGCGGCGGCTGCGCGACCAATTGCACGCCGTCGCGCCGCACCTGTCGGAGAACGGTCCGGAGAGTCGGGCGTTGGCTACGGCGAGCCGTTCGGACGTGCAGGCGGCGCTGGAGGGGCTGCGGCGGGACCAGCGCCGGTGGTTGCTGCTGCGAGTACGCGACGCGATGTCCTTCGAGGACGCGTGCGCAGCCATGAACTTGAATTCCGAGCAGGCAAGGGCGAACGCCCGGGTCGTGGAGAAGCGGGCGATCCGGGATCTTGCCCAGTCCATCGCCGCCGCGCTCGCGGAGCGGAACAATCCGGAATCGCGCTTGCTGCGCGCCGCGCAGGAGCCGCGGAATCGGCGGACGTTGGAGCGAGCGATCGCGAAACTGACTCCGGCGCAGCGGCAGTTCGCCACTCTGCGGATTCTCCAATCCCGCGAATGGCCCGCGGTAGTAGCCGAGATGGGCAGGGACCCGGAACAGCTCTCGCGCATCAGGAAGCGGGCCGTGCAGCGGTTGTCGGATGCGCTCACCGGCGTCCCGCGTCCGGGCGCCGACCCGAACTGGGAGGCCGTCGCGGACGCCTACGACGAGCGCAACGACGAGTTAGCTCGGCACCTGGCCCGAATTCCGGCCACTCGTCGTGCGGTGGTCGAATTGGCTCTGCGGGGCAAAACGACGGAAGAGATCGCCGCCGAACTGCACCGCAGCGAGAGGGCGGTGCGCGTAGCACGCTGGCGAGCTGCCGAACAACTGGCGAACCTGCTGGCGGACAAAGCGGTATCGCTGACCGTGGACGAGGCTTTGGCGGCGGTTCGAGAGGCAGACCGCGCCACACTGGAGCCGTTGCTCGCGTATCTCACCGCCAATCGTCGGCTCGTCATCGAGGGTGTATTGCACGGTGACACGCTCGCGGAGATCGCCGCTCGGACCGGCAGCACCGAGAGCGCTGTACGCCAGCAGCGCAATCACGCCGCGCGGCAACTGGCGGACTGGCTCGTCAACGGCGCACCGGAGAGAGTCACCGCAGCCGATTCGGCCGTCGACGTGGCGGAAGCCGACGAACGAGCCGAGAGCGCGACGACCGCGGAGCCGGGCTCCGTCGACAGCAGCCCCGCGATGCGGTTGGTCAGAGACCCGGCCAACCGAGATGCCGTGCTGGCAGCCGCGGCGAAGCTGTCGCCCGCGGCGAAGAAATTCGTCGAGCTGCGGTTCGGACAGGGCCTGAGCATCCCGGAGATCGCCGCGCTGACCGGGCGCAACCAGGGCCCGTTGTGGGCTACGCAGCGCCGGGCCGTTCAGAAGATCGCCGACATGCTGTCCGGCGGCCCCGACCCGATACCGTCCGGAAAACCGGGCAACGCTTTGAAGCTGGTGCACGAGACCCAGCGGACGAACAAGAAAGCAGTGTCCCGGGCGATGCGGGTGCTCAATGCCAACGAAAAGCGCATTGTGCGGCTGCGGATAGTCCAGGGCAAGACGCGTGCTGAAGCGGCTGAGGCCATGCACCCGCTCGCCTCGAGGTCCGTCGACGGAATCTTCCGCGAGGCCGTGCGGAAATTGGCCGGCGAGTTGACCGGACGTCCTGTTCTGACCGTTTCGGAAGCCGCCGCACTGGTTTCGGCCGCTCCACGGGACGCGCTGCGGCGCAACCTGTCCGGGCTCACCGAGCTGGAACAGCGGTTCATGACGATGCGTATTTTCGAGGGTCGCAAACATGTGGTCATCGGCGCTGCGCTCGGGAAGTCCACGGCCGCGATCGATAGTCTGCAACGTCGCGCCTACGCGCGAATGGCGACGCTGCTCATCGGTGATCTCGGCACCGAATGGAGCAATTCCATCCGTGACGCCATCCGGCAGCCGAACGTCGAAGACGGCCAGTCCGCGGCCGCGCGGCAGCAGCCCGCCTCGCGCCTTCCGAAGACCACGGGCCGCAGGGCTGCTCGGCCCCAGACGCAGCGGAATACCTTCGCCGACAACGCATCGGCGGGCGCACGCCCACCGGAGAACCGTTCGCTTCCGGATACGGTGTCGCGCGGGGTCGCCGAGCCCGGCGCGATCACCGGGACGACGGATTTCGTGGCGCAGGCCGCGCCGGGGCAGGACAGCCGCCCGTCTGATACAGCCCCGAAGAACTGCGCTCCCGAAGCCCAGCGTTTCACCCGTCAGCTGACCGGCGACCTGACCATTCGCACCCTGCCGGACGACGCGGAAACCGCGCTCGCCGGCACCGATCCGGACGTTTTCGCCCAGCACATGGGCGGCGATTGGCGCCGGGGCGGTTTCACCTCGCTGGACGAGGCCGCCGCGCTCGTGCGCGACACCGGCGCGGTGGTCAACGTGGTGGTCGAATACGCCGGCAGGCTCGCCGCCGGTGATCCAGTGGGCGCGCACGTGATGGTGCTGCACCGCGGGCCTTCCGGCACGGTGATGGTGCACGAGAAGGTCGACGGCGTAGTCCTGGATCACGAATTCGAATTCGGCCGCGAGCACCCGGACGTCGCGGGTGTATACGGAATCGTCCGCAACGACAACGGTTTCGAAAGACCGCTCGAAGAAGGGCAGCAGCCGTCGCCGCATGCGGGCGTGGATCGTCCGCACAGCAGAATCGGCGCAGGCGATTCCGGGCCGACGCCGCGGGCGGTGCTGGAGGAGGCGGGCGTCTCGGCGCTCATGGCCTTGCGTGCCGACAGAGCTGGCTTCGCCCTGCGACCCGCCGCGATCAGCATGACCGACGAGGGCCTGTCGATCACGCTGGCGCTCACCCCCGCGGGTGGGCGGCCCGGCAGGGTGACGCTGCTGCTCGCGGTGGACGGCGACGCGGTCACGGCACGGTATACGGAGATAGATCTCGGCGAGGGCGATCTGGACCCGAACCCCGGTGCAGACCAGGCGCTGGTCGACGCGCACGAATCGGTGGTACTGCCCTGGCTGGCTGCGAGGGGTGTCGACTTCACAGGGAATACGACGACGGTCGGAGAACAGTCGACGGAGGACGCGGGTTCCCCGGACTCGCGCGCCGAGCTGTCGGAACCGCCCGTTCGAGACTCCGATCTCGACGCGCCGAGCAAGCCCGAGTACGAGAAGGCGCTGCCGAGCGAGCACGACGCGATCGGCGATGCGACGGTCGTGAAACTCACCGTCGACTCCGACGGCCTGTTCCGTGACTCGGACGGCCGGCTGTACAACACGCGCAGCGAGGGCGGCGATCCATTCGTGATCGGCACTGGCCCCGGCGATTTCCGCACTACACCGGACGGCACGCACTCGGATGCGTACGACTCGTACGAGGATCCTGGGCAGGGCGTCGGCGGTTACGGTGTCGCGGAGATCGTCGACGGACGGCTCGTCTCGATCGTGCCGTTCAGCTTGGTGTTCCACGAGTCGAACTACGATCCGAACTTCGTGGCGCAGCTTAGATTCGAGCTGCACCGCATGGGTGTGGATCTGCGGACGGTGCCCTTCTGGAACTACCCGGGCGGCTCCACGGTGCTGGAGAACCAGGGCGTGTTCTGGGCGGACGGCGCCGCGATTCCATCACTGGCCGACGTAACCTATTTGGTCCAGCACGAACCGAGTCGCCTGTTCGGCGGCTACGGCGACTTCTTCTGGGTGGCGGTGCATTCCACGTCACCGGTGCCTGGCGGGTTCGAAATGACCTTGGACCTGCACCCGGTCCGCGGCGAGCCGGGGCGGATCACGGTGACCGTCTCCTCGGACGGCGACACCACGACCGCGCGGTACACCGATGTCCAACTGGGTCAGGAGCCCGAGCGGACCGGTGCGGTCTTGGAGGCGTTCCACCAGCGATTCAGCTCGTGGCTCGATCACTGGGGTGTGCCGTGGGACGGTGACGGCAACGAGGCCGATGGGCCGCGGCCGACCCCGAACCCCGACGTCTCGCCGAATTCGGCTGCCGCGCCGGTGCCGTCCATCGACGGTGGCGAGTTCGATGAAAACGCACCTGTCGCAGTGCATTCCGAGCCGGTGGCCGAGCCCGAACACGCGCCGGAACGGCTGGCCGGACCGGTGCCGACCCGTGACGAATACCAGGTCGCGCAGCCGGACACGATTGACGCGGATCAGCCGAACAAATTGGGCGAAACGGACTACCGGGTCGTCCGATTGGGCGCCGACGGGTTGTTCCGCTGGGGGCCGGACAACGAGCTGTTCACCACGACCAACTCTGACGGCGACTACTTCCTCATGGGCGCCGATGGTGCGTTCCGGACCTCGGCGACCGCCGATCATCAGGCCCTCTACAGCACCTACGGCGATCCCGGTGCCGGCCCGGCGGCGTTCGGTAAATGGAAGATCGTCGAGGGCAACCTCGTCGAGGTCGAGCCATTCAGCGAGACCTTCCGCCAGGCGAGCGAGGATCCGGTCTTCGCCGCGCAGTTCAGCTTCGAATTACTGCGCCACAATGTGGATGTCGCCGCCATACCGTTCCACGGGGACGCGACGATTCCGAGCCTGTGGCTCGCCGGCGCCCCGGCCATCTCGGTCGGCGATCTCCTCGACGGCAACGGCGCGCAGGCATTCCAATTCACCGGTCACGGAACCCATTTCGCGGTGCGGGTCGAAAGCGTGGACATGCGGCAGCTGGAGACCGCCGACGGGCCGGTCGACACGCTGTCGGTGACATTGGCCCTCGACCTCGCGCGCGGCGGCTCGGGCCAGGTCACGCTGGAGTTCACCCGTGACGCGAACGGCACCACGATGCGGTACCGGGACCTCGATCTGGGTTACGCCGGTGTCGACACCAAGGATCCGGCCTTCCAGCCGGGTTCGGACCCGATCCGGCTCGCCGACGCGTTCGTCGAAATGCACGAATCGGTGCTCCTGCCGTGGCTCGCCCGGTCCGGTGCGGTGTTCGAGGGGCACCCCGGGCACTATGCGGAAACGACCGTGGGCGAGGAGGTTACGGATACCGAGCGCCCCGACGACCTCTACGAACACGACCACGCCAAGAGCGAGCGCGTCCGTCCCGCCGGAATCGCGAGGCGCTGGCTACGGGATGAGCTCGCGGCCATCGGCTGGAGCGCCGACGCACCCGTGCACCTCCAGATGGTGTGGGTGGCGACCAGCGAGGCGGTGGCGAACTCGCTGGAGCACAGCACCGGCCCGGTGCGGGTCACGCTGCGCGTACTGCCCGGTGCCGGTCAACTCTTGGTGCACAGCATCGACAATGTCGCGAGCCACCCGCCGAGCGGTCCGATCCGCGAGAACGCCAACCTGATGGAGGAACGGGTGGCGGCGGCGGAGGAGCGCCGCCTGGCGGAGGAGGCCGCCGCGAAGCAGGCCGCCGAGCCGGAGGTGTTGCAGGGCGATGATCTCGATGCGTTCTTGGGTGGTATCGATGAGGACGCCATCGCGAATCTCGATCTCGACGCGCTGGCGGCCGGGGATGCCGATGCCGATGGCGATGCGAAGCCGGAGCTGTTGCAGGGCGACGACCTGGATGCGTTCTTGGACGGCATCGACGAGGACGCGATCGCGAACCTGGACCTGGACGCGCTGGCCGCCGCCGAATCCGACGACAACGAAGCACCGGCTGCGCCCGAGCGGACCGAAGCCGAGAAGCAGGACGCCGCGGCCTATGACGAACGCGGTCGCGGAATCCAGATCCTGCACACTCAGACCGACGCCTGGGACTACGCCCCGCTCGCGAACGGCCGCGGCAAGTCGATCTGGTTCATCCGCTCGATGGCCGACAGCGACCCGGATCCCGGCACCGATCCCGATCCCGGCAACGATCCGGCCGAACCGACCGATCCCACTGCGCCGAAGGGTGATACGCCCGCATCGCCGGATACCGACACCGACGAGGTCGCCCCAGGACCCGGCACCGGCGACCCCACCGATCCGTCGACCTCGACGCTGACCGAAACCTCCGCCATGGTCGAGGGACCGGAGTCGCTGGACGGTCCCGAGAACCAGGCGAAGGCACCAGGATTCGGCTTCGGCGGGATTGCGGGGGCCGTCGGAGGCGCTATCGGGGCCGCTGCGCAGCCCTCCGGACTGTTCGCGGGTGGGTTCCGCGGGTTCGACGCCGTCTTGCCCCCCGCAGACTTCGACGCGATACCCGACTTTGCCGACGCAGCCGAGGCCAACCCGCTGACATGGGATATCAGTGAGGCCGACCGTCTCATCGACCTCGAGGTGGCGTTGCAGCGGCATCACCCCGACTTGATGGTCCTGCCGTTCCTGGATCCCGATCTCGATATCGACATGGACCGGGCGCGGGAGTTCGTGCAGGCGGTGCACGACATGCTCACAGAGCACCCGGAGATCGATCTGCGCGAGGTCGCGATTTCCTGGCGCGACGAGGACGCCGACTCGCCCATCGCGGTGGAACCCGGGCTCGATCAGCAAGTGTTCACGAAGCGGATCACATTGCGCCGGGAGTACGCCAAAGGCCCGAAGCTCCCGCAAGGAGAGGTGTATTGGGCTACGGTTCGCGCCTTCGGTCAAGCGATGGTGTATGCCGGGCGGTGGCGAGCCGAAGCACACGCGATGGACGCCTTGCGGCACTGGCACGCCAACGATTATCGGGGTACCGCACCGTTCGGGAAGTGGCTGTACGACGAGTTCGGTGCCGCACTGTTCGATCAGCGGGACGGTTCCCTCCGGCTCGCTCCGGCACTGGCGGATTCGTTCCAGGCCGTCAAGCGCGAAGCGGCGGACGGCACACCGGCTACCGACGGCAAGCGCACGCTGTTCGAACTGCTACAGCGCGAGGCCGCCGCATGGCACCGCCGCACTCCATACGACGCCTCCGCGCCCGTCGATCCCGCGTTCGCCGAGCAGCGCCGGGAGGCGCTGGCAGAGGCGGCCGCGTTCACGGCCGAAACCAATATCTGCGCACCGAGCGCGGTCATCCCCGATGTCGGCATCTACACACTCCGGGACTATTTGAAGACGGTTCGTGAGGAGCTGCGCGCCAACCCGGCGCTCGACGTCGTCGCGCTCGACATCGCTCCGCTCGGGGACCAGGTGCTGGCCCACACGCACTTCGTGGGCTCCGAGGTTCCCGGGATGCGTTCCACCGCAGTGGTTCTCGTGTTGAACGAGCGCTTCGCCATCAACCCAGATCTGCTCCACCAGCGGGTCCGGCGAAACGCTGCCTACCGTTTCTCGGTCGGTCCGGCCTACTACTCGGCGGTGCGTACGGTGATCACGCACGAGCTCGGGCACGCCATGCATGCCGCGGGCGGCCGGACCGCCTCCGTGGCGGCCCGCGACGCGGACTGGGCGCAAGCGCAGGACGACTTGAAAGCGGCATTCCGCGAGTACTTGAAGGGGAGATGGGGCGTCCAGCATGACGCGGCGGACCCGTTCTTCGCCACGCTCTTCAAGCTGTGGCTGAAAGTCGAGCTCACCGGCTACTGCTTCAAGGCAGACGGCTCCCTGGACGTCTACGAAACCTATGCCGAGGCTTACGCCGCGGTCCGGCTCGATCCCGTAGCGGCGACCACAGCGCAAAACGTCCTCTACCAGAGGCTGCTTCAGCTCGATTGGCAGCCCGGGACCGATCCGGCAGCCGACTCCGATAAGCAAACGACTACGAATATCGTTGCTGCCGAGTCGGGTTCGACCCGATCCCCGGAGGAGGTGGCCAAGTCCTACCCGTCCCCGGACGACGTGCACCGCGCCGAATTCGAGCGGAAGGTCTTCGAGACCGATCTCTCCTCGCCGGAGGCCGTCGCCGATGCGCTGTACGAGCGGGTCGGGCGGGACGCGGTCACCGAGTTCTACGACGCGCGGGTGTCTGGGCTCAAGACGGCGGAGGTGCTGCGTGCGCAGAACTTCGTCGCGTACACCGGCGCTTCCGCGTTCTTCGTCTCGGCGGACGTGGCCAACCTGAGCGGCCTCAACGCGTTCTGCAACAACCAGGCCGAGGTGGCGAACACGCACTATCACGGCATCGCCACCGCGTTCCGTACCGCGCTGGAGGACTCCGGCGGCGTGGTGATCCCGATGCGCACCGGCGGTGACGAGGTCGGCGCGATCGTGCTCGGCATCGACGAGCGGACACTGACCGAGATCGTCGCCGAGGTGAATCGGCGCGTCACTGCCTATGCTCGGCAGGAGGGGCTCAGCGAGATCGAGCACCCGAAGCATCCGGGCGACCCGGCCTACCGCGGTGTCGGCCTGCATGTCGGGTTCACCGAGATCGTGCCCGGCTTGACCCCCAAGGACATCTTCGATGCCGCCGACCTCGGCGTCGACGACAGCAAGAACGGGAGGACCGATGTCGCAGGAGACCCGCGACGAGCGACTGGGACTGACCGGGCTGACACCGGAACAGCGGGCACGACGGATCCAGGAACTGGAACGCGAACTGGCGGACAAGCGAGCAGCGGCCAAAGCGGAGCTGCGAGCGGACCTGGAGCGGCGCCGCGCGGACTCGCCCTCGGCGGACTGAATCGCAACCTCGCCGCGCTCGCCGGCTACCCGTCGCCGGACGAACTGCGCCGCTTCGCATTCGCGGAGGGTTTGCACGCCCTGGGTGAGCTGACCCCCGAGCTCGTGGCGGAGGCGATGTATCGCCCGGTCGCCCGGGACGAGGTCACCGACTTCTACGACGCCCGGCTCTCCGGCGTGAAGACCGCCGAGGTGATGCGCGCGCAGCGGTTCGTCGCCGAAACCGGGGTGCCCGCGTTCTACCTGTCCGCCGATATCGCCAATCTCAGCGGACTGAACGCGGCGATGAACAACCGCGCCGCGGCCGCCAACGTGCACTTCCGCGGCATCGCGGAGGCGTTCCGTTATGCCCTAGACGCGGCGGGCGGCGCCGTCGTGCCGATGCGCACCGGCGGTGACGAATTGTCCGCCGTCGTCATCGGCATCGATCAGGAAACACTGACCGGCATCCTCGCCGAAATCGAAGCCCGGGTCGCCGCCTACACCGCCGAGCACGGGCTGGACCTGATCGAGCATCCGAAGCGCCCGGGCGACGCGGCATACCGCGGCCTGGGCCTGCACGTCGGCGTCACCGAGATCCTGCCCGGCCTCACCCCGAAGGACATCTTCGACGCCGCCGACCTCGGCGTCGACGCCAGCAAGAACCGCGCCTACGAGACCGGCCCGGCGCCCGTCTCGGGTGTGCTCGTCGACGGAGAATCCGTGGGCTCGCTCATCGGTCGGTTGCTGCCGGAACTGTCCACCTGCGAGATCATCGGCGACGATCCGACCGCGACTTTGCTGCCGGAGGAAGCCGCCATCCTCCTGGACGAGAAATCGTCGCCGTTCTTGGTGCGGGAAAAAGCCAACACGCGAACCGCGGCCCGGCGCGCGATGGCGGGCCGCGGTCACCACGGCGTGCCGGTGGGGCGCGGACCGCTGGGCGAGCCGGTGTTCCCGGACGACCTGGTGGGTAGCCTCACCAACAAGACGATCGACCCGGCCACCCAGCACACCTACTACGCCGCGGTCGTGGGCGATTCGGCGCGGTTCCGGTCGGTGGGCATCGACGCCGAGAACAATCGATCGATCCGCCAGACCATTTCCAGCGTGGGCCGTGTCGAGGAATTGCTCTGGGTGCAGGAACAATTGGACTGCCTGCCGGACTCCGGCGTGGCCTGGGACAAGGTGCTGTTCTCCGCCAAGGAGAGCATCTTCAAGGCCTGGTACACCCTGACCGGGGACCAGAGCCTGCGCCTGAGACACGTTTTCCAGAACTCGCGCGTCACCTTCGATATCGAGGCAGGCACCTTCCACGTGCAGCTGATGGTCGAGGCCACCGGCAAGGACGGACTGCCGCTGACCGAGATGCACGGTCGATTCGCGGTGCGCGGCAACACGATTCTCACCGCGGTACTGGTCCCCGCCGAAGTCCCTGCCGTCGGTCCCGAATCCGCGCCGGCTGTGGACCCGACCGAGGCCCGCGCCGCCTACGCCGAAGCCGCCTACGCGCTCAAATGGCTGATCATGGCGCGCGGCTTCAACGAACACGGCATCGTCGAGCTCTCGCCGCCGTCGGGCGTCAACCAGCTCGTTTCCGCCAGGCTGACCGACTGGGCGCAGACCAATCCGCAAGCCTTCGCGGCGGACGCGGACCTGCGGACGTTGTGGCAGGCCTTCCGGCTGATGCTGCCGCAGGGCGAGCACGCGGAGATCCTGCTGCCGGTCCGGGTGCCCAACGAGGGCGACCACGCGGGCACGCTGGAACTGACCCTGCACGAGCACACCCTGTGGCAAGCCTGCGGTTCACCGTTCGACGCGGCGGCCGACGCCGGACGAATCGCCGGCCTGGTCGCACCGGAACGCCTGCGTGCCCTCGCCGAACTAATGCCGAACCCAGAGTCGGCGCGGATCCTGCACGCCGTGGCCGAGATCCTGTCGAACCTGCCCGTACCGGCGCACGCGCCCACCGGCCTCGACGCGCTGTCCGACCAGACTGTCCACTACGACGACAACCTGGCGAAGGGCACCGGCACAGTGCCGCCGATCCGCCTGGACCTGGCGCGCACCGCCGGCGCCGTCGACTGGGATGCTGCGGCCGCCGCTGGGGCCGGCGCGGTGGCCGGTGCGGGCATGGCCGCGAACATCCCGGCACAGGAGGGCACCGCCAAGGTCGATTGGGATGCCGCAGCCGCCGCTGGGGCCGGCGCGGTGGCCGGTGCGGGCATGGCCGCGAATCTCCCGGCTGAGGTCGATGGGGACGCCGCCGGTGCCCCGGGTTCCGGGATCGCCGGTGCCGTCGACTGGAAGGCCGCGGGCGCCGCCGGGGTCGGCGGCGTCGTCGGTGCCACCGCGGCGTCGGCGTTCACGGGTGAGGGAATCGCGCAGGTCGCCAAGGGACTTCGCGGCTGGGATGGCGCCGCACACGATCCGCGGGTGACCGCCCGGCCGATCGATGGCGCGGCGGTATCGGCCGACGGGCCGCAGGCCGACGGCGGGCACGAGTTCGGTGAGCCGGATGCCGTTGCCTCGCAGCCGGTTCCGTCGAATCCGGCGGCGGACGCGCTGCCGATCGCCGATTGTGTCGATCGGTCGCTGGGCCGAGTCGTCGCGGATCAGGGTGATGTGGCCGGCCTGCCGGATGAGCGGACGCGGAGTCCGTTCGGGCGGCGGTGGCGGGAGGTGCGCGGGCTGCTGCGGGGTGCCGGGCCGGAAGGGTTCGATACCGCCGGGGCGCACGAAGCGCACGCGAATCTGATCGAGGGCCTGATCCACCGGGCGGGGCCGGGGGCGATGGCCTGGGTGCTCGACCAGCGCCACACCGCCGACGAGCAGACCGGAATCGGTGCGCACGCGTACACGGTGAAGTACCTGGGCGACAACGTTTTCGAGGTCGACGGACAGCGCGTCACCTACGAGGGCAGCCCGGACGCCGATGGCCTTGCCTGGTTCCGGACCGCCGCGGGCGACCGCGTCGCACTGGCCGAGCTGACCGGTAGCTCCCGCGCGGAGACCGCTCGCACGCGGGCGGTCGTGTGGCGCGACGGCCAGGTCGTCCAGAATGTCGGCGACCGCACCGCCCCGCTGCCCGACGGCGAACTGCGTATCGGCAAGAGCCCGTCGGATCAGGGGCCTGCGCAACCGGATCCGAACGACCCATTCGCGGACGAGCCGCGGACCACACGGGTGCAGCTCCGGACGCAACCACCGGACCCGCTGCTCGGACCGCCGGTCGCCGGTGAGCCGGAGGGCGCCACCCACCCGGTGTGGGAGTTGTTGTTCCGCACCGCCATCGGCCAGGAAGCCATGGCGGTCCTGCACAACGCCGAGGCCCACGTGGAGTTCGGCGACCGGGATCATTTCCACGGCCGAGTCCGCGCGATCACGATCGACACCACCGGACGCGGTTTGATCGCAGTGGCCGAGCAGGTCCTCGCGCACGCGGCGCGGATGCAAGCTGTCGCCGCCGATGCGGTGGAAACCGAGCCGATGCTGATCCGCGATATGGATCGGGACGCGTTCGTGCAGCCGTGGCTGCGCACGGAAGCCACGGCGATCGCCTGGCAGGCCGAATTCGATTCGCAGATCCAGGAAGCCGGTTTCGCCCGGACCGATCTGTTCGGCGCCGACCCGGCCGATCTGGCGCTCCGGCAGGGCTTGTTCGCCCGTTACCGCGCCGCCTACGCGGAGGCGCCGGTGGCCCCGGGCACCGACGACGCGCTGGCGAACCGGATTCGGCGGATGGCTGGAGTCGACGCGCTGCTGGAGAGCGCGGAGTTCACGGCAACGGATCTGCGCGAAACCCTCGAGGGGCAGTGGCAGAGCAGGCAGGACATGGGCCGCGGCCTGGACCTGACGGTGGAGCAGGTGCGGGCCCGGCAGCGTCTGATGCGCGAAGGCGCGGCCGTGCAGCGCGAGATCGACGCTCTCGAGACCGCATGGGATCGGGTCCAGAGCCAGATGAGCGCGATGACGCCCGCCCGCGTCGACGCGATGGCCGACACCACCGACCTGGCGGCGCGGCTGCGCTTCGTGATCGACACCATGTACGACCACTTCCGTGGCGCCGCGATCCCCATGTGGGCCTTGCAGTCTCGGCAGCAGGTGGGTGCGCTGGTCGAACTCACCGAGCTGTGGCAGCGGGCGCGGGCGCGCTACGCGGCGATTCAGAACGGGATAGCCGCCATCAACGGACGCCCGGGCGACCGGGTCGAGGTTCCGCCGGACGACCTGGAGATCGCCCATCGGTCGATGCTGCCGTCGCTGGACAAGACGGCGAACAGCGAAATGAGCGTCGTCCGGGCCGAATTGCAGGCCACGGCGACCGGCCGGTGGGCCATGCGGACGCTGGAGCGCCTCAACGTCCGGATCCGGTTCGGTTTCGAGTCGACCGGGTCGACCGGGTCCATGGATCGCGAGAACTTGACGCGCGAAGCGGGCTATGACACCACCACCAACACCCTCGTGCTGCCCTTCGGCCGCGGTCCGATATCCAACGCCGACCAGTTGGTCGTCGCCGCCTACCTGGCGGATGCGGCGCGTTCGTCCGGCGGTGACCCGCTGGTTCTGCTGACCGAGAGCCGCGGCCACTATGTGGCGGCGATGCAGGATCTGCGGGCCGAGGCCGAAGCCCGCCGTTTCCAGCACCGGCGCGAGATGAGCGGGTACAGCCGCTACACCAGTAGTCCGCTGGCGCGGGCCTTCCACGCCGCTTACGACCGCGCCGAGAATGTGCTGCGGAACGTCTACACGGTGGAGTCGGACTACCCGAATCTCCGCGACGACAACCAGGTGCCGAAAGCGGCGATGCACGCGATGGCCTACCGGTTCGCGGCCCGCACGATCCGCGAGCAGCTGGCCGCCAACGGCCCGTTGATCGACGGCGTCGATCTGGCGGAATTCTTCGGCTCGGAATGGGATCGCGCGCACGGTATTCCGTCCGTCGCGGCGGTCCCAGGGGCGGTCGCGGAGCACGCGGCCGCCGCGGAGCTCACCGACGCCCAGCTGGACAAGCAGGCCGCCCGCTTCGTCGAGGCCGTCGAAGAGCTGATGCGGCAGCGTGCCCAGGGTGTGTTCGTACCGCGCGGTCCGGCCGAGCAGACGTATCTGGCCGCCGAGGACACCACCGCGGCGCGTCTCGCGGCGATGAAGGCGTACCTGAGCGACACCGGCCTTGCGGATGCGCAGATCGCGCTCGACCTGGCTCGCTTCGCCAGCGAGGACCTGAACCGACGCCTGCCGTGGGATACCGAGGAGACTCCGGGCACCCTCACGCTCGACGCACTGGATGCCGCGATCGAAGCGGCCATCGCCGTCGAGCTCGAGTCGGCCGCGCCCGGGATCGATGCCGCGGTCTTCGGCCGGGAAATGGCTCGCGTGCTGGCCGAAAACCCCGGCGCGCGACGGGTAGTGGACGCGGGCCCGCTCGCGGACCGGCTTGCGCTGCTCCCGCCGCATCCGGGCGGTGACAAGGCACGCCTGCTGGTCCTCGCCGAACCAGGCGAGCACGTCGACCTGCTGCGCGACCTGGAGCTGGAGCAGCCGGACTGGGATGGCGTGCTGTGGCGGGGCTCGCACGAGCTCGCATACCTGTCGGTCACCCTCGGACCCGACGGCGAGGTCGTGGTGGCGGAGATGCTCCCGGACGAGGCCGAAGGCATGTTCCGCGCGCCGGGGTACGACGAGGTCGCGCCGCAGATGCTGAACCGCTATCTGCGTTACCGGCTGCGGGCCGAGCTGGATCCGTCGTTCACCTTCGATCTCTCGATTCAGCAGTGGCTGGAGTTGCTCGGTCCAGAGGCCTTCATCGCCGCCCGTGACGACGGCACCGGCACGCTGGCACACGGCTTCGAACACGTGGGCTTCCGCATGGTGCAAGCGGATCCGTCGATCACCGAGCCACATCCCGCCGTGGTCACCCACCAGATGGTCACCCGCCAGATTCCGCTGCCGATCCGCGATCACAGCGAATCCGCCCGTCCCGCGGGCAAGGTCGTCGAGAAGGACTTGCCGATCCCGGCCGCGCACTTCGTCGTCCGGCTGCAGGCCGATGGCGCGGGCGGCTGGCGGGTCGCACCGCCGACCCATTCCGGTCATCCGGCGGATGTGCTGTCCGTGTGGTTCCAGGGCTTGGCCGGGACCAGCCCACTGCAACTCACCGAGTACCTTGCCCAGTTGCTCCAGGACGGGTCGGCACGGATCGCGCCGCTGGTCTCGCCGTCGCTGATCGCCGCGCGCACTCCTGCGCCTGCGCAGGCCGGGGACACCGCGGTGGCGCCCGAGACGGCAACAGCGCCGCAAGCCGAGACCGAAAGCCGCGCAGCGGAATCCGAGGACGAGGCCCCGAAGAAGGGTCTGCTGAGGCGTTTCACCGATCGTGTACTCGGGCGGGAGTCGAGCGGCCCGGGCACCCCACCGCCGTCGGCGCAGCCAATGGACAGCGGGCCCCGCACGGGCTCGGACAGCACCGACGGCGGCTCGGCCTTCACCGACCCGCAGCCGGTCGCGCGACCCCCGAGGCCGGAACCCATGGCCGAGGATTGCGTCCGCCAGACCATGCGCACCGCTGACGAGGCCGGGCTCGATGTCACCGTCCCCGCCGAGTCGAAGCTGTCCGGCCGGACCGCGCTCGAGGTCGAGGAGGACTACGCGCACGGCCGGATGCGGCAGATCGATTCCAGGGACGCGGCCGCCGCCCGGTTGACCGACCCCGACGATCCGGCGACCGCGATGCTGCTGGTCGAGGAGTACTCGATCGGCGACATGGAGGTCGCGCACCTGTCCATGATGCGGCTGGACCACGGCAAGGTCATGGTCAGCGATCCCAACATCGACAACGGCGCGTGGCACGAGTACGTGCCGGGCACCGTCACCCCCGGCTCTCGCAAGCTCTCCGCGATCACATACGGCGCCAATGGAAAAGCGCTGCTGCCGAGCACCGAGCACGCCGCCGACCGGGCGGCCCATCCGGACCAGTTGATCACCCACACCGACCTCACCGCCCGGGAAACCGAAGTGCTGGAGCTGGTGGCCGAGGGCCTGACCAACAAGCAGATCGCGCAGCGGCTGACGATGGCCGACGCCACCGTGCACACCCACCTGACCGGCATCGCCAACAAGCTCGGCACCGGCGATCGGGCCGCGCTTGCGGCGATCGGCGTGCGCCGGGGCCTGGTGCCGTTCTCCGAGCCGGATGTCGCCGCGAAGATCGAAGGCGGGCTGGGGCCGAACGCGCTGGATGCCGTCCAGCTCGAGGTGTTGGCGCTGGTCGCGGACGGCTGGTCGAACAAAGAGGTCGGTCTGGCCCTGGACACCACCGAGTCCGTGGTGAAGAACCACCTGGTCCGGATCGGCCGCATCCTGGGCATCAGCAGCCGGGCGGGCATGGTGGCGACGGCGCTGCGGGCGGGGATCCTGCCGATGGATGCCGAGGTCGCCCTCCGGCCGTCGTCCGGTGAAGGGCACGGCGGGTTGAGCCCCCGGGAGACCGAGGTGCGCACCCGGCGTCTGGACGGCGCGTCGAACGCCGAAATCGGCGAAGCGCTGGGAATTTCCGAGCACACCGTGGCCACCTATGTGGCCCGGATCGCGCACAAGCTCGGTATCGACCCGGCCGCCGAGCAGGTGGCGGGCGCCGAGACGATCACCGCGATTCCCACACCGGCCACGCCCGCGGTGCCACACCCACCGACCATGATCGACACCAGTGTCGCCCCCGCCGAGCAGCTCGATCAGGCGCAGACCATGCCCGGTGTCGAGCTGCCGGGAACCGTCGAGCCCGAAACCGCCACGCAGCAGGTGTCCGGCCCGTCCACGGAGTCGAGCGAATCGAGTCTCGGCGGCTCCGATCCGCTGTCGCCGACCCAGATCCTGCCCAGCGCGCCGAGTACCGAGGGTCCGGAGTACCTCGGTGCGGATCCGTCGTTGCCGGAAGCAGTCGTGCCGGGGCGGGAGGTCGAGGGTCCGGAGTACCTCGGTGAGGATCCGTCGTTGCCGGAAGCGGTCGTGCCGGGGCGGGAGGTCGAGGGTCCGGAGTACCTCGGTGCGGATCCGTCGTTGCCAGAGGCGGTCGTGCCGGGCCGGGAGGTCGAGGGACCGGAGTACCTCGATTCCGAGCCCGATGACGACGGGCCGGAATACCTCGAGCCGTCGCAACCCGAGACCGTCGTCCTGCCGGACGGCTTCGGCGAAATCATCGAGGGCCTGGGCAACTTCGACGGCAACGGCCGCACCGCCGACGACGGCGTGCTGACCACCAAGGTGGCCCGGCAGGCGGTGCAGAACATGCTCCGCGCGATCATGCCCCCCGAGACCGACTGGCACCGCGACGGCCACTTCATGCTTCCCGACGGCCGTACCGTCCACGTACAGGTCGACAGCACCATCGGCGATGAGGCCGGAAGCTTCCAGCTGCGTCCCGGCGGCGCGGCGTTCGACATCATCCTGTCCGACGGGCTGCGCACCCGGGACGTGCCTCGGGCGGTCGCGCACATGCTCACCAGGATCCGGCAGCTGACCGACCCCGGATTCCAGCACCCCGGTCCGCGCTTCGCGGAACTGAAAGTGCTCGCCACTCAGCTGGATCAGTCGATCTTCGACCCCGCCCGCAGCAAGCTGACCGCCGAGATCCGGGCCGATTTCGACGACCTGATCGCCCACCTGGGCATGGACGTGCACCCGGTCGGTCCGGCGGCGGAAGCGCTGGCCGCCCACGATCCGGAGCTCTCCCGCCGGATCGGGCTGGAATACGGTGGCGCCGTCGCCTCCCGGCCCGTCTTCGGCAAGACACTGACCGACCCCGCGTTCCACGAGGCCGCGCTCACCCACCTCGGCAGGCTGGCGCGCTTCCTGACCGGCGAGCACGCCGCCGAAGTGCTGATGGCGGAAGGTCTTTCGCTCAATGCCCGGATGCGCGAGGAACAGTGCCGCCGCCTGTTCGAGCCGATCTTCGCCAACCGCGACGTCAGCGCCATCCGCAAACAGCTCGAAGCGGCCGAACTGTTCAGCGCCGACGACCTGGTCGCCGCCCTGGCCCCGATCAAACGCGCTTTCAACGATCCGATGCCCCCGGAGTGGCGGCGGTCCGCGCTGGAGGCCGCGATCACCGAGGTGCAGAACACCCCGGGCCACATGCAGCAGATCAACCGGTTCATCGATTTCGAACGGATGCGGCAGGCAGCCCGCGCCTACACCCAGATGCCGGATCGGGTCGGCGGCCTGCTCGATCGGTCCACCGGCCAGGTGTACTTCCCGACCACCGCCACCCATCCGGGCGGGCAGACCATGTCCATGCTCGACTTCTTCCACGCCATGGACCGGGCCAACCGCGGCGCCGAAGCGGTCGGTCTGGACATCGAGTACGTCGTGGTGATCCATGACGAGGCCAACGGCCGATCCTCGGTCGACGTGCTCTCACGTCCACGCGCGCAGTATCGAGTGCCCGCCCAGCAGAGCCATCCGGTGCGGTTCGTGCCGCGCCCGTCGGTGCCCGCGGCGGTCGCGGGCGGCCACACCGTGGACGTGGGTGTCGGGCGCGGTGGGTTCGCGGTCGAACTGACGCCCCCGCAGGACACCTCCGGTCGCGGCCTCGTCCTGCAAACCGAACTGCCCATGGATTACGCCGACGCCGGCCAGCGCCGCCGCAACCTCGGCATCCTCGACGCCGGTCCGCTGACCCGCCCTGGTTCGCTCATGGTGTGGGCCGACTTCCTGCTGCACGGCGCGGTGCTCAATGTCGGCGGCAACGGCGGCGTGGCGCGCTACTACATCAACAATGTCAGCGCCCACTACGGCGACACCGACTACGACACCCTGGCCCGGCAATTGCCACACACCCTGGTGCCCGGCGCGCACATCGAAATCCAGTGGGACATGAAGTCGGAACTGGTGGAGGGTGGCGAACCCGGCGACCGCGGGCATATCCAGGGCGACAAGCTCATGCTCGCGATCAGCCGCGTGCTGCCGCCCTCGCTCGCGGCCGCCTTCGAGGTGATCGAGCACACCGAGTTCGAGGGCGACGGCAGCGACGAATACCTGTTCACCATCGACACCGGCGCCAGCAATGTGCTCAACCCGGACGCCATGGCCAAGTACTCGCCGCCGCAGCCGACCGACCGTATGGTGATCGTGTACAAGCCCGCCGGTTACCGTCCGGCAACGGCAGATCTCGAAGGTGGTGCACGGTAATGGCGGAGATCGAGGGCGTGCGCGAGTGGCTGGACCGCTCCGCAGAGTTCCTCCGCGGCCAGATGCGCTGGTTCGGTGCCCAGCTCGTGCCCGGGTCGACACCGTACGTGGTCATTCCGAAGCATCCCAGCCAGGTGGACTGGGCCGATCCGCCCCGCCATCGGTTCGAGGCCCTCGCCAACATGTCCGGCCCACCGGATCCGTCCCGCGCCGACCGCGCCGCCCAGGTGCTGCACACCGCGGGCTGGGCCGTCCAGGTCCAGCGGGATCCGCAGGCCCCGGCCGTCGTCATCGTGCGAGGCGATCGCGAGGGCTACCGTTTACAAGCCCGCATCGAGGACGGCTACGGCGGCATCGTCCTGCTCGGTGAAACCCCCAACATCCAGCTCTACCAGCCGGATCCCCCGCCTGCCCGCCCCGCCCCGGCCGTCACCCCGGACACCGTCAGCGACGGCGCCGTCCTCTGCTACGAATGCGACGGCCAAGGCCTGTGCCGCACCTGCCACGGCACCGGCTGGACCAAGGCGCCCACCGCCACCGGCCGCCATCGCTGCCGCAACTGCCAGGGGGCACGGGTGTGCCCGACCTGCGGGGGAGCGGGCGAACTCCGCATCACGGAGCTGTCCGAGGACGACCGCATCCACTACCCGCACATTCCCTGACCGTTTCCTTGGCGGCCACCATGTCCGGATAACTACTCAATTGCCTTCGCCGTCGCGCCGATCGCGGCCAACCCTCGGCGGCGTCACCCGAACCGCGTCGACAACCGGTAATGACCTGCGGCGACAAGGACTTCCAGTGCGGCGCGGCGAGACGGGCAGGATCGCGGGCACGAACGGTGCACCTGCATGAGCCGGTGGGCGTGCGCCACATCGTCCTCGCCGATGATCGCGGTGCAGATCGATTCCTCGGACATGTACTCCACCTCCGAAAAGGGTCTTCTCACTACATGGTTGCGCGGTGACCGACCGCCGGACATGCGCGGATCGATTCCTTACCGTTCCTTAGCGCGATCGCTTCGGTCGCCGTGATCCGGCACTGGATGGCAGGGCACACAAGGGTTGCGTGCGAGAACTGGGACCAAGGCGCCCACCGCCACCGGCCGCCACCGCTGCCGCAACTGCCAGGGGTCACGGTTGTGCCCGACCTGTGGGGGAGCGGGCGAACTCCGCATCACCGCGCTGTCCGAGGACGACCGCGTCCACTACCCGCATATTTCCTAACCGTTTCTTAGCACTTTCCTTGGCGGCCACCATGTTCGGATAGCAACGGGCGAGCGATAATGACCGAATGTCCGGATGCCCTGCGTAGCCGAGTCTTACGGGTCGTGCGGAGGTGTTCCGCAGGCGATTCCGTGACAAGATGGATTGCGAGACGGCACACGGGCGCACGTGACGGTCCCGGGGTTCGGAGATAGTCGAGGAGTACGAGGCATGCCACCTAGGGAAGATGACGGCGGGAGCACCGGTCCTGCGATGCCGGACCTGGAGATGCCCAACAATCCCTGGCCGGACATCAAGAAACGCGCGGGGGACGCGGGGTGGCTCAAGTTCGATCCGCAGGCGGCTATCGAGTTGGGGCAGGCGATCTCGAATTTCCAATGGAAGTTGTTCGCCCTGCGGGGAAATGCGACCACGCTCACCCAGATGGTCGACCTTGCCACGCCCGAAATAACCTCGGGTCCGGCGCTCGCCAAGGAGTTCGGCAAGCAGGGCCAAGAGATGTACCGAATTCTCTGCGCGCATCACAAGATCCTCGACGACATGCTCGACTCCGTTGTCGCGGCGGGCAAGAACATGGCCAACACCGAGGAAGGCAACGTCCAGGATCTGCTCCGCCAGTTGGACGGGATTACGACCCCGCTCCAAGAGACGCAATACAACGATGGCAAGGCCCCGGGTGCTCTCACGCAACGCGAGGGTGATCACGGAAAATACCGCAAAGGCTACAACTACGATGCAGACGGGATGCCGACCACCCGAAAAGGGGCGCCGAGCGGGTATCAAAGCGACTTCCATGTGAAGGACAACCGGAAGCAGCCCGATCTGAAGGCCAAGGAAACTCTGAAGACGGGTATCGGAGAAACGCGAGCCAGGAGTTGGGCCGCCCTCCATGCGAACCGAAACTACCTGGAAGGCGGGGTCACCGCCGACCTGGTCGCCGATGATGCCGCCGAATGGAAGTACATCGGCGAAAAGATCAGCGAGTGGAGCGTGGACTTCGGTAACGCGGTCGCGAAACATCTGAACCCTGCCGCGGGGGATGACAAAGTGTGGCAGGGTGAAGGCGCACAGGCGATCAAAACCGCACTCGACAACTACCGCGTCTCCCTCGAGCCACTTGCGGCGACCGCCAAACAGCACCATTCTCTCCTCGAATACGTCTCGCAATTCTTGGTGGATACTCACTACTGGGCGCCGCCGTACGCGAGGGAAGAAGACGACCCCACTTACTACCTGACCGACCGGCAGCAGATGTTCGGCGAAACCTATGTACGGGGAGTCGAATTCACGGCAAGGAGCATTCCGAAACTCGTATACCCGACCGAAGCGTTCGCGGGTGTCCCGCCGATCTACGATCCCCGAGACAAGAACAAGGACGGGAAGATCGGTGACAACGAAAAGACCCCGGGCGACACCAACAACGACGGCAAGCTCTCCGAGGAAGAAAGGCAGGCGCTGGCGAGAACTCAGGGCCCCGGTCCTGGCCCCGGCCCTGGTCCCGGTCCTGCCAACCTCAAGTCGGGCCCCGGCCCCGGTCCAGGCTTGACCGCGGAGCAGAAGAAGGCACAGGCCAACGCGGCGAACGAGCAGCGGAAGGCCGCGGAGTTCGCCGAGCAACAGCGCAGAGACGCGGCCCGGCGCGCGAGGGAACAAGAGGCCTACGAGCAGCAGCAGCGGGCCCAGAACGACCGCAGGCAGGCCGAGGCCGAGCAGCGCGCCAAGAACGCGGCCGCGCAGCAAGAGGCCTACCAGAAGCAGCAGCAGGCGCAAGCCGCTGCGCGGGAAGCCGCGTCGGCGGCACAGCAGGCCGCACAGCAAGGGTTGCAGGCCGCGCAGCAGGCTGCGCAGCAAGCCCTCCAGGGTGGCCAGAAGGGTGCGAGCGAGGCGCTGGCGGCCGCGCAGCAAGCCGCGCAGAACGCCTTGGCCAACGGCATACCGAAGGCGGGCGACTTGGCGGCGAAACTCGGCGGTCCCGGTCCTGGCCCGGGCTCCATGGCAAAGGGAGTGGGTCTGACCGAAGCCGCGAAGCTGTTCCCCCGCGCGGGCGCCGCCTCGATGGCGACCGCCGCCGGAACAGGTCTCGGCGCGCTCGGCCGGGCTGGGGCAGCCCCGCAGGCGATGCCCGGTTCCCCCGGGCCCGCCGGTGCAGCCGGCCAGGGCGCGGGCCAGGGTCAGCAGAACTACAAGCGTCCTGCCTACCTCGAATCCGACCAGCACCTGGACGAAATGCTCGGTGAGGCACCGAAGGTGGTCAGGCCGGTGGTCGAACAGTGAGCCGCACTTGGAAATTCACCGACACCGAGTTCATGGCCCTGTGGTCGCGGTCCGAGGGCACGATTCTGCCGCGTCCGTTCACTTACATCTGTGAAATGCAGACCACCGATGAATACGAACGTGCGTTGCACCTTGTTCGGGAACGGTGGCGGGGCAAGGACGATCGGGTGCTCGATGAGATTTCCGAGGCTGTCTTGCAACCGGATATCGCTCTCGAAGTTCGCGGATTCGACGAGCGGGAGTACGAGCGCGCGGAAGGCTGGGTCCGTGTGCTCGCGGTCCGGCGTGGCGACCGCGGGTACCTGCTGAAGCAGGTGACCGGCAAGACCTTCGAGCACGCCGCCGGTTTCACCGTCACCGAATGCGAGCCACTGGCTCTGGCCGATGCGGTGGTGGCTGAACTGCCGAAAGTCGAACCGGGAAAACAGGGCAGTATCAAATTGCCGGTACCCAAGAGCGAAGAGATGGTCGACACGAGTAGTTCCGGCCTGTGGGACGACCCCTATGGCGGCTCCACACCGGTGTCCGGGGAACGGTTCGAAAAGACGATCGCGGCGTCGCGCGGGGTGGTGCGGGTAAGCCAGGGTTATTCGGTGTACGGCCCGCGCGGACGGCTCACCTTCGAGCTCAAATGGCGGGATCTACCCGATGACGGCAGATATCTGATCGCTCCGGGCCCGGCACCGGTCGCGGAACCCGTCGACGAGAAGAAGTTTGCGATCATGATCAACAAGGAGATCGCGAAGGTCGTCCAGAACATCAAGGACGAGAGGCTCTCGCGCCGTGCCTGATCGAGCGCGGACGGCCGGTGGCCATCGGCGTGCCTGACCGCCTCGATCGACGCCGAGATCACCGTGGTGGTCCGTGCGCTCGAGGACGAGCAGGTTGGAACCCCGGGCGCGGAACATACACTGAGCAACAAGCGATGAGGGGTTGATGCGATGTCCACAGCGGCCAACATCAGTGGCACGATCTCGGTGCGGACCACCGAACAGGGCTTGCCGCTTGCTATTTCGGTGGAAGCGGACGAGCTGCGGCGGAATCCGGCCGAGCTGGCGAACCAGATCATGCGGTTGTGCAGGCAGGCGGCGAACCGGGCCGGGCTGGCGCGGCGGGAGGAGTTGCAGGCGGCGGGGTTGACCAATCAGCAACTCGCGCTGACCGGACTGCCGAAGCCGGAGGACGTCGCGGCGCAGGAATGGGTCGAGGAAGAAGAGTACGACGAAGAGCCGCAGAGCTGGTTGAGGGAAGCCTGACATGAGCGAACGCAGAGAGCGAATCATGTGCCAGTGTGCGGTACGCATGCCGGAGCCGAGCGTCAGCGAGGCGGAGGCATGAGTAGCAACCCGGTGATGGACGAGATCGAGGCGCGGGCGCAGCGGGCGCTGAACCGGTTGCGCGATCTCGGCGACGAGATGGCGAAGGTGCGCGAGCGGGAGTCGTCGGAGGACGGTGCGGTCACCGTCGAGGTCGACGGCAGCGGAGCGTTGCGGGACTTGCGATTCACCGGTGCGGTGTCGCGAATGTCACCCGGCGAATTCGAGCAGGCGGTGGTGTCCACGGCCCATCGCGCGGCGGCCAAAGCCATGGCCCGGATGGCTGAGCTCATCACCCAGTTCAATGAGGAGTCCGCAGCTCAGGCCTAGCGCGGCACCAAAGATTTACTTTCCCTTAAGATGTTCCACCCGAATAATTACTGCGTGGCTCATCCTGCGATCCGGTACATTCGGTCTGGACGTTCCAATCATTTTCGCGCAGAGGGTGTTTCCGATGCCTCACGGTTTTGACATCAATCCCTGGCCCCATGTGGCCGCCGAACCTGACGCGATTCGGGCCTACGCGGACACGGCTGCGGCGATGGCCGCCAGCGTGGCGAGCGCCGGTTCGGTGAACCAGGCGGCCACCATGGCCGCGGCCATCCCGGTGTTCGGTTTGATCGGCCAGGATTTCCTCGCCTCCTTCGCGGTGGCGCAGGCCAATCACCTCACCTCGGTCGCCGAGCTGGCCTACGTGCACGGCATGACCGCGCTGACCTGCCAGCAGGCCGCCACCGAATACCAAGTGACGGACGGGCTCTCGGGCTCCGACATCGACGCGGTCGGTAGAGCCTGATGTCGGAGCTGGTCGATCAGTCGGTATTGGACATGCTGCGCCAGAGCGCGGTGGGTCCGATGTTGGACCGGCCGGTGAACGCGGTCCTCCAGGACATGGGCCTGCCGCAGCTGCCCGAAATCCCGGCGCTGCCACCGATTCCGGGCCTGCCGCCGCTGCCGGTGATCGACCTGTCCCTGTTGGCCAAGCCGCTTACCGATCTGGCGGCCACCTTCGGCACCGGCCAATTCCCCGCTCCCACACCGGCCGCCGCGCCCGCGGCCAACGGTGATCCGGCCGCGCAGCCCGCCGGGAACGCGGCCGCCGCGCCGGTCGTCGATCCGACCGAGGTGCTGTCTCAGGTCTCCAGCGTCGTCTCGACGGCGGTGCAGCTGGGCAGCACGGCGCTCACGATGGCGATGCAGCTGTGGCAGAGTCAGGCCGCGGCCGCCGCCGAGGAAAAAGGCAAAGAGGCGCAGAAGGACGGCGGCAAGATCGCCACCCAGGCCGCGCAGGAGTCGGCAGGCGTCGCCGCCGCCGCGACCTCGGTCGGCATCGGCGCCGCGACGATGGCGGCCATCATCGCCAAGTACATGGCACAGGTCGCGGCCTCCGCGCCGTTCCTCTCGACCCCCGGTGGCCAGGCCTTCCTGGTCGCCGCCACCATCGAGACGATGGCCGAGGCCACGGCGACCGTGGCGAAGACGCGCGCCGAGATGACCGTGCACAGCGCGGAGATGACGGCCACGGGCCAGAAGGTGCCGGTCACCAATGCCCCCAAGGGCATGGACCAGATGCAGATGCTGAGCATGCTGATGCAGATGATCCCCACGCTGACCACCGCGGTGAAGTCCGGCATGGACTCGGCTGTCTCGCTGCACAAGACACTGAACCCGGTGGCCTCCACCAACCCGGCACTGGAAAAGGACAAGGCCGACCAAGCGGCGCTGAGCAAGAGTGCCGCCAAGTCCGGTGGGGGCGGCGGGCTCGGTGGTCTCGGTGGCGGCGGCGGTGCCGTGGCCGCCGCGGCGCGCCAGCTCAGCCCGTGGGTCGACGGCCGCACGGCCGGCAATCTGGGCGCGGCAGGCGCGAGCGGCGTCGGCAACCCGGCCTCGGCGATGCAGGCAGGCGCCAGTTCGGCGGCCCGCAGCAGCACCACGGCGGCCGGCTCGCCGGGCGGCATGATGCCGATGTCGCCGATGGCGGCCGCGGGCATGGGCCGCGGCGCGGAGGACGCCGCGAACGGCTTGCGCAACGAACTGGTGACCGCCTCGCACGGCAACGAGGTGGTTGGCGATATCGAAGGCGCTTCACTGCCGGTGGTCGGCGCGGCCAACGCCGATGGACTCAACGAACCGCCGGACCAGGCACTCACCCTCTGATAGGAGGACGTCATGGAATTCGATCGCGCCGGGGCAATCAAGTCCGCCACCGCACTGGACGCCCTCGCGGACCGGCTGGAAGCCGATCTGAAGGCCAACACGCCCGCCCTGGCGGTGGAAGCCGCTGGGCTGGACGAGGTTTCGCAGCGTGCCGCGCAGACTCTGCGCGGTGTGGCCGCCTCCTATGACGAAGCCGCGACCGCCGGCGTTCTCGAACTACGCAAACTGGCCGCCGCGCTGCGCTCGCAGTCGCAGTCGCTGGTGGCGATGGACACCGAGAACGCCGCTGGTCTCGGGGCGTCGGCCTGACGCGAAGCGGGGGACATATGGTCGAACCGCCGATCCCTGGTTTCACCGGCGTGGTCTGGGAAGCCAGGCCAACGGAGAAACTCGCCCAGGATCTGACTACCGGTCGCGGCGCGGTGCCGATGGCCGAAGCGGCCCAGGCCTGGACTCGCCTCGGCGTGAGTTTCGGTGCCGCTGTGCCCGAATACGACCAGATCGTCAAGGCCATCGGCGAATCGTGGCGTTCGGAGACGAGCCCGGAGATCCTGGACCGGATCACCAAACTGCGGGAGTGGCTGCTGGAGGCGGCCGGTTCCGCGGCCCAGAACGCCACCAAGGCCGGCTCGCAAGCGCTGGCCTACGAGGTGGCACGGCTGGCCATGCCGCACGTCGCCGAGATCGCCGCCCTCGAAGAGGCGAAGAAGTCGGTGGAGGCGATCGGTGCCGGGATGGGTGCGCCACTGGTAGGCGCGGCCGCCGATATCGCCGCCGAACAGGATCTGGTCAAGGTCAACGCGGCTCGCGTCATGCGCGTCTACGAAGAGGCGACCAAGCCGCTGGAGACGCCGTGGACGCAGACCGCGCCACCGGTCATCGCCAATAGCGCTGCGCTGGAAGCCGAGCGGGCCGCGTCCGAGGTGCGTTCCACGGCCATGCCCGCGACCGCTGTGCCGGCTTCGCTCGCCGCGGCGTTCGCCCGGGCTACACCGCCGCCGCGGGCGAAGACGGCGTTCACCACCCAGGCGGTGGCCGCCGCGACCGTCGAGCCGACCCCGGTGCCCGTGGAAACGGCTCCGGTGGCCGGGGATTCATCGTCGGCGAACCGCATGGGCGTCCCGGCCGCGATGGCGCCCGGCGCGGCCATGCAGGACGACGACCGTACGCTGCGGGCCGGCGCCGCCTCGGCGCAACCGGACAAGCCGTTCGAAGTCGAAGCCGGATTCGCCGCTGCCCCAGCGGTGATCGGCGGCGCCGAACCCGCGCCGAAGGCCACGGCATCGGGGGCGGCATGACGACGATGACCAACGATGGTCTGCTGGCGGTGTCCGACCTGCTCGGCGTGCAGACCCTGCCGCTGGTGCTCGGGGTCGGACCGCAGCAGGATTCGGTCGATGCCTGGCGGGCCGCGCGCGAGAAGGCGATCGGCGACCTGCGCGCGTCCGGGTTGGTCGACGCCTACGACGATGTCGCAGCCGATCTCACCGATGCGCTGTTCATCCTGGCCAACCCGGAGCGTGAGCTCGCGGCCCGGATCTACACGGAGTCGGGGACCAGACAGGTCTGCGTGGCGCGCAAGGGAGCCCAGCACGCGCTGGCCACCCGCACCGGCGACACCTTCGACGTGGGCACCATCTGGTGCGACGGCGGCGGTCCAGCGCTGGCCCGCCCGGTGCTGGAAGCGCTGGGCCGCGCACCGGCCGCCGATATCCCGAGCATCAGCGCCCCGGTCGACGAACTGCGCGAAAGACTCGACGAAGCAACCAAATCCAGCGATTACTCCGATATCTTCTATGCCCGCGGCGTGGCCGAACGCGATGCCATCGAGTTCGGGTTGGCCATGTCCAGCTGCCACGCGCACGCCGAGATCGTCGCCTACGCCTACGACGACGGCGTGACCACCCGATCGTCCGGGGCGGTCGCGGTATACGACACCGCACGGGGTCGTATCGCCGCCAGCCCCGGCGCTGCGCCGGACCTGCGGGTCTGGTCGACCTTCACCCCGGGAACCGATCACCGGATCGCCCAGGCGATCTCGGCTCTGATCGAAACCTTGCCCGGAGGAAGGTGGATGCCCTAGTCAACGCTTCGGAACTCACGAACCGACCGAACCACCGCGGCCCTGCGCAGCGGAACACGAAATACACGCCGACATGACGAGGTGAACAATGTCCGGACAGACAAGTTTTACAGAGGCCGAAGCTGCTGCGGTCGTCGATGAATACATGCAGGCCGTCGAGGGCATCAAGAAGACCATCTCGGCCGTGCAGGAAACCTTCGACGCGGCCCGCTCGGGCTGGGAGGGTGACGCCGCGGTCGCGGGCCAGAAGGCTTCCACGGCTTGGCAGGAAGAAACCCAGCGGATCAACACCAAGATCGACGAGCTGAACCAGACCATCTCCGAGGGCAACACGACGCTCGGGAACGTCGATCCGGAGAACGTGGACGCCCTGACCAACCTGATCTGACACCACCGCTCGAAAGGAGAGCGCCATGAAGTACACCAAGCAAGTACACGACCAGCTGATCAGCGAAATGGATCAGTACTACACGGACCTCGACGGCTACAAGGACGCCTTCGTCGCCGCCAGGGACAAGCTGGTCACCAAGGGTTGGGAAGAGAACGAGGCGCTGGAGTCCTTCACCGCGAAGGCCAACTCCCTGCTCGAGGAGCTCAACGACACCCACACCAAGATGCAGGCCCTGCGCAACGCCATCGACGGCGCGTTCAACAACGCGTTCGCCGCTGACAAGAAGGTCTACAACTCCTTCTGATCCGGGTTTCGCAACGAGAAAGCCCCGGTCACCCTCGCGGGTGGCCGGGGCTTTCCGGTGCTCGGCTATCGGGCGGCGGCCAAAGCCATGTGCAGGTACTGCATTTCGTCCGGTGTGGCCACCATGTGCACGCGGGTGGTCACACCTGCCGTGCGCACGGTGACGAGGTTGGCGGTCTCCGGGTCCTCGGCGAGCGTGACGTCAGGGTCGAAGTGGTCCTCCATGGTCGCCGGGGCACTGCGGAGCAGCACGGTGGTGGCGTCGGAGTGGTGCCCTGTCGGCGGAATGCCGTCGTAGACAACCACGGTGGCGGACCGGTGCGCGCTGGCCTGCTGCCCGGCCGCGGACCAGGCCGCGACGGTCAAAGACTGGGGCACGCCCACGTCGGCGGCCATCTGCCGCCACGCGTCGTGCCGGTTGGTGTGCACCACGACCGAGGCGCCGAGCGCGATGGCGCGCAGGATCATCTGCTGGGCGACCAGCAGCGATCCGATCACTTCCACGCGCCGCACCTGGTGGCCGACCAGGGGCAGGGCCACGCCCTGTCCGGAGGTGTCGGCGCCGATCAGCTGCCCGCAGCCAGCGATAGGCATCGGCAGTGCGAGCAGGGAATCCGGCTTGCCCAGATAGCTTTCCGGGGTGAACTGACGGCCACGCTGGGCGATCGGCAACGTGTACAACAGGGCGCGGAACTGCTTGCCCGTCAGGGGAACCAGGCCCTCGGCCTTGACCACTGCGGGTTTGTCCGGTGTATCGAAGCGCACCACCGCAGTCACTTCGATGCCCGCGGCGCCGGGTGTGGCGACCTGGTCGCGCGGTGACAGCGCCGCCGCGCGCTGAAGACGCATGGTGACGGTGGTCGCCAGCGTCGGCGTGGACCACACGGCGGCGAATCCGCGCGGCCCCAGCGCCTCCGGCGCCATCCGGTAGGTGGTGTAGTGGATGCCATCGCGTTCCACGCTGTGCGCGGTCTCGGTGAACTCCTCCAGCGGTGTGTGCCGGGTGAGCTGGTTCACCGCCGCGCTGATCTCGGCGGCCGACAGCACTACCGTGGAGATGCCGCGGGCGGCAAGGCGATTCGCTACCCGCTGGGTCGCCACGATGGCCGTGCGCAGCGTGCCGGTCGCGCCGCCGCCGCGCCGCGCCACCGCGGGGGCATTGGCCAGCGGGTCCAGCCGCAGCACCACCCACACCGTGCGGTGCGCCACCGCGGGCAGCGGGCCCAGGATCTGCTCGTAGAGATGCGAGACGCGGCGGGGCCCGGCGGTGCGGGCGCCGGTGCTGATCACGTCGATGGAGGCCAGTTCGATGTCGAACTGGTTGAGGCAGTGCGCGATCTCGGGCAGCGGCATCATGTCGTCGGAGATCAGCGACTGCGGGCTCAGCAGCGTCACCGTTCGCGGATGCGCCTCCACGCGCAGCATGACGATCAATCGCGAGCCGTCCCAGCGCATTCCATAGGTGCCGCCCTCGGGCAGCGGTACGTCGAACGGCGCCTGATCAACAGTTGCCGAACGATTGCGAAACGCGCGCCAGCGGAAGGTGATTTCCTCGTCCAGCCAGCCTGCCAGCGACTTGCGGCGCGGCAGTGGCGTCAGCCCGAGCACGAGCACACCGGCACATACTCCGGCCGCGACCCACACCGAGGCGTCGAAGATCACCGCCACCAGCGAGGCCGCGACCGCCACGAGCGCCACCGGGATGACCCAGCGCAGCGGCAGAATTCGGAACAGCCAGAAGTGCGGTGAGTGCAGGGGAGTCGGTGCAGGCTCAGCCGACGGAGCAGGTGAACTCTGCGGCGCGGTGTCGCGATTTTCGCCGTCGGCTGTGGTGGAACCCATGCGGACATAATGGACCGAATTCGTTCGACTTCGCTACCGGGGACGGCGGTCGGCAGAGCTTGCGTAGCCGGCGGGGTGGGTAGGTACTGTAAGGCGTGCCGAGTGAAATACTCGGTCCGTTGTACCGGCGTCAGTTCGGAGGCGTTTCGTGCCCGCACAGTTGACTACCAAGGCGCAAGTCAACGGTTACCGGTTTCTGCTGAAAAGATACGAACACGCGCTGATTCGGCGCGATATCCGGATGCTGCACGATCCGATGCGCTCGCAGTTCCGCTCGCTGGTGGTCGGCGCGGTGCTCGGCATCCTGGTGGTCGCCGGTGCGGCGATTCTGGCGTTCCTCCGCCCGGTGGGCGCGATCGGTGACGCGAACATCGTGATGGGCAAGGAGACCGGCGCGCTCTACGTGATCATCGACGGCACGCTGCATCCGGCGCTGAACCTGGCGTCCGCCCGCCTGATCGCCGCCAGCGACGAAAAGCCCACTTCCGTCAAGGAATCCAAGCTGACGCTGCCGCGCGGCCCGATGGTGGGCATTCCCGGTGTTCCGGCCACCCTGCCCGGCGCGGCCTCGCCGGACTCGATCTGGACCCTGTGCGATGCGGTGGAACTGTCCGCGGCAGGCAGCGCCGCCCGCTCCCCGGGCGCCAAGTCCACGGTCATCGCCGGCGCGCTCGACTCGAGCGAGCCGAACACCGCCCGCCCGCTGCGCGACGACGAGGCGCTGCTGGTGACCCGCGGCGGCAAGACCTTCCTGATGTTCGACGGCAAACGCGCCGAAGTGGATCCGAACGATTCGGTGATCTCGCGTTCGCTGGGCATGCAGGAGTACAACGCGCGTCCGGTCAGCGCGGGCATGCTCAATTCCGCCACCCAGGTCCCCGCGATCGTCCCGCCGAAGATCGATCGGCTCGGCGAACCCGGCCCCGGTCGCCTGCAGGGCGTGCCGATCGGCGGCGTGATCCGAGTGCAGCGGGTCGACTCCGAAGAGCTGTACGTGGTGCTCGCCGACGGCGTGCAGCGGCTGACGCCGTTCTCCGCCGAGGTGATCCGCAACGCGAACTCCCAGGAGATGAACGAGATCATCTCGGTGCCGCCGGACCGGCTGGTCGGCGTGCCCGTGGTGAGCCCGCTGCCGGTGGACAAGTTCCCCGGGCCGGTCCCGACCATCCTCACTCCCGAGGAGAACAGGGTCAGCTGCATGCAGTGGACCAAGAAGGCCTCCGATCCGGCCGCCACGATCACGCTGCTGGCCGGACGTGAACTGCCGCTGCCGAAGTCGGCCAAGGTGGTGGATCTGGCCACCGGCGACGGCACCGGCGACCGCATCGACAACGCCTACATCCCGCCGAACTCGGGGGAGTACCTCCAGATGACCGGTATGTCGCCGGACAGCGTCCGCATGGGCAGCCTTTTCTACGTCTCCGACAACGGGATTCGCTACGGCATCCCGGATCAGGACACGGCCACCCTGCTCGGTCTCGCAGACAAGCCGCGGCCCGCACCGTGGCCGATCATCGGCCAGCTGGTGCCCGGGCCGACGCTCTCGCGCGAGGAAGCGCTCGTCAGCTACGACATCCTGCCGACCACCAACTGACTTGCCCCGCACAGCAGTACGGCCGCGAGCTCTCGCGGCCGTACTGCTGTGTCCGGATATCAGCGCAGCGTGGCCAGCACGTTCTCCAGCGCGTTCCGCATATCGTCCGCCTCGATCCGCATCAGCACCGATTCGTCCACGGCGCTCAGATCCAGGTTGATGTCATTGGCCAGCCGGAACTCGCGCTCCTCCTCGGCCGCCTCGATCACATTGCGGATGAACCGGCCGTTACCGGCCATGTCGATGCCGCGCCGGATCTCACCGCTCTGGTCCGTGGCCTCTTTGCGGTAGAGCTCACCGCAGGCGTCGACCAGCAGCGCCTGTGCGTCCTCGGCCAGTTCCGAATCCCGTTTCCGCGCAATAAAACGACCGATGTCGCCGAGTTCCTCCGGCGAGTAGGAATCGAACTTCACCCGCTTGGCGAAGCGGGACGCCAGACCGTCGTTGGAGGCCAGGAATCGGTCGATCTCGCCGTCGTATCCGGCGATGATCACCACCAGTCGATCGCGGTCGTTCTCCATTCGCGCGAGCAGCGTATCGACGGCTTCGCGACCGAACGCGTCACCGCCGGACAGGCCGGTTTGAATCAGCGTGTAGGCCTCGTCGATGAACAGCACACCGTCCATCGCGCTATCGATCAACTTGTTCGTCTTGATCGCGGTACTGCCCAAATGCTGGCCGACGAAATCGGAACGCTTGGCTTCGATCAACTTGTCGGTCTTGAGAATTCCTAAGCCACAGTAAATTTTTGCCACCACACGGGCAACGGTTGTCTTACCGGTACCCGGCGGTCCGGTGAATGCCAGATGTTGGCCACGGGATCCGCTCGCCATTCCTTTTTCGGCTCGGATCCGTGCTAGCTGAGCGGTTGCCTGCAACTTCGCAACCTGCATTTTGACGCCGGCGAGACCGATCTGCTCGTCGAGTTCGGCCCGCGCCTTCTCCAGGATCAGCTTGGCCTTGTCGTCGCGCTCCTCCTGGCCCATCTGTTCCAGCGTCGGCGCCGATGCCGGATCCCACTTGTTGGTGCGCGCGTCGATGACCTCCTTGGTGGTCACCGTGATCCGGTACTTGCGGTCGCGCATGGCCATGGTGTTGGCCTCGAAACCCGGTGCCTCGGAGAACACCTTCTCGAACAGCGCCTGCGCCTTCTCCTCCTCGCCGGTCTCGCGCAGGGCGAGTCCGCGGCAGAAGCGGGCAGTGGTCGCCGCGGCCGGAATCGGGCCCTGTTCAGCGGCTTCCATGCGGCGGATGGCCTCGCCGAACAGACCGAGCTGGGCACAGGCGGTGCCGACCATGACGTGGGCGCCCGCGGCCAGGTAGGGGTCGTCCCAGTCCGCCGAACCGGCCAGCACGGTCATCACATCGGGCCAGCGCTGCGTGGTGAAGTGCAGCACGCCACGGACATAGGCGCAGATCCGGTCGTCGATCTCGCGATCCGCCGAGGAGACCTGTGCGGACCGGTGTTTGGCCAGTTCGTCGAGGACCCGCTCGGCTTCGTCGTAGTCGCCCTCGGTGATCAGCTGCGCGGCCTGCGCGAGCCAGATCTCGGTATAGCTGGCCAGCGGATAGTCGATGTACTGCCCGACGGTGAAGCGGCCCGCGAGCACCCGCGGTTGCAGCCCGAGCCTGCGCTGCTCACGGAACAGCGTCGAGGTGCTGGTCTTGTAGAGGTTGAAGATCACCTCGCGGGTGTGCTCGCCGGCGGCCGCGCGCCCGAGCCAAGCGTCGCACATACCGGGATCCCATTCGGTGGCGCGTTGGAAGGCCAGCCGAGCGTATTCCAGATCGCGGGCAGATTCCTGTCCGTCGATCACAATGCCCAAGGACAAGACACCAGCGTCGAATGCGCGTTGTGCCTGGCGGTTGCCGGTCATATGGGTTTGCCCCTAAAAACGAACGGATGTGCTGTTCCTCGCCAAGCATAGCCGCTGCAAGGTAGGGACTTCTCCGTTAAGTTGAGTAGGTTGCATGGCGTTGAAGTGTGTTCTAGGTAGGGAGTCATCCGAGCTGTGACTGATCCGTCTAGCAGCGCTGTGGCTGCCGTTGATCCGGAGTTGTGCCGAGTCTCGGTCATCGGCGGCAATACCCAGTTGGACTTGGGTTTGCCTGCCACAGTTCCCATCGCGGCGTTCATCACCGATGTGGTGGAGCTGATCGAATCGCGCAACCCCGATCTCACCGAACACGAGGACGGGGCGCCGCTGCAAACGCAGCATTGGACGCTGGCCCGGATCGGCCGCGACCCCATCCCGGCAAACCAATCGCTCACCGACGCCGAGGTTTTCGACGGTGAGTTGCTGGTATTGCGCTCGGTGACCGCCAAGGAGCCGCCGGCGCTGTTCGACGACGTGATCGACGCCGTCTCCAAGCTGACCGCGAGCTCGTTCCGGCACTGGTCGCCGCTGTCGGCGCGCTGGCTCGGTCTGTCCATGGGACTACTCGCGGTGCTGGCCGGGATCTACCTGCTCGCGGTGGCCAAACTCGACGGTGCCGGTGCCGCAGTGGGTTTCATCGGTCTCGGCACCGGACTGATCGCCGGCGGCGCGGCCGTGCTCGTCGCGCGCCGGTATCAGGCCGAAGCGTCGCTGCCGGTGATCATGCTGTCGCTGTACGCGCTGCTGCTGATCTTCGCGGGCACCGCGCTGTTCGTGCCCAACGCCTTCGGCAGTCCGCACGCGATGTTCGCCTGTGTCGCAACGCTGACCGCCGCCGCGGTCCTCTACAGCCTGACCCGGGTCGGGGCGATCATGTTCACCACGGTCATCACCCTCGCGCTGTTCGGCGGCGTGGCGGCGATGGTGCGGATGGTCTGGGACCCAGCGCTTTCCAAGATCGCCGCCGGCGTGCTGGTCGGTGCGCTCATCGTGATCACCCTGGTGCCGCGCCTTGCCGTGGCGGCCGCACGGCTGCCGGTCCCGCCGGTGCCGACCGCGGGCGCCGCCATCGACCCCGCCGACCACGAACCCCGTCCGACCATCAAGGACATCGGCGCCATCGGCGCCACCGCGCTACCCTCGGCCGCCGGTCTCGAGCATCGAGCCCGCGCCGCCAACGAATACCAGTCCGGCATGATCATCGGCTGCACCGTCGCCGCCGCGATCGGCGTGGTGCTCGCCGCGGATCCGCTCGGCGCGGCCCGCTGGCAGGGCATCACCCTCGGCGTGGTGGTCTCGATCATCCTGTGCCTGCGCGGGCGCGCCTTCGCCGACCTGGTGCAGGCGTGCACGCTGATCGCCGGTGGCGCGATCGCGTTGATCGCGCTGGGCATCGGTGCCGCGCTCGGCGAGGAGAACTGGCTGCTGCCGATCGCGGGCATGCTGCTCGTCGTGGCCGCGGCCGCGGTGGTCTTCGGTGTGATCGGGCCGCACACCGAGATGTCGCCGCCCATGCGCCGCACCGGTGAGATCTTCGAATACCTCTTGATCTGCACCATCATTCCGCTGGTGCTGTGGATCATGGACATCTACTCGGCCGCACGGAACATCTGACATGGCACCGCTCCTACGGCGGCTGCTGCGGGCGGTGACAGTGGCCGCGGTGCTCGCGCTCGCCACCGGAACACCCACGCCCGCGGTGGCGATCGAGCCGCCGAAGGTCGACGACGGCGCACTCGGCGCCGTGCTCGGCCTGGCCGCCAGTGCCAGACCGCCGGACGAGACCGAACAGGCCAAAGTCTGCGCCGAACCCACCCTCCAGGGCGGGGTGCCCCGCGATCCGCCACTGGCGCAGCGGATCCTCGGTTTGGCCGAGGCGTGGCAGTTCAGCCGCGGCGCGGGTCAGAAGGTCGCCGTCATCGATACCGGCGTGAACCGGCACTGGCGCCTGCCCGCGCTCCAGGCCGGCGGGGACTTCGTCTCCACCACCGACGGCACCGTCGACTGCGACGGCCACGGCACCTTCGTGGCCGGGATCATCGCCGCCCAGCCCAGTCTGGAAGACGGATTCGCCGGTGTCGCACCGGAAGCCGAGATCCTGGCCATCCGCCAGCTCAGCTCGGCCTACGAAGCCAAGGACCGCAATCGCCGGGAGGAGCCGGGCGTGATCACGCGCGAAGGCTACGGCACGGTCAACACCCTGGCCGCCGGTATCGTCCGCGCGGTCGACATGGGCGCCACGGTGATCAACATCTCCGAGGTGGCGTGCATGGCCGCGAACGCGGGCGCTGCCGACGGCGCCTTGGGCGCCGCCGTGAAGTACGCCTACGACCGCAATGTGGTCGTAGTCGCCGCGGCCGGAAACACCATGCAGGGCACGCCCTGTGAGAAGCAGAACGACCGCTCGGGCTGGTCGGCGGTGGGCACCGTGGTCACTCCGGCCTGGTTCACGCCCTATGTGCTGTCGGTCGCCTCGGTGGATCCCGAGGGCTCGGTCTCACCGTTCTCGCTGCACGGCCCGTGGGTCGGCGTCGCCGCGCCGGGGCGCGAGATCGTCTCCCTGGACAGCAAGCCCGGCGGGGCGGGCCTGGTCAACGCGACCCAGACCGACGAGGGCTACTCCACCATCGACGGCACCAGCTTCTCCAGCGCCTACGTCTCCGGACTGGCCGCGCTGGTCCGGTCACGCTTCCCGGAACTGACCGCCGCCGAGGTGATCGATCGGATCAAGCTGACCGCGCAGGCGCCGGACAACGGACGCAACGACAAGGTCGGGCACGGCCTGATCGATCCACTGGCCGCGCTCACCGCGCAGCTGCCGCGACAGCCGGTCACCGTCGGCTCCGATATACCGCGCAAGATCGCCGGGCCGTCCCCGCCGCCGTACGTCGACCCGGCCCCCCGCCTGGTCGCCACGATCGGCTCGATCACGCTGCTCGCCCTGCTCGGGCTCGGCTACGCCGCCTCGATCCCGTTCCGGCGGGATGAGCAGGTGAGTGTGGATCCGGGCGCGGAGCAGCAGACCCGAGAGGGGTTGTAGGACATGGCAACCGAAGGTTTCGTGCGCCGCCCGCGGATCGCGCCGCCGCGTCCGCCGGGCGGTGAGGTCGCGTTGTCCGCGCCGCCGGAACTCGATCGTCCCGTCGTCGGCAATCTGCTGATGAAGCTGATGCCGGTGGTGATGGTGGTCGCCGTGGTCGGCATGATCGCGATGATGGTCATGATGGGCCGCAACCTGCTGGCCAACCCGTTCATGATGATGTTCCCGATCATGATGCTGATGTCGATGTTCGGCATGATGGCGGGCATGCGCGGCGGCGGCGGGCCGAAGAAGGCCGCCGAGCTCAACGAGGAACGCAAGGACTACTTCCGCTACCTCGATCAGGTCCGCAAGGATGTGCGCAAGACCGGCAACCAGCAGCTGGCGGCGCTGCGGTGGAGTCATCCCGAACCCAGCGACCTGCAATCGGTGATCGGCAGCCGCCGGATGTGGGAACGTCGGCCCAACGACCCGGATTTCGGGCACGTGCGGGTCGGCTTGGGCAGCCACCGCCTGGCCACCAAGCTCGCCCGGCCCGAGACCGGTCCACTGGAAGACCTGGAACCGGTGTCCACCGTCGCCTTGCGCCGGTTCGTGCGCACCCACTCGGTGGTGCACGGCCTGCCCACCGCCATCTCGCTGCGCGCGTTCCCCGCCATCAACATCGAAGGCGACCGTGAGGCCGCGCTCACGCTGGTGCGCTCGATGCTGATGGAGTTCACCACCTTCCACGGCCCCGACCACGCCGCGGTCGCCATCATCTGCGCCGACCCCGACGGCCCGGCTTGGTCCTGGGCGAAATGGCTACCGCACCTGCAACATCCGGTGGAACGCGACGGCATGGGCTCGGCCCGGATGATGTACCGCTCGCTGGCCGAACTGGAGACCTCCATGTCCGCCGAGCTGGTCGAGCGCGGTCGCTTCATGCGTAACGCGCAGCCGACGGCGGGCCGGATCCATCTGCTGGTGATCATCGACGACGGCTACGTCAGCGGTTCCGAACGCGTCGTCAGCGACGCGGGCCTGGACTCGGTGACCGTGCTCGACCTGACCGCACCGCAAAGCGGTCTCGCGGTGCGCCGCGGCCTGCAACTGGTCGTCACCGAGGACGGCATGGTGGCCGCGAAATCCGCTGCGGGCGTCGAGAAGTTCGCCACCGCGGATCAGGTGACCCGGGCCGAGGCGACCGCGCTGGCCCGGGATCTGGCGCGTTTCCGCATCGCGACCGCCGCCCAGATGGTGAGCCTGGGTGACGAGATCCGGGCCGATCCCGGCCTGATGGCACTGCTGAAGATTCCCGACGCCGCGCAGATCGATCCCGCGGTGGTGTGGCGCCCGCGCAGCGACCGGGAACGGCTGCGGGTACCGATCGGCGTCACCCCCGACGGCACGCCGGTCGAGATCGACATCAAGGAGTCCGCCGAGAACGGCATGGGTCCGCACGGATTGTGTATCGGCGCAACGGGTTCGGGTAAGTCCGAGTTCCTGCGCACGCTGGTGCTCTCCATGGTGACCACGCACTCGCCCGATCTGCTGAACCTGGTCCTTGTCGACTTCAAGGGTGGCGCGACCTTCCTCGGTCTGGATTCGCTGCCGCACGTCTCCGCGGTCATCACCAACCTCGAAGAGGAACTCGCCCTCGTCGACCGCATGAAGGACGCCCTCTCCGGTGAGATGACCCGGCGCCAGGAGTTGCTGCGCGCGGCAGGCAACTTCGCCAATGTCACCGAATACGAGAAGGCTCGCGCCGCGGGCGCCGACCTGGATCCGCTGCCCGCGCTGTTCGTGGTGGTCGACGAGTTCTCCGAACTGCTCTCGCAGAAACCGGATTTCGCCGACCTGTTCGTGATGATCGGCCGCCTCGGCCGCTCGCTGCGCGTGCATCTGCTGCTGGCTTCGCAGCGCCTGGAAGAGAACAAGCTGCGCGGTCTGGACTCACATCTGTCCTACCGGATCGGCCTGCGTACGTTCTCCGCCAACGAATCCCGTGCGGTGCTCGGCATCACCGACGCCTACCACCTGCCGAGCGTGCCTGGCTCCGGCTACCTCAAGAGCGACGCCGACGATCCGCTGCGCTTCAACGCCAGTTACGTCTCGGGGCCGTATGTTTCGCCGCGCGGTACCCGGCAGGTGGACGGCAAGACGGTCGGCGGGCAGTCGCCCGTGGTGTTCACCGCGGCGCCGGTGGCGCTGCCGGAGACCGTCGAGCCCGAGCGGGAGGCCGTGCCGAGTGGCCGGCCCGAGCTGCCGCCGCCGCCCGGACGGATGGCGTTGCCCGAATTGCCGCCGCCGCCAGGACAATTCGTGGAGGGGGAAGACGAGCAGGGCCCGGTGCCGGTCGCCGAGGCCGTTCCCGCGACGCTGCTGACCACCGTCGTCGAGCGCCTGCGCGGCCACGGCCGCCCGGCGCACGAGGTGTGGCTGCCGCCACTGGACGAGTCGCCCTCGGTCGACATGTTGCTGCCGGACCCGGACTGGCGCTCGCCGGTCAACCGGCACGGTCAGCTGTGGTTGCCGCTCGGTGTCATCGACAAGCCCTACGAGCAGCGCCGCGACGTGCTGATCGTGGATCTGTCCGCGGCGCAAGGCAATGTCGCGGTCGTCGGTGGTCCGCAGTCGGGTAAGTCGACCACCCTGCGCACCATCATCATGGCCGCGGCCGCCACGCACACACCCGAGCAGGTGCAGTTCTATTGCCTCGACTTCGGTGGCGGCACACTCTCCGGTTTGGCGGGGATTCCGCATGTCGGTTCCGTCGCGGGTCGCATGGAAGTCGATCGGATCCGCCGCACCATCGCGGAGGTGACCGGCATCCTGCGCCGCCGCGAGGAGCTGTTCCGCGAGCTGGGCATCGACTCCATCGTCGAATTCCGCAGGCGGAAAGCGCTGCTGGCGGAGAAGTCGCCTGCCGAGCGGCAAGCCGACCCGCTCGCTCAGGATCCGCACGGTGACGTCTTCCTCGTCATCGACGGCTGGCCCACCATCCGCGCGGATTACGACACGCTGGAACCACAGCTGAACGCCATCGCGGCGCAGGGTCTTTCCTACGGTGTCCACCTGGTGGTCTCGACCACCCGGTGGCCGGAGATCCGGCCCCAGGTCAAGGACCTCATCGGTACTCGCATCGAGCTCCGCCTCGGTGACCCGTCCGACTCCGAGATGGACCGGCGCACCGCGGTGCTCGTGCCCACCGGGCGTCCGGGCCGCGGTCTCACCGCACAGAAGCTGCATCTGCTGATCGCGTTGCCGCGCTTGGACTCCGACTCCGATCCGCGCACCCTGTCCGAGGGAATCGCCATCGCCAAGCAGCAGCTCACCGAGCTCTACCCCGGCCGGAACGCGCCCGAGGTCCGGATGCTGCCGATGGAGCTCTCGCGCGATGCCGTGGTCGCGGAGGCGGCGCGGCGGGGCATCCAGCAGAGCAAGACGCTGGCCGTTATCGGCGTCGGCGAGACCGACCTGCAACCGATCGCCATGGACTTCGCGGTGCAGCCGCACTTCTACAGCTTCTGCGATGTGGAGTGCGGTAAGACCACCCTGCTGCGCAACATCGTCCTCGGCATCACCGAGAACTCCACCTCCGACGAAGCCCGCGTCATCCTGATCGACTACCGGCGCACCATGCTCGGCGTGATCGAGGGGGCGCAGCTGGCCGGGTACTCGACCTCGTCGCAGACGTCTTTCGGGATGATCAAGGAAGTCGCGAACTACCTCCAGAAGCGGATCCCGGGCAACGACATCACGCCACAGCAGTTGCGCGAACGTAGCTGGTGGACCGGGCCCGAGATCTATGTCGTCGTCGACGATTACGAGATGGTGGTCTCCGGTGGGCGCAACCCGCTGGAGCCGCTGATCGAGTTCCTGCCGCAGGCACGCGACATCGGTCTGCACGTGGTGATCAGCCGCCGCGCCGGCGGCGCCAGCCGGGCCATGTTCGACAAGGTGCTCGGCACGCTCAAGGAAATGGGTGTGGACGCGCTGCTGATGAGCGCGCCCAAGGACGAGGGCAAGATCATCGGCGACATCCGCGCCGCCAAGCTGCCGCCCGGCCGCGGCACGCTGATTACTCGCGGCGGCACCGAGATGATCCAGGTGGCGCACCTGCCGCCGCTATAGGCGTACCTCCGCCTTCGCTCCGGCCATGCGCGGGCTGAGGGCGGACTTCGTCCGGCTGTGTGGCTCGGGCGTACCTCCGCCTTCGCTCCGGCCATGCGCGGACTGAGGGCGGACTTCGTCCGGCTGTGTGGTTTTGGGCGTACCTCCGCCTTCGCTCCGGCCATGCGCGGGTTGAGGGCGGACTTCGTCCGGCTGTGTGGTTTCGGGCGTACCTCCGCCTTCGCTCCGGTGCTGCCTGCTCAGTTCGGCAGCGCCGGGGGAGTGAGGATGGTGTCCGTCGGCGGGTCCAGCCTGGGCGCCGACGACGGCAGACCCGCGGCGGGGATGGCGAGCGTCTGCTCGAAATCCCAGCTGTCGGTGCGCCGTTCGAACAGCGCGCGGGAGGGGCCGCGGGCGATCGGTCCCGCGATGCGCGCCATGTGGAAGCCCGCTCTGCGGTAGTAGTCGTGCAGGTCGGCGTTCGTCGTCCAGGCATCGAGGCGGACCCAGTCGCGGTCGCGTTCCCTGGCCAGCTGCCCGGCGTGCGCGAGCAGGCGATGGCCGAGACGTTGCCCGGCGAAACGCAGGTCGACGATCATGAAGTGCACGACGACCGCGTCGGCGAGTTCCCACTGCGACCACAGGCCGGGATCGGCGCGGTCGTTGACGGTGATGGTTCCCGCCGGTTCGCCGTCCACCTCGGCGATCCAGGTCTCGCCCGCGTCCAGCGAGCGGCCGACTCCACGGGCGAAGATCTCGATGGGCAGTCCGCGACCGGCGATCGTCCACTGGTCGGAACCACGGGCGGTGAGCCAGGCCGTGCGCTGGACGCGCAGGCGGCAGATCATGCCGAGATCACCGAGGTCGGCCTGGCGGAAAACGGTAGTCATAGCAAAGAGATACCTGGCCTATACGAATCGCCCAAAGTTTGCCGGATTACGGCGGTTCCCTCGGCGTCGCCGAGTTCGTAGGCCAAACGGTTGCGCGTGGCGATGGAGCGTTGCCTCGTCGCCCGGGTGACCCTGCTGCGATCCGCGCCGATGCGCAGATGATCGAGCAGGATCGTTCCGGTCGCGACGCCGAGCACCATGGCCTCCTCCGCGCTGGCCGGCCGCGCGACGAGCGTGTCGCGGTGGGCGGTCTCGGGGTGGCCGCGGTCGGCCATCCTGCGGGTGGTGCCCTCGGGGATGTCGTGCGGCGAGTCGATTCCGGTGGCCTCGGCCAGGTCCCGGGGATAGAAGCTGACCTCCCAGGACCACGGTTCGTTGTCCAGATACTGCACGACGGTGCGTGCGAGCACCCACGAGTCCTCCGGCACGCCGAGCCACCGCGCCACCTGCGCCGTCGCGGGCTCCATCCGCGCGCTGAACTCCTTGGCGGGCACCCGGTCCGCGCGGCGGGCGATCTCCTCGAAGATGTCGTGCGGCGTCTTGGGACGGTCGGGACGGATATGGTCGGTCATCACCGACTCGAGCACTTCCTGGTTTCGAACGATCGTTCCGCGGGAAGTAGCTGTATAGACGAGATTTTCGGCAACGAGAACTTGAACGGCATTGCGGGCCGTGGTGATCGAGACCTGCATCTGCTCGGCCAGCTCGGTGTGACTGGGAAGTCGATCGCCCGGATTCCATTTGCCTGAGCGGATCTCCTCGCGGAGGAGGTCTGCGATCCGGTGATACGTCGGACCGTCCGCCATCTTGCTCCTCGGTTGGTCGTGCAGGTAACGAAGTGTACTCTTCGTGACTTCCTACGGGCGGGTAACGCTTGACAGGTGCCTTCAGAGGTTTATTGTAATGAACGTCCTGATCCGGTGTTGTGCGGCGATGAACGGCGAGGCAACGTGGCAGGTTCGGATTCATCAACGGTTGTGATGGCTCTTCCCGACACACCCCGGTGTGTCGATACGGCAGTGCAGTCCGTGACTACCGGGCTACTGCCCACTTCGGATCTACTTGTTCGGGCGTGTCGCGGGCATCGGGTCGTAGGTGGCCCCTTGCTCTGGTTCGCCCGTGATTTGGCGGTGCTGCACGAGCGGCGGCTGGTCGGCCGCGGCGGCTCGGTCAGCACCGACCCGACGCATATTCTCGAAAACGAGCGGCGCCGAAGCGAATTGGTGCTGGCCATCGATGACTGGGTGACGCGCAGCGTGCCCCAGCATCGGCTCGGCGCCACCTTGCACACGGAAACCGTAGGCGCGGTGATCGATCGGCTCGCGGAGTCCTCGGTGCGTGCGCACCACGCGCTGATGACTCTCGACGCGCACGACGAGCTACTGCACTGCGCCTGGCACCACCTCGCCGAATTGGCGGACGCCTACGACGACCTGATCCGCGACGTGCTCGCGGGTCGGAGGCGCCTGCCCGAGTGGTGAGGTGGCTCGTTCGGTCGGGTGTCGTACCCCCTCCTCGGCACCCGACCGGCGAACCTTATTGGTGCGCAACGGTGTCGCGCTGCGAACTTCGTCGAACGCGTTCTTTGCCGAACACGTTCTCGTCGGACCCAGCGCTCAGGTGTGGAAGCGGCGGTGGTCGACGCCGAACTCGTCGGCGACGGTCGCGGCCAGTTCCACGTAGGCGCGCTTGGCCTGCTTGCTGAGCCGGTGCAGGTCGATCTCGGCGCCCTCCGAGAGGTGCGAGTCGTACGGGATGATGTGCACCGCGCGGCAGCGCGACAAGAAGTACTCGCGTAGCTGCTGCACGCCCACGTTCGGCGAACCCTCGCGCGGCAGGTTGATCACCACGACGGCGTTGCGCACCAGGTGATCGTGACCGTGCAGGGACAGCCAGTCCAGCGTCGCCGCGGCGCTGCGCGCGCCGTCGATCGCCGCCGACGAGATCAGCACCAGCGAGTGCGCCAGGTCCAGCACGCCCGCCATCGCCGAGTGCATCAGCCCGGTGCCGCAGTCGGTGAGGATGATGTTGTAGTAGCGCTGCAGGATTCGGGCGACCGCTCGGTATTCCTCGTCGTTGAACGCCTCCGACGCCGCCGGATCGCGTTCGCTGGCAAGCACTTCCAGTCGGCTGGTGGCCTGCGAGGTGTGCCTGCGCACGTCCGAGTAGCGCTCGATCGACGGATCGAGCAGCAGATCGCGCACCGTCGAGCGAGTTTGCAGCGGAACCCGCTGGGAGAGCGTGCCGAAGTCCGGGTTGGCGTCGACGGCGATCACCCGGTCGCCGCGGATGGAGGCGAAGATGGATCCGAGGCCCATGGTGGTGGTCGTCTTACCGACGCCGCCCTTCAGCGAGAGCACCGCGATGCGGTAATCGCCGCGGACCGGCTGCCTGATCCGCGCCACCAGTTCCTGCAGTCGCAGCTCCTCGGCGGACATGCCGGGATTGATCGCGCCACCGGACATGTGGTGCACGGCCTTACGCCACCCGCTGCCCGGCGCCTTCTTGGCGCGGCGCAACGGCACGTCGTCCAGCGACGGCTGGCCGTGCCGGTGTGGACCGCCGTGCTGCTGGTGGCCCCAGCTCTCGGCGGACGGCCGGTGTGGCTGCTGACCCCAGCTCTCGGGGGCGGGACCCTGCGGGGCCGCGGGAGGTTGCGCGGCCTGGTTCCACGCCGGAGCTACGGGCGGTTGGTGTTCGGCTGCCGGAGGGACGAAGCCGGGCGCGTTGTTCGGGGGCTCGACCGTTCCCGGCCCGGGCGACGGCGGGTACCCCGGCTCGCCGGGCCGCCGATCGCCGGGAATGTGGTAGGCGCTGGCATCGGGACCGGGGGCGGGCGCGTAACCGCCCTGGCGCGGGTCGGCATAGCCGTAGGGCGCGGGACCGTCCTGTGGATTCGGCGCTTGCGGGCCGTATCCGGACTGGCTCCACGGCATTTCGCCGCCCGGCGCCTGCCCGCCCTGCTGCGCGAAGACGCCGGGATCGCGGCGTACCTCGCCGGGGGCGGGTTGATCGCTGACCGGAGCCCGATGCCCGCCCTGCGCCGGACCCGGTGCGCCCCACTGCCGCTCACCCGGATCGGGTTCGGCGGGCAGTCGATGCCTACCGCCCGCGACGTCGGCGTCTTCGGCCGCGCCGACGCCTGCGGCGGGGTTGCGCGTGAACTCACCGCCATGGCCTCGTCCGACTGTCGCCGGTCCGTACGTGGAATCGGCGGGGCCCTGGGGGATTTCGCCGCCGGGTCGGGTGGAAGAGCCTCGAGTCGCGTCGAAAGCCGTATCGTCGCCGGTCGATCGAGGCGCGGTGACGGGTCGCGCGGCGCCGGTCGCGGGATCTATCGCGGCCGACGTGCCGCCGGGGACGTCGGCGTGCATGGCAGGCGCTGGCTCGGGGCGACCGGTTTCGGGCGAGGTCGCCGGTGACTGCTGCGCGGTCGACGAAGTCGCCTGAACCCAAGGCTGCTGGGCCGACGCCGTCGGGGGCGGCGGCAGCTCGGGGCGTGTGCTCGACTGGCCCTGCTCGGCGCCACCGAGCCAAGACGGCGGGGCGTCGCCCGATGGCGCCGACCCCTCCTGCGTCTGCGGCGGGAGATCTTGCCCCGCAGGCCGTGCGGCCGCGGCCGAGCTTGTCGCCGTCGCGCCCGGGCCCGCGAGCCATGGCGGGGCACTGTCGAATTCGTTCCCCCCGCCCGCCGGAGCCGGATTGTGCCCCTGGCCCGCTTGCGCCGCGGTGCTGGTCTCGGCCGTCGGGGAGGTGCCGTGTCCCTGGCCCGCTTGCGCGGCAGTGCGGTCATCGGCGGTCGAAGCGGGGCCGTGGCCCTCACCGGTCTGCGCAGGAGTGCGCCCCTCGGCGGTCGGCGCGAAGCCGTGGCCCTGGCCCGTCTGCGTGGCGGTGCGACTCTCGTCCGCCGGAGCTGGGTTGTGCGCCTGGCCCGCTTGCGCCGCGGTGCTGGTCTCGGCCGTCGGGGAGGTGCCCTGCCTCTGGCCCGTTTGCGCGGCAGTGCGGTCATCGGCGACCGGAGCGGCGCCGTGGCCCTCATCGGTCTGCGCAGGAGTGCGCCCCTCGGCGGTCGGCGCGAAGCCGTGGCCCTGGCTCGTCTGTGCGGCGTTGTGACTCTCGGCCGCCGGAGGGGAGACGCGGTGCTCGGCATCCGGTGCCGGGGTGCGGCCCGCGGCCGACTGATCCTCGGCGGTCCGGGGAGCGAAGTCGTCTTGTGCCCGCCGGGCAGAACTGTCCTCAGCCGGGGACGGCCGGACGTCGCTCGGCGGTGGCGGCAGGTCGGGGAGCTGGCGCTGGTAGCGGGTGGTCGCCTCGTTCGAAGGCGGCGGCTCGGGTGCGGGCGGCGGTGTCGTCGGCGTGGGCGTGCGCTGACCGAGGGGTTGAAAGCCCTCGGAAGGCTGGCTCGGCTGCCGGGTGGGCAGACGGGATTGCCCTGTGCGCCGCGCATCGGGACTCTCCGTGGCCTGGCTCGATCCGTCGACCGGCGCGTGCCCGGGGCCGGTCGGGTGCTGCTGCTGTCCCGGTCCGCCCGTCGAACCGGGCGCGTACGCGGACGCGCCGTGGATTTGTCCGGGCCCGCCGTACTGCGGCGTCGGCACCTGACCGTGGCTGCCGATCGGCGGCTGTCCTGGCCCGCCCACCGGCGATGGGAATCCGGGCCCACCCGTGGGCGGCTGATAGGTCTGTTCGGGCCCGCCGTGCTGCGGGCCGGGTCCGCCGAACTGCTGCGGGGACGCCTGACCGGGCACACCGAATTGGCCCGGAGGCGCCTGCTCCGGCCCGCCGCTCCACCGCCCGGCCTCGCCGATCGGCTCCTGTCCCGGCTGTCCCTGGCCACCGAACTGCTGGGGCACATAGCCACCGCCACTTTGCGGCGGCACCGGCCCGCGCCCTTCCATCGGCTGCTGCGGCGCGATGCCCTGCCCGCCCGTCGACTGTCGACCGGGACCCTCCGTGGGCTGCCATGAACCGTTGCGGTCTTCGCCGCGCGTGCCCTGCTGCGGCGACTGTCCGGGGCGACCCTCGGCATCGGGACCGGACGACCAAGAATCGCCCGACTGTGGCCGACCCCACGAATCCGCGCGTGGCTGCGGCTCCGCGGGCTGTTCCTCGACCGGCTCGTCCTTGTCGCGGCCCAGCCACCTACGCTTCTTGTCCTTGCGGCCGGAGCCCTGGCTCGAGTCGTGACGGCCCTCCGGCGCCTGTGATTTGCGGCGCGTGCGTTTGCGGTCGGGTGCGTCGTCGATGATGTCGTCGTGCGGGAGATTCTGTACCGGTGCCTCGTAGCCGCCGTTGACCTCGCTGTCGGACAGCCACGGCGGCAGCATCGGCAGGCCGTCGTTGTTGCGACTCACCGCATCGCCTCACTGTCGCTCGGCTCCATCGTGCCCGAGATGGCTCGCCCGCTGCGCTCGCGCTCGGCCCCGCCGTGGCCGAGGGGCGCGGCGCCTGCGGCACGCCCGGTACGCTGGCTCACGGCATCCCCCTAAGTCTGCTCGACCGTTTCCTGGACTCGGTCAGTTTACGTGACCGGCGTCGCTCGACGCGGGGCAGGGAGCGGCCACGCCGGGGACTTCACGGCGAGGTGTTTTTGCCGGATCGGATGCCTCCCGGTAAGCTGGAGCGGCGGTGCACCTATGCGCCGCCTGTTTGCATGCCGCCGGTCCGGTTACGCCGACCGGTACATACAAGCAGACACCAGGCAATCACACCAGGTTCGATCGGCAATGCCGACCAGCGAACCGGGATCGCGGAGGACATGGCGAAGAAAGACGGGGCCATCGAGGTCGAGGGTCGAGTTGTCGAGCCGCTGCCCAATGCGATGTTCCGGATCGAGCTCGAGAACGGGCACAAGGTTCTCGCGCACATCAGCGGAAAGATGCGGCAGCACTACATTCGCATCCTTCCCGAGGACCGGGTGGTCGTCGAGCTTTCGCCCTACGACCTGTCCCGCGGGCGAATCGTTTACCGCTACAAGTGAATCGAGCAGGCGAGCCATGCTCGCGAAATGCGCTCGCCCAGGTCGATTCACTTGGTGTTTTGTGGGGGTGCAACCCCCACGCCCCGCCCGGCGGGCTTCGCCCCCGGACCCCCAGGCGGGTGGTCGAGTCCGGATTCAACCACCGGACAGGCGGTTGGGCCGAGCCTCGAGCGACGCTCGCCACCAGGGGCCGTGTCTCCCCGAGGGGCCGCTAGACCGCCGTCCGCGAGGACGGGGACAATAAGACTTCCCCAGTCGCCAGGCTGGGGAAAAACTGTGTTCACACCCGTGTGGACCGCAACGAGATTGGACGGACGTGAAGGTTCAGCCGAGCGTCAAGAAGATCTGCGAGAAGTGCAAGGTGATCCGCCGCCACGGCCGGGTCATGGTGATCTGCGACAACCTGCGCCACAAGCAGCGCCAGGGCTGATCGAAGTCTCACCGCCAAGCACCGAACGCAGTTCGGATTGGCACACAGAAGAACTCCCAGCTCCAGCCGCACGCTGTGGAAATTCGGGCTCTCGCGAGAGGGAACGGGGCGTGCGAGCCAACCACCGGTACGGAGGCCGGTGCCCCAACCAAGACGGGGGAACGGACAGGGAGCAGACCTCCGCAACGATTAAGGAAACTGCCACATGGCACGTCTCATGGGCGTCGACCTCCCGCGCGAAAAGCGCATGGAGATCGCGCTGACCTACATTTTCGGCATCGGCCGTACCCGCTCCAAGGAGATCCTCGAGGCCACCGGCGTCAGCCCGGACCTGCGTTCGAAGGACCTCAGCGACGACGACCTGACCAAGCTCCGCGACTACATCGAGGCCTCGGAGTTCAAGGTCGAGGGTGACCTGCGCCGTGAGGTGCAGGCCGACATCCGCCGCAAGATCGAGATCGGCTGCTACCAGGGCCTGCGCCACCGTCGTGGCCTGCCCGTGCGTGGCCAGCGGACCAAGACCAACGCGCGCACCCGCAAGGGCCCGAAGCGCACCGTCGCAGGCAAGAAGAAGTAAGGGATACGGATGCCTCCTAAGAGCAGGGCCTCCGGCCCCAAGAAGACCCAGAAGTCGCGCCGCAGGGACAAGAAGAACGTCCCGCACGGCAACGCGCACATCAAGAGCACGTTCAACAACACGATCGTGTCCATCACCGACCCGAACGGCAACGTCATCTCCTGGGCGTCGTCGGGTCACGTCGGCTTCAAGGGTTCGCGTAAGTCGACCCCGTTCGCCGCGCAGCTCGCCGCCGAGAACGCGGCGCGCAAGGCGCAGGAGCACGGCGTCAAGAAGGTCGACGTGTTCGTCAAGGGCCCCGGTTCGGGCCGTGAGACCGCGATCCGCTCGCTGCAGGCCGCCGGCCTCGAGGTGGGCACGATCTCCGATGTCACCCCGCAGCCGCACAACGGCTGCCGTCCGCCCAAGCGGCGTCGCGTCTAGCGGGAAAGGAAGGTAGAACGAAATGGCCCGTTACACCGGACCCATCACCCGCAAGTCGCGTCGTCTGCGCGTCGACCTCGTCGGCGGCGATCAGGCGTTCGAGCGTCGCCCCTACCCGCCCGGCCAGCACGGCCGCGCGCGTATCAAGGAGAGCGAATACCTGCTCCAGCTGCAGGAGAAGCAGAAGGCTCGCTTCTCCTACGGCGTCATGGAGAAGCAGTTCCGCCGGTACTACGAAGAGGCCAACCGCCTCAAGGGCAAGACCGGTGACAACCTGCTCCGTCTCCTGGAGCTGCGGCTGGACAACGTCGTGTACCGCGCCGGTCTGGCGCGCACCCGCCGCCAGGCCCGCCAGCTGGTCAGCCACGGCCACTTCCTGGTCAACGGCGTCAAGGTCGACGTGCCCAGCTACAAGGTGAGCCAGTACGACATCATCGATGTCAAGGACAAGTCGCTGCCGACCCTGCCTTTCCAGGTCGCGCGGGAGACCCTCGGCGATCGCCCGGTTCCGGGCTGGCTGCAGGTGATCCCGGGCCGTCTGCGGATCCTGGTCCACCAGGAGCCGGAGCGCGCCCAGATCGATGTGCCGCTGCAGGAACAGCTGATCGTCGAGTACTACTCGAAGTAATCAGCGAATGCCGCTGGTGCTGGGGCGTCCGGTTCGCCGGACGGTCCAGCACAACCCCTTAAAACGAGGCGTCAAATAGCGGGCGCCCTAAAAGGAGGATGATCCTCATGCTGATTTCCCAGCGTCCGACCCTGACCGAAGAGGTCGTCGCCGAGAACCGCTCGAAGTTCACCATCGAACCCCTCGAGCCGGGCTTCGGTTACACCCTCGGCAACTCGCTGCGGCGTACCCTGCTGTCCTCGATCCCGGGGGCCGCGGTCACGAGCATCCGCATCGACGGCGTTCTGCACGAGTTCACCACCGTTCCCGGCGTGAAGGAAGATGTCACCGACATCATCCTGAACCTCAAGGGTCTGGTCGTGTCCTCGGAGGAGGACGAGCCGGTGACGATGTACGTGCGCAAGCAGGGCCCCGGCACCGTCACCGCCGGTGACATCGTGCCGCCCGCCGGCGTCGTCGTGCACAACCCGGACATGCACATCGCCACCCTGAACGACAAGGGCAAGCTCGAGATCGAGCTCGTCGTCGAGCGCGGTCGCGGTTACGTCCCCGCTGTGCAGAACAAGGCGTCCGGTGCGGAAATCGGCCGGATCCCGGTGGATTCGATCTACTCCCCGGTGCTCAAGGTGACCTACAAGGTCGAGGCCACCCGTGTCGAGCAGCGCACCGACTTCGACCGGCTCATCCTGGACGTGGAGACCAAGAACTCCATCAGCGCGCGGGACGCGCTCGCCTCGGCGGGCAAGACCCTGGTCGAGCTGTTCGGCCTGGCTCGCGAGCTGAACGTCGAAGCCGAAGGCATCGAGATCGGCCCCTCGCCGGCCGAGGCGGATCACATCGCCTCGTTCGGTCTGCCGATCGAGGACCTGGACCTCACCGTCCGGTCCTACAACTGCCTCAAGCGCGAGGGTGTGCACACGGTGGGCGAGCTGGTCGCCCGCACCGAGTCGGATCTGCTGGACATCCGCAACTTCGGCCAGAAGTCCATCGACGAGGTGAAGGTCAAGCTGCACGCGCTCGGCCTCTCGCTGAAGGACAGCCCGGCGTCGTTCGACCCGTCCTCCGTGGTGGGTTACGACGCGAGCACCGGCACGTGGAGCGACAGCGGCACGTTCAGTGACACCGATGGCGGCGAGCAGGACTACGCCGAGACCGAACAGCTCTAGGCCGCTGGGGTAGGCGCCCCGGCCCGGCCGCATACAAGGAGAATCAACAATGCCTAAGCCCAAGAAGGGTGCCCGCTTCGGCGGGTCGGCGTCGCACCAGAAGGCGATCTTCGCCAATCTGGCCACGGCGCTCTTCGAGCACGGCCGGATCACCACCACCGAGGCCAAGGCCAAGGCCGTGCGCCCCTACGCGGAGAAGCTCATCACCAAGGCGAAGGGCGGCACCCTCGCCGACCGTCGCGAGGTGCTGAAGGTGATCCGCAACAAGGACGTCGTGCACTCGCTCTTCGCGGAGATCGGGCCGTCGTTCGAGGGTCGCGAGGGTGGCTACACCCGCATCACCAAGACGCTGCCGCGTAAGGGTGACAACGCGCCGATGGCGATCATCGAGCTGGTCCGGGAGAAGACCGTGACCAACGAGGCCGATCGTGCCCGTCGCGTGGCCGCTTCGAAGAAGGCCGAGGAGGCCGCTCCCGAGGCTGTCGAGGAGAAGGCCGACGAGGCCGTCGCCGAGACCGCCGAGGCTCCCGCCGCCGAGGAGAAGGCCGACGAGTCCGCCGAGGACAAGAAGGACGCCTGACCTGGGTCGGGTTTTCTCGAATGAGCCCGCCGCCCTTGTGGGTGGCGGGCTCATTCGCGTAGATCGGCCGAACCTGCCCACCGCCCGTCGGGACAGCGCGGGGCTGGTTCGCGAGTCAACCCGACTCGAGGTGACCTTGACCGTGTCGGGCGCGGTCGAGGTCACCTTGGGTCGGCTCGACGAGGAGTCGTTGTGACAGTGGAGGATTCGATGGGAACGGTGAGCTCGCAGCCGGAGCCCGCAGCGGCTACCGAGGCCCCGGCCGCCGTCCGGGTGCGCCTCGACATCTCCTACGACGGAACGGATTTCATCGGCTGGGCCCGCCAGCCGGGACTGCGCACCGTGCAGGGCGTGCTGGAGGAGTCGCTGAGCAAGGTCTTCCGCGAACCGATCCAGCTGACCGTCGCGGGTCGCACGGACGCCGGGGTGCACGCCGAGGGGCAGGTCGCGCACTTCGACACCACCGCCGAGTTCGACGGCGACAAGCTCGTGCACCGCATGGCGCGCTTCCTCCCGAAAGACGTGCGCATCAAGGCCGCTCGGCTCGCGCCGCCGGAATTCGACGCGCGCTTCTCGGCGATTCGCCGCCACTACGTGTACCGGCTCACCACCGCGCCCTACGGCGCCGAGCCGCTGTCCGCCCGCGGCGTCGTGCCGTGCCGTCCAGGCGTGGATCTGGCGGCCATGCGGGCGGCATCCGGAAACCTGTTGGGGCTGCACGATTTCGCGGCGTTCTGCCGTCGCAGGGAGGGCGCGACCACGGTCCGCGAACTGCAGCGCTTCGACTGGGAGCGCGAGGGAGACCTGCTCACCGCGTACGTCAGCGCGGACGCGTTCTGCTGGTCCATGGTGCGCAGCCTGGTCGGCGCGGTGCTCGCCGTCGGCGAGGGCAGGCGCACGCCGGAGTGGGTCGCCGGACTCCTGAACGAGACCGAGCGTTCCAGCGCGGTGACCGTCGCGCCCGCCCACGGCCTGAGCCTGGTCGCGGTCGACTACCCGGCCGACGCGGACTTGGCCGCGCGCAATGCCGAGACCAGGGAGATGCGCACCGTGCCGAACAGAGGCTGCTGCGGCGGAGAGGGATAGGGGACCGGTACCGCGGCAGGCTTCAGCGAACCGCGGTACCGGAATGGCTCAGCTGCCGCTGCCCGCCTCGATGGTCTTCGGCTGCGCGTGCCCGGAGATCTCGATGCGGCGCGGCTTGGCCCGTTCGGCGATCGGGATGGTCACCGAGAGGACACCGTTGTTGTAGGTCGCGCTGATCTTGTCGGTGTCGACGTTGTCGCCGAGGGAGAGCTGGCGCATGTAGGTGCCCGCGAAGCGCTCGGAGGCGATCCACTGGACGCCTTCCTCGCTCGGCACGCTGCGCTGGGCGCGCAGGGTGAGGGTGCCGTTGTCGACGCTCACATCGACCGAGCCGGGGTCCACGCCGGGCAGATCGGCGTTGAGGACGTAGTGGTCGCCCGCTCTGAACAGATCCATCGGCATGAAGCGCGGCGCGCGTGACGACCCGACGTTCTCGCCGAGCAACTGGCGAGCAACGGTGTCGATGTCATGGAATGGATCGAACCGCAGCACAGCAATCACCTCCATTTCGATAACGTCGGCGCCACCACGGCGGCGGGCGCCGGAAGCTGTGCACCCTCAAAGTTAGCACTCTCACGGCTGGAGTGCTAATACTTTCGGCGACGTGTTTCGATGCCTTCCGCGCAGCCGGACCGCCGCGTCGGGACAGTCGGAAGGTTGCGGCAGAAGCAGTCGGCCGCGGCGTCGGAGGCGGCCGGGCGCTCCGCTCGAAGCGGCCGCACGCTGTGTTTTCGAGGGGTCGACCGCCGTGTGGAATAGGAACGGCAACAACAACTGTTCCTCTCCCACATGACAATCGACGCTCTCGGACGTTTCGGTGTATGGCGCGGCTACCAGGGGGTGACTCCGGACGACGCGAGCGAGCTGGAGCAGCTCGGCTACGGGACGGTGTGGCTCGGCGGATCTCCGCCCGCCGAGTTGCCCGTGGTGGAATCGCTGCTCGCCGCGACGGAAACGCTCACGGTCGCCACCAGCATCGTGAACGTCTGGTCGGCTCCGGCGAAGACGGTCGCGGAGTCGTACCACCGCATCGAGGAAAGCTACCCCGGCCGATTCCTGCTCGGCGTCGGCGTCGGGCACCCGGAATTCAACGACCCGTATCGCAAGCCTTACGAGGCGTTGGTCGAGTACCTCGACGAGCTGGACGCGGCCGGAGTGCCGAAGCAGCGGCTGGCTCTCGCCGCCTTGGGTCCGCGCGTGCTGGAGCTCGCACGCGACAGGACCGCGGGCGCCCTTCCGTATCTGGTTACCCCCGAGCATTCGCGCCGCGCCCGGGCGATTCTCGGCGAAGGCACGCTGCTCGCCGTAGAGCAGAAGCTCGTCGTCGAGGAAGACCCGGAGCGGGCGCGCGAGGTCGGTCGCACGATGGTGCCGATGTACCTCGGGCTGGGCAACTACGTCGCCAACCTCCGCAGGCTCGGCTTCGACGACGCGGATGTCGCGACCCCGGGCAGCGACCGGCTGATCGATCAGCTCACGGTGCACGGCTCCGCGGAGCGGGTGGCCGAGCAGCTCGTCGCCCATCTCGACGCGGGCGCCGACCACGTCGCCCTGCAGGCGCTGGGCCCCAGCTACCTCGAATCGCTGCGGGCGCTCGCCCCCTTGTTGCGGGCCTGACCTGCGCGAGCGTGCGGCGGGGGATCGTACTAAGGGATAGTTAGGAAACCCGCCGCACGCTTCCGAACCGCTTGTGACTGCCGACACACTCTCTTCCAGCTGACGCGAAGATGCGTTGAAGGAGGAGATTCGGGTGACTACGACACAGCCCACGAGCGAGCGCCGCGTTGTCGCGAACGTGCTGCGCGGATCGATCGGCAACCTGGTGGAGTGGTACGACTGGTACGTCTACGCGGCGTTCAGCGTCTACTTCGCGAAAACATTCTTCCCCGAAGGGGATTCGACCGCGCAGCTGCTGTCCACCGCGGCGGTGTTCGCGGTCGGGTTCCTGATGCGCCCGCTCGGCGGCTGGGCGCTCGGCCGCTACGCGGACCGGTTCGGCAGGCGCGCCGCGCTGACCCTGTCGGTGACGGTGATGGCGGCCGGTTCGCTGCTCATCGCGCTCACTCCGGGCTACCAGACCATCGGCATCGCCGCGCCGGTGCTGCTGCTGCTCGCGCGACTGCTGCAGGGCCTCTCGGTCGGCGGTGAGTACGCCACCAGCGCGACCTACCTTTCCGAGGTCGCGTCCGCCGGTCGGCGCGGGTTCTACTCGAGCTTCCAGTACGTGACGCTCGTCGCTGGTCAGCTCACCGCCCTCGGCGTGCAGATCGTGCTGCTGCAGGTGCTCACCTCGGCCCAGATGCATTCCTGGGGTTGGCGAATCCCGTTCGCGATCGGTGCGTGTGGCGCCCTCGTCGTGATGGTGCTGCGGCGCGGGATGGACGAGTCGGCGTCGTTCGAGGCCGAGGCCTCGGGTGCGAAGGAGGCGACCGGGTCCTCGCGCGGTTCGCTGAAGGTGCTGCTGCAGTACCCGAGGGAGTGCCTGCTCGTGGTCGGCCTGACCCTCGGCGGCACGGTGGCGTTCTACACCTACACCACCTACATGCAGAAGTTCATGATCAACACCTCCGGTATCTCCAAGGGCACGGTGGCTTGGATCAACTTCGTCGCGCTGCTGGTGTTCGTGGTGTTGCAGCCGCTGGCCGGCGGATTGTCCGACAAGATCGGCCGCCGCAAGCTGCTGATCTTCTTCGGTGTGAGCGGCGCGCTGCTGACCGTGCCGATCATGACCCTGCTCGCGCACACGTCCAACCCGTTCGCCGCGTTCGGCCTGATGATGCTGGCGCTGGTCATCATCACCGGCTACACCTCGATCAACGCCATCGTGAAGGCCGAGCTGTTCCCGACCAAGATCCGCGCGCTCGGCGTCGGCCTGCCCTACGCGCTGACCGTCGCCATCTTCGGCGGCACCGCGGAGATGATCGCTCTGGCGCTGAAGAAGGCGGGCGCGGAGTCGGTGTACTTCTACTACGTGGCCGGCTGTATCGCGATCTCGCTGATCACCTACTGGTTCATGCGGGAGACCTCGGCCGAGTCCACTATCGACGCCGACGAGAAGGCGCGCGCCGCGGCGAGCGTCGATTCCGATGACGACCGACCCATGGCCGCCGTGCGTGGCTGAGCGGCTCGTCTCCGCGCCGATCCCGCCCATGTGGCAGGATCGGCGCGTGCGGCTTGCGGTGGTCGAAGATGACGACGGTGTGGGTGACGCGCTCGTCGAGGCGCTCAATGCCCGCGGTTACTCCGCCGAGCGCAAGCGGCGCGGCAGCGAGCTGCTGCTCGATCACCGCCGCTACGACGCCGTCATCCTCGACCTCGGACTGCCCGACGGCGACGGTCTGCAGGTGCTTCGGCAACTGCGCGAGGTGAGCACGGTGCCCGTGCTGATCCTCACCGCCCGCAGCGACGAACGCTCCATCGTGCGCGGATTGCGCGGCGGCGCCGACGATTACCTGGTGAAGCCGCCGCGGATCGCGGAGCTGATGGCGCGGCTGGAGACGGTGCTGCGCCGAGCCGCCGCGGTGGCGCAGTCCGAGCGCACCGAGGTGGTCACCGGTGACGTGCGCGTCGATCTCGCGGCCAGGGTCGTCGAGGTCGGCGGTGCGCCGGTCGCGTTGACGCAGAAGGAATTCGAGCTGGTCGAGGTGCTGGTGGAACGACCGGGCGCGGCGGTGAGCCGCCAGCAGCTGATGGACCGGATCTGGGGCGACGCGTTCGTCGCGGTGTCGCGTTCGCTGGACGTGCACATGACCGGTCTGCGCGCCAAACTGAACCGGCCGGGGCTGATCACCACGATCCGCGGCTACGGGTACCGGTGGGGACAGTGAGCGTGGAGGACGGAAGGCCATGCGGCGCAGACTGCTTGCCGCGCTGACGGTGTTCGCGGCGATCGCGGTCCTGGCGTTCGCTGTGCCGTTGTCGTTGACCTACGCCACCAGCCGGACCCAGGAGTTGGTGCTCGGCCGTTCCGGTGACGCGGATCGGTTCGCCACCCTCGCCGACGCCGTCGCGGTGGAGGAGAACGACGCCGCGCTGGCCGAGGAGGTCGCGCGGTATCACGAGTTGTACGGCGAGAACGTGCTCGTGGTCGACGCGCGCGGCGCGACCGCGGTCAACGCGGGCGTGGACATCATCGATCCGGCCGTGGTCGCGGCGGTCGCCGACGCGCGGCGCAATCAGCGACCGCATCCGATCGACCGGCTGATGCCGTGGAGCGATTCGGTGATGCTCGTAGCGCGGCCGGTCGGGACCGGCGTGCAGGTCAACGGGGCCGTCGTCATCGAGGCGTCCACCGCGCAGGCGCGCCGCGACATCACCCGCGCCTGGCTGATCATCGGTTTGGGCGGCGCCGTGGCCATGGTGCTGTTCACGATGCTCGCGCTGACGCTGAGCCGCTGGGTGCTGCGGCCGCTCGCGGCACTGTCTCGCGCCGTCGCCGAATTGACCGCGACGCTGCCGAAAGCGCGGTCCGCGCCGGAGACTTCCGAAGACGCGCCGCCCGCGTCGATCGCGAGGCACTACGGCGGACCGCCCGAAATGCGCGCCGTCGCGGAATCTTTCGACGCCATGGCGCTGGCGGTCGCCGACTCCACGGAGGCGCAACGGCAACTGGTCGCCGATACCGCGCACGCGATGCGCAATCCCTTGGCCGCGCTCACCATTCGGCTGGACTCGCTCGAGTACGCGATACCGGAGAGCGCCGCCGACACGTTCCGCGGCGCGAGCGCGGAGGTGGACCGGCTCACCACGCTGCTCGACGGGCTGCTGACGCTGGCCGTCGCGGAGACGCCGGAGGGGTTCGCCACCGCGGCGGGCGCCGAGGAACATCGTTGCGACGCAGGACAAGTCGTGGCCGATCGGATCGACGCCTGGCATTCGGCGTTCGCCGCGTCGGGGCAGTCGCTGCGCGCCGAGCAGCCGGGAGGACCCGCCGAGGTCGCCGTCTCGGCGGATGTGCTCGCGCAGATTCTCGATGTGCCGCTGAGCAATTCGAATCGCTACGCGGGCAGCGGCGCGCACACCGTCGTGTCGGTGGGTATCGAGCCGGACTGGATCACGGTGACGGTCCGCGACGACGGCCGTGGCGTGCCCGCCGACGAGATCCACAAGCTCACCACGCGGTTCTTTCGCGGTTCCGCCGCGCAGCCAGGCGGTTCCGGCCTGGGTCTGCCGATCGCCGCGGCCCTCGCCCAGGCGCGCGGCGGCGCGCTGTCGGTCAGCGAGGCGTCACCGCACGGACTCGCGGTCGCGGTCCGGCTGCCCGCGGCGGTGGCGTCGTGACGGGGCGGCTCGACCGCCGCAAGTTCCTGGCGCTCGCGGCGCTCGGAGTCGCGGGTGTCGCGGGCTGCGGAAGCGGGGACGAGCCGGTGGTCCGGTTGGCTTCCGGTGAGGTGGGTGGCTTCTATCACGCGTTCGCGCGCCTGCTGGCTGCCGCGGCCGCGCGGATCGGAACGGTACGGATCGAGCCGGTCACCACCTCCGGCTCCCAGGACAACCTCGCCATGCTGGCCAGGGGAGACGCGCAGGCCGGTCTCGCGCTGGCGGATTCGAGCAGGAACGCGCCGGGCGGCGTGCTCGCCCTCGGCCGGGTCTACGAGAACTACTTCCAGCTGGCCGTGCGGGCCGACAGCACCGTCCGCCAGGTGGTCGAATTGCGCGGCCTGCGCGTGAATCTCGGCGCCGAGGGTTCCGGCGCCGCGCTGACGGGGGAGCGGATACTGCTCGCGGCAGGGCTGGATCCCGCGACCGACGTCATCGTGGAGCACCGCCCGCTACGCGACGCCGCGGCGGCCGTGCGCTCCGGCGCCGTCGACGCGCTGCTGTGGGCGGGCGGCGTCCCGACCGCGGCGCTGGAGGTGCCGCTGCGGATGCGCCTGGTGGATCTCGGTGATCTGGCCGCGCCGCTGCGCCAGCGGTACGGGCACATCTACGACCGCGTCGAGATCCCGCGCGACGCCTATCCCGGCGGCTCCGCGATCACCACCATCGGCGTGGCGAACCTGCTGCTCGCCGCGCCCACGTTGCCGGACGAGGCCGCCGCCGCGATCGTCGATCTGCTGGCCGGGCACCCGGACGCGCTGGTCCCGGCCGAGGCCGCGGGCACCCAGTTCCTGGACGCGCGTTCGTTGATCGGCACCGGCCCCATTCCGCTGCACCCCGGCGCGGCCGCGGCCTACCGGCGGCGCCACGGGTGAACGTCGATCAGGAGCGCACCAGCCGCGCGATCGCGTCGGTGGCCTCCTTGATCTTGGCGTCGGCCTCGGGGCCGCCCGCCACCGCGGCGTCCACCACGCAGTGGCTGATGTGGTCCTCCAGCAGACCCATCGCCACGGCCTGCAGTGCCTTCGTCATCGCCGAGACCTGGGTGAGGATGTCGATGCAGTACTTCTCCTCTTCGACCATCCGCTGCAACCCGCGGGCCTGACCCTCGATGCGGCGCAGGCGCTTGAGGTAGTCGTCCTTGGCGGTGATGTAGCCGTGTGCCGAGTGGTCGTGGCCCGGCTGTTCCTTGGTGGTGCTCGCGTCCGGGGTGGTCACCGCTGTCTCCTCGCTGCCTGCCGGAAGTCCGATTTAATACCCCCCTAGGGTACATCCGTTCCGGCGTGTTGTCAGGTGCGCGCGCGGCTGGGCGCGGGTTCTTCGCGCCGCGCCGCTCGCTGATCGGCACCGTACCTGGCCAGCGCGATTCCGCCTATTACGAGCAGCGCGCCGAGCGCCTGGATCGGCGCGACCGCCTCGCCGAGCAGCAGCCAGGAGAGCGCGACGGCGAACAGCACCTCGCTCAGCAGGATCAGCGACATCAGCGTCGCGCCGATGCGCGCCGCGCCCGCCACACCGCAGAGGTAGGCCACCACGGTGCTGATCAGGATCAGCAGGGCGAGTGCCAGCCAGACGGGAAGATGACGCTCGGCCATGTTCGCGGTCGCGCCGCCGAAGTGGATCGGCAGCACGGTGAGCGCGCCGAGCGTCCAGCTGGTCAGCGCGGCCACGGTGAGTCCGGCGCCGAGCAGGACCACCGGGCGCAGGCTGTCCGACGTGCGCGCGGAGAGCAGGAAGAACGCCGCGTTGCACAGCATGGACAGCGCCGCCCAGCCCAGGCCGGGCAGGCTCAGTCCGCCCGCGTCGAAGACGTCGATCACCAGCGCGGCCCCCACGAGCGCGACGACCGCGCCGAGCAGGGTGGCGTCCGACGGCCTTCGCCCGCGCACCGCCCAGTCCCAGCCGATGACCACGATCGGAGCCAGGAACTGAATCATCAGCGACACCCCGACCTGCAGGTATTCCAGCGAAAGGAAGAACGTCGCCTGTACGCCCGCCACCGCGATCACGCCGTACGCGCCGATGGTCCGCAGCCGGCGCACGCTGCCACACAGCCCGTCGGGGTCGGCGAACCCGGCCAGCACGAGCATGATCACCGATGCGCCGGTCAGCCGCACGGCGAGCACCGCGCCGGGCGACCAGTCGGCGGCGAGCACCGATTTCGCCAGCGGTCCGGAACTGGCGAACGCCAGGCCGCTCGCCACGGTCAACCACACGCCCGCGCGCGACACGAATACCTCCAACTGGACCGATGAGTCGTCCCATCATTGCCGATGCCGGCGAGTGGTCTCCGTCACGCATCGCTTCGTCGGGCGGTACCGGTTGCGCGGGAAGCGCGGGCGGACGGAAGAATCGGGCCCATGAGTTCGCTTCCCCGGCCCGCCCTCGCCGTCATCGGCGGCAGTGGTTTCTACGATTTCTTCGACAACGACGCCACCCAGGTCGAGGTCGACACCCCGTACGGCAAGCCGAGCGCGCCGATCGCGGTGGGCGAGGTCGAGGGACGGCCGGTGGCCTTCGTGCCCCGGCACGGCAAGCAGCACGAATACGCGCCGCACACGCTGCCCTACCAGGCCAACATGTGGGCGCTGCGCTCGCTGGGCGTGCGGCGGATCCTCGCGCCGTGCGCGGTGGGCAGCCTGCGCGCCGACTGGGGACCGGGCACCGTCGCGGTGCCGGACCAGCTGGTCGACCGGACCTCCGGTCGTCCGCAGACCTACTTCGACGGCGGCGGCGTGCACGTCTCCTTCGCCGACCCGTACTGCGAGGAACTGCGCGGCGCCGTGGTGAAGTCCGAGGTCGAGGCGCTGCCGCTGAAGGCGGGCGGCACCATGGTCGTGGTCCAGGGTCCGCGCTTCTCGACCCGCGCCGAGAGCCGCTGGTTCGCCGGGCAGGGCTGGGACCTGGTGAACATGACCGGTCACCCGGAGGCCGTGCTCGCTCGCGAGCTGGAGATGTGCTACGCCGCAGTCGCTTTGGTGACCGATCTGGACGCGGGCCTGGAGGAGGGCGACGGCGTGCACGCGGTCGACGTCTTCGCCGAGTTCAAGCGCAACCTGGCCCCCTTCAAAGAACTCATCCGCGCCTCGGTCGCGGCGGTCGACGGAACCGACACTTGCGATCGGTGCCGTGTCCATACCGGCGTGGCGCTGCCTTTCGAACTACCGTAAACCGCATGCGACGGTGCGACGTTCGTGCCGCCACCGGCCGGGTATCGGCTGTGGGCGGCGGGGTGTGGCTGCGATGAAGGTACTGCTCACCGGGGCCGCCGGATTCCTCGGATCACACGTGCGTGGCGCGCTCACGGCCGCCGGGCACGAGGTGATCGCGCTCGACCTGATGCTCGCCGACGTGCACGGGCCCGACGCCGCGCCGCCCGAGGGCGTCGCCGAGGTGGACGTCCGGGACGCCGACGCGCTCGCGCCGCTGTTGCGCGGCATCGAGGTGGTCTGTCATCTCGCGGCCGTCACCGCGCCGAGCACGGAATCGGAATCCGGCATCGCCGCGTTCGCCACGCACAACGACCACGGCACCGCGGTCCTGCTCGCGGCCATGAGTCAGGCCGGGGTCCGTCGGCTGGTGCTCGCCTCGTCCATCACCGTGTACGGCGAAGGTCGCTACCGCAGCGTGCGCGGCGGGCCGTTCTTCCCCGGCCTGCGCTCGCGCGCCGATCTCGACCGCGGCATGTTCGACCACCGCGCGCCGCGCACCGGCGAGGTGCTCACCTGGGAGCCGGTCGGGGAGGACGCGCCGCTGCGGCCGCGCGGCTTCTACGCCGCGAGCAAAGCGGCTCAGGAGCAGTACGCGCTGGCCTGGGCGCTGAGCACCGGGGCGTCGGTGACCGCGCTGCGCTATCACAACGTGTACGGCGACGGCGCCCGCTCGGGTATGGCCACCCGGTTCCGAGCGGATCTGCTCGCGGGCCAGGCGCCGCGGGTGTTCGAGGACGGCGGCCAGGTGCGGGATTTCGTGCACGTCCGCGATGCCGCCGCCGCGACCCGCGCCGCGGTGGAGCGCCAGCTGCCAGGCTTCGTTCCGCTCAACATCGCCTCCGGACACCCGATCACGCTGTGGGAGGTGGCCTCCATCATGGCCAAGGCCCGCGGCGGACCGTCGCCGATCGTGACCGGCCAGTACCGGATCGGCGACGTGCGCCATTTCGTCGCCGATCCCGAACGTGCTCGTCGCGCATTGGATTTCACCGCGCGGGTGCTCCCTGCCGACGGGCTCGCCGAATTCGCCCGGGGTACAGCGGAAGTCGCCGCCGCAGGCTGACGTCCGCCACCCGCCTCGCCTGACGCACAAGACGCACCGGCGCGCGCGCTCCGCGGATCGACGCTCGCGGCGGTCTTGCTCAGCTCCGCAGGGTGCGGTCGAGGTCGCTGCCGCGGGCTGACGGGTGCAAGGCGCAGTGGCTCATTCGCCACGGAGTGCGGCCGAGGCCGCTGCGGCGGTGGACGGTCGCGAGGCTGATGCTTGCGGCTGTGGGTTGCCCGAAGCCCAGTCTCTCAGCGGTGCGGCAGCCGGGCCGGGCTCCGCGTGCGGAACAGGTCAGGCGGACTCGGTTCGGAAAGCGTCGGCATGCGCCTCGGCCCACTGGCGGAAGGTGCGCGGTGCGCGGCCGGTCACCTCGCGCACGGTCGGGTGGACCTCGGATTCGTCCAGCGTGCCGTCGATGAAGAAGCTGGTGAACGCCTCGGCGTAGGCGCGGGGCATGGTCGCCGCGAGTTCGGCGCGGGTCTCGTCGTCGGTGAGTTCGCGGCACACGAGCGGCCGGTCGAGGACCTCGGCGAGTATCGCGACCTGCTCGGCGGGCAGCAGCGCGGCCGGGCCGGTGAGATCGAGAATCCGGCCGTCGAGGTCGCCGCCGGTCAGCGCCCGCGCCGCCACCGCGGCGATGTCGGCGGGGTCGACGGCCGCGACCCGCACCCCGGAGAACTGGGCGCGCACCACGTCACCCGCGGCGAGCTGCGGCAGCCAGCGCAGCGCGTTGGACATGAACGAGCGCGGCCGCAGGAAGGTCCACGGCAAACCGGATTCGCGCACGGCCTGTTCGGACAGCGTCATGTACCGGGACACCGCGTTGCCGAGATCCGCCAGCGCCGCCGACCCGCCGGAGAGCAGCACCACCCGCGCCAGCCCGGCCTTGCCCGCCAGCGCGAGCAGCTCGTCGAGGTTCTCATAGCCCGGCATCAAGTACATGCCCTGCGCGCCGTCCAGCGCCTCGGCCAGGGTCTCGGGTCGGTTCAGGTCGCCGGTGACCGCCTCCACGCCGTCCGGCAGCGACGCCCGCGCCGGATCACGAACGACCGCGCGCACCCGCTGTCCGTCCTCGGCGAGCGCGCGCACGAGTTCCGCGCCGATGTTCCCGGTCGCTCCGGTCACCACGTACATACCGTCTCCTTCGGCTCCGCGCTGCGAAACATCGCGTTCCCGAACATGTTTCGGGAACGCGCCTATCCAATCTACGTGCAGATCGCGCAGCGCGCCCTGGCCGTGGGTGTGGCTTTCCGCTCCGCCCCGTGCGCGTTTCGACGGTGCCGCGACGTGCCTCGCGCAATTCTTAGCCGGTGGTGCACTGGGCCTGCTCCGCCTGCGCTGCGAGACGTGCGCGGCAATCGACGAAAGGGGGCGGCGGTCTCGATGAGGCGTGCCTCCGCTACCGCTGCGGCCATGTGTGGTCTGTCGGCCGACTGAGACCGGTGGTGGTGCGCCACTGTCGGCGGCCGCGTCCATTACGCTCGCCCGGTGGACACCCCGGTACGGCTCGAGATCATCGTGGCAAGCGTGCGCCCGGAGCGGTTCGCTCCGGTGGTCGCCGACTGGTTCCTGCGCGTCGTCCGGGCCAGACCCGAATTCGACACGGGCGTCATCGATCTCATCGACACACCGCTGCCGACGGATCTCACCGACACCCCGGAAGCCCAGGCGTACCGGGACCGGCTGGCGGCCGCGGACGCGTTCGTCGCGATCACCTCCGAGTACAACCACGGCTACCCGGCGTCGCTCAAGACCGCGTTCGACACCGCCAAGCGCGAGTGGCGCGCCAAACCCATCGGGTTCGTCTCGTACGGCGGACTCTCCGGCGGCCTGCGCGCGGTGGAACAGCTCCGGCAGGTGGTCGCCGAGATCCACATGGTCTCGATCCGCGAAACCGTCAGCATCCACCAGGCCAAGCGGCAGTTCGACGCGACGGGCACGCCGACCGACGGCGCGGCCATCGACGCGAGCGAACGGATGCTACGCCAATTGCACTGGTGGGCACGGCATTTGCGGGATGCGCGGGCGGCCGACCCCTACCCCGGCTGAGGCCCGATCACTGGGCGGCGACGGGCCGTCGTCCGCGCGGATGTCCGATGTAGGTGGCCTCGCGCGGGATCGACACCAGGGTGAGATCCACCTGCGCGGTTCCGGTGCGAAGCACCACGCGGTTGCCGATCGCGCCGGGCTGATGGATGGACAGGTCCGGCCTGGTCGCGGGCCAGCCCATCGGGTCGCCGGTGACGTAGATCGTCGTGACGCCTGCGTGCGGCGCGGGCGCGAGCACCCCGTCCACCACGGTCGCGGTGAAACCCGCGTCGGACTGGTGGGTTTCGACGGCGATGGTGAGGCGCTCCGGGTTGCCGATGGTCTGCACCAGGTTCTCCCACGCGTGCGCGCGGTCCGTGCGGATCAGGATGCGCTCGCCGACGGCCAGCGCGCGGAACACCAACTGCTGCGCCAGGTAGAGCTCGCCCGCCAGGTACACCGTCGAGATGCCGGTGCCGATGATGCGAACGGCCACACCCTGATTGTTCTCGTCCGAACCGATGAGCTGACCGCAGCCGGACGACGGCAGGTGCAGCGCGCCGATCACATCGATCGGGTACTCGGTCATCGGCACGGTGTCGTCGAGGCCGGGCACGGCGAGCGGCAGGTGCGCGAGCAGGCTGTCACGGTGACGCCCGTTCATCGACACCATGCCCGTGAGCTTGCCGCGCTCGGGCAGTTCGCGCGCGGTCAGCCGCCAAGCCGCGCCGATGCTCACCGATTCGGCGGAGCTGCCGGGGCGCAGCCGCACGGTGACGGTGGTGCCCCGCGACGGCGCGACCCACAGCTGCGCGAGCAGATCCGAGCCGAGTTGCTTCGGGTCGACCGCACTACCGATGTTGACGGCGTTGCCGATCTCGGCGTAGCGCCAGCGATGGGTCAGGGTGCGCGGATCGAAGCCCGCGGTGATCTGCAGGACCGCCTTGCGGATCTCGGGCGCGGTCAGGATGCGGGCGCTGCAGTCGGCGTCCTCCAGCGCGCGCATGATGCGTTGCGTCGCAATGGTCACCGCGCGCGAGGCGCCCTCGCTACCACCGCCGCGCCGCGCCGCCGCTTCCGGGCAGGCGATGGCGTCGAAGCTGATCGCCAGCCACACGGCGCGGTGCGCGGTGGCGGGCAGCGGGCCGAGCAGTGATTCGTAGATCTTGCCCGCCGGTGTGCCCGCGCGACTGCGGTGTCCGTGGCTGATGATGTCGATGCCGCTGAGCAGGATGTCGTGCTGGTTCAGACAGGCGGCGAGTTCGGGAAGCGGCAGCAGGTGCGAGGCGTGCACGGTGCTGCTGGAGATGCGGGTCAGTCCGCCCTTCGGCGGCAGCACCTCGACGACCGTCACCACCCTGGTGCCGTCCCAGTACAGGCCGAGCGAACGGTCGTCGGGACCGCGGAAGTCGACGGTGTCGCCGATCTCGTAGTCGCGGTGGGTGATATAGCGCCACCAGGTCGCGATCCAGTCCAGCACGGTGCGTTTGGCGATCGGGATCAGCGGAAGCAGCCCGACCACGACGGCGATGCCGAGCGCCGGCCACCCGCCGAGACCGGCCACCAACGCGATCACTCCGGCGACCATGCCGATCACCTGTGCGATCAACAGATTCGGCAGTGAGATGCGACCAAGCAGCGGACGTGGTCCCGCCCCTGTGGCTTCGGCCATCAGCGTCCCCCAAAATACCCGGTATCGACCGTTTCCAACCGGCCGAGCTGAACAAGAGTCCCAGGGAACTGTACTGTGTTCCGCGAACGTGAGCACTGTTCGGGGGAGGAACCATGCCTTCAAAACCCACCACGCGCTGGCAGGTGAGCGGTTACCGCTTCCTGGTCCGCCGGATGGAGCACGCGCTCGTGCGCCGGGATGTGCGAATGCTGCACGATCCGATGCGCTCCCAATCCCGCGCCTTCGCGGCAGGTCTGGTCCTGGCCTGCGTGGTACTCGCCGGTTGCGGCATCCTCGCGCTGCTCCGCCCGCAGGACAAGATCGGCCAGAACGTGCTGCTGATCGGCAAGGAGTCCGGCGGCGTCTACGTGCAGATCGACGGTGTCGTGCATCCGGCGCTGAACCTGGCCTCGGCGCGCCTCGCGTCCGGTGAATCGGGCAAGGCCGTCATCGTCAAGGAGTCCGAGCTCGGCAAGAAGCCGCGCGGCCAGCTGATCGGAATCCCCGGCGCGCCAGCGGCTTTGCGCTACGACAAGGACGGCAAGGGCCGGACCTGGACGGTCTGCGACGTCATGAAGGTCGACGGCTCCAAGGATTTCACCACCACCGTGCTCGCCGGCGACCTGGAACTGGGCGACAAGGCCTCGGTGCTGCCCGCCGACCGCGCGCTGCTCGTGAAGGTGAAGGAGCAGGCGTATCTGGTCTACAACAAGACGCGCGCCCGCGTTGACATGAACGACCGCAGGGTGACCGACGCGCTCGGCATCACCGGCGCGACACCGCGACCGGTCAGCGAGGGGCTGCTCAACGCGATTCCCGAAGTGCCGCAGATCGTTCCGCCGAAGATCAACGATCCCGGTGCGCGCGTGAGCTATCAGGTCGGCGACCGGCGGGTCGGCGATGTGGTGCAGGTGTCCTCCGATCCCGACCAGAATTACGTGGTGCTGCACGAAGGTCTGCAGGCGGTCTCGGAGGTGACCGCGGAAATCATCCGCGCCACGTACCGGTCGACGCCGGGTGCTTCCTGGATCGATCCGACCGACAAGACCAGCGCGAACATCGCCACCGTGCTCGCCGTCGACACCTATCCGACGATTGTGCCCACGATCGTCGATGCCAAGGATCAGCCCATCAGCTGCTTGTCCTGGAAGCCGAACCCGGCCGCCAAGGACGGCGGTATGCAGGCCGAGCTGTCGGTGATCACCGGTGTCGCGCTGCCGATGCCCGACAAGGCCAAGGCGGTGCCACTGGCGCAGGCCGACGGCACGGGGCCGAACGCGGACTCGGTGTACGTCCCGCCGGGCACCGGCGCGTTCGTGCAGACCACCGGCATCGAACCCGACAGCAGGCGTAAGGATTCCCTCTTCTACGTCGCCGACACGGGCGTGCGCTACGGCGTCAAGAACGCCGACGCGCAGAAGGCGCTCGGTCTGGACGCCGAGGCCGGGGTGAAGCCCGAGCCCGCACCGTGGCCCATCGTCGGTCTGCTCGCGAACGGCCCCACGCTCGGGCGCGAAGAGGCGATGGTCGCGCACGACGGTGTCGCGCCCGATCCGTCACCGGCTTCGAAGCCGGTCGGCAATCAACAGAAGTAGTCGGGAGGCAGGTCAGCGCCGCTCGGCGTCGGCTTCGCTCGGCGCGGTGCCTTCGCGCAGCGAGGCGACTTCGCTTCGCAGCGCGCGGACTTCGTCGAGCAGGACGGAGATCTCCCGATCGGTGCGCTCGGCGCTGACCTCCACCGCCTTCAATTGATCGATCACCCAGCTGGTCGTGGTGCCGATCGCGAAACTGATCAGCCCGATGCCGAAGGTCATCAGGACCAAGGAGATCAAGCGACCCTCGGTGGTCACCGGATAGACGTCGCCGTAGCCGACGGTGGTCACCGAGACCGCCGACCACCACAGCGCGTCACCGAAATCGGTGATCTTGCTATCGGGTGCGCCGTACTCGGCGTCGAAGAAGGCCAGGCTGCACAGCAGCAGGATCAGCGCCGAGCTGGCGCCGACGAACACCGAGAGCCGGGCCCGCGTGACGGTGCTGCGGTTCAACGTGTCCAACAGCAGCAGCGCCGCCCGCAACAGCCGCAGCGGCCGGAACGGCGGCAGCACCACGATCAGCAGCTCCAGCGGATGTCGCCGCAGGAACCGCCACCGGTCGGTCGACAGCCACAGCCGCACCGCGAAGTCCGCGGCGAACAGCGTCCAGATCAGGATGTCGACGCCGGTCAGCCAGGAATCCAGCCGCGGCGAAGCCCCGGTGTCGAGCACATGCCACGCGTACACGCCGAGGAACGTCACCGCCAACGCCATCATCGGAACGTTGGTCGCGCGCTCCCACGTCTGCCTGCGGGTCACGATCGAGGTCTGGTCGGTCATCGGGTACTACCTGTTGCTCTGCGGTGCGGGGCGGCGAGTCGCCCGTCGATTGCGGCTGAGGCTACAGGTCGACCCGGCTCGGGCGGCACGGCTACGGCAACGCGACGAGCCGAACTTCGCCCGGGCTGGCGGCCGCGAACTACACTTGGTCGCCTGATGGTGCTCGCGCCCGGTCACCGCTCCATCGCCCAGAGCCAGGTTGTCGCAGATCAAGGCGGGTCCGGGGAACGAGCGCAGCGTTGCCGCCGCACTGGCGCCGCCCGCGTGATCCGGCCCGGCCGGAACGAAGGCGACGGGTGCGCCCGAACCGCTCTCGCCAGCCGAAGGGCCGACAGGATGCGCCGACAGATTCTGTTGATGTGCAGCGCCGAGAACGGACTGACCGTGCGCGCGGCCCTCGCCCTGCGGCACCGCGGATATCTCGTGCGCACCGCGGTCGTGGAGACGGAATCCGACATGGATCTCGCCGCCGCCTCGGGCGCCGACATGATCGTCTGCACCTACCTGACCCGCCGCATCCCGCGCCGGATCTGCGCGGGCGCCGTCCCGGTGGTGGTCGTCCACCCGGGCCCGATCGGCGACCGGGGACCGTCGTCACTGGACTGGGCCATCACCGACCGCGAGCCGTACTGGGGTGTCGCCGTGCTTTCCGCCGTCGAGGATCTGGACGCGGGCCCGGTGTGGGCTTGGCGCACCTTCCCGTTCGACACGCGCTGCCGCAAGAGCACCCTGTACGGCACCGTGGTCGCCGACGCCGCGATCGAGTGCGTCCTCGCGGCGGTGAGCCGCGCGCTCGACACCGATTTCGTTCCGTTCGATCAGGCGGAGGTGCCTCGAGCGTTTCCGCACGCGCGAAGCCGTTCGGCCATGCGCCAGGCCGACCGCGCGTTCGACTGGTCGGACGACGCCGAGGCGATCGCGCACCGCGTCCGTGCCGCGGACGGCGCACCCGGCGTGCTGTCCGTTCTCGCGGACCGGCCCGTCTACCTCTACGACGCCAAGCCGGGACGGCGCGGTCCGATAGACGCCGAGCCGGGGACGATGGTCGGCCGCCGCGACCACGCGATCGAAATCGCCTGCGGCTCGGGCACAATCTGGGTCGGGCACCTCCGTGCCGCGGGCGCGGCCGAGTCGAAATGCAAAGGGCCCGCGCTCGGCGTGCTCGCCCGAACCGGCATCCGGCCCGCGACCATTCCGGTCACGACGGACCCGGCGCTCCCCGGCGATATCCACTACCGCGCCGACGGCCCGGTCGGTGTGATCACCATCGACCCGTACAACGGCGCGCTGACCACCGGACAGTGCCACCGCCTGGCCGCCGCGATCGAGTTCGCCGCCGCACGGGACACCAAGGTCCTGGTGCTTCGCGGCGGCGTCGGTCCGTTCTTCTCGACCGGAATCCATTTGGGCGCCATCGAATTCGCCGCCGACGCCGCCGCGGAGGGCTGGGCGAACATCCGCGCGATGAACTCCGTCTGCCGTGCGCTACTGCTGTGCGCGGACCAACTCACCGTCGCGGCGATCACCGGCAACGCCGGCGCGGGCGGCGTGATGCTCGCCCTCGCGGCCGATGTCGTCGTCGCGCGCGAAAGCGCCACGATAAATGCGCATTACAAGTCGTTGGGCCTGAGCGGCTCGGAATTCCACACCCTCACCCTGCCTCGGCGCGTCGGGTCCGATGCCGCCGAACGACTGCTGAACGACGCACAACCGATCGACACCGCCACCGCGCTGAGCCTGGGACTGTTGGACGAAATCGGCCATATCGGCCGCGGTTTCGACGACTGGCTCGACGACCTCGCCCGCTCCTACGCGGAACCGTCGGCGTGGACGCGAATCATGGCGGCGAAACGAACCCGCCTCGCGGACGACGGCGAGTGCGCGCTGATCGATGCCCACGAGCGCCGGGAACTGGCCTGTATGCGCACCGACCTCAACGGCGTGGACTTCCACACGCGACGACGGGCCTTCCTCGACAAGCGAATTCGCGCCGCCCGAACCGCATAGCGCCGACCGCCTCGGGCATTCGCGCGCCCGAGGCGGTCGGCGTCACATGTCGTCCGAGGTGACGCCGAAGCGGCGGCGGATCGGGAACGACGCGAGGTAGCCCAGGATCAACGCGGTCGCGATGATGCCGGTGCCGATCAGCGCGACGTTGCGCGCGGTGTTGTCCGGTGGCGGCGGCGGTGCGGGCACGGCGAGCTGCTCGCTGCGCGGCGGTGTCGGCCGCTTCGGCGGCAGCTTGTCGGGCACCGCGTTGGTCAGCGCGGCGATCGGGTCGACCGCGCCGTAGCCGACGTACTGGTTCCAGCCCTCGGCGGGCGCGTGCGCGGTGGCCTGGATGCGCCGAATGACCTCGCGCGCACTCATTTCCGGGAACCGGGCCCGCACCAGCGCGACGACGCCGGAGACCAGCGGCGTGGCGAAGCTGGTGCCGCTGATCGGGTTCTGCTGTCCGCGCTGATCGACCGCGCCGATCGCGGTGCCGTCGCCGCGCGGGTTGAGCGAGACCATGTTCTCGCCGGTCGCGGCCACGCTCAGCCAGGGGCCGGGCACGGTGAACTTGGACGGGGCGCCGTTCTGGTCGATCGAGCCGACCGAGAGGGCGTAGTCGTCCCAGCGCGCCGGGCTGACGTTGACCGTGACATTGCTCCACGGATCGGACGTCGGGTCGAGCGGGTCGATCACCTTGTTCACCGGCTTGCACTGCTCGGTGTCGTTGTTGCCCGCCGCGGCGACCACGACGACGTTGCTGTCGAGCGCGTACTGCAACGCCGCGCCGATCGCGCCGTCGACGTCGTTGGACGAGCCGCACCAAACCTCGGAGATGTTGATGACCGTCGCGCCCATGTCCACCGCGCGCACGATCGCCGACGCCATGGTGGCGAGGGTGCCGTAGCCGTCGGGCAGGTCGTCGGGTCCCTTGTTCCGGGAAGCGCCTTCGCGCTGATACATCTTGCTGGTCTGGCGGATGGAGATGATGCGCGCCTCGGGAGCGACACCGGCGAAGCCTTGGCCCTCGACCTGCGAGGCGGCGATCAGCCCGGCGACGAAAGTGCCGTGGCCGTCGCAGTCCTCGGTCCCGTCACCACCCGCGGCGACGAAATCGCCGCCCGCCTCCAGGCCGGGCAGCCGCGGATGCCGCGCGACTCCGGTGTCGATGACCGCGACGACTTGACCCGCGCCCTTCGAGAACTGCCAAGCGCTCTCGAGATCGAGCGCGCGTTGCGCCGCGGGGATGGTCGGCCCGTCGCCGCCGGTCACGATGTCGGCGCAGTTCGAGTTGGGCGGGCGTTCGGTCTTCTCGGGCGGCGCGGCGGGATCGCCCGCGGGCCGCAGCGCCGGATTCACCGCGGGCGGCCGATCGGCCTGCGCGACACCGTGTCCGGAGCCGACGCCGAACGATGCCGAAAGCCCGAGCGTCACCGCGACGGCGGCAACGCGCAAGTGCGCGTTCACAGCCCGCGGACGAGAGAGTAGAGCGAGGCCACCCAGAACACGAGCGGCAGCACCGCCGCGACGAACGCGTACTCCAGCAGCTCCACGCCCCGGCGCATCGGCGGCGTCGCCGACTGGTTCGGGACGATGATGCCCAGGATCAGCGCGGCCACCAGGATCAGCATCGCCGCGCCGAAGACGGCGAGCGGCATATCCATCGCGAAACTCGCCCCCACCAACATGATCAGCACGATCGACGCGCCACCGGCGATCAGCACGACCGCCTGCTCGGCGCCCGCGTAGGTGCGGCTGCGGAACATCAGCACCGCCGCGCAGACCAGCGCGAGCGCGATGCCCTGCCAGTACGGGTCGTCGGACTCCGGATCGGTGGCGGCGAGCGCGCCCGCGACGGTGACCAGCGTGGTCGCCGAGACCAGACCGGCGAGGTACATGCGGGCCCGTTCCGACTTCACCCGCAGCGCCTCCATGGTCGGCAGCGCGCGGTGATCGTCGGGGTCGTCCTCGGTCGGGTCGATCGGCGTGCCCGGCGAAGGCACCGGCGGCAGCGGCAGTTTGGCCAGCAGCATCGAGATCCGCGGCGACAGTGAGAGACCCGCGAGGCCGAGCGCCGCGGCCACCGCGCCGATCGCCTTCAGCGGCTGATCGGTGAGCAGCCCGACCAGAGCGGCGGGCACCGCGTACACCGCGAGCGCGGCCGCGCCGATGAACAGCGCGAGACCAACGCCGGTGACGCGCCACGCCAGGATCGCGGTGGCCCCCAGCAACACCGATCCGAGCAGGATGTGCGCCCAGCCGTAATGATCCGGTACATAGAGCATCCCGGCCGCGAGCGCGGGCGGCAGGGCGCAGCCGCCCAGAACCAGCGCGGTCGCGGTGTCGCCGTACATCCGGCTCAGCACCATGCCCGCGACGACGAGCAGAATGGCCACGGCCAGCGCGATCGAACCGCTGACCCACTCCGGTAGCTCCTCCGGCGCGAGCAACAGGCCGAGGCAACCGACGATCATCGTGATCGCGGCCAGAATGGAGCCGGTGAGCCGCGCGGTCTTCGGCGTCCAGCTGCGGTAGTGGTCGGTGTCCGCGATCGCGACGTTGTACATGATGTCGTCGAAGAGCGGTGTGGGCGCGGTGTGCGAGGCGCTTTCCAACATGAGGAGTTCGCCGTCGCGCACGCCGTGCTCGCCGAGGCTGAGCGAGTTGGAGAACGGCGGATGACCGATTCTGGCCAGCACCCACTCGGCGGGCTCGAAACGCTCGCCTTCGTTGTCGAAATCGTTGGTGCGGCTGTGCTGAGCGACCATGTCGACGACGCTCGGGATCACCAGCGCGACCGGCACGTCGACCGGGATCGCCATGTCCACCTGGGTGTGCTTCGCCAGGATCGTGACCCGAGCCAGGTCCGGCGCACGGACGATACCGCGCGAGGAGTCTTCGTCGATGTGGTCAAGTCGCGCGTGCGTCAAACTTCCCCCAACCTGGTGTTCTACCTCGATTTTCCGCTGACCCGTCGCGCTGGGGGGCGAGCTTGCGACCCTGGCGTCGGGGCAGCAGAATGCAGGTCGAACTGTACGACATGTCGGCGGTGGCCTCTACACTGAGCCCGAAGTCGCAGCATGTGAAGAGGGGGAATTCTTGAGCACCGTCCGGTTCCAGCGCCGTGCTCGCCGGGAGATGCCGCGTACACCGGGCGGCGAGGTCACTTTGCAGCCGCCGCCCGAAATCCCCAGGGTGACACCGGGCAATCTGCTGATGAAGCTGATGCCCGTCGTGATGATCATCGGCATGGTCGGCATGATGGCGCTGCTGTTCACGCAGGGCGGGGGCATCGCGTCGAACCCGATGAGCATGATGTTCCCGATCATGATGCTGTTCTCTATGGTCGGCATGTTCGCGGGCCAGGGCGGCGGTAAGGGACAGAAGGCGGCCGAGGCGAACGAGGACCGCAAGGACTACCTGCGCTACCTCGACCAAGTGCGCAAGGACGTCGACGAGACCGCCAAACAGCAACGCGCGTCGGTGGAGTGGAGCCACCCGGAGCCCGGCCTGATCTGGATGCTCGCGGGCACCAGCCGCATGTGGGAGCGCCGCGCGGGGGACAAGGACTTCTGCCACGCCCGGATCGGCATCGGCGGGCAGCGCCTCGCCACCCGGCTGGTCGCGCCCGAGACCGGCCCGGTCGAGGAGCTGGAACCGATCGCGGCGGTGTCGCTGCGCCGCTTCGTGCGCGCCCACTCGACGGTGCCGGATCTGCCGACCGCGATCGCGGTGAAGGGCTTCGCGACCATCGCGCTGGACGGCGACCGGAACGAGGCCCGCGACATGGTGCGGGCGATGTTGTTGCAGCTGTGCATGTTCCAGGGACCGGACCAGGTGCTCGTCGCCGTGGTGTGCGGGCCGGACACCGCGCGCGAGTGGGAGTGGACCAAGTGGCTCCCGCACACCCAGCATCCCGACGCCCAGGACGGCATCGGCACCCAGCGCATGTTCTACGGCTCGATCCGGGAGGCCACCGCGAGCCTGCACCCGCTGCTGGCCAACCGCGTCCGCTACTCGCGTAACCAGCCCGCGAACGCCGGTCTGGTGCAGGTCGTCATCGTGGTCGACGGCGGCCTGCTGGAAGCCGAGGACGACCAGCTGCGCGAATCCGGCTACGAGGGCGTCACCATCATCGATCTCTGCGGATACGCACCGCGCCTTGCGGTTTCGCGCGGCATCAAGATGGTCGTCGAGAACGGCGAGTGCGTCGGCCGCGGCGCCACCGGCAATCAGGAGCGGTTCGCGCTCATCGACCGGATCAGCGCGCACCAGGCACAACAGGCCGCGCGCAGGCTCGCGCCCTACCGCGCGGCCACCCAGCGCAGCAGCGACGTGGAGACCGAGGACTCCGAGGTCATCTCGACCTGGGCGCAGCTGATGAGCCTCGGCGACATCGGTTCGTTCAATCCCGAGAGCGCCTGGCGTCCGCGCTATGGCCGTGAGCGACTTCGGGTTCCGTTCGGCGTCGACGCCGCGGGCCTGCCGATCGAGCTGGACATCAAGGAAGCCGCCGAGAACGGCATGGGCCCGCACGGTCTGTGCATCGGCGCCACCGGTTCCGGTAAGTCCGAGTTCCTGCGCACCCTGGTGCTCAGCCTGTTGGCCACCCACTCGCCGGACCAGCTGAACCTGGTGCTCGTCGACTTCAAGGGTGGTGCGACCTTCCTGGGTCTGGAGGGCGTGCCGCACGTCGCTGCCGTCATCACCAACCTCGAGGAAGAGGCCGACCTCGTCGACCGTATGAAGGACGCGCTGGCCGGTGAGATGAACCGCCGCCAGGAAGTGCTGCGCCAAGCGGGCAACTTCGCCAACGTCTCCGAATACGAGAAGGCGCGCGCGGCGGGCGCCGACCTCGACCCGCTGCCCGCGCTGTTCGTGGTGCTCGACGAGTTCTCCGAACTGCTCACCCAGCACCCGGATTTCGCCGAACTGTTCGTGATGATCGGCCGGCTCGGCCGCTCGCTGCACGTGCACCTGCTGCTGGCCTCGCAGCGCCTCGAAGAGGGCAAGCTGAAGGGCCTGGAGAGCCACCTGTCCTACCGGATCGGTCTGAAGACGTTCTCCGCCAACGAATCTCGCCAGGTGCTCGGCGTGCCCGACGCCTACAACCTGCCCAACACCCCCGGTGGCGGTTACCTCAAGTCCGACTCGGGCGAGATCCAGCGCTTCCAGGCGTCCTACGTCTCCGGCCCGTACGTCGGCGGCGGCTCCCAGCGCGAGGTCACCCAGGCCGGTGTCGCGGGTGGCGAGATCGACGTGAAGGCACGGCCTTTCACCGCCCACCACGTGGACTTCCGCGCCATCGACCGGGTCCCGCTGCCCACCCAGGCCAGCCACGAGCCGGAGGAGCACCGCACCGAAGAGGGCGAGCAGATCTCGAACCTCAACATGCTCGTCTCCCGCATCCGCGGGCACGGCCGCCCTGCGCACGAGATCTGGCTGCCGCCGCTGGACGAGGCGCCGACGCTGGACCAGCTCATCCCGCGCTCGATCCTCACCGGCGAATACTCGGCCATCGCGACGCTGCGCGCGCCGATCGGCATCGTCGACCGCCCGTACGACCAGCGCCGCGATCCCTTGGTCGTGGACCTGTCCGGTTCGCGAGGCAACGTCGCGGTGGTCGGCGGTCCGCAGTCCGGCAAGTCCACCGCGTTGCGCACCATGATCATGGCGATGTCGATGACGCACACCGCCGAGCAGGTGCAGTTCTACTGCCTCGATTTCGGTGGCGGTACCTTGGCCAGCCTGGAGGGGCTGCCGCACGTCGGTTCGGTGGCGAGCCGTTTGGACGAGGACAAGGTCCGGCGCACCATCGCCGAGATGACCACCATCGTCCGCCAGCGCGAGGCTCGCTTCCGTCAGCTCGGCATCGAGTCGATGGCGGAGTTCCGCCGCCTGCGTTCGATGGATCCGTCCAGCAGCCCCGCCGCCGCAGGCGCGCACGATGACCCGTTCGGCGACGTCTTCCTGGTGATCGACGGCTTCGGCTCGATCCGCCAGGACTTCGATCCGCTCGAGCAGCCGATCATGAACCTTGCGGTGCAGGGTCTTTCGTACGGCGTGCACGTCGTCATAGCGCTGGCCCGCTGGGCCGAGGCTCGTCCCGCGCTCAAGGACCAGATCGGCACCCGCATCGAGCTGCGGCTCGGTGACCCGATGGACTCCGATCTCGGCCGCAAGTTCGCCGCACTGGTTCCGATGGGCCGCCCCGGTCGCGGTATGACCCCGGACTGCCTGCACATGCTGACCGGTCTGCCGCGCATCGACGGCAGCTCCGACCCGACCATGCTCGGCCAGGCCGTCGCCGATGCCGTGGCGACCATCGCGCGCCTGACCCCCGGTCGGCACGCGCCCGCCGCGCGCATGCTGCCCGAGGTGCTGCCGCGCGAACAGCTGTTGCAGCTCGCCGGGAACTGGCCGTCGCAGCTCAACTCGGGCGTCAAGAACGTGCGCATTCCGCTCGGCATCAACGAATCCGAGCTCGCGCCGGTCTACCTCGACTTCAACGAGAGCCCGCACTTCATCGTCATCGGTGACAGCGAGTCGGGTAAGACGACGCTGCTGCGCTCGATCATCGAGGGCATCGCCGCCGCCAACTCGCCGAACGAGGCCCGCTTCATCCTCGGCGACTACCGGCGCACCATGCTCGGCCTGGTGCCCGACGGCTACCTTGCCGGATACGGTTCCACCGCACCGCAGTTCACGCAGAACATGAACGACCTGGCCGCCTACGTCGCCCAGCGCACACCCGGCCCGGACGTCACCCCGCAGCAGCTGCGCGAAAGGTCCTGGTGGAACGGACCGGAGCTGTACGTCATCGTCGACGACTACGACTTGGTCGCCACCTCCATGGGCAACCCGGTCTCGGCCCTCGTCGAGCACCTGCCGCACGCGCGCGATCTCGGCTTCCACCTCATCGTCGCCCGCCGCGCGGGTGGCGCAAGCCGGGCCATGTACGAGGCCACCATGGCCCGGATGAAGGACCTCGGATCGGCGGGCCTGATCATGAGCTGCCCGAAGGACGAGGGCGTGCTGATGGGCACGGTGCGGCCGAGTCCGCTGCCGCCGGGCCGCGGTACGTACATCACCCGTAACGCCCAGGAACTGATCCAGCTGGCATGGATGCCGGCGGCCGAGTGATGTCGAGGGTCGACCTCGTCCTGACGGACACCCGCATCTGGGCGCGCGGCCCCGCCACGCACTGGGACGCGCCGCCTTCGATCGTATTGGGCAGCAACGGGAACCTGGTCGTCGGCGAGTCGTTGAACCCGCCGACCCAGGTCAGCTCCGCCGTGCAGTTCGTGCCCGCCGAGCGGATCGCGCTGCTGCCGCGGGTGCCCGCTGTGCCGGAAGCCTTGACCGCGGTCTTCGGCACGGCGCTGGAGAACCTCGGCGTCGGCGTCCCGTGCGAGCGCATCACCCTCGTCTGCCCGACCGAATGGGGCGGCCGCCGCCGCGCCGTGCTGGACGCCGCCGCGCGCCGGTTCGCGCACGACGTCGTATTCGAGGAGATCGCCGCGCGCGCGGTCACCGTCGACGACGGCACCGCCCGCAGCCGCCGCACCGTCGTCCTGGAATTCGGCGCCATCACCACCACCGCCACCGCGGTGACCCGCAGCCACCTCGGCGTCCAGGTCGAAGCTTGCGAGCACGAACCGAATCTCGCGCTCGCCGACCTCGGCGCCGATCAGCGCGCCCTCGACACGCTGACCGGCCTGATCGCCCGTCTCCTCGACGGCCGCCCGGCGGATGTCGTTCAGGCCGTGGGCGTTTCCGATCCCGTCAAGCTGGACCTCATCGCCGCCGCGGTGCAACAGTCCTGCGGCCCCGACGCCGAACTCCGCCCCATCTCCGGCGGCGAACTCGTCCGCGGCGCACACCAGGAACCGGAGTACCGCCCCGAAGCGGCCCCGGCGCTGCCCACCAACGAATGGCTCCAGCCGCTGCGCGAACGCGCCGCCGCCCAGGCCCCCGACCGCCCCGTCGCCAAGTACGTCCTCGCGGGCGTCGCCGTGATCGCGGTGATCGCCGCGGTCGTCGGCGGTGTCGTCGTCGCGGGCGGTTCCGACGAGACCACGACCGCGGCCCCGACGTCAACCACGGCGGCCGCTGCGACCACCACCCCCGCTCCCGTCCCTCCGCCGCACCCGACGGGCGCACAGGAAACCGTGGGCCGCATCCGTTTCAAGGTGCCGGACGGCTGGCGACTCGCTCCGCCCTCCGGCCAGAACGGCGGCCGCGTCGACCTGTCTCCCCAAGACGGCGCCCGCTACCGCATGACCCTCGTCCAAACCCCGGTCGCCCCCAACGCCGGCTACGAACAGATCGCCGCCAACCTCGAAGCCCAGATGAAGACGAAGCCGTCCATCGGCGACCTCCGCCGCGACGTCGTCTTCGGCGGGCGCTCCGGCCTCTCCTACGTGGAACGGCCCGAAGGTTCCACAGTGCAGTGGCATGTACTGGTGGAGCACGGGATTCAAGTCAGCATCGGCTGCCAATACGTGGGGAACACGTGGAATGGTTTCGAGCCGACGTGCGAGAATTTCGCGTCGTCGGTTCATGTGATTCCGTGAGCGGGGGAGCCCGACTCGCGTCCGTATCATCACATAGGCTCGCGGTGATGTGCGGCCGATAACTTCGCCCGGCCAATTTTGTCCGTTTCGCACAAACTAATTCGGGCCCCCAGCACGAATGCTGGGGGCCCGAATGCTTGGAGTCGAACGAATCCGAACTCAGAAGAGGTTCGCGAGCGCAGAGTCGGTGCCCTGCAGCTCGGAGTTACCGGAGCTGACGAGCTGACCCGCTCCGACCAGCGTGGTGTTCAGCTGGTCAACGTTCTGCTGCCAGGTCCGCTGCATCTGAGCGAACGCTTCGTTCGTCGCACCCTTCCAGTTGGTGGTGACGAACTCTTCGATCTTCTTGTGGAACTGCACCAGCTCGTCGCGAATGCCCTCGGCACGCTTGATGATCTGGCGGGCACCGTCCTCGACGCCGCCGAAATTAGCGGAGATTTGCTGCGACATAATTCAGGCTCCTTTGTTTCCGAGTGTCGGCGGATTAGACCGCGGGCAGGTCCAGGCTGGAAACCTGAGCCTGAACCTTCTGAGCGAAGTCGGTGTCCTGATCGGCGAACGACGAACCCGCCTTGATGAGCTTCTCCGAAGTCTCCATCAGCTTGTCGTTCAGCTTGTCGGCCTGGAAGTAGTAACGCTCCATGAAGGCGTTGAACGCGTCACGGGCCTGGCCCTTCCAGTTGGCGCCGTTGGTGACGGCGTCCTCGTCGGCCTTCAGCGTCCGGATGGCCTGCATCAGGTTGCTGTGCTGCTCCTGGAACTCCTTCGCCTTCTGGGCGATCAGCTCGGGGCTAGCATCGAGATTGCCTGCTTCCGCCATTGCGGCTCCTCCTGTGTGTGTACTTGGTCAACGTTGCAGGTGCCCAGCTGACCTGTTCATCTGATTGGACGCGCCCCGGGTCCGATCGGTTCCCACCCTGTGCAAAGAATTTTGGTGGATCTTTCCCGCGCGTCATCACGCGTCATCGACTGGCCGCACCGTGGACGGAGGGCCTTTGATGAGATCCCCCCGGACATCTCGGACCGCGGTGCCGTCACGTCGGTCGCCGCCAGCGCTCTGCTCCCCTCCTTCCCCCTGCTCGGTACCACCTGAACCGGCGAGTGGGCTGGCTGGGATCACCCTACCCAATGGGTTCTGATAGCGCTAGGAGGCTCGGGGTCCGGAACGCCGAAACATCGCTTCTCCGACCGGGTGTGGCGCGGCCGGATGACCAGCGAAGATCGTTCAGCCGGTGACGGTCTTCGCGAGGATCGGAACCATCTTGTCGACGAGGACCGAGGGGGACTGGTCGGTCCACACCTGGAAGGCCTGGACCGTCGTGAGGTCGTCGACGACGACGATCTTCGCCCTGCTGTTCATGATTGCGCTCGGGAGCCCGCGGAGTCCGCCGTTGCCTGCTTCGCTGTCCGTGCGCAGCACGATGACCACGTCGGAATCGATGTCGGTCGAGTAGCCGGACACCGACAATGGGCGCGGAGACTTCTCGTCCCCTACCGCCCTGTATTTGTCGCTGTAACGGAAGCCGATGTCCTGCAGGAATTTCGCCTGCGAACTGGGGTTCAGCGTGGCGGAAAGGGTGGCGTCCCCGTAGTTGAATGCGATCACGGATTTACCACTGAATTGGGGATTGTCCTGGCGAACCGCGGCGAGCTTGTCGCCGCTCGCGCCCGCGTCGGGCCTGGTGAGGAAGAAGGTGCCAGCCGCGACGGCGATGGCCGCCACCAAGGCGACGATTCCGGGCACGAGGATCTTGCGAAGGCGGGAACCGCCCGGCTGGTGGCCATTCCGCGCGGTCGCCACCGTGCTCTGATCCGTCGCGTCCGGGCCCGGTCCGAAAGGCGCCAACGGCGCGCGCGGTTCGGTCGGATACGACGGCATCGCAGGCGCGGTGTAGGCGCGTGGATCCGTGCCGTGCGCCGGGTGTGGCGCGGTGTAGGCGCGCGGGTCTGTGCTGTGCGTCGAATGTGGCGCCGTGTAAGCGTGCGGGTCCGTGACATGCGCGGACCCGGGTGCTCGGAACTGCGGAGCGCCGAAGAGGGCCGCCTCGGCGTCTTGGACGAACTCGCGGCAAGTCGCGTAGCGGTGCGCCGGATCCTTGGCCAGCACCTTCTCGATGACACCGTCGAGCGCGGGCGGAAGACCGGGACGGGCGGCGCTGAGTTTCGGCGGGGCCTCGTGGAGATGTCCCATCATGACCACGGCGGGCATGGTCGACGGGTACGGATTCTGCCCGGTGAGCAGTCGGTAGAACGCGCAGCCGAGGCTGTAGATGTCGGAGCGGTGATCCAGCCTGTCGCCGACGAGCTGCTCGGGCGAGGCATAGGCGACGGTGGCCATGAAATTGCCTGTCGCGGTGAGGTCTTGGCCGTCCTCGGCGGATTTGGCCACGCCGAAGTCGGTCAGCAAGACCCGCTCCTCATCGCCCTCGTCGGCGGCGGAAAGCAGGAAATTGGCAGGCTTGACGTCGCGGTGCAACAGTCCGCGTCGATGCGCGTAATCGAGGCCCTTGCCGACTTCGGAGATGATGCGCAGCGCCCGCTGCGGTGTCATGACCGAGGGCCCCTTCTTCGCCTCTTCGGCCGCATCGGTCCCATCGACATACTGCATGGCGATCCAGAGCTGGCCGTTCTCCTCGCCACGGTTGTAGACGGCGACGATGTTGGGATGGTCCAGCCCGGCAGCCAGATTCGCTTCTCGTTCGAATCGGGCGCGGAATTCGTCGTCGGTGGAGAGCTCGGCGCTCAGTACCTTCAGCGCGTCACGGCGGGGCAGAATGGGGTTCTGCGCCAGGTAGACGGTGCCCATGCCGCCGGCGCCGAGGGTTTGAATAACCCGGTACCCACCCACGACTGCGCCGGGCCGCAACGCCATTCGTTCCTCCTCCAGAATGCCGAACGCCCGGATACACGAGCCTTCCGCAGAAATCTAGCAAGCATGGTGCTGGTCTTCGACCCCGTCACGACCCTGATGGCGCTGTAGCGACGATGTACGGCCGCAGACCGGTCCGGCCGATGACGCCGGTTTCAGGCGGCACGCGTTCAGTTGTGAGTCAGCAGGGCGTATTGCGCGGAGATCTTCTGATGCAGGTCTTGCAGTTGTTTGCCGTGGGCCTGCACCGTGTACCGGTCGACTTGGAGCACACAGATGTTGGTGCCGGTCAGGCTCGACCCCCCTTCGGGAATATCCGAGTAGCACTCGACTCGATCACCCACTCCGGTGGGCGATGCGACCAGCGTCTCGCCCGCTTCCAGACGCTTCGAGGGCTGCCAGTCCGCCCACAGCGCATCGGCGCCCTTGCGGGTGCGGCTGCGGAACACCACACTGTCGCCGAAGGACGCGAGATCCACCTCGGCGGTTCTCAGCCGATCGAGGAAGCCCGTGCCGCCATCGACGAGCGTGAGCGTGCCCCGCCCGGTGTAGACACCGTCGGGTTCGGCGCGTTGCGGCTTCTCGGGATCGCTCGGCAGTGTCCGGCCGAGTAGCCCTTCCGGGTCCAGCGGAATTCGCGACAGTTCGGCGGCGGGTGTCGGCTCGAACTGCGACAGCAGTGGGATCTGGACATCCAGCATTCGCTCGACATGGCCGACGAGCGAGGGAAGATCGGGCGCCTGCGTGTTGTCCTCGACCTTGATGAAGACGACGTACCGGTCGTGCACGGTCCAGGAACCGATCGAGGACACAGTGGGACGCCAGTGTGCCGTGGTGCCCGGATGTTTCGTGATCTGGACGGGCTCGTTGTCCGGGTTGTATGTGAAGTCGTCGTGTTCGAGCGCCGGGCCCACCGCCTTGGCCGTGTTCGCGTCCGGGAACATGAGCACCGCGATGTTCATGGTGCGGCGCGGTGCCTCGGGCGCCCCGCCCGTGGACCAGGAATTGACCCAGCCCGCGACGAGATCCTTGGCGACGTCGTCGAACGTGTCGTTGATGACGAGCGTCCCCAGCGCTTTCCGGTTGAGCACGATGTGCGGCCGAATGAACCAGGCGTCGGTGACATAGGCCGGATCGGCCTCGAAAGGGAGCGCGACGTAATCGGCCAGTCGCTGCGCCTCCCGGGCTCGTGCCTGTCGCTCGTTCTTGGCGTTGCCGATGGTTTTGGGCTCGGTCTGGTAGTTGCCGACGTCGAGTTTCGACAGATCGGCCTGTACGCGAGTAGGCGTGCCGGACACCTGGGAACCACAGGCGCCGATGCCGACGGCAAGGGCTCCGCAGGTCAGCATGGCTACCGCGGCTCGACGAATCGTTGGTGCGCGCATCCCGACCTACCCCTCGTTGGCCAAAATCTTGTACTGCGCGGCGACGCGCTGGTAAACGTGCTGTGGATTGTCCCCGCTCACTTCGGCGACATAGCGGTCATAGGCGAAATAGCACTGGGGCGGGTACCGGCTCTCGGAGTCCTTCGGATTCCGGCGGTCGAAACATTGGACACCCGGCATGTTGGGCGGGCCGTCCATCGCCTTGTACTTGTCGCCTTCCTGGCCGATGAGAGCGGCTATCAATCGTTCGCTACTCGCGAAATCGCGGGTGCGATAAAGGCTGCTTCCGGAGACCCCGATCAGATCTACCCCCGCGTCGGCGTAGGCCGCCTTGGCGAGATTGGGATAGAACGAGGCGTGCAGCCATGCCTGCCTGGTGAGCACCATCGAGGGATCGGTGTCCGCGGTGAACTGGCTCTTGTCTTCCAGCGGCAGCGTGCGCCGCAGCATCCCGTCGACGTCGATGGGAAGAGAGTCGAGCTGATCCAGCGGCGTCGGGGTGTAGTTCTTCAACCCGTCGAGCATTTTGGTGAACGCGCGCTGCGCCAGCTCGGCGAGCGGCGCCGGGTCCGCGGGCTCGCTGACCGGATCCTCGATTCGCACGATCAGCAGCAGAGTGTCCTGGGCCAGCACGGTTTCCAGGCGTCGCTTGTCTCGTGACCACTTTGCACGGGTGTTCGCAAGCCCCGGGATGGAAACTGGTTCACCGGGCGCGTTCTCGTCCAGCTTGTCCGCGATACGGCCGGCGGCCGCTCGCGCTCGGTCGGCGCTCTCGAACCGCAGCGTATGCATATCGAGTGCACGGCCGAGACCGATACCTTCGCGACGCTGTCCGCGCGTGTACCAACCCGCGACGAATCCCGGTGCCAAGCTGTTGAACTCGGCGGGCTTGTTCGCGCCCTGGATATCTGGGACCCGGAAATCGGGCGTGAGGCGCCGGTCGACGTAGATCGTCGTCTTGAATGCGAATTTGCCGTCGATATCCGCTGCCAGCGGCACCGCGGCGCCGATACGCGCCGCCTCGAGCAGTTTTCCGCGCTTGTCGTTCCGCAGCGCTTCGGTGTCACGAGGAGTTGTCGGATAATTGCCCGAATCGAGCTGCGCGACGTCGTATTTGGGCGTGCCGGCCGATTCGTCGTCGGTGCCGCAGCTGACAGAGGCGACGAGCGCGGCGACGAGGACGCACAGTACTCGGCGAATTCTCATGGCGCACTCACTCACTCTTCGCAAGGATCGCGTACTGAGCGGCGGCCCGCTGGTACAGCGGCGTCGCGGATCTCGACGTGATCGGAATCCGGGTGACGACCACGGCGACATATCGTCCGTACACCACCCCGCACAGCGCGTCGAACAGCCGGACGGCGTCCGAACTGTCGAGGCGAAGGCACCGTGCGTCTGGAAGGCCCGGCGGTGGCGGGAGTTCCTCGTCGTCCCTGCCCGCTTCGAGCAGCACCGTTTGCAGCCGGAAGGCGGCCTGCAGGTCGCGAGTTCGGTAGACGACGCCGCCGCGGCGTCCGACCAAGTCGACACCGCTCTCGTCGAACGCCTTCCGCACTTTCGCGGGATTCCGTTCGAAATGCAGTTCTCCCGAGGGCTCGAAGGCGCCGAAGTCGAGATCGCCGGTGAAGGGGTCGCTGTAGTCCGGCGCTTCCGGGAGTGCCCGGCGCATGATGTTCTCCGGATCGGCGGGGATATCGAGAATGTCGTCCAAGGGGATGGACTTCAGTTGGTCAAGACGCGCGACTTGCAGGGTGATGGTGCGGCGGATGACATCCGCCAGTGCGCTCTGATTCGGCTGCGGTACGCCCGCGTTGACGACGATGACGTACGGACCGTGGGCGACGAACGAAATCCCGGTGATGTCGTCGGCGGACGAGGTGAGCGCACCTGGGTGACCGTCGATCGGCACCGGATGCCGTCCCGGATCCGAGTTCGTGATCTGATCGAACTCGACGGCCGCCTTCTTGCTCGCCGCCTCGGTCGGGAACCGCAGGGCCGAGATGATCAGTTTCTTCCGGCTTCGCAGATCGCCGTTGATGCGGGAAACATAGGCCCCCGCGACCAGATTGTTGTCCAGCGCTGCGGGTTTGTACTTCTCCGGGAAGGTGTTCGACTGGACGAACCAATCCGCGTTCCAGAAGAACTCGATGTCGCCGAGCACGTCGATATCGGGGTCGATCTCATAGGAGTGCACGACGTAATTGAGCATCCGGCGAGCCTCGATGGTCCGGATGTCGTTGACACCGGAGATATCCGGCTCGTACTCGGTGGGCTCGGGTTTGTACGGCCCGGTCTTCAGATCGGCGACGTTCACCGGCGTCATGCCCGGCCCTGGATTGCCCGCGACGGTGGACGAACAGCCGACGCACACGAGCGCCGCTGCCGTCAGCATGGCGACCAGACCACCTCGAAATCTCATGCTTCCCCCTCACGGCGGATGCCCGCGCGGCTCGCACGACTCGGCCCATCACCAACACGCTGCATATCCCGCCCCCGTCGATCACTTACTTCCCGCCGGATCCTACGTCAACCCGCCGAACCGTGGGCAAGCAGAAGGTATTGGGCGCTCGCCCGCTGCGCGAGGTCTTGCGGTTGATTCGCGGTGACTTCGGCGACGTAGCGGTCGTGGGAGAAGTAGCAGCGGTGTTCCAGGATGATGCGGGCGCTTTGCGGCGGGCCGGGGTCTTCGCGGAAGCAGCGGGCGTCGGGTAGGCCGGGTGGGCTGTCGATGGGGTCGTAGCCGGGCGGGACTTGCGCGGCTAGGGCCGCGGTGAGCCGGGCCGCCGCAGCGGGGTCGCTCGCGCGGTAGACGCGTGTGCCCGAGTAGGCGATCAGGTCGACGCCCGCGTCCTCGAAGGCGCGGCGGGTGAGGTCGGGGCGGCTCTCGAGATGCAGGGCGGCGGGCACGGTGTACACGCCGGTCACGTCCTCCAAGGTGCCGGGGCGTTCGGCCGCGAGGGTGCGGGCGAGCAGGTCGTCGACGGGTGTGTCGGCGAGCTTTTCGATCGGGGTCGGGGTGAAGCCGTCCAGCAGCTCGAACTGGCGGTCGAAGAGTTTTTTGGCGACCGCCAGCAGCGGCGCGGGGTCGGGCGGCGTGGCGAGACCGTCGGAGACGAAGGTCCACAGCAGGTAGTCGCCCCGAGCGGTCCACGACTGCACCGAGTCGTGGGCGCTGAGGTAGGTGCGGCCGGTGGGGTACCCGGGGATTTCGAGGGTCTGCTTGGGCGGGTACTTCTCGATCCCCTTGTCCGCCAGCACGTGCATGGCGTGCGTGGCCTGCTCGGGCGTGGTGAAGCGCAGCAGCGCGATGCCGACATCGAGTCCGAAGTTGCGGTTCGCGCGGCGGGAACCGCCGGTGTGCCACCCGGCGATCAGTCCGGGCGCCTGCTCGCCGAAGTTCTCCAGATTGCTGATCCCGCTGCCTCGGAACGGTGGATTGCGGGCGGTGTAGTGATGACCGGCGAAGTTGGTGCGGCCGTGGACGAGTCGACTGTCGAGGTCCATGGGCAGCGGGACGATGCCGCCGAGTCGGATGGATTCGCGGACGGCTCCGTCGTCGGCGGTGCGCAGCGCGGACAGGTCTCGGGGGGTCGTCGGGTAGTTGCCCGGATTCAAGGCGGCCGTGTCGACTGCCGCGGCGGGCTCGGACCCGCACCCCGCGGAGAGCGCGAGCAGGACGGTGAGACAGGCGAGTGCGATGCGGGAGCGTGCCACGATCAGGCACCCCGGGCCAGTATCGAATACTGCGCGGCCGCACGCTGATACAGGCTCGGATCGAGCACGCCGCCGGGCAGTCCGTCGGCGCCGACGACAGCGACGTAGCGGCCGTGGACGAGGACGCAGGTGTATTCGTAGTACTGATCGAAGGCGTCCGTGTCGCGCTGCACGCACTGGGCGTCGGCGATGCCGGGCGGACTGTCGAACAACTGCTCGTCTTCGCGTGGCTCGGTGAGGGCGCGCTGGAGCCGGAAGGCCGAGTCGAGATCGCGCGTGCGGTAGACGGTCGCGTCGTTGCGCGCGACGACATCAACGCCCGCGCTCGCCAGCGCGGCCTGCACCTCGGCGGCGTGCGGCTCGAAATGCAACTGCCCTGCGGCGTCGTAGATCCCAGCGGGCTGGACGCGCCGGGCGGTGTCGCCGCCGCCCACCGGTAGCGGCGGCAGCGCGAGTCGCATGATCCCGTCCGGGTTGGCGGGCAGGTCGAGGATCTGATCGACCGGTGTCGGCTCGAACCGGGTCAATCGTTCGAGCTGTAGATCGAGCATCGTTCGAAGCTGTGTCACAAGGGCGTTCGAGTCGGGCTGGGGGACCGTGGTCATGGCCATGACCACCATCGGCCCGCGCGTGGCGAAGAGGTAGCCCTTCTGGTCGTCAGCGGTGGAGGCCACGGCATCCGGGTGACCGGGAATCGCGAGGGCATGCCGATTCGGGAGGAGTTCGTCCATGGCGCGGTCGAATTCCGTTGCGGCGGAGCGGGCGGCGTCGTCGGAGGGAAAGCGCAGCAGCGCGAGCGACATATTGCGCACAGCCCGAAGTTTCTGGTTCGAGCGGACGGTGACGACGCTGGCGATCAGCCGGTTGCGTTCGGCGATCGGCTCGAACTGGGCGGGCAGCACGCCGAGGGAGTCGCCGAACGCCGAACCAGGAGCGGCGACGATGCGCGTGGCTTCGAGCGCGGCCATCTCGCTGTCGATTTCGTACGGCGCGACCAGATAGCCGAACAACCGCCGCGACTCGATCGCGAAGACGTCGCTCTTCGTCTCCAATCTCGGCTCGTAGTCGACGGGAGCGGACGGGAACGGGCCGACGGCGAGACTTGCCACGTCGACCGTAGTCATGCCCGGCACGCCGCGCCCTTCGACGGTCTGCGCGCCGCAGCCGGAGGCCACACCGGCGAGCAGAGCGCACGCCGTGGCGACGATCGGCAGGGCACGCGGTCGCGACACCCTTCTCACAAGCTGTTGGCCAGCAACGCGTACTGCGCCGCCACTTTCTGCCGGACGTCGGGTTCCTTGTCGCTGGTCACCACGCCGACGTAGCGCTTGTACGGCACGTAGCAGCGGTACTTGTACTCCCGTTCCGGGTCGCCTTTGCTGTTGAGCTGCAAGCATTTCGCGCCGGGGACGTCGTTGGGCGCGCCGAGGGGGTCGAACTGGTCGCCCGCGGTGTCGATCAGGCCGGTGAGCAGCTTCTGGGCGGCGTCGCTGTCACGGGCGCGGGTCACCGAGCTGGCGTCCACGATGGCGATCTTGTCGACGCCGGTGTCCTGGACGAGGCGCTGGGTGGCGGCTTGGTCGTCGGAGGAGTGGATGCCGTGGTTGCCGTCGTAGATGGCGAAGGAGACCGGATCGGGAAAGTGCCCGGCGCGGTCGGCGACGGCGACGCGGGCGAGCAGACCCTCCGGGTCCACCTTCAGGGTGTCGAGCTTGTCGACCGGGGTCGGTTGGAACTTGTCCAGCGCGGGCACCTGGGCGGCGAACGTCTTGTCCACCCAGTTCACCAGGTCGGTGCTGTCGGCGCGGGGGCGCTGCACGTACAGCGAGATGACGAACTGGCGGTGGGCGAGGAAGGCGCCGATGCTGGGAACGCCTGGGCGCCAATGGAGATAGGCGTCGGGGTACTTGGTGGAGCCGAGCCTGCGGTTCTGGTCGGAGACGCCGATGTCGGCGTCCTCGAGTTCGCGGGCGGCGAGCTTGGCGGTGGCCTCGTCCGGGAAGCGGAACACGACGTTGGTGATCGCGGTGGCGTCGGCGGCGGGACGGCTCTGGCCCGCCGGGTCCGCCTTGTCGGAACCGCTTGCGGCGAAGCCGGTCACCATCTTGCGGTTGTCCAGCACCGGCTTGGAGACGTTGGCGACGAAGTCGAGGGCCGCCTCGGTGTCGGTGAGCACGGTGCTGCCGCGGCCGAAGGTGAGCGACGGGTCGATCCGCACGGTCGGCACCACGGCCTCGGACATGCGCATGCCCTCCAGCAGCGCGCCGTCGCCGTTCGAATCCTGGTCGTACGCATGCTTGTCCACCGGATAGGTGCCGACCGCCAGGTTCCGGACGTCGAGTTCACCGGGTAGCGCGGTGCCCGCTACACTTCCGCACCCGGTCAACGCACCGGCTACCGCCACACAAGCCGCCAAGATCGCGATGCGCGAAGTCCGAACCATGACAGGCCCCTCGTTCCTCCCATACGTGCCCTTGAAGATAACCGACGAACGCCGGGCAGAGCGACCGATCAGACACCGATTGCAATACGCTGGGTGCTATGGCGAGGACCTTGGACCAGAGCACCGGTGGAGGCCGATACCGGTGAAGGATCGGCAGGTCGAAGTCGTCGCGGGGAACCACGCCGTCGCCCGGGTCGCGGGCGCGGTGCTGGTGGTCGCGCATCGGGGGCGAGACAAACCGACCGAGGACTCGCCCGCCGTCATCGCGCTCGAATCGCTCGCGGAACTGGTCAGGGCGGCCGTCGAACAACAGCCGGACGGCCCCGGCGCGCTGGTCGCGCGGCAGGCGACGCGCTGGCTCATGAAGCACGCCGAGCAGATCAGCCCAGGCGTGCCGATCGATTTCGGCATCCTCTCCGCGGCGGAGAACGGCGGGGTCGCGATCTTCCTGCACGGCGCGGTGACGGCGGTGCTCGCCGGGGACGGCAGGGACGAGCGGTACCGGGGCAGCGACGCGGCGTTCACCGTCGACCGGGTCGCGTCCGTTCCGGCGCGCGGTGTCGCGTTGTTCATCGACGACGCCGAGGGCCGGATTCCGGAAATGCCGCAGGAGCGCGGAATCGGCTGGCTGGTCGAGGGAATCGCGCAGGCCGGAGGTGCGATCGTCTGGTCGGACGGCGCTCGTTCGCGCGCGGTCGCCCGGCCCGAGCCCGCCGAACACCGAGCGCCGCAGCACCGCACGCCCGTCGCGCCACTCCCGACGGCACGCATCGATCCGGAGCCGCGTCAGCAACCCCGCCCCGAACCGCACCGGGAGCCGCAACCCACGGCGACGCAGGCGTCGACCTCGATGCTGGACTCGGTGGCCGACCCGCACGAGGCCGACACCCAGATCGGCGGCACCAACCCGGCCCCGCAACCCGATCCGGATCTGCAACGCCGCCTCGAGGCCACCGCCAAGGCGACCGCGCTGACCGTCAAGGTCATGGGATTCAAATGCGCGCGTGCCCATCCGAGCGATCCGCGCGCGGCGTTCTGCACCGTCTGCGGCATGCCGGTGGACCAGACCCAGGCGCTGATCGAGGTGGTCCGTCCGCCGCTGGGCATGCTGATCCTCGACGACGGCATGACCTACATGCTGGCCGCCGACGCGGTGCTCGGCCGCGACCCCGAACATTCCGAGGCCGCGCAGCGCGGGCTGATCCCGCTGAAGGTGGAGGACAACTCCGGCGGAATGTCCCGCGCGCACGCGGAGATTCGGCTGATCAACTGGGACGTGACCGTGGTGGACCGCGGCTCGACAAACGGCACCCGCACGCGGTTGCCCGGTTACCGCGACTGGGTCCGCCTCAATCCCAACCAGCCGATGATCCTGGTGCCTGGCACCGAGGTGATGCTCGGCAACCGCGTGCTGCGTTTCGAACCCGCTGCGCCGCCGCCGTTCGGAGGCTGACGACTCCGCGGAACGCCTTACGAGTACCGCGACATGCAGGTGTTCTCGCCGTTGAGCACACCCGCGCGGAAGGCATCGACCCTGGCGAACCCGCTCGGCACCGTCTTGCCCTGCGCGTCGCTGGCCGCGAGACCATCGGTGAGCAGGCCCGAAACCGCCTCGTCCAGGTCGCCCGCGGCGAGGGAGATATCGCCCTGGGTGCGTTGGCGATTCGGGTCGGCGAGCTTGCCGGTGACCACGCCCGCCAGGCACGCGGCGCGCAGCCCGGTCTTGGCGCCGATCAACGACTGGCCGTGACTCTGCTGCACCGCGAGGGTGTAGCGGGCGATGAAGACGACATAGCCGTTGTAGTCGCCGGTGACCTTGAGCGGCAGCGGGTCGTCCTCGTCGACGTCGGCCGTGCCGCGTTTGGCCAGCTCGGGAATGTCGGTGGCGATGAGATTCTCGGCGGGACAGTAGGAGACGGGCGCGGTGGTGGTGCCGTCGCGGCAGTCGATCCGCGCGCCGTTGTAGTTGTAGGTCGGACTGTCCTCGATGGGCAGGATGACGGCGAGCGCCTTGGTGAGCTCGATCAGGCTTTCCTTGTCGATCGGATACTCGCCGGTGCTGCCGCCAAGCGTCTGCGGCAGGCCGCCGCGGCGCTGGTTGATCTCGTCGATGTCGATGCCCTTGCACGCCTTCGGGCCGTCGGTGAATCCGATCTGCACCGCGGTGACCCGCTCGAACGCCGAGCCGTGCACGCTCTCCGGGTCGTCGGGGTCGGAGTCGCGGATCGCGACGGTCGCGGCGAGCACCGTGTTGAGACCGTCGGAGGTATTGATGGTGAAGTGCTTCGACTTGCCCTCCGCCACGTGACGGATGAACGCGCCTGCGAAGCAGTCGGCCTGCTGCTCCTTGACGATCACCGGATCCTTCGGATCGACGATCTTGGCCTGCGACTGCACGGCGTGCCCGTACTCGTGGGCGAGCACCATCACGACGGCCATCTTGCCGAAGGTTTCCGCCATGGTGGGCAACAGCACCGAGCGGTCCCAGCCGATGGAGTTGTCCAGTCGGCAGAAGGCGGCGTTCACCAGCCGGTAGGTCGTCTCCTTGCAGAACTCGGGAGCGTCGTTGCGCGGCGCCTTGGCGCTCCAGGAGACGAGCCGATCGACGGGCGCGAAGTCGCCGTCGAAATCCTTGCCGTACTCGGCGGCCCAGTAGGTCTGGATGTCGTCGATGGCGTTGAGCGCCAGGGTGTCGATCTCGCCGCCGTCGCCGCCGGACGCGGTGAGGTCGGTGTCGGGGACGCCGGGACGTGGTCCGCTCGGGCCGCTCGTCGTGGGCAGTCCGGCCACCCTGAACGGGTCGTCGTAGACCGAGACCGCACGGCCGTCCACCTCGCGCGTACAACCCGCGAGCAGGGCCATCACGCACAGTACAGCCGTAATGACAGCGGTCGCTTGGAGTTTCGGCAAAGCTCCCCCTAGTCGGCCGGTATATCGTTCACATCGGTCGCCGGATCGGGACAATAGGCGCGTCGGGGGCACCGCCGATGTCCGGTTGATGGCATAGTATCCGCTGCATGTCTTTACCGGGGGCGCAGACCATCACCGTGCGCCATGATGGAACTGAACGGGTCTTCGATTCGAATCAGCAAGTCACCATGGGCCGTGCGCCCGAGGTGACGCTGTTCGTCGACAGCCCGCTGGTGTCGCGAGTGCACGCGACGCTGACCTGGCAGGGGAGCGGCTGGGTTCTCACCGACAACGGCAGTACCAATGGCGTTTTCGTCGACGCGCGCAGGCTGAGTCAGCCGGTGTCGATCGACCGCCCGACGCAGGTCAGGCTCGGCGACGCGATCAGCGGTCCGCTGTTGCATCTGCTGCCCGCCGCGGCGCCGGTCCGGCACGCGCGGACGCCGTCGCCGCCACCGTCTTCGCAACCGCAGCAGGCGGCTCGGCAACGGCCGAGTTATCAGCATCCGAACCGTCCGCCGATCGGGCAGCAAGCGCATCAGCCCGGCCCGTCACACCAACCGGCTCCTTCGCACCAACCCGCGGTGGCGCATCACCCGCCCTCGCAGCCGACGCCGCAGCAGCCCAACTTCAACATGACGACCAAGGCCGACACCTCGGCGCTGCCGCCGCTGCGCGCCAGGGCATCGACCGCGCCGATCGCCAGGGCCGACCGGATTCCGTCCGCCGGTCTCGCCATCGGCCGCACCACCGACAACCAGATCGTCGTCAACGATCCGCTGGCCTCCCGCAAGCACGCGCGCCTGATCGCGGGCGCCGAGGGCCTCACCATCGAGGATCTCGGCTCCGCGAACGGCACCTTCGTCAACGGCACCCGGCAGCAGCGCACGGTGCTGCGCGAGCGCGACATCGTCACCATCGGCAACGTCGACTTCGTCGTCCAGCAGGGCGCCCTCGTGCATCGGCAGAAGCCGGTCGCCGAACAGGGATTGCACGTGCACGGCGTCGGATTCACCGTCGAGGGCAACAAGCAGCTGCTCGTCGACGTGAACATGCAGGCGGGCCGCGGCACGCTGACCGCGCTCATCGGTCCGTCGGGCGCGGGCAAGTCGACGCTGTCGAAGTTGATCGCAGGCACCACCCAACCGTCCGGCGGCGTGGTGACTTTCGAAGGACGCAATCTGCACGCCGAGTACGAGGCGCTGCGTTCCCGTATCGGCATGGTCCCGCAGGACGACGTGCTGCACCGTCAGCTCACGGTGCGCCAGGCGCTCGGCTACGCCGCCGAGCTGCGGCTGCCGCCCGACACCACCAAGGCCGACCGCCAGAAGGTGATCGACGGTGTGCTGAAGGAACTTTCGCTCACCGAGCACGCCGACACCAGGGTCGACCGGCTCTCCGGCGGTCAGCGCAAGCGCGCCTCGGTGGCGCTCGAGCTGCTTACCGGTCCTTCGCTGCTGATCTTGGACGAGCCGACCTCGGGTCTGGACCCGGCGCTGGACCGGCAGGTCATGGTGATGTTGCGCGAGCTGGCCGACGCCGGTCGCGTGGTCATCGTTGTCACCCACTCGGTGGCCTGCCTGGACATGTGCGACCAGGTGCTGCTGCTTGCTCCGGGCGGCAAGACCGCGTTCTGCGGACATCCGGCCGGAGTCGGTGGGGCCTTGGGCACCAGCGACTGGGCCGAGATCTTCGCCAACGTGGCGGCCAATCCGGATCAGGCCTTCGCCGCGTACCGATCCAGACAGGCGTTCGCTCCGCCGCCACCACCTCCACCGCGCTACGGACCCGCGGGCAGTCCGCCGCAGTCGAGCGGGTTCAAACAGTTCTCCACGTTGGTGCGCAGGCAGATTCGGTTGATCTTCGCCGATCGCGGTTACCTGATCTTCCTGTTGCTGCTGCCGTTCATTCTCGGCGTGCTTTCCCTCGTGGTGCCTGGCAAGAACGGTTTCGCGCCAGGCGGACTGACGACTCTGCCCACCGGTGAGATCGTGCGCGTGGGCGGCGGCGAGACCCAGCAGCTGCTTGTCGTGCTGATCCTCGGCGCCTGCTTCATGGGCGCGACGCTGACCGTGCGCGACCTGGTCGGCGAGCGGACGATCTTCTATCGCGAGCGGGCGGTCGGCCTGCTGCCCTCGGCTTACCTGATGGCCAAGATCGCGGTGTTCAGCGTCACCGCGTTCCTGCAGGCGGCGGTGCTGGTCGGGATCACCCTCGCGGGCAAGAACCCGCCCGGCGCGGGCTCGGTGTTGTCGTCCGGCAGCGCCGAGCTGTACATCGACATCGCACTGACCGCGGTGTGCTGTGTGGTGTTCGGTCTGCTGATCTCCAGCCTGGCCAAGTCGAACGAGCAGGTCATGCCGATGCTGGTCGTCATGATCATGGTGCAGCTCGTGATGGCCGGTGGCCTCATCCCGGTCACCGACCGGGTCGTGCTCGAGCAGCTGTCCTGGCTGTTCCCCTCGCGCTGGGGCTATGCGGCTGGTGCGTCGACGGTCGACATCAAGACGATCTTCGCCAACGCCCAGCAGGACAAGCTCTGGGACCACACCGCCGGCATCTGGATCCTCGACGTGACGCTGCTGTTGGTCATCACCGCGCTGCTGGCCCTCGCGACCTGGCAGCGGCTACGACTGAAGAAGTCCGCGGCGTGACCGCCTACTCGAACCGCCACGACGTGGGCTCGGCTGGGATCGCGCGCATCTCGCTCGCGCAGCAGGCACACTTATGACTGTGACGGTGCGAGTAGGGGCAGTGCATCTCGGTTGGGATGTGGTGTCCGTGGCAGCGGGCGGCGGGCGAACTCCGATCCGGCCGGTGCAGGTGGAGGGTACGTACACGCCGCCGGCGTATCTGCTGGCCGATTCGTCCGGCCGGCTGCACACCGCCGGTGTCGACCGGCAGCGTCCCGACCTCGGGATGGCCATCGCCGACGTGCGCGACATCCTCGGTCACCCGCAGATCGTGGTGGCCGGGGCGACCTGGCCCGCGGAGATGGTCTTCCGCGCCAGGATGTACAACCCGCTCGCCGCCATCGGCAAGTACCTGCGCGGCAAGCCGGACGTGGTGGCGCTGCCCTTCCCGGACGGCTGGCCGGACGAGAAGGTCGAGGTGTACGCCGAGCTCGTCGAGACGCTCGACGTGGTGGTGGAACCGCTGCCGGAGAGCGTCGCGCTCTCGGGGTACGTGCGCGCGCTCGGCTTGGTGCGCGCGCCCGATCAGCGCAATCCGCGCGGTGTCGGCGCGACCGGCGTCTACTCCGACGGCCGCACGATGCTGGTCGTCGCGGTGCACGGTGACGACGAGCAGCCCACCGAATCGGTCGACGTGCCGGTCACCAGCGACGCCATGCGGGACGCGCGCTCGGCCGACAATGTGGTGATCGAGGTCATGGCCGCGGCCCGCTCCATCGGCGCGGACACTTCGACGGTGTTGTTGAGCGGCAATGTCTGCTTCAACGAGGCGCTGCGATTCGCGTTCCAGAATCACCTGGGTCACCGGTTGCAGGTCGCCGATCATCCGATGCACGCGTTGGTGCTGGGGGCCACGCACCTGCTGGTCACGGACAGCGCGGTCGAGGAGCCAGAGCAGGGCGGTCGGAGCGACTATCCGCCGCAAGCTCAGCATCCGGGGCAGTGGCAGGCCGATGCGGGTCAGCGGCCTGTCGAACCGATGCAGCGTCCCGTCGAACCACCTGTGCAACCGGCGCAGCGGCCGGTCGAATCGGCTCACCGTCCACCGGAAACGGCGCAGCGGCCCGATCTCGGCCCGCAGGCTCCGTCGGGATCGCCCGTGGTCACCTACGGCCCCGGTTACCCGACCGTGCGGCCGAACACCGAACCCGCGCCCAGCGAGGAGCCGACCACCCGCGTCACCCGCGAGGAGCTGGCGCGCGGTCTCCCGCCGAACCTTGCGGAATTGGGCAGCCGGTTCACCAGGCCGCCGGGCCAGCACGGCGACGATCAGCGGAATCCCGCCCTCGGTTACCAGGCTCCCGGCTCGCCCCCGCCCGGTCCGCGGTCGCCTTATCCGCCGCCGAACCAGCAAGGTTCCTGGCAGGAGCCCGCGTCGGAGTCAGAGGACGACGACGAGGACGGCAAGGGCCGCAAGGGCAAGATCTGGGGCAAGATGAAGGGCAACCTGTTCGGCGCGCACACCATCGCCGGTGCGGTGGCGCTGGCCGTGGTTGCCATGCCCGCCGAGGGCGACCGGATCGAGCTCACCGGCGCCGCCGAGTCGATCCGTTCGGTGGTCGACGAGGTCGTCCCCGTGGCCTGCGGTCTGACGCCACACGTCGCGCCGGGCGAGCGCAAGCAGGGAATCGCCGCCGTCCGGGAGCCCGCCGCGGTGGATTCGGAATGCGCGCCGCCGAGTATGGACACACTGCGCTACGTGGTGCCCGGCCCGCCGGGCGCGATCGACCCGGGGGCCCCGGTCGAGATCTGACCGAATTCGGGCCCTCGATACCTTCCTGGTATCGTTCTGCGTTGGCGTGTGGGCGATCGGGAGATTCCTCGTGGATCACCAGTTCGCACACCGAGGCCCGGGTCTCAACCGGCCGCCGGGATCACCTCGACCGCACGCTTTTGGCTGGCAACACCGACGACAGACAGGGAAGCACTGTGCCTACGTACAGCCCCAAGGCGGGTGACGTGACCCGTAAGTGGTACGTCATCGACGCCACTGACGTAGTGCTCGGCCGTCTTGCCGTCCAGGCAGCGAATCTGCTGCGTGGCAAGAACAAGCCGACCTACGCGCCGAACTTCGATGGTGGCGATTTCGTCATCATCATCAACGCGGACAAGGTTGCCATCTCCGGCAACAAGCGCACCGACAAGCTCATCCACCACCACTCCGGGCACCCGGGCGGCCTCAAGTCGCGCACTGTCGGTCAGGTGTTGGAGACCCGTCCGGAGCGTCTCGTGGAGAAGGCCGTCAAGGGCATGATCCCGAAGAACAAGCTGGGCAACGCGATCGCGGGCAAGCTCAAGGTCTACGCGGGCCCGAACCATCCGCACGCCGCTCAGCAGCCCGTTCCGTTCGAGATCAAGCAGGTGGCCCAGTGACCGCTCCCGAGGAATTCAACGAGGACTTCGCCGACGAGGCCGCCGTCGAGGTCGTGGAGGAGGACTACGGCTACGACGCCGAGCCCGCCGCCTACGCCCCGGTCGTCATCGATCGCCCGGTGCAGACCGTCGGCCGCCGCAAGGAAGCCGTCGTCCGCGTCCGGCTGCTGCCCGGCTCCGGCAACTTCGTGCTCAACGGCCGCACCATCGAGGACTACTTCCCGAACAAGGTGCACCAGCAGCTGGTCAAGTCGCCGCTGGTGACCGTCGAGCGCACCGAGTCCTTCGACGTGCACGCCCGCCTGGTCGGCGGCGGCCCGTCGGGCCAGGCAGGCGCCCTGCGTCTGGCTATCGCCCGCGCGCTGATCGAGGTCACCCCCGAGGACCGTCCCGCCCTGAAGCGGGCCGGCTTCCTGACCCGTGACCCGCGTGCCACCGAGCGCAAGAAGTACGGTCTGAAGAAGGCGCGTAAGGCGCCTCAGTACTCGAAGCGCTGATTTTGGCTTCGTCGATCACCGCCATCCGGCACCCTGGGGGTGCCGGGGGCGGTATGGTCGGCGCGGCAGCTGTACGAGAGCAGGCTTCCAGCACCGCTGGTCGCCTGCTCTCGCTGTATTGAGTCGCGGCGTTCGGGCCCTGCGGTTGCTCAGGCCGACGCCTGCGGGCCAACGCGCATGTCGCGAAACCACCGATGAGGGGCGAGGTATGGGACGTTTGTTCGGCACCGACGGTGTCCGCGGGCTTGCCAACGGATCGCTGAGTCCGGAACTGGCACTGCGAGTTTCCGAAGCGGCGGCGCAGGTGCTCGGCCGCGGCAAGAAGCGCGCGCTCGCGGTGGTCGGCCGCGACCCGAGGGCATCCGGCGAGATGCTGGAGGCCGCCGTGACCGCCGGGCTGACCGCGGCGGGCGTGAACGTGCTCTCGGTGGGTGTGCTGCCGACGCCCGCGGTCGCCTACCTCACCGGCCTGTACGACGCGTGCCTCGGCGTGATGATCTCCGCCTCGCACAACCCCATGCCGGACAACGGAATCAAGATCTTCGCCGCGGGCGGTCACAAACTCGACGACGCCGTCGAGGACCGGATCGAGGCACTGCTCGCCGAAGACGCCGCGCAGCGTCCGACCGGCGCGGGCATCGGCCGAGTTCTGAACGCCTCCGGCGCGCGCGACCACGGCCTGGTCATCCCGGATCAGTACAGCCTCGAAGGCACGCACGAGCGGTACGTCGAGCATCTGGTCGAGGGCACCGGGCAGGACCTGAGCGGGCTCACCGTGGTGGTCGACTGCGCGCACGGTGCCGCCGCCGAGGTCGGTCCCGCCGCGTACCGCGAGGCCGGTGCGACGGTGATCGCCATCAACGCCGAACCCGACGGCCTCAACATCAACGACGGCTGCGGCTCGACCCATCTCGAGCAGGTGCAGGCCGCGGTCCGCGAGCACGGCGCCGACCTCGGACTCGCCCACGACGGCGACGCCGACCGCTGCCTCGCCGTGGACGCCGACGGCAATATCGTCGACGGCGACGCGATCCTCGCGATCCTCGCCCTCGCCATGAAGGACGCGGGCGAACTCGCGAAGGACACGCTGGTCGCCACCGTCATGAGCAACCTCGGCCTGCACATCGCCATGCGCGACGCCGGAATCAGCTTGCGCACCACCGCCGTCGGCGACCGCTACGTGCTGGAGGAACTACGCCGCGGCGGCTACAGCCTCGGCGGCGAGCAGTCCGGTCACGTGGTCTTCCCGAAGTACGGCACCACCGGCGACGGCATCCTCACCGGCCTGCGCCTGATGGCGCGTATGGCCCAGACCGGCCGCACCCTCGCCGACCTCGCCAGCGTCCTGGAGACGGTGCCGCAGGTGCTGGTCAACGTGCCGGTGAACGACAAGGCGGCTGTTGCCGCCGCGCCGGAAGTGCGTGATGCGGTGTCGGAAGCGGAGCGTGTGCTCGGGGATTCCGGGCGGATTCTGTTGCGTCCCAGCGGTACCGAGCAGTTGGTTCGGGTGATGGTCGAGGCGACGGATCCGGTGCAGGCGAAGCAGCTCGCGGATGATCTGGCGAAGCGGGTTGCGTCGGTTTAGGTTCGTTGGTCGGCTTGCATCGCTTGGCGTTTCAGGGGTGGCGGTGAGGGTTGCGGGCTGGTGAACCGAGAGCTCGGTTTCGCAGGCTGGTGAATCGAGAGCTCGGCTTTGCGGGCTGGTCCCTCGGTTCAAGGCTTGGCAGTGACAGCTGGAGGCGGGTGTGCCGAGAGGCTGGCTTCGGAGGCTGGTCGCGTGTTTCAAGGCTTGGCAGTGACAGCCTGAGGCTGGTGTACCCAGAGCTGGTCTTCCTAGAACGGGTAAGGCGGTGGCGGCGGGCTCGGTTTCGTGGTTGCGTTGGGTGACGTGATCCCGGGTTCGCTGGTTCGGGTTGGTTTGCCTGCCATGGTTTGCCTGTGAGCGGTGCTGGGCGCGTTAGGTGGGGTACCCGGCTTACCTCCCGCTGTTGGGTGGGGTGGGTTCGGTTTCCGGCGTGGTCGACTGGCTGTGGTTGCGTTGTGGGGCGGTGACGGGAGGGGTGTTGTCGCGTTTGTCGGTTGTGGGCTCTTCTGGCTCCTCTGGTGTCAAGGCCTCTACCGCCATTTGACTACCGTCGATAGTGAAATGGTTTCGACGGTAGTCATATGGTGGTTGAAACCGCCTTGGTAACCACCATTTCTCTCCCGTCGATTTCGACTCCTTCCTCATCCCAGGTCTGTGGACGTAACCACAGCCGGTGGAGCGGGCTGGGAGTTGCGCTATCCCACCCGACTGCGGGAGGTAAGTCGGGTACGGCACTCGTCGTGCCCAGCACTGCTTCGAGGAATGCCTGGGTGGGCGCACTATGCGAGGGTGTAGAGCTTTTGGAGTCTCGCCCCAGCCACCACCCCACACGCGGGTTGCTCCACAGAGCGCGACCAATCCGATTCCCAGCCACCACCCCAAACGCGAGGCGCCAGCCAGCGCGCGACCCACCGGTTCACCAGCCACCACCCCAAACGCGAGTTGGCCACCAGAGCGCGACCAATCCGATTCCCAGCTACCACCCCAAACGCGATTCGCCCACCAGCACGTGACCCACCGGTTCACCAGCCACCACCCCTAACGCGATTCGCCCACCAGCACGTGACCCACCGGTTCACCAGCCACCACCCCAGACACGAGTTGGCCACCAGAGCGCGACCAACCCGATTCCCAACCACCACCCCAAACGCGAGTCGCCAGCCAGAGCGCGACCCACCGGTTTCCCAGCCGCCAGCCAGAATGCGAGTCACCCATCAGAACGACCAGCCAAATTTCCCCGCCACAACCACAGGCGAGCGCCCAAGATGCCCGACTAACCCCGAGCCCCGGACCTACGAACAGCCGAGTACCACCGACCTCCGACGCGGTATCAGTCCCTGCACCCACTAACCGGCGAGTTGTCCACAGGCCCAGAGTTATCCACCGCCCAACCATTTCCCCAGGTCACCAAATCCAGCCCTCCACGCGATGAGCCCAAAGTGGTCCCATGCGACCGGGACTGACCGAAGTTCGAGACAAGCAATTCGGCGCCTTCACCGCCTGGCAGGCCTTGTGCGAGTACACCCGTGCCGAAATGCGCACTCGCGTCGACCGCGGCGACTGGGTGCGCGTGTTCCACGGTGTCTACCGCGAATCCGCGACAACGCCGACCCCTCAACTGCGAGTGGAGGCCGCGCGACTATCAATTGGAGCCCAGTCGCTGGCAGCCGCGTACGAGACCGCCGCGGAGCTGCATGGATTCGCGGTGTCCGGGAGCAGCACAACGCATGTGCTCGGCGTTCAGCGATCGCGGACCTCGCGCTTGGTGGTACACGGCGATCGGACAGGGCCGGGGGATCTGGAACTGATCCACGGCATCGTCGCCACGAACGCGATCCGAACCGCCGTCGATGTCGCGCGTACCTCCGACCGCCTCGACGCACTGGCGACGTTGGACTCCGGACTGCGCCTCGGATTGTCCTGTACGGCCTTGCTCGCAGAGAGTGAACGTCACCGTGGCCGTCGCGGCTACGTGCAAGCGGTGGAGTTGATCGAACTCGCGGACGGTCGTGCGGAGTCGCCAATGGAGTCGCGGACGCGGCTGCGCTGTATCGACGCCGGACTGCCACGCCCAGAGCCACAGGTCGAGGTGTCGACCAGGAACGGGCTACGGCGACTCGATCTCGGCTGGCCCGAGTGGCGGATCGGCCTGGAGTACGACAGCGCCACATGGCATTCCGGCGAAGCCGCGGCAGCGCGCGACGACCGGCGGCACAACTGGCTCTCCGCGGACGGCTGGACCGTCTACTACGCGACCGCCACCGATGTGTACCAGCGACCCGAAAACTTCATCGAGCCCATCCGGTGCGCGATGCGGGGGCGGTGAGCAATGGTTACCCAACTCCGGGAAGACCGGTCAGTCCTCGACGAGTTTGCCGTTGTCCATATGCCAACGTCGGGTCGCGCGAACCGAATCCAGCATCCGTCGATCGTGCGTAACCAGCAGCATCGTGCCGGTGAAGGATTCGACGGCCTGCTCCAGCTGTTCGATCGCGGGCAGGTCGAGGTGGTTCGTGGGCTCGTCCAGAACCAGCAGGTTCACCCCGCGTGCCTGCAAGAGCGCCAGCGCCGCACGCGTGCGCTCGCCGGGCGAGAGCGTGTCGCAGGCACGCAGCACGTGCGGCCCGCGCAGCCCGAACTTCGCCAGCAACGTGCGGACCTCGGCGTCCGGCCAGTCCGGCATTTCCGCGCTGAAAGTGTCCGCGAGGGAGGCTGTTCCGCGGAAGAGTCCGCGCGCCTGGTCGACCTCCCCGATCTCGACACCGGAGCCGAGCGCCGCGGTCCCCGAGTCGGGCTGGATCTTGCCGAGCAGCAGCGCGAGCAGTGTCGACTTGCCGGAACCGTTCGCACCGGTCAGCACGATCCGATCGGCCCAGTCGACCTGGGTCGTCACCGGCCCCAGGGTGAAATCACCGCGGGTGACCGTCGCGTCGGAGACCGTGGCTACCACCGACCCGCTGCGCGGCGCCGCGGCGATGGACATCCGCAGCTCCCACTCCTTGCGCGGCTCCTCCACGGCTTCCAGCCGCTCGATACGGCGCTGCGTCTGGCGGGCTTTGGCCGCCTGCTTCTCGGTCGACTCAGCGCGCATCTTTCGGCCCGCCTTGTCGGAATCCAGCTTCTTCGGGTCGCGAGCCTTGCGGCGAGCGTTGCGCACTCCGTGCTCGAGCCAGTTGCGCTGCATCTGCGCCCGCGCCTCCAGCGCCGCTTTGGTGTCGGCGTACTCCTCGTACGAGTCCCTGGCATGCTGTCGCGCGATCGCCCGTTCGGCCAGGTACGACTCGTAGCTACCGTCGTAGACGCCCACCTGCTGCTGCGCCAGATCCAGCTCGACGATCCGGTTCACCGTGCGCGCCAAGAACTCTCGATCGTGGCTGATCACCATCAGCGGCACCCGCACGCCCGTGACGAACTGCTCGAGCCGAGCGAGTCCATCCAGGTCGAGATCATTGGTCGGCTCGTCGAGCAACAGAATGTCGAAGCGGGACAACAAGACCGAGGCCAGACCGGCGCGCGCCGCTTGACCGCCGGAGAGACCCGTCATCGGCGTGTCCAACCCGCTCGCGAGGCTCTCGGTGAGGCCGAGCTCGGCGGCGACCTCCTCTGCCCGCTGATCGAGATCCGCCCCGCCGAGCGCGAGCCAGCGTTCCAGCGCGGGCGTGTAGTCGTCGGCACCGCCCTCGGCAAGCCGTTCCGCGGCGGAGTCCATCGCGTGCTGCGCCGCCGTTACCCCCGTGCGGCGGCCGAGGAACTCCAAGACCGTTTCGCCGGGAATCCGCTCCGGCTCCTGCGCGAGGTAGCCGACCGTCGCGTCCGGCGGGCTGAGCGTGATCGAGCCGGTGGGCGTCGCTCGGTCGGCGAGCATGCGCAGCAACGTCGACTTGCCCGCGCCATTGACGCCGACCAAGCCGATCACGTCGCCCGGAGCGAGCGTCAGATCCAGATCGTCGAACAGGGTGCGTTCGCCGTGTCCGGCGGAGAGTCCGCGCGCATGCAAAGTGGTGCTCACAGGGAGAAGTCTGCCGTGTTCGCGTCGGCCCGCCGCACGGGGCCGCACTCGAAAGGACGCCCTCGGAGTCCGGGCGAACCGGAACCGCGCCCCCGCTCGGGGTTTCACCCTGAGTGGAGGCGCACGGAAATCAGGGTCGCGATGGGTCGACGGACCGATGTGCGCGAGCACCCGCACGCGGAGAGTGGATGGCACAGCGATCGACACCAGAGAGGGAAATCCGATGACCGCACCCGTCCGCCGCCTCACCCGCACCTCCCACGACAAGTGGATCGCCGGAGTCTGCGGCGGCATCGCACAGTACTTCGGCTGGAACGCCGGCATCGTCCGGCTGCTGTTCGTCCTGTCCTGCCTGCTGCCCGGCCCGCAGTTCATCCTGTACCTCGTTCTGTGGCTGGTGATTCCGAAAAAGTGATCACCGTGACCGGGTCGGGGGCTGCGCCAGGGACTCGTGGATGACAGGATGGGGTGATTCCGCGCGCCTGCCGGAGTTCCGCACCATCGCACGAGTCCCGTCCGAGGAGGAGCCATGATCACGTCCGGCGAGTTCCCGGGCATGGATCTACCCGACATCGACGCGTCCACCCCCTTGGACGGCCTCGGGGCTGTCGAACTGAACCAGCCCACCCAGGACATCAACGCCGACGGCATCCTGGACTCCATCACCACCCAGGGCGACGACGCCATGCAGGTCTGGACCGACTACGACCACGACGGCCTCGCCGACCACGTCACCGTCGTCGAAAAAGACGGCGACTACGCCGCCTGGGAGTTCCACCGCCACCCCGACGGCTCCTCCGAATGGATCCGCACCGACCAGGGAAAGATCGGCGAGTAGCCGACGTTCGCGGCGGGTGCGCTGCCGAAGCCACCCGCCACAAACTCCCGAAAGCTACCACCGCCCAACTACACTCACGCTCATACGGCCCCCGAACGCCGACCCCTCCGAGGGGTGAACAAGGCCGCAGGCTGCGATGATCCGCACATCATGTGCGGATCATCGGAACCTGCGTCCACGCACAACGGCCCCGATTGAGCCGCGCCGCCCCGCCCAGTAGGTTTCTCGGTACGACTGCGGCGAATCGCGTGGATCCGATGGAACCGAGTGCAGGCCAAGCGCGTCGAACAAGGTATGGCGATACTCGGCGTGCCTAGGTTGGTTACCTAGGGTTCCGAGCTGGGGATCGGACGAAGCGACTACGGAGGGGCCCCGTACTGATGACCAACACGAGCAACACGCTTGGTGTCAAGACCGGTGAGCTCGGCAGGTTGAGCAACGAGCTTCAGGCGTCGACCGACGTCGTCAAGAATCAGATCAAGAAGATCAGCGACAACCTCTTCGGGCCTGGCGACGCCGGAACGAAATACCAAAGCAAAGGCAAAGACATCCAGAGCGGGCTCGAAGCGCTGCGTCAGCGCATCGACGACTGGTCCAATGCGAGCGGCGCTACCGCGGACGTCATCGGCGCGGCGGTGGTCAGTTACTCCACCGTGGACGAACAGCGCGCCAGCGAACTGAACAACAAGTGACCGGGGGACCGAAGAATGACTTCCGATGCTCCCGTGTCCAGCACTATCGCTCAGTTGCTGGATTACGGATCGAAGATGCTGCTGTACTTCGAAGAATTCGAGCCGCGTTATAAGCGTGCTTTCGGTGATTTGCCCAGCAGCCTGCAGGGCTACGAAGAGTTGCACAAGCGGTATTACGAGCAGAACGGTCTGAACGAGGACAAGCTCACGCATACGGTCGACGCCTTGAAAGAGGTTGTCACGGCGATGCAAGAACAGTACGGTGCGCAATCGAAGACGTCGCAGAGCATCGCGCAGGCATGGCAGGGTGACGCGGCAACCGCGGCGCTGACGATGATGTCGACTCAACTCAGGTTGGCCGAAGCAGACGCCAAGGTCGCGCAGGAAATTCTCGGGGCCTTCGAAAAGGCTCCGCAGAGCCTTCGTTTGGCCGTCAAAATCAAGTCGGACCAGGTTCTCCAGATCTTGGAGCACGGCGAACACGTGAGGATCGACGGCAAGACGGCCGAAGATATCGACGCGATCATCTCGGGTGCGCAGGGTGTCTCGTGGACCAACACTTGGTCCGGGGACAGCGAAGCCAATAAGGTCGTGCGCATCTTCCCGGACATGCTGGAAGGGGTCAAAGACGGTTTCAAGGGTTACGTCACAAATCAATTCATGGGCGGCGTGATCTTCCCGGGCTCGCCATACGAGCAGATGATCAAAGACAGATGTAAACACTGGCTGGACAACGTCTTCAAGCCGGACTACGCAGCGAAAACAACAAAATTCCTCGAAGCCTGTAATCAGACGGATCTCAAGGTCACCGAGGCATACGATCTGATTATCAACGCGGTGAAGAAGATTTCCGAGGAGTCGTACCCCCGACCCGCCGGGACGCCCAAAACCACCAACCCTTCGCCGGGAAATCCCGGTCCGGGTCCCAGCCCAGGCCCAAGTCCCGGACCGAGCCCGGGTCCCAGCCCGGGCACCACGCCGGACGACACGACCGACGACGACACGACCAACCCTTCGAACACCACGACGTCCAACCCGTTGGAAGGTCTCGCGAGCTTGGTGAGCACGCTCTCTCCGCTGGCAAGCACCCTCACTACAGGATTGAGCACGGGCCTCAGCGCGCTGAGCGGCGTCATTCAAGACGGCGTCGACACGGCATTGGAGCAGTTGGAAGAGGTCACGAAGCAGTCGGAAGAGGACGCGAAGACCGACGAGGAGAACAAGGACGACAAGGCGAAGGCCGAGTTCGACCTCGCTGGAAAGCATTTGACGGTCGAAATGGGTCCCGACGGACAGTTGAAGCTGGTCGCCACCGATCCCGACGGCACATCGCACGAATACGGCATGAAGTTCGACGAGAACGGCAATCCGGTCATCACGGGTACCGAGCAGAAGCCTGGCGAGGAAGAGACTCCGCCTCCCGGCGAGGACAAGCCCGCCGACGGCGGTCAGAATCCCGAGGGCGGTACCGGCAATCCCGGTGCGACGCCGTCGGTTCCGCCAAGTACCAAGCGGGAAGAGGACGGCGAGTACAAGCCGGAGCCGATTCCGGCGCCCGTTGTGGAAGAGGACGCGGAACCGGAGGAGCCGTTCGACAGCGGTGCGCAGTTGGCCGAGGCGGGACCGTTGTGATTCCGGTCCAGGCAGTGTGATCGGGAACGGCTAGGAGTGCAGTCATGGTGAATTACGCCGAGGAGATGGACCGGATCGGCGACGAGTGCCGTCGGATATCCGCGGCGATCTCCGAAGATTTGATCGATATAAACCGGAGGACAGCCGACAAGAGTCGCGAACTCGCGGAGCAGTCCGCGGCGGCGATGCGGGAGTTCTGGGCAGAGCACGGCGAGGAGATCGCCAAGGCCCAGGCCGAGGCCGAGGAAAAGGAGCGGCAGGAAGTCGAGGCCCGTGCCGAGCAGGAACGACTCGCGGCGGAGGCACGGGAGCAGCGGGAGGCGATCGCCCGGTCCATCGCGGCGCGCAAATCGAAGGATGTGGTCACACCGATCGATGAGGACGATGACCCCGAGTCGGAGTACTACCGGCGCAAGAGTTGGTTGATCTGAACCCGAAGGCGACGTGTTCACTACCTTCCCGGACGACCCGCGGCTGTCCAGGTACTTGATCGGTATCGATCGAACGGGCTACAAGGCCGAGCAGCTCATCGACCACTGGTGGGTGGACGCGCCGATCTGCGGGTGAGCCGCGCTACTTCCGCAGCAACTGGGCGAGGGTGCCGACAGAGAGTTTCGGCCGTTCCTCTTCGCGCGGGGCGTTCGGGTCGACGAGTTGGGTGTGGGGGATGGCGGCTTCCGGGTCGGCGAAGGGCTTGTAGGTCTTGTCGCCGAGGACGTGGTAGTTGAGGTAGCCGACGAGGAGGGCGCGGGTGGTGCGGGACGTCTTGGCTTCGTGCTTGCTCGCGCCGAGGGCGGCGAGGGCGCGGCGGCCCTCGATGATGCCGTTGTGGGAGGCGCCGTCGACGGTGCGCAGGAGCGCTTCGCCGCCCCAGGCCGCGGTCAGGGACAGCGCGTTGCAGCTGACGGAGGAAACGTCGTCGCCGGCCACGACGAGCGCGGGGATGTCGAGGTCGGGAGCGAGGGTCTCCGCGGAGGGGGCGGTCGGCGCGGGGTAGAGGGCGGCGATCGCGGCGACTCGGCGCTGTGCCGCGGCGATGACGGCGGCGCCCGCACCCATGCCGTGCCCGACCAAGGCGAGCTTGTCGGGGTGCACGCTGATCTCGCCGTCGCCGAGGCGCACGCCGGTGCAGATGTCGAGCGTGGTGAGCAAGTCGGTCGCCAGGCCGAGATGTGACGGAATCGGCCCGCGCTCGGTGTCGGGTGCGGCGACGACGAAACCCCAGGACGCCAGGTGTTGGAGCAGTTCACGGTAGTTGGCGACGCCGGTGAGCCAGCCGTGTCCGAACGCGACGGCGGGCAGGCCGAGCCCGTTCTCGGGCGTGTAGACCACCCCCGGCTGGCCCGCGATGGCCAGGTTCCCCCGCAGCACCCGGTGCGGGCCGCGGCTGGTCAGGGTGCTCAGTAGCGATTTCACAGACGCCGACACGACGTGAACGTTATCCGATAAGTACTCTGGTGAGCCATGTGCGGAATCGTTGGCTACGTCGGGTACCGGGACGCGCTCGGCGTCGTCGTTGACGCATTGCGCCGCATGGAATATCGCGGGTACGACTCCGCGGGCGTCGCAATCCTGGACGGAGCGGGCGCTCTCGCGGTCGAGCGCAAGGCGGGCAGGCTGGCCAATCTGGAGGCCGAGCTGGCCGAGACCGGGGTCGCCGGCTTCGCGGGCACCACCGGCATGGGACACACCCGGTGGGCGACGCACGGCGCGCCGACCGACCGCAACGCGCACCCGCACCGCGACATCTCCGGCAAGGTCGCGGTGGTGCACAACGGCATCATCGAGAACTTCGCGCCGTTGCGGCGCGAGCTGGAGAACGCGGGCGTCGAGCTGCTCAGCGACACCGACACCGAGGTCGCGGTCCACCTGGTGGCCCGCGCCTACGCCGACGGGCCGACCGCCGGTGACTTCCCGGCCAGCGCGCTGGCCGTGCTGCGCCGCCTGGAGGGCGCGTTCACGCTGGTGTTCACCCACGCCGACCACCCGGACGTGATCGTCGCGGCGCGCCGCAGCACCCCGCTGGTCGTCGGCGTCGGCAAGGGCGAGATGTTCATCGCCTCGGACGTCACCGCGTTCATCGAGCACACCCGCGAGGCGGTCGAGCTCGGTCAGGACCAGGCCGTGGTGATCACCTCGGACAGCTACAAGGTCACCGACTTCTCCGGCGCCGAGGACGGAGTGCGCACCCGCCCGTTCACCATCGACTGGGATCTGGCGGCCGCCGAGAAGGGCGGCCACGATTACTTCATGCTCAAGGAAATCGAGGAGCAGCCGACCGCGGTCGCCGACACCTTGATCGGGCACTTCACCACCGACGAGTCCGGCGGCCGGATCGTGCTCGACGAGCAGCGTCTCGCCGATCAGGAGCTGCGCGAGTTCGACAAGGTCTTCGTGGTGGCGTGCGGCAGTTCGTATCACGCCGGTCTGCTGGCCAAATACGCGATCGAGCATTGGACGCGCCTGCCCGTCGAGGTGGAGCTGGCCAGCGAGTTCCGCTACCGCGACCCGGTTCTGGACCGGTCGACGCTGGTCGTGGCGATCTCGCAGTCCGGTGAGACCGCCGACACGCTGGAGGCGGTGCGGCACGCCAAGGAGCAGAAGGCGCGCGTGCTCGCGATCTGCAACACCAACGGCGCGCAGATCCCGCGCGAGTCCGACGCGGTGCTCTACACCCGCACCGGTCCCGAGATCGGCGTCGCCTCCACCAAGGCGTTCCTGGCTCAGGTGGCCGCGAACTACCTGGTGGGTCTGGCGCTGGCGCAGGCCCGCGGCACCAAGTACCCCGACGAGGTGGCGCGCGAGTTCCGCGAGCTGGAGGCCATGCCGAAGCTGGTCGAGCGAGTGCTGGAGACCGCGCCGCAGGTGCGCGCGATCGCGAGGGAACTGGCGCACGTCCCGACCGTGCTGTTCCTCGGCCGCCACGTGGGCTACCCGGTGGCGCTGGAGGGTGCGCTCAAGCTCAAGGAACTCGCGTACATGCACGCCGAGGGCTTCGCCGCCGGCGAGCTCAAGCACGGCCCGATCGCGCTGATCGAGGACGGACTGCCGGTGATCGTGGTGATGCCCTCGCCGAAGGGTCGCGCGGTGCTGCACTCCAAGCTGCTCAGCAATATCCGCGAGATCCAGGCGCGTGGCGCGCGGACGATCGTGATCGCGGAGGAGGGCGACGACACGGTGCGTCCGTTCGCCGACGATCTCATTGAAATCCCCTCGGCGCCAACGCTTTTCCAGCCGCTGCTCTCGACTGTCCCGCTGCAGATCTTCGCCGCCGAGGTGGCGCAGGAGCGCGGTTACGACGTCGACAAGCCGCGGAACCTGGCGAAATCGGTGACGGTCGAATAACTCTCAGAGCATGTGAACGGGCCCCGGAGCGACTCCGGGGCCCGTTCGGCTTCAGTGGGTGGCGACGAGCTCCCGCTGCGCATCATCGGCATCCCGAACTGGCCTGCGCTCCAGCACACCGGACACGACCGCGAGCCCGAGCGCGCTGACCGCCAGCGCCACCCCGACCCAATTCGGTGCGGTGTATCCGTAGCCCGCGGCGATGACCAGCCCGCCGAGCCACGCCGCGAGGGCGTTGCCCAGATTGAAGGCGCCGATGTTCACCGCCGAGGCCAAAGTCGGGGCGCCCGCGGCTTGATCGAGGACCCGCTTCTGTAGCGGCGGGACGGTGGCGAAACCGAGCGCGCCGATCAGCACCACGGTGATCGCGGCGGCCGGCTTGCTGTGCGCGGTGAGCGTGAAGAGCGCGAGGACCGCGGCCAACGCGGCGAGCGCGGTGTAGAGCATCGGCATGAGGTGGCGGTCGGCGTAGCGGCCGCCGATCAAGTTGCCGACGAACATGCCGAGCCCGAACAGCACCAGCAGCCAGGTGACCGAGCTCTCCGCATAGCCCGTGACCTCGGTCATCATCGGCGCGAGGTAGGTAATCGCCGCGAAGACGCCGCCGAAGCCGAGCACGGTCATCGCCATCGCGAGCAGAACCTGCGGGTTGCGGAAGACGGCCAATTCGTGGACGAGCCGCGCGTCACGAGGCGCCGGCTGTTCCGGGACGAGAGCGGCGACTCCGACCAGGCCGACGAGTCCGACCAGCGCGACGAGCAGGAAGGTGAGCCGCCAGCCGAACTGCTGCCCGATCAGCGTGCCCAGCGGCACGCCGGCCACCGTGGCGAGGGTGAGTCCGGTGAACATGATGGCGATCGCACCGGCCTTGCGGTCGGGCGCCACCAGGCTGCCCGCGACGACCGCGCCGATGCCGAAGAACGCGCCGTGCGCCAGCGAGGCGACGATCCGCCCGGTCAGCATGACACCGAAAGTCGGTGCCACAGCGGAGAGTACGTTTCCAGCGACGAGCAGGACGAGCATGCCGAGCAGCATGCGTTTGCGGGCGATGCGGGTTCCGAGACCCGTCATCACCGGTGCGCCGAGTACGACGCCGAGTGCGTAGCCGGTGACCAGGAGCCCGGCGGTGGGGATCGACACCGCGTAGGTGTCGGCGATGTCGGGCAGGAGCCCGACCACGACGAATTCGGTGGTGCCGATACCGAAGGCCCCGAGAGTCAGGGCGAGCAGTGCGAGCGGCATGGATGAAGCCTCCACAGGAGATTGCGCCTGAGCATTACAGGCGTCAACAATAATTGCAGACGCGTGATAATTGCAAGCGCGGGCTATTGCGGAAGGTGGGTATCCTGATGGCATGACCGCGGATGCCGCCCTGACCGGTCTCGCCGATGGCTGGTACGCACTGTCGCTGCTGCACGATCGGATCGAGGCCCACATCGAGCGCGCGTTGCAGTCCGGCCACGGGCTCAGCGTGCGCGAATACTCGCTGCTGGTGGTGCTGAGTCGCCAGCACGACGGACCCGGCGGGCATCTGCGGATGAACCAAGTCGCCGACGCGGTGGTGCTGAGTCAGAGCGCGACGACGCGGCTGGTCTCCCGGCTCGAGGATCGCGGGCTGTTGCAGCGTTATCTGTGCCCGGACGACCGGCGCGGCATCTACACCGACGTCACGCCGGAGGGTGAGTTGCTGCTCGGCCAGGCCCGCCCCACCCACGATGCCGCGCTGTCCAGCGCGCTTGGACAGGCAGCTGCGGACCCGGAACTGGCGCCGCTCGTCGCGGCCGTCGAGGCGTTGAACACGTCCGCGCGCGGTGCGCGGATGCGGGAGTACCGGCCGGTGTGACCGGACCTACTGGACGGTGACCGTGCCGCGCATCTCCGGGTGCAGGGTGCACAGGTAGCGGTAGGTGCCCGGCTGGGTGAAGGTGTAGCTCCACTCGCCGTTGTCGAAGATCGGGCTGTTGATGCCCATGGCCTTGTCGCCGATGCCCTGCACCGAGTGCGGCGCCTTGTCGGAGAACTTCCACCTGACGGTGTCGCCGACGCCGACCGTGACGTTCTCAGGGGAGAACTTCATGTCGTCCACGTCGACGGTGACGCTGGCGGGCTTGCGATCGCCGGTCGGTGTCGCGGCTGTCGACGTTGCCCGCGCGGTGCCGTTCCGCTCGGGGGCGGACTCGTCGGAGCCGCAGCCGACCAGCGACAGCGTCGCCGCCACGGCGAACGCGGTGACGATCGGAGCGGACTTGGCGCGGCTAACCATCGGCATGATGTTCGAGCTTAGTGGCACAGCCGGAAGCCCTGCGCACGACCGGAGCCGTGCAGCGGGGTTTGTGGCACGGCGGATTCGGCGCGCGAGGAGGTAGTGTCCGGACGGGCGGCCAGCCCGAAGCACTCAGGTCCCCAACCAGTGGAGGCGCCGATGTCCGTTCACCGCGGCTATTTCACCGCCGATGAAGTGCGCGCTGCCGAGGCCGAACTGTTCACGAGGGTGCCCGAGGGGATGCCCATGCAGCGTGCGGCGCACGGCCTTGCGACGATCGTCGCGAGCGAGCTGCGCGCGCGGACCGGGGGCATCGCGGGGCGGGCCGTGACGCTGCTGGTGGGCTCCGGCGACAACGGCGGCGATTCCCTGTGGGCGGGCGCGAAATTGCGCCGACGAGGCGTGGAAGTGACGGCGGTGCTGCTCGACCCGGCCCGCGCGCACGCGAAAGGCCTTGCCGCACTGCGTGCGTCGGGTGGGCGGGTGCGCGAGGAAGTCGGCGCGCCCGATCTTGTCGTCGACGGCATCGTCGGCATCTCCGGACGCGGCCCGTTGCGGCCGCGGGCCGCGGAACTCGTCGCGGGGGTGAGCGTTCCAATCGTGGCGGCGGATCTGCCGAGCGGTGTCGATCCGGATACCGGGGCGGTGGCGGGGCCCGCGGTGCGCGCGGCGGTGACGGTCGCGTTCGGTGCGTACAAGCCGGTGCACGCGTTGGCCGCGCCGTGGTGTGGACGAATCGAATTGGTACCCATCGGTTTAGAGCTCCCCGAACCTGAACTCGCCGCACTCGAACCGGCGGAGATCGGTGCACGGTGGCCGGTACCGGGGCCGACCGATGACAAGTACACCCAGGGCGTCACCGGCATCTGCGCGGGCAGCGAAACCTATCCCGGCGCGGCCGTTTTGTGCACGGGCGGCGCGGTGGCGGCCACTTCCGGCATGGTGCGCTACGCGGGCACCGGTGCGTCGCAAGTGCTTACGCATTTCCCAGAAGTGATTGCGGCACAAAGTGTTTCCGATACCGGTCGGGTGCAGTCCTGGGTGTTCGGCCCAGGTTCGGGCACGGACGCGGCCGCTCGCGAACGGCTAGAGCAGATACTCGCCACCGACCTGCCGACAGTGGTCGACGCCGACGGTCTGACCTTGCTCACCGCCGCCCCCGACCTGGTGCGCGGCCGGACCGCGCCGACGGTGTTGACCCCGCACGCCGGGGAATTCGCTCGGCTGACCGGTCAGGAAGTGGGCCCGGATCGGATCGGCGCGGTGCGCGATCTCGCCGAGAAATGGCAGGTCACCGTGCTGCTCAAGGGCCGAGCCACCCTGGTTGCCGCGCCGGGCCGACCGGTGTTCGTCAACGAGGCGGGCGGTTCCTGGGCTGCCACCGCGGGCGCGGGCGATGTCCTCTCGGGTGTCATCGGAGGCCTGCTCGCCGCCGGGTGCGACTCCGCCTGGTCCGCCGCTGCCGCCGCGCGGGTTCACGCTTTGGCTGCCAACCTCGCCGCCCACGAGAACCATCCCACCGCTGCGCCGATCTCGGCGACGCCGCTCCTCGGTCACGTTCGCGCGGCCATTCGCACCTTGCGTTCGTTGGGTGAGTGAAGGTGGCTGGGGTGTTTTGGTGCTGTGTGCGCGATCCGGTGGCGGCGCTGCCCCGACGTTGCCCCGGGTTTGATGGCGGGGCTGGGCATGTGCTGAATGGCTTAGCAGTGACAGCCGGAGGCTGGTGTGCCGAGTGCTGGTTTCTCCAGTGGTGGGGAAGCGGGTGGCGATGGTTCGGTTCGGGGTTGCGTCTCGAACGTGGTTCCCGGGGTTCGCTGATTCGAATTGGTTTGCCTGCCATGGTTTGCCCGTGAGCGGTGCTGGGCGCGTTAGGTGGGGTACCCGGCTTACCTCCCGCTGTTGGGTGCATGGGGTTCGACTTCCAGCGTGGTCGACCGGCTGTGGTTGCGTTGTGGGGCGGTGACGGGAGGGGTGATGTCGCGTTTGTCGGTTGTGGGCTCTTCTGGCTCCTCTGGTGTCAAGGGCTCTACCGCCATTTGACTACCGTCGATAGTGAAATGGTTTCGACGGTAGTCATATGGTGGTTGAAACCGCCTCGGTAACCACCATTTCTCTCCCGTCGATTTCGCCGCTCTCTTATCCCGGCTCTGTGGACGTAACCACAGCCGGTGGACCGGGCTGGGAGTTGCGCTATCCCACCCCGACTGCGGGAGGTAAGTCGGGTACGGCACTCGTCGTGCCCAGCACTGCTTCGAGGAATACCTGGGTAGGCGCACTATGCGAGGGCGTAGAGCTCTTGGAGTCTCGCCCCAGCCACCACCCCAAACGTGAGTTGCTCCACAGAGCGCGACCAACCCGATTCCCAGCCACCACCCCAAACGCGAGTCGCCCACCAGCACGTGACCCACCGGTTTCCCAGCCACCACCCCGAATGCCGATTCGCCCACCAGAGCGCGACCCACCGGCTCACCAGCCACCACCCCAAACGCGAGTCGCCCACCAGAGCGCGACCCACCGGTTCACCAGCCACCACCCCCAACGCGATTCGCCAGCCAGACCGCGACCAACCGGTTTCCCAGCCGCCAGCCAGAATGCGGGTCGCCCACAGAACGCAACCGACCAAATTCCCAGCCACCAGCCCAAACGCGACTCGCCCACCAGAAGCAACCAACCGGATTCCAACAGCCACGCGCACGTGAGGCCCCCGGGCGAAAACGACGGACCCGATCCCCAGCCACCATCCAAACGCGAGGTGCCCACGACAACGCGACCATCTCGCCCCCCGCGATCCAGCCGCTAGGCCCCGCGACCATCGGCCACCCACCTCCTCATCCGCCCGCTCACGGAACCGCCGAACCGATCGCCGATTGCCGGGGAGTGGCTGGACGCGTTAGCCGGGTTGACAAGGCCCAACCCCACCCCCGTGGACGCCACCGTTTCACTTCCACAACCACTGCGACCCCACCCCAAACCCCGCCGAACCCACCTCCACTTCTCACCGGTCACCCTCTGGCACACCCCAGTGACCAGCGGAATCGGTACTCCCTGACAGCGCCCATACCCGGAATGGCAGGATCGGCTGTTGTGAGTGCGCAAGTGGAGACAGTCGTCGATCTCGATGCTATTGCCCACAATGTGCGGGTCCTGCGGGAGTACGCGGGAGACGCGGCGGTGATGGTGGTGGTGAAGGCCGACGGCTACAACCACGGCGCGGTGGAGGTCGCGCGGGCCGCATTGGCGGCGGGGGCTCGGGAGCTCGGGACGACCACGATTCCGGAGGCGCTGGACCTGCGCGCGGCCGGGATCGACGCGCCGATTCTGTGCTGGCTCCACAACTCCGGCTCCGACTACGCCGCGGCGATCGCGGCCGACATCGAGATCGGCGTCTCCTCGCTCCCGAATCTGCAGTGGGTGGAGGCGGCGGCGCGGCGGATCGGCCAGACCGCGACGGTCACCCTCAAGGTCGACACCGGTTTGAACCGCAACGGCATCGCCCCGGACGAATACCCGAAGGTCCTCGCCGCCCTGCGTGACCTGGTCGCGGAGGGCGTCGTGCGGTTCCGCGCGATCTTCTCGCACCTGGCGCACGCCGACGAGCCCGACCACCCGTTCCTCGACGTGCAGCGCGACCGGTTCGTCGAGGCCATCGCCGCCGCCGAGCGGCACGGCCTGCCGCCCGAGGTCGCGCACCTGGCCAACTCCGCCGCCGCGGTCACCCGCCCCGACCTGGCCTTCGACATGGTGCGCCCCGGCATCGCGGTGTACGGCCTGAGCCCGGTCCCGGAGATGGGCGATTTCGGCCTGCGCCCCGCGATGACGTTCCAGGCCCAGGTCGCCCTGGTGAAACGGGTCGCCGCGGGCGAGGGTGTCTCGTACGGACACCAGTGGATCGCGCCGCACGACACCACCGTCGCCCTCATCCCCGCCGGCTATGCCGACGGCGTGTTCCGTCCGCTGAGCGGCCGCTTCGACGTGTGGCTCGGCGGCGCGCGCCGCCCCAACGTCGGGCGCGTGTGCATGGATCAGTTCGTCGTCGACCTGGGCGACAACGCCGCGGGCGTGTCCGAGGGCGACAACGCGATCATGTTCGGCGCTGGCCCGGACCAGCCTGTCGCCCAGGACTGGGCCGACGTGCTCGGCACGATCCACTACGAGATCGTCTGCTCGCCGCGCGGACGGGTCGCGCGGCGACACGTCGGAGCTTGCCCGTCCTGATGGCGTGTGCTGGACTCGTCGACGTGCGTTCCGCCGACAGATGAGGGGTTCTCGATGCGAGCGCGACGACCGAAAGCACTGCGGGGCAACAACAGTCACACGAACATCTGGCGCGGCGGGATGGCGACCGCGGGCATGGTCGGCGCGCTGGCCGGGGCGCACGCGCTGCGCCGCGCGGGCGCGCGAGTGCTCTGGCCCGCGCGTCGCGACGAATACCGCGACGAGAACTTCGCGCTCATGGCCGATGACCGGGCGGGCGCGGTCGTCACCGAAGACGGCGTCCGGCTCGCCACCCGCGAGTGCGGTCCGGTCGACGCGCCACTGACCGTCGTCTTCGTGCACGGCTTCTGCAACAGCATGGAGTCCTTCCACTTTCAGCGGCGCGACCTGGAAAAGCGCTGGGGCGCAGCGGTTCGGCTCGTCTTCTTCGACTTGCGCGGGCACGGGCGCTCCGGCACACCGACCACCGAGAGCTGCACCGTGGCGCAGCTGGGCCGCGACGTTGCCGCCGTCATCGAGGCGACCGCGCCCACCGGACCGGTCGCGCTCGTCGGTCATTCGCTCGGCGGTATGGCCGTGCTCGCGGCGGCGGCCCAGTTCCGCGAGCTGTTCGAGCGACGGGTGATCGCGATCGCACTGATCTCCACTGCGGCCGCAGAAGTCACCGCGGCGGGCATCACCCAGCTGCTGCGCAATCCGGCGATCGACGGCTTCCGGCTCGCCGTGCACACCGCGCCCGCGTTGGTGCAGGCCGGTCGGTCGACGGTGCGGCACCTGATCACGCCGATCCTGCACGTGAGTTCGTTCCACGGCCCGGTCAGCCCGACGCTGTCCAGATTCAGCACGCTGATGATCGACGACACCCCGGTGGAGACGATCGTCAAGTTCCTGAAAGCCATTGAGCTGCACGACGAGTCCGCCGCCCTGCCGACGCTGGCCGGTCTTCCCGTGCTGGTCCTCGGCGGCGCGCACGATCTGGTGATCCCGTTCCGCAACTCGCGCGCCCTCGCCCGCGAACTGCCGAACAGCGAACTGATCCGCCTCGCCGAGGCCGCCCATATGCCGCACCTGCAATTCCCCGACACCATCAACGACGCGCTACACCGGCTCCTGGTACGCGCCGGGTTCTTCCGCGCGGAGGAACTCGACGAGGCATCGGCCGGGTGAAGCGGGCCGCCCCCGGTCAGCCGGCACGGCGTCGTCGTGGTGAGCGGCGGAGGTGAACCGGGTCGCGCCGGAGTTCTTTCGGCCAACGCCGACGCGGCCTCTGCGGGTGAGCGGTGGCACCGGGTTCTTCCGCGTTGCGGAGGCCTATGAGGCGTCGGCGGGTGAAGCTGGCCGCGCCCATGTGGCCGACGCGACGCCGTGGGGCTGAGCGGCGAACGGAACCTAGTTGCGCCGAGGTTCTTTGGCGCCAACGACGTCAACAACGCCCGCGCCGGGTTCTTCCGTGCCAACGATTCCGACGTGACCCTGGCGGTGTGAGCGCCGATCGGGAAGCTGTTCGGGCCGGTTTTTCGCCAACGATGCGGACGCGGCCTCGGCGGGTGAGCGGTGCCGCCGAGTCTTCCGCGCGGCGGAGGCTTGTGAGGCGTCGGCGGAGTGAAGCTGGCGGCGCCCATGCGGCCGACGCGGCGCCGTTGGGCTGAGCGGCGGAGGCGAACCGCACCGCGCTGGGGTTCTTTCGCGCCAACGATTCCGACGTGGCCTCCGCGGTGTGAGCGCCGATCGGGAAGCTGTTCGGGCCGGTTCTTTCGCGCCAACGACGCCGACGCGGCCTCGGCGGGTGAGCCGTGCCGCCGACGCCGACGCAGCCTCGGCGGGTGAGCGGTGCCGCCGAGTTCTTCCGTGCCGCGGAGGCCGATGAGGCGTCGGCGGAGTGATCTGGCCGCGCTCAGGCGGCCGACGCAGTGTCGTCGGGTGAGCGGCGGACGCGAGGCCTGTTCGTGCCGGGCTCTTCCGCGAGGCAGACGCGGCCTCGCCGGATCGAGCGCCGATCGGGAAGCTGTTCGCACCGGGTTCTTCCGGGCGAGGCAGCCGATGGGACGCCGTCGGAGGAGTTGGCCGCGCCCAGACGAGCTGCCACGGTGTAGTCGTGGTGAGCGGTGGTCGCGAACAGAGCCCCGCCAAGGAGGCCGAAGAGCTTCGGCAGGGTGAGCGCCGATCGGGAAGCTGTTCGCGCCAGATGCTTCCGCGCCGAGGAGGCCGATGCGGCGTCAGTGGTGAGCGGTGGTGGCGCCGCGTCTTCCGCGCCAACGACGTCGATGCCGCCTCGGCGGTTTGGGCGGTAGTCGCGAAGCTGTCGGCGCCGGGCTTCCGCGCCGAGGAAACCGACAAGGCTTCGGCGGGGTGAAGCCGGCCGCGCCCCGTCAGCCGACGAGGTGTCGTCGTTGTGAGCGGTGGTCGGGAACAGGGCCCGCCAAGGAGGCCGATGAGGCGTCAGCAGGGTGAGCGCCGATCGCGAAGCTGCTCGCGGCCGACCGCGACCGCGCCGGTACGCTCGACCCCGATCAGCGGCAGGGCGAGAAGGAGGGCGGCGGTGACGCAGCAACGGCGAACGCTGCCGACCGTGGAGGACACCGAGGCACTCGGCCGCGAACTGGCCGCCGAACTCGGGGCGGGCGATCTCGTGGTGCTCGACGGTCCGCTCGGCGCGGGCAAGACCGCCTTGACGCGCGGCATCGCCGAGGGCCTCGGTGTGCAGGGCCGAGTGAGCTCGCCCACCTTCATCATCGCCAGGCAGCACCGGGCGGGTCGGCGTGAAGGCGCGGCGCCGGTGCCGATGGTGCACGTGGACGCCTATCGGCTCGGCGGCGATCTGGACGAACTCGACGCGCTCGACCTCGACACCGATCTGCACGAGGCGGTGGTCGTGGTGGAGTGGGGCCTGGGGGTCGTCGAGCACCTCGCCGAGCGGCATCTGCGCGTGCTGCTGACCAGAGAACCGGAATCCGATGTGCGAACCGCGGTCTGGGAGTGGGTCGAGTAGACGCAGGTCACAGTGGGCCTGCCGCCGGATCGGCCTGCGGATTTAGCTACTCGGTAGCTCCGCGCCGCGTCGAGGTACCACCCGGTATCGTTGGGCCAATCATGCTTGTACTAGCTGTCGACACCGCGACACCCGCCGTTACAGCGGGATTGGTGGAACTGGAGCAGGCCGCGCCCGATGCGGTCACCGCGGCCGAGCTGCGCACCGTCTCCTCGCGGGTCCGGGTCGATGCCCGCGCCCACGCCGAGGTGCTGACCCCGCAGATCCTCGAATGCCTCTCCGAGGCAGGCCGTTCCAGGACCGATATCGCCGCGGTCGTCGCCGGTGTCGGGCCAGGACCGTTCACCGGCTTGCGGGTCGGCATGGCGACCGCGGCGGCCTTCGGTGACGCCCTCGGCATCCCGGTGTACGGCGTGTGCAGTCTGGACGCGATCGCCTCGGACGTCTTCGCCCAGGGCGAGTTCGCGGCCGACGGTGAGCTGCTCGTGGTGACCGACGCGCGCAGGCGCGAGGTGTACTGGGCCCGCTACCGCGCAGGCATCCGCGTCGCGGGACCGGATGTGATCAAGCCCGCCGCGCTGGACCACGGCTCGGCCACGGCGATCGCGGGCTCCGCCTCGCACGTCGATCTGTTCGACCTGCCGGTGCTTCCGGCGGAGACGCCCTCGCCCGCGGGCCTGGTGCGCGTCGCCGCCGCCGAAGTGCTCGCGCGCGCCGTGCCGGAACCGCTGGTGCCGCTGTACCTGCGCAGGCCGGACGCCGTCGAGAACGCGTACCGCACCCTCGATCGGACGGGAGCGTGATGGTGGACGAAGACGTACGCGCCCACGCCTTCCACATCGAGCCGATGAACGCGGACGACATCGAGCGCTGTGTCGAACTCGAGCAACTGCTGTTCCCGGAAGACGATCCGTGGCATGCGGTCGCCTTCCGCTCGGAGCTGGCCGGTTCGCACAACCGCTACATCACCGCCCGCGCCGAGGACGGCCGCATGGTCGGCTACGCGGGCGTGGCGCTGCTGGGTGATGCGGAACACCCCGAGGCCGAGGTGCACACCATCGGCGTCGACCCGAGCTATCACCGGGCGGGCATCGGCACGCTGCTGCTGGAGGCGCTGCTCGCGGAGGCGGGCAAGCGCGGCGGACCGGTCTTCCTCGAGGTGCGCACCGACAACGCCCCCGCCATCGCGCTCTACGCCAAGCACGGCTTCCACATCATCGGTCTGCGCAAGAACTATTACCAACCCAGCGGCGCCGACGCCTACACCATGCGCAGGCCGGAACTGACCGCGCTCCCGCTTCCCGACGAGGTGTTGTCGTGATCGTCATGGGCATCGAGTCCTCCTGCGACGAAACCGGAGTCGGCATCGTTCGGCGCAATCCCGACGGCAGCTGCGAGCTGCTCGCCGACGAGGTCGCCTCCAGCGTGGATCAGCACGCGCGCTTCGGCGGCGTGGTGCCGGAGATCGCCTCGCGCGCGCACCTGGAGGCGATCGTGCCCGCCATGCGCCGGGCGCTTTCCGCGGCGGGTATCGCAAAGCCCGATGCGATCGCGGTCACCATCGGCCCCGGGCTCGCGGGTGCGCTGCTGGTCGGCGTCGCGGCCGCGAAAGCCTATGCGGCCGCGTGGGATGTGCCGTTCTACGCGCTCAATCACCTCGGCGGCCACGTAGCGGTGGACACGCTGGAGCACGGGCCGATGCCGTCTTGCGTCGCGCTGCTGGTGTCCGGCGGACACACCCACCTGCTGCACGTCACCGATCTGGCCGAGCCGATCGTCGAACTCGGCAGCACGGTCGACGACGCGGCGGGGGAGGCGTTCGACAAGGTCGCCCGGCTGCTCGGTCTCGGCTTCCCCGGCGGGCCCGCGCTGGACGCGGCCGCGGCGAGTGGCGACCCGAAGGCGATCGCGTTCCCGCGCGGCATGACCGGGCCGCGCGACCCGCGCTACGACTTCTCCTTCTCCGGTCTCAAGACCGCCGTCGCCCGCCACGTGGAGTCCGCGCAGCGCGCCGGGGTCGCGACCGAGAACCTGCCGATTCCGGATATCGCCGCGTCCTTCCAGGAGGCGGTCGCCGACGTGCTGACCATGAAGGCCATCCGCGCGGCCCAGGACGTCGGTGTCGGCACCCTGGTGCTCGGCGGCGGCGCCACCGCCAACTCGCGAATCCGCTCGCTGGCCGAAGAGCGCTGCGCGGCGGCGGGTTTGACGCTGCGGGTGCCGAAACCGCGGCTGTGCACCGACAACGGCGTGATGATCGCCGCCCTCGGCGCGCACGTCATCGCGGGCGGAGCGAAACCCTCGCCGCTCACGGTCGCCACCGACCCGGGCCTGCCGGTCTCGGTCAGCCAGATCGCCTGAGGGCGGTCGCGCCCGCGCCGAAGTCGGCGCCCGCTCGAGCACCTGCGCCGAGTGCACCATCGCCTTGCGACCGAGCTATCCACCGGGCGGTTGTACCTGCGGGCTGGCCCGAATCGCTTATCCGGGCGTCCTTTCGGTCGGCAGCGAGCGCTCCCCAGCCGTGCGCGTCTGCCGAGTGACGTACCCGCGGACCGGTTCGAATCGCTTGCCCTGCACATCCTTCGGCCAGCGTGGGTTCGTTCGGCCAGATCGGTCGTTCGGCAGCGAGTCGCTCGGCTGAGTCGGTCGTCTGGTCAGCGCAGTCGGCCCTATGGCCGAAGCGAATCGCTCGGCCATCGGTCCTCGCCGGAGCGAGTTGTCCGGCTGTCGTGGCTCGTTCAGTCGTGCGGAGCGAACTCGAGTTCGAGCAGCGGTAGCGCGTTCACCGTGCCGTGCCGGGCGGAGCCCGAATTGGAGCGGGGCATCGGGTACGGGATACGGGTTTGTGCGGGCGCCTGGGAAGGGGCGCTCGCAGGAGGCGGTGTGAACGGGATCCGAGTCTGCGCGGGCGTTTGCGACGGGCCGCCCGCAGGAGGCGGCGGGCTGGTCGACGGCCCGTATTCCTCGCGGTTCTGCTGCGTGGGCACCGAGGAACCGCCGGGCGGATTCAGCAGCGGGCCCAGCAGTTCCGGGAACGGGATGGGCGGCAGGTTCGGGTCCGGGCGCAGCGTCGGCTGGACCGAGGGGATCGGCGCAGCCGACGGTGTGGGATTCGGCGACGGTGTGGACACGGCGCCGGTGCGGGTCGACGACGGACCGGCGTCCTCGGTGACCGGCGGCGTCGAGCCGGTGGTCCGGTTGACCGTCTCGCGACCGCCGGAGGTGTCGGTTCCCGTGCCGGTCTGCGGCGCCACCGTGACGGGCGCGGTGGGCACCAGGGCGCTGCTGGTCGTGCCCGCGGGGGAGACCTCCTCGTCCGACGTCGGCGCGAAGGTCTTGAAGCCGTAGCCGATTACGAGTCCGACCACCACGATGGCTCCGGCGAGGGTTCCGATGACCTTGGTGAAGGTGCCCGCCGGCGCGTCGCCGCCGAGCGCGGTCACCGGGAAGCCGGACGGCTGTGCGGCATCGGCCACCAGTGCCGCGCCCTTGGCGATCACCGCCTCCGGATCGTCGACGGTGAGCACCGGCACGTCCAGCTCACGTTCGAGGATCCGCAGGACCGCGGGAATGTTCGCGCCGCCGCCGATCACCGCCACCGCCTGCGGCTTCTTCGGCGCTCGCGCGAACACCGCCGCGCTGAACCGGGCGATGTCGCGCAGCAGATCGCCGATCAGCTCCTCGAAATCGGCCCTGGTGAGCTTGAGCGGGCGGCCCGCGACATGGTCGATGGTGACCGCGGGCGCCACCGAAAGATGTTCCTTCGCGGCGCGTCCGCGGTTGGTCAGCATGCCGCGGTTCGGCCTGGTGCCGCGCCTGGCGTAGTGCACGTCGAGCAGGTGGTGGTAGATCAGGTCGTCGATGGCGTTGCCGCTGATCGCGTGAATGCGTTCGGAGTGAAGGACATTGCCGTCGGCCTGATCGGCGACGGTGACGCTCAGACCGGTCGCGCCGAGGTCGACGATGGCCACCGTCTCGTAGCGGTCCAGCAGGCCGGTGTGGCGCAGGAAGGTCAGCGCGGCCGTGCCTTCCGGCACCAGCTTCAGCTCGCGCTGTTTGCCGGTGGCCGAACGGATCACCTGCGCCTGTTCCTTGTTGCGGTAGGCGACGGCGACGCTGGTCGGCGGTTTGCCCGCCGCCGCTTCCATACCCGTCGCGACGGTGCCCGCGAAGCGGACGCCGACCGGCTGCGTCGGCCACGCGATGTCGTGCGGCACTTGCTGAGTCGGCAGCTGGGTGGTCATCAGGTCGATCGAGGACGCGACGAGATCACCGATATCGGAATGGGCCGCGTCGGCGGAAACGACTCGGTAGTCGAAACTTTGGGCGCCGTTCGACGCCGTGGCGACCAGCGCCGAGCACACGACCTCGTTCCCGGCGGAGATGCCGAGGGACGTTCGCATGTTCACCTCCCTTCGAGCGGATGGTCATCGTGTCGCCGACCATCTCGAATGGACTTCCGGACCGTCGCCTTGTCGGCGAGCGATCCGGACTCGGGATCCGGCCGGACCGCCGTCCGGGTGGGTCGCTGGAACCGGCCTTGGATCACGTGTGGACTTGCCCTCTGGGTGAAGCTTTGTGGCGCAACGGAATCTGTGACGCTGTGCAACCGGTGAAGCTGTGCTACCTGTGACGCAGTACTACTTGTGACGCTGTGCTGGTTCTTTCGTGACGCTCGATGCCTCCCCCGGACGCCGGTTCGTGATGAACATGGCGGACCGAGGATCGACCGTCGCTAATACTGTCACAATCCGTTATCCGAACGTTACAGATTTCGCGAACCAATGGAAAGCCCCGAGGCTCTGGGGTGGCGAACCCTGGTCAGCGCAAGCCGAAACGTCCGGGCGTGTCGGAAACGTCGACGCGCAATTGGCACCGCCCGGCCTTGAGCGCTGGCACTCTCGTGTATAGAGTGCTAGTGGCACTGGTGAACACGGTCGGCCGGGCAACCGTCCACCCTACGCGTTCGCCGGATGTCAGCAGTTGTGACTACTGAGCAGGGGTCCCGGCACCCGCGACGACGGGGCTATGCGCAGGGTCAGCACCGTGACCGAACCGATGGTCCGGGACAACAGTTCCGGACGACCGTAAATCCCCTGAAAGTGGAGGGCTCAACGTGGCGAGCGTGAACATCAAGCCGCTCGAGGACAAGATCCTCGTCCAGGCCAACGAGGCCGAGACGACGACGGCCTCCGGCCTGGTCATCCCGGACACGGCGAAGGAGAAGCCGCAGGAAGGCACCGTCGTCGCCGTCGGCCCCGGCCGCTGGGACGACGAAGGCGAGAAGCGCATCCCGCTGGATGTCCAGGAGGGTGACGTCGTCATCTACAGCAAGTACGGCGGCACGGAGATCAAGTACCAGGGCGAGGAGTACCTGATCCTGTCCGCGCGCGACGTGCTGGCTGTCGTCAGCAAGTGACCGCGCTCGGCGTGGTCCGGACCGGACCGCGCTTCCCGGCCCCGCCCGGGATCGAGTCGTAACGACGTTGCCCCGGCACCCCTCCCAGCGGGGCCGGGGCAACGTCGTTTCAGCCCACCGGGCGGCATCCGCACGGCCCACCGGACCGAGCCCGTCGCCCAGGCATCCAAGGAAAAGGACTTATGGCAAAGCAGATCGAGTTCGACGAGAAGGCTCGCCGGGCTCTGGAACGCGGCGTCGACAAGCTCGCCGACGCGGTGAAGGTCACCCTCGGCCCGCGCGGTCGCCACGTGGTGCTCGCGAAGGCCTTCGGTGGCCCGACCGTCACCAACGACGGCGTCACCATCGCGCGCGACATCGACCTCGAGGATCCGTTCGAGAACCTGGGCGCGCAGCTGGTCAAGAGCGTCGCGACCAAGACCAACGACGTGGCCGGCGACGGCACCACCACCGCGACCGTGCTGGCCCAGGCGCTGGTGCGCGGCGGCCTCAAGAACGTCGCGGCGGGCGCCAACCCGATCGCCGTCGGCGCGGGCATCGCCAAGGCCGCCGACGCCGTCTCCGAGGCGCTGCTCGCCGCGGCCACCCCGGTCTCCGGCGAGAAGGCCATCGCGCAGGTCGCCACCGTGTCCTCGCGCGACGAGGAGCTCGGCGAGATGGTCGGCAAGGCGCTCACCACCGTCGGCAAGGACGGCGTCGTCACCGTCGAGGAGTCCTCGACGATGGAGACCGAGCTCGTCGTCACCGAGGGCGTGCAGTTCGACAAGGGCTACCTCTCGCCCTACTTCGTCACCGACACCGACACCCAGCAGGCCGTCCTGGAAGACGCGCTGGTGCTGCTGCACCGCGAGAAGATCAGCTCGCTGCCGGACTTCCTCCCGCTGCTGGAGAAGATCGCCGAGAGCGGCAAGGCCGTGCTGATCATCGCCGAGGACGTCGAGGGCGAGGCGCTGTCCACCCTGGTGGTCAACTCCATCCGCAAGACCCTCAAGGCCGTCGCGGTGAAGGCGCCATTCTTCGGCGACCGTCGCAAGGCGTTCCTGGACGACCTCGCCGTGGTCACCGCGGGCACCGTCATCAACCCGGACCTGGGCGTCACCCTGCGCGAGGCGGGTCTGGAGCTGCTCGGCAAGGCCCGGCGCGTGGTCGTCACCAAGGACGACACCACGATCATCGACGGCGCGGGCACCGCGGAGGACATCGCGGCCCGCAGCGCGCAGCTGCGCCGCGAGATCGAGGCCACCGACTCCGACTGGGACCGCGAGAAGCTCGAGGAGCGCCTGGCCAAGCTGGCGGGCGGCGTCGCGGTGATCAAGGTCGGCGCGGCCACCGAGACCGCGCTCAAGGAGCGCAAGTACCGCGTCGAGGACGCGGTGAGCGCGGCCAAGGCCGCGGTCGAGGAGGGCATCGTGCCCGGCGGCGGCACCGCGCTGGTTCAGGCGGGCGCCAAGCTCGTCGAGCTGCGCGACTCGCTGTCCGGCGACGAGGCCATCGGCGTCGAGGTGGTGCGCAAGGCGCTGCAGGCGCCGCTGTACTGGATCGCCACCAACGCGGGCCTGGACGGCGCCGTGGTGGTCAGCAAGGTCGCCGAGGGCAAGGAGGGCTTCAACGCCGCCACCCTCACCTACGGTGATCTGCTCACCGACGGTGTCGTCGACCCCGTGAAGGTGACCCGTTCCGCGGTCGTCAACGCGGCGTCGGTCGCGCGCATGGTGCTCACCACCGAGAGCGCCGTGGTCGACAAGCCCGCCGAGGAGGCGCACGACCACGGTCACCACGGTCACGCGCACTGACGCGACGAGCGTGCGAAAGGCCCCCGGATGCGAGCGTCCGGGGGCCTTTTCGGCGTTCGGGGGCGGCGGAGGGCTCAACGACGCCGCTGCCTCGTCCGTGAGGCGCGGCGCGGAGCGCGCGAGATCGCCGAAGCGAGAGTCGGCAGCGCGGTGGACGCGCGAGCCGAAAGCGGCGAGCCGCAGTGGAAGTCGTCGCTAGGAGGCAACCGGGGGTTGCTCGGCGGCGATGGCCGCGAGCAACCGACCCCGGAGCGCGGCGGGCGGCGCGGTGGCCGTCACCGCCGCGAGCGCGGTCAAAGCGTCCTTGGCCTGCTGTACCTCTGCGATGAACTCGGCGCGTAGCACCGGGTCCTCGCCGTCGAGCAATTCCTGAACCGCGTGATGGTCTTCGTCGTCGATCGATCCGAGCGCGACGGTGTGCGCGAGATCGATCTGGGCTTCGTTCATCTCACGTCACCCCCAAACTTTTCTTCAGTCGTGTCAATCCATCCCGAATCCGGGACTTAACGGTCGGTAACCCTACGCCGAGGTAGGTGGCCACCTCCGCATAGGTCCGGCCGCCGTAGTAGGCCAGCGAGATGGCTTCTCGCTGGGTTTCCGTGAGGCCGGTGAGTCCTTCGAGAACGGCCTGTTGTTCGAGCCTGCGCTCGACCTCTTCGGTCACCTCGTCGAACTCGTTGCCGAGAACCCTTATCCCGTAGGCGACTTCCCGCTGGGTATGGGCTTGTTCGGCGCGGACCCGGTCGACCGCGCGCCGATGGGCGAGCGTCATCAACCATGTCACCGCCGACCCCTTCGCGGGGTCGAAGCTGGCTGCGGTACGCCAGAGTTGGAGATACACCTCTTGCGTGGTCTCCTCCGCGTACCCCGGATCGTGCAGCACCCGGAGCACCAGACCGAACACGCGCGCGCACGTCCGGTCGTACAGTTCGGCGAAAGCTTCCTGATCGGACTGACCGCAACGGTGCAAGAGAGCGGCTAGTTCGATGCTTTCGGCTGCGCGTGCCGACACCGCAGAATCCACACTCGGTGGGAAGGCTTCTCTTCGGAACGAGTCGCCCTCTGCGGCTGGCGGCCGCGTTGTCACAACGCTCCATTCTGTGTCATCGGTCACTACCGTAGCGTGCCGCTATCGCCTCCTTCCAGTGGGGTGCCAGCAAACCGCAAGCAGCTCAGCTACTTTGCGGTGAACTCCCAAACGCCGGGCGAATTCAGATGTGACACGCCAACAGCTCCCGCTCGCCACCGGGCGACAACCGTGCGGCTTCTGCTCGCCGCGACCGCGGGTGCAGCGGTGGTGACCGCCCGATGCCGCGCGTCAGCGTCGGTTCCGAACTACGACAGCGGTGTGCCGACGCGGTTCGGCCGGTGATCGTGCATCTGGTGTTTCAGTGGCCGTTTATTTGCTAGGCATTCGGCGCGCCGCGCGATACGGATGGGTCGCGGATTCGCGTCGCGGCTGCCGGGCGACGGCCGGTCGCTGCTCAGACGGCCATGCGGCGGCGGTTGCGCCGCGCGTGCATCTCGCGCTCGGTCTCCGACATGCCGCCCCAGATGCCATAGGGCTCGCTGACTTTCAGCGCGTGGCTACGGCACTGCATGAGCACCGGGCAGGCGCGGCAGATCTCCTTGGCCCGCATCTCGCGTGCGGTGCGGGCGCGCCCGCGTTCGCCGTCGGGATGGAAGAACACGGCGGAGTCCACGCCTCGGCAGGAACCGCGCATCTGCCAGTCCCAGACGTCGGCGTTCGGTCCGGGGAGGTGGGTCGGCATGGGCATTGGTGAACTCCTCGTAATGCGAGCTCGTCGGCGTTGTCGAGCAGTTTGTCTGCAACAGTTGCGGGACGCATGCGATCGGCGGCGTCCCGGGGTCGCCCTTCCGGTCGCTGCAATTTCGCGCGGCGCCGTCGGTGGCGATGAGCTACGTTAGGGGCAGCCGCGAAATTACGTCAATAGTTCGACGCATCGGTTTTCCAAATGGGCAATGGCGAGATTTAACCTTCCCGCTGTTTACTTTTAACGTGGGTTCCGGTGATACTGTTCGGTTGGCCAGTACGTGGCTGGACCACCTCTGTCCGGGGCATGTGGCTGTTTCCGCAGGTAGTCCGACTTTTTTGGGAAAGCTCACAGGTTACTGGTTCCATGGGGGACAGATAACCGACGTGATGGTGGCCACCGTACGGGCTGTTGCCGAGAGCCCCCCAGATGGCGGAAACGGGGCGCAGAGGTTAATTGCGCGAAACGCGCGTGAATTTGTGTCGCGGATGATCTCGCAATGCCGGCACGAGATTTACCTGATGGAAACATGGGCTTCGTACCAGAAATGCTGACAAGTTGCCAGAGGCTCGGGCGCACTTTTACTACGCGCCGTCGTCGGTCGCGCTCGGTATAGAGTTCGCCCGTGTTCGCGCCAGTTCCGACGGTGGATGTCCGATATGAAGTCCTCGCTATGGGAGCCTTCGGTGCTCGCCCCGGCCTCGCCGCTGCCGAGTTGCCGGATGCCCCGGACGCCCTGAGTTCGTGGCACCGGGCGGTGATTCTCGGGGGGCAGGGTCGCTACGCCGCGGCCCGCGCGGAACTGGCCGCCGTGCGGCGGCGGACGACCGATCCGGTCTTGCTCTCGCTCGCCGCGAGCACCGCGGGCTCGCTGCTGCGCCAACTCGGCTGGCACGTCGCGGCTTCCGGCCCGGACGGCAGGGCCGCCGCGTGGGCGTTGCCCGGCGGCGAACTCCAACCTGTCCCGCCGACCGGTTCCGCGCCGGACCGGACGGACGCGGTCTGCGACGCGCTCACCGGCTTGGCCGCCGACGCGCTCGGGGCGGGCCGCCTCGCGCTGGCGCGGCGACTGCTCGACCGGAGCCGCGCCGCCCTCGATCCGGACGGCCTGCGGTGGCGGGCTTGGATCCGGTGGCACTGGGTCAGCGCCGAGACCGCATTGGCGTCCGGCGCGGCCGGCGAGGCGCTGCCGCACACGCGCGAAGCCTTGGCCCTCGCCGAGGCCACGCCCTCGGTGCGGCACCGCGTCAAATCCCGCCTCCTGGTGGCCGCCGCGACGGCCGCTTCGGGTGACTTGGAACACTCCCGAGCGCTGGCCGACACGGTCGCGGACGAGTGTCGCGAGCACGATCTGCTTCCGTTGCGGTGGGCGTGCGCGATGCTCCGTTCCGGGCTGTCGGATCCGGACGCCGCGCGCGAGGCCGAACAGTGCGCCGCGGGAATCGCCCGTCGTGGCGGGCGTTTTCGGCCACCGGGCGCCGCGTAGCGGTCGGCGCGGCGTTGTCGAGACAAGTGACCATGTTGCTCGGTTCCGCGCTGTCTATCGCTATTGTTAGATCCGTTCCGCCGCTTCGGCGGAAGCACAGGTCATCGGGCCGGTGCCACTTGTAACGCCAGGAATATCTCTGACGATGACGCACACGGGCGAAGAGTTGGACCTCGCCGTCGCTGCCGCAGCGCAGGGCGACAGATCCGCTTTAGCTCAGGTACTAGAGCTGATCCGCCCGCTGGTTGTCCGGTACTGCCGCGCGCGTATCGGCGCGGCGGAGCGTGGACAGCTCTCCGCGGACGACGTTGCGCAGGAGGTATGTCTGGCCGTGATGACAGCCTTGCCCAGGTATCAAGACCAGGGTAGGCCCTTCATGGCCTTCGTATACGGAATCGCTTCGCACAAGGTCGCCGACGCACATCGCAACGCCGCCCGTAACAAGGCGGAGGCGATGGCCGAAGTACCAGATGTCATATCCACCGACCAAGGACCGGAGCAGCGCGCTCTCGAATCGGAAACCAGCAGGCAGATGAACCGTTTGCTCGCGACCCTTCCGGAGAAGCACCGAGAGATCCTGATCCTGCGATTGGTCATGGGTTTGTCAGCGGAAGAAACCGCGGTCGCCGTGGGCAGTACGGCGGGCGCGATACGAGTGGCCCAGCACAGGGCACTCGCGAAACTGAAGTCACAAGTGGCGAGGGCAGGTGAAATGTATGGCTAGGGATGGCGAGCGCGGTCGGGGTGACTGGAAGGCGCGACGTGGATCGCGAAACAGCGGTCCCTACGCCGGGGGGACTGGTGACACCGGACCGGTGGACATCGCAGCGGTACGCCGCGACGATGCTCTGATCGACGCCATCGCCAGCGATGGACCGGTACAGACCGATAGTGCGGAGGAGTTTCAGCTCGCCGCGCTGCTCGCGGATTGGCGCGCGGAACTGATTACGCCGCCACTACCGGGAGATCCGGATCTGGACGCGGTCGTAGCCGCGGTCAACCAGGAGATCGGCGCGCGCAAGGTTCGAGTCGGCGCAGTCAACCGTGGCCGTCTTCGGCTTGTCGGTCCGATCGCGGGTACCGCGGCCGCATTGGCACTGGTCTTCGGCGGTGTGACGGCGTTCTCCTACAGCGCCGAACCCGGCGATCCGCTCTGGCGGGTCAAGGAGGTCGTGTTCAGCGAGCAGGCGCAGACCACCGTGGTGCAGCGCGCAGGCAGCGAGCTCGACCAGGCCGAGCGTGCACTGGCTCAGAACAACCCGGCACAGGCGAAAGCGCTGCTGGAGCGGGCCTCGGTGAACGTGGACCAGGTCAGCGACTCCGGCAAGAAGCAGGATCTACAGTCCGAGTGGCAACGGCTGCTGACGCAGCTACGCGGCATCTCTCCGGAGGCGGCGGCCGCGCTGGAGGAGGCGGTCACGTCGACTCAGCCTCGGCCGAGTGGCACCACCGGTTCCACTCCCACGACGACCCAGCCCGCGCAGGGGACCACCAACACCAACCAGATGGTGCCGCCGGTGCCAGCGACGACTCCGCCGACGACCGTCGCCGTGGAGCCGAGCCAGCTGCCAACGCAACCCACCAGGCCGCCGACGACGCAACAGCCGCCGGTGACCACCGTGCCGAACAACACGCCGCCGGTCGAGGAGCCGCCGACCCAGTCGCCGCCGGCCACGCAGATTCCCACGACGGTCGTCGTGCCGAGCGCGGATGTCGGCGATCCGACTCAGCCGACGACGCGATCGCCGATCGTGGAGGACGGACCGGGCACGGTCATCGTTCCGAGCCTGCCCGGGGGCCTGACCCCGACCAGCTGAGCTCGAATGTAAGCGAGTTCACCATCGAACGGCGACCGTCGGTTGTCGGACGGGGTCGCCGGTAGCCATCCCTATTGATCGAGGTGTCGAACGACACCCTTGAATAATCGTGCGCACGTTCGGGTGTGTCGCGGTTTGGTATCACGCGCGGGTTCGCGCGTCGACCGATTGCCGACCGGCGGGTCGGCTTTTCGTCGTTTTCGGGTGTCGGAACCGCGGGATCAGCTGTCGAAGCCGTCGAACCCGTCGCCGTGGAAGGCTTCGTTCATCGACGCGTCCGCGTAGCCCCGGCAGTAGTCCCAGGTGACGTACGCCTCCGGCGTCGGATCGTAGGCCGGCTCGTGCGGCCGCACCGTGCCGTCGACCAGCAACTGAAGCAGGTTGGCGCGCAACATGTCCCAGTCGTGGTAATGGTCCTGTCGGCAGTCCTCGCAGCTGACGACCAGCCCGCGGATTCCGCGGTGCGCCAGTAGCGCTTCGTAGACCGCGAGGTCGGCGAGATCCTCCTCGACCGCAAGGCGCTCGTGGGGATCCAGCGGTTCGCCGGGCTCGATGGCGTCGAGCGCGGCGGACGGGTCGGAGGGGTCTCCGGCGAACGGATCCGGCGGCAAGCCAGGTGGTAGATGGTCACGCACACACCCACGGTACGCAGAACAGGGTGGTCTGCGCCAGCTATGTAGGGTGCCAGTTTCGCCGTCGCGGCGTAGCTCCGGCTGTGTGGTCTGTGGACGGCCGCGCTTCGGCGTCGCCCTCGGGCAGTTCATCGACGAGTTTGCGGGACAGATACCATGGGTGGCAGGCGCCGGACAGTTTCTCGACACGCTGACCTCGCCGCCACCGTCCATCCCATCAGTTGTGCGCGACGCCGGTCCATCCGGCGTCTCTCGCTTTCGACGTCCAGGAGGGGTCGATCCGAATGAGTAATCCCGTACCGGGCGAACGGCTCGCGGTCCGCCCCCCTACGGGTGGCGACGACCCGAACAAGATCGCCATGCTCGGCCTCACGTTCGACGACGTGCTGCTGCTGCCCGCCGCATCGGATCTGATTCCCAGCTCGGTGGAGACCTCGAGTCAGCTCACCAGGGAGATCCGGCTGCGCACCCCGCTCGTGAGCTCGGCCATGGATACCGTCACCGAGGCGCGGATGGCCATCGCGATGGCCCGCGCGGGTGGCATGGGCGTGCTGCACCGCAATCTCTCGGCCGCCGACCAGGCCGCGCAGGTGGAGACGGTCAAGCGTTCCGAGGCGGGCATGGTGACCGATCCGGTGACCTGTCGCCCGACCGACACGCTGGCCGAGGTCGACGCCATGTGCGCCCGTTTCCGCATCTCCGGTCTTCCGGTGGTGGACGAGACCGGCGCGCTCGTCGGCATCATCACCAACCGCGACATGCGTTTCGAGGTCGATCAGAACCGCCGCGTCGCCGATGTGATGACCAAGGCCCCGCTGATCACCGCCCAGGAGGGCGTCACCGCGGAGGCCGCGCTCGGTCTGCTGCGCCGCCACAAGGTGGAGAAGCTGCCGATCGTGGACGGCAACGGCCGCCTGCGCGGACTCATCACCGTCAAGGACTTCGTCAAGACCGACCAGTACCCGAACGCCACCAAGGACCGTGACGGCCGTCTGCTGGTCGGCGCCGCGGTGGGTGTCGGCGAGGACGCCTGGTCGCGCGCCATGACCCTGGCCGACGCCGGTGTCGACGTGCTCGTCGTCGACACCGCGCACGGACACCAGGTGCAGGTGCTGCAGATGGTCGCCAAGGTCAAGGCCGAGGTCGGCGACCGCATCCAGGTGGTCGGCGGCAACGTCGCCACCCGTGCGGGCGCGGCCGCGCTGGTCGAGGCGGGCGCGGACGCGGTCAAGGTGGGCGTCGGCCCCGGCTCGATCTGTACCACCCGCGTGGTCGCCGGTGTCGGCGCGCCGCAGATCACCGCGATCCTCGAGGCCGTGGCCGCGTGCAAGCCGCACGGCGTTCCGGTCATCGCCGACGGCGGCATCCAGTTCTCCGGCGACATCGCCAAGGCCATCGCCGCGGGCGCGTCGACCGTGATGCTCGGCTCGCTGCTCGCGGGCACCGCCGAGTCGCCGGGTGAGCTGATCCTGGTGGGCGGCAAGCAGTTCAAGAGCTACCGCGGCATGGGCTCGCTGGGCGCCATGCAGGGCCGCGGCCAGGCCAAGTCCTTCTCCAAGGACCGCTACTTCCAGGACGACGTGCTCGCCGAGGACAAGCTGGTGCCCGAGGGCATCGAGGGCCGCGTGCCCTTCCGCGGTCCGGTCAACCAGGTGATCCACCAGCTCGTCGGCGGCCTGCGGGCGGGCATGGGCTACACCGGCGCGCAGTCCATCGCCGAGTTGCAGGAAGCCCAGTTCGTGCAGATCACCGCGGCGGGCCTGAAGGAAAGCCACCCGCACGACATCACGATGACCGTCGAGGCGCCGAACTACACCGGTCGCAGCTGACGTAATCGGGTACGGCCGGATCCGACGGCGTTGGTTCCGGCCGTCACTGGTGATGTCGCCGGAGAACCTCCGCGGCACAGGTGGTCCGGCAGCTGAGCGTCCAGGCAAGGGCGTCCCACTCGGCAAGTCCGAGCAGACCAGCGCGCGTGCCGATCCGAATTCGGTGCGTTGCGCCGGACGCGATTGCGATCCCCCCGGACGAACCGTGCATGATTAACCTGTTCGCGAGTCGAAGCGATTGGACCGGTCGCTCCCTCCCGACCACCCCGAGGGCGAGTCTTACGAGCCCGTTCGCGGCCGTCTCGCTTCCGAGCGGTCGAAGCGCATGCGACGCAGTCGCGAGTCTCGACCGCTCGGAAGCGAGACATAAAGGCCGCGAACACGCGCGCGCCAGCGCGCCGAAAACACCGAAAGGACAGACAAGTGCGCGACATGGTCGAGATCGGCATGGGCCGCACGGCCCGGCGTACCTACGAACTGGACGATGTCGACATCGTTCCCTCGCGGCGTACCCGCTCGTCGAAGCAGGTGTCGCTGGCTTGGCAGCTCGACGCCTACCGGTTCGAGATTCCGTTCCTCGCGCACCCGACCGACGCCCTGGTGTCGCCGAAGTTCGCCATCGAGCTCGGCCGTCTCGGCGGGCTCGGCGTGATCAACGGCGAGGGTCTGTGGGCCAGGCATGCCGATGTCGAGGCGAAGATCGATCAGCTGCTGGAGCTGGTCGGCAAGGGCGGTTACGAGCGCGCCGTCGCGATGCTGCAGGAGCTGCACGCCGCGCCGATGCAGCCGGATCTGCTCGCGGCCGCGGTGGCCGAGGTGCGCGCGGCGGGCGTGACCGTCGCCGTGCGGGTCAGCCCGCAGAACGCCCGCGCGCTGACGCCCGCTCTGCTGCAGGCGGGCATCGACCTGCTCGTCGTGCACGGCACCATCATTTCCGCCGAGCACGTCGGTGACGGCGAGCCGCTGAACATGAAGACCTTCATCGCCGAGCTGGACGTGCCCGTGGTCGCGGGCGGCGTCAGCGATCACCGCACCGCGCTGCACCTGATGCGCACCGGCGCCGCGGGCGTCATCGTCGGCTACGGCTCCTACCCGGGCGCGACCACCACCGGCGAGGTGCTGGGCATCGGGGTCCCGATGGCCACCGCCATCGCCGACGCCGCCGCAGCGCGCCGCGACTACCTGGACGAGACCGGCGGCCGCTACGTGCACGTCATCGCCGACGGCGACATCGCGACCTCCGGTCAGCTGGCCAAGGCGATCGCCTGCGGCGCCGACGCCGCCATGCTCGGGGTGCCGCTCGCGCTGGCCGCCGAGGCGCCCGGGCGCGGCTGGTACTGGCCGTCGGCCGCCGCGCACCCGTCGGTGCCGCGCGGTTCGCTGCTGCACGTGGACGATCCGTGGGATCTGGGCGGCGAGTCCACCGAGCAGGTGCGCCCGAGTCTGGAGCGCGTGCTGTTCGGCCCGTCCGACGACCCGTTCGGCTCGCTGAACCTGGTCGGCGGTCTGCGCCGCTCGATGGCGAAGGCCGGGTACTCGGACCTCAAGGAGTTCCAGAAGGTCGGACTCAGCGTTCGCGCTTGACGTTTCGTTCTTCGAGCCCGCGCCCGCACCGGTGGGCGCGGGCTCTTCCGTCGGCGTCAGTACACGCCCGTCGGCATGACCTGATCGCGGAGAAACTGGCGGATCGTGTGGTTCACCGGTTCCGGGTGCGTCATCGTGACCGCGAGCCGGGCGCCCGCGATCTCCACGAAGGTCGCCGCCGCCAGCCCCTCGGCCAGTCGTTTGGCGCGGTCGTGCGTGATGCCGCTGTCGGTGGCGTGGATGACCAGTGCGGGACAGGTGATTTCGGGTAGCCGGTCGAGGACCGACTCCCTGGCGAGCAGGCAGCCCGCGGCGACCTCGATGTCGTGCCGGTCATGGCCGAGCCAGCGTTTGGTCCAGATCGCCCGGTACCAGTCGTCGTCGCCGATCAGCCAGGTGGCGAGCCGGTGGACCGCGTGCTCCCTGCTGTCGTCGTCGTTCCATTCGTCGAGGAAGCGCTGGGTGGCCGTGGACTGCTCGGGGGTCGGTCCGTGCGCCTCGGTGCTGATGAGGATTAGTCCCGCGATTCGCTCGGGCGCGATCAGCGCGGCGCGCAGCGCGGTGAAGCCGCCCTGCGCGGTGCCGCCGACCACAGCCCGTTCGGCGCCGAGCTGATCGAGCACGGTCAGCGCGTCGCGCGCAGCGGTCCAATACGTGAAAGGTAGGCCCTGATCTTTCGTGCGTCCGTGGCCGCGGGCATCCCAGGACACGATCCGGAATTCCGGCGCGAGCGCGGCCATCTGGGAAGCGAACATGGTGCGGTCCATGAGGAATTCGTGCGCTAGCAACACCACCGGACCGTCCCCGCCGCTGTCCTCGTAATGGATGTCGGCGTCTATCGCACGGGCGAAGGGCACCGCAAGAGGATAACGAGCCGCGGCATGGTCGACGCGGGATTCGGGCCGCCCGCTTGGAGATAGCCGGAGGACGCCGGCAGCGCCCGGTGACCGCGGAGACAACGTGCCTGCACAGGGGCATGCCCGTTGGTTCGGGTCCGCACCCGGCTCACTAGACTGAGCCCGTGGCAGAATCCCAGAGACCGGTCCTCGTCGTCGACTTCGGTGCCCAATACGCTCAGCTGATCGCGCGGCGGGTGCGCGAGGCGAGTGTGTACTCCGAGGTGATTCCGCATACCGCTACCGTCGAGGAGATCGCGGACAAGAACCCGCTCGCGGTGATTCTGTCCGGCGGCCCGGCGAGTGTATACGCCGAGGGCGCGCCGCAGCTGGATCCCCGGCTGTTCGATCTGGAGCTGCCGGTCTTCGGCATCTGCTACGGCTTCCAGGCGATGGCCCAGGCGCTGGGTGGCACGGTCGCGCACACCGGCACCCGCGAGTACGGCCGCACCGAGCTCAACATCGACGGTGGTCTGCTGCACGGCGGTCTGCCCACCATCCAGCCGGTGTGGATGAGCCACGGTGACGCGGTCACCGACGCGCCGGAGGGCTTCGAGGTCACCGGCACCACCACGGGCGCCCCGGTCGCCGCGTTCGAGGACCGGGCCCGTCGCCTGGCCGGCGTGCAGTACCACCCCGAGGTGCTGCACTCGCCGCACGGCCAGCAGGTGCTCAGCCGCTTCCTGCACGAACTCGCGGGCATTCCGGCCGCCTGGACGCCTGCCAACATCGCCGACGCGCTGATCGCGCAGGTCCGCGAGCAGGTCGGCGACGGGCACGCGATCTGCGGTCTGTCCGGCGGCGTGGACAGCGCGGTCGCGGCCGCGCTCGTGCAGCGCGCCATCGGCGACCGGCTGACCTGTGTCTTCGTCGATCACGGCCTGCTGCGCTCGGGCGAGCGCGAGCAGGTGCAGCAGGATTTCGTCGCCGCGACCGGCGCCAAGCTGGTGACCGTCGACGCGGTGGACAAGTTCCTCGGCGAGCTGAAGGGCGTCACCGACCCCGAGGAGAAGCGCAAGATCATCGGCCGCGAGTTCATCCGCTCCTTCGAGGACGCGGTGAGCGAGGTCGTCGCCGAGCACGGCGCGGAGGACGGCCAGACGCCCAAGGTCGAGTTCCTGGTGCAGGGCACCCTGTACCCGGACGTGGTGGAGTCGGGCGGCGGCAGCGGCACGGCGAACATCAAGTCGCACCACAATGTCGGCGGCCTGCCGGAGGACCTGGAGTTCGAGCTGGTCGAGCCGCTGCGGCTGTTGTTCAAGGACGAGGTCCGCGCGGTCGGCCGGGAGCTCGGACTGCCCGAGGAAATCGTTGCCCGCCAACCGTTCCCGGGTCCGGGTCTGGCTATTCGCATCGTCGGCGAGGTGACCGCCGATCGTCTCGACACGCTGCGGCAGGCCGACGCCATCGCTCGCGAGGAGCTGACCGCCGCTGGGCTGGACCGCCAGATCTGGCAGTGCCCGGTGGTGCTGCTCGCCGACGTCCGCAGCGTCGGCGTGCAGGGCGACGGCCGCACCTACGGTCACCCGATCGTGCTGCGCCCGGTCTCCAGCGAGGACGCCATGACGGCCGACTGGACCCGGCTGCCCTACGAGGTGCTGGAGCGCATCTCGACCCGCATCACCAACGAGGTCGCCGAGGTCAACCGCGTCGTCCTCGACGTGACGAGCAAGCCGCCGGGCACCATCGAGTGGGAGTGATCCCAAGACGTCGACGGCCCCCGCACACGATGTGTGCGGGGGCCGTCGCTTTCCGGGGTTCAGTCCGTCTCGGCGCGGTTCCAGCCGTAGCCGAGGACGACGTGGCCGAGTAGCGAGCCACCCCCGACGTAGGTACTGGCCGGCGTGATCGGCACGACCCGCGCGACGGGCGTGCCCTGATTCCGCGGCGCCGGATCGGTCGCGTCGTTCTCGAATTGGTCTCGCGCCATGGGGTTCTCCTGTCGGGCCATCGCGCTAGCGGCGCTTGCGCGGGGAGATCACGAGCAGGACGCCGACGACGATGGCGGCGATGACCACGATCCATCCGAAGGAGATCGCGCCGCTGGCCGTCGCGGCGGGGCCGATGAAGCCCCAGACGCTCACCGCGAGGGCGAGCAGGCCGACGATCAGCAGGGAGGCGGACGGTCCGCGTCCCTCGGTCGTGCCGTTGGGTTGGGTCTGCTCAGCCACGCTGCACCTCCACGCTGCCCATCTGGATGTCCACGTTCAGGTCGAGCACCGGGGCGCCCGGGGTGTTCGGTCCGGTGACCCCCTCCGGACATTGGTTGTCGCCCATGTTGACGGTGCAGTCGGTGCGGAGGGTCATGCCCTCGGGCACCAGGACGCGGACCTCGCCCATCTGCACGTCGACGTTCACGGCTCGGTTCTCGGTCAGGTTCAGCGACCGCAGGTCGAGGGTGCCGGCGCCCATCGAGATCCGGTACTCCTGTTGCAGGTCGGCCATCGTCGCGGGCGTCCAGACGTGGTCGCCCATGGCGCCCCTGTCGAATTCGATGGGACCGATCATCGAGGCGAGCAGGACGAAACCGGCGAGCGGAGCGGTGACCACCAGCAGGCCGTAGCCGCGCCGCAGGAACGCGCCGAGCACCAAGCCGAGGCCGATGACGGCGAGGGCGACGGCGGCGATCCGGCCGGGCGTCATCCACTCCGCACCCGCGGCGGCGATCGCACCCGCGCCCGCCGCGGCCAGGATGGCCAGGCCGAGCACGACCGGGGTCAGCCTGGATCGGGGACGCTTCGGCGCCGGTGCGACGACCGCGCGGGCGGGCGGCGGTTCGGGCAGGTCCCAGGCCAGCGGCGCCACGCCGAGCGGATCCCAGGAGGGCGGGGTCACGCCGGGGAAGGCGGCGGGAGTCGGGTGCGACGGTGCGCGAGCGGGCAAGTCCGCGAGAGTCTTCGGGTCGGCGGGCGCCTTCGGCTCGGCAGGGGTCTTCGATTCGGCGAGGGTCTTCGGCTCGCCGCCCGTCTTCTCGAGCGAGATCGGCATGGCGTCCTCGGTGCCCGGCTGCGGTGACGAGGTCCGCGGTTCGAGCACTTCGGTTTTCGCGTCGATCACCTCGGTGGGCTGGTCGACGTCCTCGGCCGGCACGGTTTCCGCCTCCGTCGCACGCGGGGTGTCGGGGACGTACGCGTCCGGCAGCTTGGTGTACGGGCTGTACACCGGCACGTCCGGAATCGGGTAGCCGGGCGCGCGCAGCGGCCCGGTGGGGAAGGCCGCTCCGGGATAGCCGGTCGCGAAGAGGCCGTCGGCGAAACCGCCGTCGACCATGCTGGTGCCCGGCGGCGGCTGCGGGCACCGCATGAACAGCATCCACCAGCCCGCCAGCATCAGGGCCAGGCTGATCATCCCGGAACCGGCGAGCCCGACGCCGATCGGACCGACCGTGGTGACCGCGATAGCCAGAGCTACCACCAGCACCACGGTCTTCGTGTGCGACTGGGAGCTGTGCCCCTTGCCGAACAGCGATTCGGCGGCCGAGGACTGGTCCCCGGATTCGTTCAGCAGCAGCCAGGCGAGCAGGTACAGCACGATGCCCGCGCCGCCGAACAGGGTGGACACCACGAACGCGACCCGTACCAGCACCGGATCGACGTTGTAGCGCTGCCCGAATCCGGCCGCGACGCCCGCGACCGGGCCCTGGCGCGGCAACCGGACGGGCCGCGTCTGCCACATCTGTTGCAGCTGATCGCCGAAGGTTGTTCTCGTCATGGTTCCCATGGTGCGGCTGACCAGCGGCGCGGCGCATCGGGGGGAACCCTGAAAAACCAACCTGATCCTGCCGGACCGGGCGGTCTGCGCCGCTCACATCGTGAAGGGATCCCCGAACACCGCGCCTTCCGCGGTCACGTCCGCCGTTTCCGCGGTGATGATGGCGTAGGCCTGCACCGTCAGCGGGCCCGCGCAGTCCTCGACGTGGATGCGCCGGTCCCGGCTGAACACGTACCCCGTGCCGCCGGGCAGCAGTTCCTTCTCGCCGACCGGCACGTCGACCACCTTGCCGGGGCTGAGCGAGAGATCGACGCCGATACCCGCGCTCAGGTACGGTCCGACGCTCACGTCCACTCCGGGCAGCAGCGACTCCGGCGACAGACCCAGGTGCGCGCTCGCGTCCGCGTCGATGCCGACCTCGGCCCCGAGGTCGAGCTTCGCCTTCAGATCGACGGCGCAGGCCACGAAGTACCCGGTCTTCAGGCGGCCTGTGCCGTCCGAAACTTGTCCGTAGAAAGTGTTGTCCAGGAACACATCCCGATTGGTCGGCATCCCGTTCAACGACCCGACCGGCCGCGCCGCGTGTTCGCTGTGGCCCACCGTGAATTCCAGCCCGCCGGGGGCGGAGTACGTCTTCTCGTGCGGCGCGAGATCGACCGCCGCCGCTTGCGGTGCGAGTCCCGCGAGACAACCCACAGCGATCGCGACAGCGGCCAGCCCAGACTTCCCATTCATGCGGGTATCCCCCTCGTTCCACGTCCGGGCTCCCTACCCGGAGGTGACCACGGACTGCCCCCGTGGTCGCTTTCAGCTTGGTGGGCGGTGCTGAAGGAATACTTGGAAAGTCCCTGTAAGAGAGTGTGTTTCAGGAGCAGGGAGGTTGGTAGGGGAGTTGGGGGAGGTGGCGTTGCCAGAGGTCTTCGGTCAGGAGGGATCCGGTGACGTCGCAGATTCGATCGATCGCGCGGGATGCGTCGAGGTCCCAGACGCGGAGGCCGCCGCCGGAGATGACGAGGTGGTTGCCGTGGGGGAGGAACTGAGCGGTCCAGTCGGCCTCTTCGCGCGGCGGTGTCAGCGGGTCGCCGATCTGTCGCGGATGGGCTCGATCCGTCAAGTCCCACAGCGTGATCCGCCCATCCTCACCGGTGATGACGGCCCGGCGTGAATCCGGCGCGAAGGAGATCCGGCCCACCGAGAGGTAGTCGGCGACGATCGGCGCGCTGATCGGTCGGATTCGGGTGCGGTCACCGATGTCCCACACCTGCATCATCGGGTCGTTGACCAAGATCATCTTGCTGCCATCGGGGGCGAACTCGGCCCTGTTGATGCTGTTGGCCAGCTCGGGAAGTTGGTCACCCAGAGGGGCAGGTCGCAGGGGGTCGGCGAAGTTCCACAACGTGAGGGGTTGCCGGACGATGTCGCCATCCGACTTGAACGTGCGGACCGCGAGGATTTTGCCATCGCCGTTGAATTCGGTGTCCATGGCATCTGTCAGCGGTATCTTCGCGCCGATCGGCGTGGGATGTGCGGGATCCTCGAGGCTCCATACTCTCAGCGAGTCGTCGTGCGACGTCACCGCGATCCGCCAGTCCGGCCGGATGGCCAAGTGATTGGCGCCGCCCAGGCTCGCCCAATCTCCCCGAAGCCGCACGTTCGCTGGATCGGATATGTCGTACACCGTGTACCGGTTCTCGTACGAAGCGGTCACCAGGGTTGCTCCATCCGGGCTCACTTCGTACAGATAGTCACCGGCGCGATGGGTGAAGCGACCGAGCAGCCGCCACCGAAGCAGCTCTCGGGTGTCCCAGATCTCGATGGTGTCTCCACCCGAGGCGACGACCGCGCGGCGTCCTGCCGCGTCGAACCGCGGGAACGACGCCTTCTCCGACGGACCGGACACCAGCGCGGGCGGAAGAGTCCAGACTCGTAGGTTGCCGTCCCACCCGCCCGCGGCAAGGGTCCGCCCGTCTGGACCGAAGGTGAGGCTGGTGGGGCCGCCCCGGCAGGGCATCGCCATGCCGTTCGAGAACCGGCAGGTCGTAGGGCTCGTGATCAGCTGCTCCTCGATGAGCACTGGTCGCCCCGGATCTGCCGTACTCCACAGCGAGGCGTGCTCGGAGGTGGCAACCGCGAGTATCAGGCTGTCGGGGCTGAAGGCCACCGACCAGAGGCCGGTTTCGCCGACCGTCAGCGGTATGCCGAGCGGCGTGGGCGGGGCGTCTCGTTCGATTCGCCACAGTTGTACGGTTCCCCGGTTCACCTCGCCGTCCTCCCGCAGTGACCCGTTCACGCCGCCGGCGGCCAGAATTCGGCCGTCGGAGCTGAAAGCCATGTCGGCCAGGACCGTCGTGGTCTCGATCGGTGGTCCCAACGGCACGGCGCGATCGAGACCATCGAGTTTCCATAGTTGGATTCGCCCCGGGGGCTGTCCGCCGGACAGCCGATCTTTCGTCAGCACGGCCAAGACCGGATCAGTGGGGCTGAACCGCAGCTCGACGTGCACCTTGTGTCCGGCGGGCAATACCGCGCCGGCTCGCGGCCGGCCAGGATCGGCGACGTTCCACAGCGTGACGGTCTCAGTATTCGTCGTAGCGAGAACAGTGCCGTCCGCGCTGAAGCTCATCGGCGCGGACTCTCCCGCAGCGGTCGCCGACAATTCGGCCAGCACCCGAGGTGCGTCGGGCTCGGCAATGTCCCACAGCCGGACACCCGCACCGCTGCTGGTTGCCATCACACGTCGATTCGCGCTGAATACCGCCGTAGAGACCTCGCCGGGGATTTGTACCAGCTTGCGGGGGTGCTCTGGGTTGCTGTTGTCCCAGAGGTACGCGATGTCCTGGTGGTCGACCGAAGCCAGCAGAGCACCCCCTGGCTGCTGAGTCACCTCGACGTAGCCGTCGACATGTGCCGGGATGGCGGTGGCGAGTGACTGATCCTGCGTACCGAGCAGATGGGTCCACACCGTCGCGTCGCCGGGCCGCATCCGCTCCGCGACGAGGTAGAGCTGCGCGGACAGCGAGGGATCGATACCGCGCAGCCGCTCCGCCTCCCGCATGACGGCCGCGAAATTCTTCTCCTCGCGCTGCCGCTCCCCGAATCGGGTCTGGCTGTAGGCGGTCAGGCCGAGTACCAGGAGCACCACCCCCGCCAGCGCCAGGCCGATTCTGGTCAGCGTGGTGCGTCGGCGGGAACGGCCGCGCGATGCGCGCGAGGCGTGCAGGAAATCGCGGACGACCCCATCCGCAACCGCCGAGTGCTCGAGCGCGGCCTCGAGCCGGGAGCCCCGATACAGCAGCGCCGGGTCCCGGTTCATCGAATCCCATTCGACCGCATCGGCTTCCACCCGCTGCCGCACCAGATAGCCGACCCGGTTCTCATCGATCCAGGCGCGCAACCTGGGCCAGGCGTCCAGCACGATCTCGTGGGTGAGGAATACCGAGTCGGCGTCGAGCGTCACGAGCCGGGTGCGGGCGAGCAATTCCAGCACGGCAGCGGCGGCGAGCGGGTCGGCGCTGCGCTGTTGGAGCGCGGGGCGCGCCGCGATGCGCCGGGTGTCGCGGGAATCGCGCGCCACGGTGACGAGTCCGAGGAGGACGTCCTTCGCGGCCGACTGCTGCGGATCGGACAGTTCGCTCCACGCCTGTTCCGCGGTGGCAGCGACGGAGCCGACGACACCACCCGCCGCGCGGTACCCGGCGATGGTCAGTTTGCGTCCCTCGCGGTGCTGCCAGGTGGCGGCCATGACGTGGGAGAGCAGCGGTAGGGCTCCGGGGTCGTAGCTCTGGCGGGTCCGATGGTCGCCGAGGCCGCAGAGTTCTGTGATGACGAGTTCGTCGAGTCCGGCTTCGAGTTTCAGACCGGCGCGTTCGGCGGGACCGGTGATGGCCTCGGTCAGTTCGTCGACGCGCATGGGACCGAGCAGGTAACTGCGCTTTTCCAGAGACTCTTGCAGGACCGGGTAGTCGAGGCAGCGGGCGTAGAAGTCGGCGCGCAGGGCGAGCACGACGGCGATTGGGTCGGTCTGCGTGGCGTGTTGATCGAGCAGCGCCAGGAATTCGTCGCGCTCCTGTTCGTCGGCGCAGACGGTGAACAGTTCTTCGAATTGGTCGACGATCAGCAGGCGGGGTCCGTCGGTGGGCCAGGTCGCCGATGCGGCGTCGGAGCGGTCCGGCTTCGATGTGCCAATGGATTTCGCCAAGGCGTCCATGGGATGTGCACCGGGCGTCACTGTGACGATGTGCCAGTTGACTTGTCCCCGTGCGAGTTCGGTCGCCAGCCCCGCCGCGAGGAGCGACGACTTACCGGCTCCGGACGCGCCGATGAGCGTGACGATCCCGCCGCCGTCGCGCACGGTGTTCCGCACTAGTTCGGTGAGTTCCTCGGTCGCCCGTTTGCGCCCGAAGAATATGTCGCTGTCGGTGTTTCGATAGGACTGTAGGCCGAGGTACGGGCACGCGGTGTCGTCGGCGTCGTCGGGCGTCCAGGAGTTCGAGGCGGTCCACAGCCGCTTCCATTCCTGCGGGTCGGCGAGCTTCGCGGGCAGCGTGGCGCCGCGCTTCTTCGCGAGGTCGATGAGCGTCAGCACCACCGGCAGCAGGGATTCGAAGCGGGCGGGCACATTTCGGCCCGCCTTCCAGTCGCTGATCCGCTGGGCGGACGCGGGATTCGCCGCCGCGGCGGCCCGCATCCGGTTATCCGCCTGAGCGGCGACCCTGCGCAACGTCGGATTTCCCGCGGCGGCATACAGATCGGCGAATCGTTCGGCGAAAACAGCTCGTGGCGAAATGGTTTCCCCCCGCGGCGCGTCCCCTGTCACGCGTGCCCACGGAAACATCTGGGCGGTACGAACACAGAGACAATCTACCCGCCGCCCAGCCTTCCGACGTCGGCGCGGGCGGTGCGCCGCATCGCGCACCGCCCGCCATTTCGACCTCACAGGAAGATCGGATCGCCGTAGACCGCTTCGCGCCCGCTGACTTCCGGCGATTCCGCCTCGACGATCGTGTACGAGCGGATGGTCAGCGGACCGCCGCAATCCTGCACCGAGACGTGGAAATCGCGGCTGACGAAGTAGCCGGTGCTGCCGGGCGGCAGCTCCTTGGTGCCGACCTCGAAGGGCTGGACCTTCCCCGGCACGATCGACAGATCGATGCTCGCGCCGACGTGCAGATCCGGGCCCAGGCCCGCGTCCACGCTCGACGAGGCCGAGTCGCCGCTGCTGGAGCCGCCGACCCGGAACCCCGCTTCGAAGCCGATCGCGGCGCCGAGATCGATGCCGACGGTCAGATCGACCGCGCAGGCGACCAGGTATCCGGCCTTCAACTTTCCGGTACCGCCCGCTTCGACCCGTCCGTAGAACGTGTCGTCGAGGAACACCTCCCGGTTGGTCGGCATGCCGTTCAGCGGAGCGACCGGATGAAAGGCCTGACCGGAGTGCCCGACGGTGAACCGGAATCCGTTCGGCCCCTCGACCGTCTTCTCGTGCGGCGCCATCGTCGCCGCACCGGCGAACGGACTCCCCGTCAAGACCATGCAGACGACCAGGACCGCGGCCGAGAACGCCGCCGTCAGTACCGCCATGTGCTTCATGTGTTCCTCCCCGAAGTAATCGCTTCCCGCCGGAACGCGGGTGGTGTCGAACCGGGTGATCCCGGTGGTGACCGGGGTCTTCGGCGACCCAACGGAAAGGTATGAGGCGGAGGATGCCCCGGCCCAGCGCCGCGAGCCGGTAGTGAACGGAAAAGCGCTGGTCGGGGGGTCGACGTGGGTTTTCCGGTCCGGCGCGGTCGGTGTTGTCGCCGACCGCGACCGGACTGCGGGAACCGCCCGGCGGGTACTTGTGTCTTCGCAGCTCAGCAGGGTTCTTTGTCCGGACCGGACAGCTTCGAGCGCCCTGTCGGGCATGAGGGCAAGATCAGGGTGATTCCTGATGGCCGGGGATGGGGGAGCGTGCCAGTATCGAAGGCATGCACCCCACCGGTCCCGCGTTCGACGCTGCCCGCGGCGCCCCCGCGCCGGGCTTCGGGGCTGCGCCGGGGTTCGACCCCGTCCGCGGCTACGGTCCGGGGCGCGTCGGTCCCGCCCCGGTGCTCGATCTCGGCAGGCATCCGCAACTGCGGCTGGTGCGCCGGTCGGGAGGACGGATCGTCGGCGGTGTGTCGGGTGGTCTCGCCGATCACCTCGGGCTCGACGTGTTCAAGGTGCGGATGGCGTTCGTGCTGCTCTCCGCGCTCGCGGGGGCGGGCATCGTCACCTACGGCCTGCTGTGGATCTTCACGCCGAGCGGCGCCGACTCGGCCAAACCGAGCGGCACCGAGCGACGCCAGGCGATCGGTCTCGCGCTGCTCGGGCTCGGTCTCTCGGTGGCGGTCTCGTGGCTGATGAACGGCACCGTCGCGGCGAAGGTGATCGTGCCGATCGTGGTCGTCGCGGTCGGCGCCGCGCTGGTCTGGCGCGAATACGACACCGACGGCCCGCGCTCGTTGCTCGGCCTGCCCGCGAGTCCCTCGGTGGTCACCTGGGCGCGCGTCGTCGCGGGCGCCACCATGGTGGTGCTCGGGCTCGGCGTCGTTGTGCTGGCCAGAATCGACTTGAGCGCGCTCGGTTCCGCGCTGATCGCGGTGGCGGTCACCCTGATCGGCGCCGGTCTGCTCACCGTCCCGCTGTGGCTGCGCATGATGCGCGCGCTGAACACCGAGCGCGCGGCCCGCATCCGTAACGAGGAACGCGAGGAGATCGCCTCGCATCTGCACGATTCCGTCTTGCAGACGCTGGCACTCATCCAGCGCCAAGCGGACGATCCGCAGGAGGTGGCGCGGCTGGCGCGCAGCCAGGAGCGGGAGCTGCGCAAGTGGCTGTTCGAGGATTCCGGTCCCGCGCAGTCGAGCCTGGCCGCGGCGCTGCGCACCATCGCGGGCGAGGTGGAGGACCAGCACGGCGTCAAGGTGACCCCCGTGACGGTGGGCGACGTCTCGATGGATCTCGACGACTGCGGAAACGGCCTGCCCAAGGAACATTTCACCGCGCTGCTCGGCGCGAGCAGGGAGGCGATGGTGAACGCCGCCAAGCACGCGGGCGTGCCGACCATCGACCTGTTCGCCGAGGTGGAACCGCACCAGGTGAGCGTCTTCGTGCGCGACCGAGGCGCGGGGTTCGACATCGCCGCGGTGCCGCAGGACCGGCAGGGTCTCGCCAAATCCATCCGCGGCCGGATCGAACGCCGCGGCGGCCAGGTGGAGATCCTGTCCACGCCCGGGCGCGGTACCGAGGTGCGGATCTTCATGCCGCGCAGCGATTCCGGCGCGCCCGAGGGGGCCGAGCCGGATACCGCTCCCGGCACGGCCGGTGATCAGCCGACCGAGCGCATCCGGCAGTCGGTGCGGTCGGGCAAGTAACCGGTAGGAAGTGCCGGGGCTGAGTTCAGCGGCGGACACGCCGTCGCCGGTCCGCTTGTGGTACCGATGAGATGCGGGCGGCCCGCGGGCGGCCGGCGCAGTCAGGGTGGGTCGTTCCACCGAAAGGTGAGGAGAAGCAGGTGAGCGTGCGGGTCTTTCTCGTCGACGATCACGCCGTGTTCCGTTCGGGTGTGCGCGCGGAGCTGAGCAGGGAGGCCGACATGGAGGTGGTCGGCGAGGCGGGCGGCGTGGCCGAGGCCATCGCGGGGATCAAGTCCACCCGCCCGGACGTGGTGCTGCTCGACGTGCACATGCCCGACGGTGGCGGCGTGGCGGTGCTGGCCGGTATCGAGGACGGCCCGGTGTGCTTGGCGCTCAGCGTGTCCGACGCCGCCGAGGACGTGATCGCGGTGATTCGCGCCGGCGCGCGCGGCTACGTCACCAAGACCATCTCCGGCGCGGAGCTCGCGGACGGCATCCGCAGGGTCGCGGGCGGCGACGCCGTCTTCAGCCCGCGGCTCGCCGGATTCGTGCTCGACTCGTTCACCGGCCGGTCACCGGTCCCCGAACCCCCGCTCGACCCGGAACTGGACTCGCTGACTCCCCGCGAACTCGAGGTGCTGCGCCTGCTCGCCCGCGGCTACACCTACCGCGAGATCGCCGAGAACCTCTTCATCTCGGTGAAGACCGTGGAGACCCACGCCTCCAACGTGCTGCGCAAAACCCAGCAGTCCAACCGCAACGCCCTCACCCGCTGGGCCCACCGCCGCCGCATCGACTAGTCCCCGCGAATGCGGTAAGAGACCGCACGGCCGGAGCGAAGGCGGAGGGAGAGCGCATGGCCGGAGCGAAGGCGGAGGGAGAGCGCATGGCCGGAGCGGATGCGGAGGTACGCCTACATCGCGATGACGATGATGCCGATGATGATGAGCAGGCCGATGAAGAGGCCGATGGCGATCGCGAGGGGGGCGTTGCTCGGCTGCGGCTTGGCCGCGCGTTGCGGCATGGCCGCGGCTGCGGCGCCCCCGCCGGGCGCACTGCGATGCGGGCGGGGAAGCGGCGCCGAGTGCGGGCTGCGCAGGCCGGAGGCCGAGTTCCGGGCCGCCCAAGCCGGAATGGTGCCGTCCTCGGTGCGCACGGGGGCGCCGAGGATGTAGGGGCCGGTGCCGGGACCGAAAGCGGCGGTGAGGATTTCGTCCCGCGCCTCGGCCATCGTCGGCCTGCGCTGCGGCGCGGGCTCCATCATGTGCAGCAGGGCGTTGGTGAGGATGCCGCTGCGGGAGGGCGGAATGATCTGGGCCATCGCGGCGCGCTCCACCAGGACGTCGCTGTCCTCGTGCAGGCCGAACGGCGGCTGGCCCTCGATCGCGGTGTACAGCGTCGCGCCGAGCGAGAACACGTCGCTTGCCTCGGTCGGCTGCATACCGCGCGCCACCTCCGGTGGGAGGTAGGCGGGGGTGCCGGTGATGATCCCGTCCGGTTCGTCGGTCTCGCCCGCGCCGCGCGAGATGCCGAAGTCGCTGAGCTTGGCCATGCCGACGCCGGGGCCGCGATCGGCGACGAGGATGTTGCCCGGCTTGATGTCGCGGTGGATGATGCCCGCGGCGTGCGCGGCGGCCAGCGCGTCGGCGACCTGGGCGCCGATCTGCGCGACCTCGATCACCGGCAGTGTCTCGACCAGCGCCAGCGCGCGCGCCACGTTGCGCGAGGGTAGGTGCTCCATCACCAGCCAGGGCTCGCCCGCTTCCAGCACCACGTCGTAGACGGCGATGGCGTGCTCGTGCGAGAGCTTCGCCGCGACCCGGCCCTCGTGCATGATCCGGTTGCGCACCTCGGTGGCCTCGGCCTCGGGCAGTCCGGCCGTGGAGAGGACCTGCTTGATGGCGACGTCCCGGTCGAGCAGTCGGTCGTGGGCCAGCCACACCGCGCCCATGCCGCCGCCGCCCAGCTTGGACTGGAGGCGGTAGCGGCCTGCGACCAAATAGTCGGGGCCGACGATGGGACGGGGGCGATCGATCATGGTGTGCAGGGTATCCGAATATCCCTGCGTCGCCTTGATTCTTGCGTCGACAAGTGGTGGCGCGCGAGTGCTCTTGACGGGATTCCGGGGGTGGGTTTCTACTGGAGGCGTATCGAACGTATATTCGATAAGGGATCGATAGCTGGATCGGTGCTGGCTTCCGTTCCTCCGTGTGGAGGTGGGGTCGGTCCGCTCGCTTCGCCTCGGAGTCCATCGTGGGAAGTAGGTGGTTGTGATGGGTTCGGACGTGCGGGTGGGGGAGACAGAAAGACAACAGAAGCTGGCCGAGCTGCGCAGTCGGATGGCGGCCATCCCGGGACGCGGCGAGTTGGCGGCCGCGCGGGCGCCGCTCGCCGAGGACATGCGCCGCGAACCGCTCCCGGTGCCCGATGCCCTTGCGGAATTGTTGCCAGAGGGTGGTCTCGGCAAGGGTTCCGTGGTCGCCTACACGGGTGCGCGCTCGCTGCTCGCCGGTCTGCTCGCCGCGGTGACCGAGCACGGCGGGCATGCCGCGGTCGTCGGGGTGCCGAGGTTCGGTCTGCTCGCCGCGGCGGAGATGGGCGCCGAACTCGCGCGGCTGGCAGTGATTCCCGATCCGGGTCCCGATCCGATCGAGGTGGCGGCGGTGTTGCTGGACGGTCTCGACCTGGTCGTACTCGGCCTCGACGGCGTCGCCGTGCCGCCTGCGCGTACCCGCGTGCTCGCCGCCCGCGCCCGCAACAAGGGCGCCACGCTGGTGGTCACCGACGGCGACTGGCCCAACCCAACCCTGCGCCTGGATGCCCGCATCGCCGGATACGTCGGTCTCGGCACCGGCCACGGTCGTCTCCGCTCGCTCAGCCTCGAGGTCGAGGCACGGCACCGTGCGGGCATGCCGCGGCGCGGACGCGTCGAGCTGCGTCCCAGCGGTGGTCGCGTCGAGTGGTTCGCCCAGGAGACCTCGCCCGCGCCCACCGAATTGCCGATCGCGCGGGGCGCGGCGTCATGAGTGGGCGAGTATCGCTGGGCGCGGTAGCCACCGGTGTGGCGTCATGAAGTGCGGCACGGTGTTTCGGCCGAGTGACACGGCGTGGATGGGAGCGGGGTGCGGACGGCGCCCCGGCGTGCGCGGCGGGGTCGCACCGTGATTCGGCCGAGCCGAGCGCGGGTGCTCGCGGTGTGGTGCCAGGACTGGCCCGCGGTCGCGGCGGCGGCCGTGGCCGAGCTGCCGCCGACGCGGCCGGTGGCGGTGTTGTCCGCCAACCGGGTGGTGGCGTGCTCGGCGGTGGCGCGGGCGGAGGGGGTGCGGCGCGGGCTGCGGCGCAGGGAGGCGCAGGCCCGGTGCCCGGAACTGTTTCTGGCGCAGGCGGATCCAGATCGGGACGCGCGATTGTTCGAGCCGGTGGTCGCGGCCGTCGACGCCACGGTGCCGGGTGTCGAAGTGCTGCGGCCCGGATTGCTCGTGCTCGGTGCGCGCGGGGCCGCCCGGTTCTTCGGCTCCGAGGAGGCGGCCGCCGAACGACTGGTCGACGCGGTGGCCGCGGTCGGGGTGGAGGCGCAGATCGGCATCGCCGACGAGCTGTCCACGGCGGTGATCGCGGCGCGGCGCGGTGCGATCGTGCCGCGGGGCGAGGGTGCGGGATTCCTGGCGCCGCTCGCGGTGTCCGAGCTCGCGCTGGAGCCGAGCCTGGCCGCGCCGGAGCGCGCCGAGCTGGTGGATCTGTTGCACCGCCTGGGTTTACGCCGGGTCGGTGATTTCGCGGCGCTCGGTCCCGCCGAGGTCGCCTCCCGTTTCGGCGCGGATGCCGTGCTCGCGCACCGCAGTGCGCGCGCCGTTCCGGAACGCCCGCCCGCCGCGCGCCGCCCGCCGCCCGATCTCGCGGTCGAACAGCGCTGCGACCCGCCGATCGACCGGGTCGACGCGGCCGCCTTCGCGGGACGCATGCTCGCCACCCGCCTGCACGCCAAGCTCGCCGACGCCGCACTGGCCTGCACCCGGCTCGCCGTGTTCGCCGAAACCGAAGCGGGCGAACAACTCTCCCGCATCTGGCGGTGCGCCGAGCCGCTCACTCCCGAGGACACCGCCGATCGGGTGCGCTGGCAACTCGACGGCTGGCTGACCCGCCGCGACCGCCCCACCGCCCCGGTCACGCTGTTGCGACTGGAGCCCGTTGAGGTCGTGCGCGCGGGCGCGCTGCAACTCGGCCTGTGGGGCGGCGTCGGCGAGGAGGACGAGCGCGCCCGGCGCGCCCTGGTCCGGGTGCAGGGGCTGCTCGGCGGTGAGGCCGTCCAGATGGGCGTGCTCAGCGGCGGCCGGGGTCCCGCCGAACGCGTCACCATGGTCGTGCTCGGCGACGAGCGGGTGCCCGCGGCCGACCCGGAACTGCCCTGGCCCGGTCGGTTACCGGAACCCGCCCCCTCGGTGCTGCTGATGAACCGTCCCGTGGTGCGCGTGGAGGCGGCCGACGGAACTCCGGTGCGGGTCACCGAGCGCGGCCTGTTCACCGCCGACCCGGCCCGCCTGCACTGGGGCAGCCGCAGCTGGCCGCTGGCGGGCTGGGCCGGGCCGTGGCCGGTGGACGAACATTGGTGGGTTCCGGACTCCGCCGCCGCGGCCCGCGCCCAGGTGCAACTGGGCGGCGATGCGGGCGACGTCCGGGTGCTGCTGCTCGTCTACAGCGACGAGTCCTGGCGCGCCGAAGGTCTCTACGACTGATCGCCACACCAGCGCGCCGCCCTCCCGGCGGGTAGGCGTCGGCATGCCGGTCACCATCGTGACCTGGGGCTGGTACCCGATCCGGGATTTTCGCCTCGTGGTCTATAGCCGCTCGGGTGACTGATCACGTTGGTGCTGATCTACGCGGTGCGCCAGTCCTGCCGCGCCGCCCAGTCGCGCAGGCTGGTGGTTCCGGTCACTAGCACGGACGGATCGGGCTCCGGCGGAGTCGGTGCTCCCGGGGGCGGCGGTGTGTACACCCCGGCGATCCCTTCGGCGGCCTCGGCTCCGAGGTGCGGGGCGAGCATCGCCCGATATGCCTCGGGAGATATGGAATTCCACCGCACCGGGTGCCCGAGGACCGCGCTGAGCTCGGCGGCGACCTCGTCCCCCGTCAGCGCCTGCGGACCCGCCACGATCCGCAGCGGCGGCGGGGTCGTCGCGGTGATCAGGTCGGCGACGGTCGATCCCAGGTCGTCGAGCGCGACCCACGGGACAGGCAGCTCCCGTGGCAGCGGATACGCGACCTCCCCGGCGCGCACGAGCGGGGCCGACCAAGGGGCGACGAGGTTCTCCATGTACTGCCGAGCGGGCGCGACCACCGTGGCCGCCTCGACGCCCTGGATCAGTTCGGCTGACAGCAGCACGCGGGCGTCCACGAACGGCACGCCGATCGGCCCGGGCGGCAGCACGGTGCCGGTATTGAAGACCACCCGCTCGACGCCCGCCTTCCGTAGCCCGGCGAGCACCGCCTCGGCCTGCCGGACTGCGTGGTCGGTGAAGACGAGCGGCAGCTGCACGATCACGGCGTCCGCGCCGGTGTACGCGGCGGCGAGCGAGCCGGGTTCGAGCAGGTCTGCTCGGACCGGCTCGGCGTCCGGATGCAGCGCCGCGGGAGCAGTGCGGACGACGCCCCGGACACGGTGCCCCGCGGCGAGCAGGCCGCGGACGATGGCGGCCCCTTGGGTTCCGGTCGCGCCGTGAACGATGACGGTTGATGAGTTCATGCCGTCGACGCTAGTTTCGACAATGAAGCAATACCCAGCAAGTGATATTATTTCAAGATGGAAACCATTGGCGCTGAGCAGCTGAAACAATTGCAAACCGCGGAGTGCCCGGGTTGCGGTGTGGAGCGCACGCTGAAGGTTCTCGACGGAAAATGGACGACGCTGATCGTCCGCGAACTGCTCTCCGGCCCCAAGCGCTTCGGCGACCTCCGCACCGCGCTGGGTTCGCCGAGCGCCAAGACCCTCACCGACCGCCTGCGCGCTCTCGAACACCAGCGCATCCTCACCCGAACCGTCTACGCCGAAGTGCCGCCGCGCGTCGTCTACCGACTCACCGAAGACGGCGAGAGCCTCAGCGGCGTCCTGTACGCGATGCTGAAGTGGGGCGAGGAACACCCGCTCGTCGGGAGCTGACGCCCGAGGCCGGCCACGCCGCTGTGAACGGTCGAGACGTCGCCGAACGTGCCCGGCCGCTGTGATGCTGCCGACAAACACCGGGCGGGGGCCGGGCGGGGGTCGGTACTCTCGAACATCGTGAATCTGACGGCTGCCCGGATGGCGTTCGGTGCGACGGAGATCGCCTATCGCGATTCGGGAGCGGCCGGCGAGACGCCCGTTGTGCTGGTGCACGGCATGGGCGGGGACGGGCACACCTGGGATCGCTTCGCGCGCCGGCTGGCGCAGGAGGGGCGGCGGGTGATCATCCCCGACCTGCGCGGGCACGGCCGCAGCTCGCACACCGATTCTTACCACTTCGACGAGTTCGGCGCCGACGTGCTGCGCCTGTGCGAGCACCTCGGGCTGAGCCAGGTGGATCTGGTCGGGCACTCGCTGGGTGGTTACGCGGTGTCCTGCGTCGCGCAGGAGCGGCCCGAGCTGGTGCGCAGGCTGGTCATCGAGGAATGCCCGCTGCCGCTGCGCTCCGGTGACGAGGAACTCCGGCTGACCCGCCGGTTCCCGACTTTGCCGGAACTCTGGCACGCCACGACCAGCCTGCTCCTGCATCCGCGCGCCGTCCTCGCCTTCGACCGCTCGATGACTCGCACCGCGCTGGAACAGTTCCGCAAGCCGAATCCGGAATGGTGGGACCGGCTGGCCGACATCACCGCTCCCACGCTGGTGCTGCGCGGCGGACCGGGCGGCATGGTCGATCTCGCGAAGCTCGAGGTGCTGCTCGGCTTGGTCGCCGACTGCACCGTCACCCCCTTCGCCTGCGGCCACAGCATTCACCGCGACCGCTATCGCGAATTCGAGGCCGCGGTGCTGCCGTTCCTCGCCGTGCCGTGAGAGAAGCCCGGCGCGCGGAATCTAGAGTGAAACGGTGTTCGTTACCGACAAGTCCGTCCGGGATGCCCGTCATCGGGTGAGCGCGCGGTGAACGCGTTCGACGGCATGCTGTGCTCGGCGGCGTCGGCCGACGTTCCGCTGCCCGGCACCGCGACGCGGGTGAGCAGCTGGCTCTGCGTCGAACACCCCGGCGCGTGGGGTAGGGACGTGATCGGCGACGAGGTGCTCGGGCCGGAGATCAGCGCGGAGCTCGCCGCGCGTACCACCGCCGCGCGCGCCCGCCCGACCCTGATCCGCCGCCCTGGTCGTACCGAATTCACCGGTGTCCGAACGGTTCTGCTGGTCAACTCGCGCGCCGAGGGCGGCTGGTGCGAGCGGCTCGAGATCACCGACCTGAAGCAGTTGCTCGAAATCGATCTGCACCTGCTCGACGGACCGCCGCCCGGCATCGGCGAGCCGGTGACCGACCCGCTGGTCCTGGTCTGCGCGCACGGCAAGCGCGACCAATGCTGCGCCATGCTCGGTCGTCCCATCGCCGCCACCCTCGCGACCGCACACCCCGACCGGGTCTGGGAGTGCTCGCACACCGGCGGCCACCGCTTCGCGCCCGCCATGGTGCTGCTGCCCTCGGGACTCACGTACGGCCGCGTCGACGCCGCCGCCGCGACCGCCGCCGTGGCGGCCGTCCACCGCGGTGAGGTCGCGCTCACCGGTTTGCGTGGGCGCAGCGGGCACCGGCCGGTCGAACAGGTCGCCGAACTCGCGGTGCGGGCGGAGATCGCCGCGGGTCTCGACGAACTCACCGTTCGAGTCGATGCCGAAACAGACTTCACCGCAACCGATCCCACGCACGCGGGTAGCGCGCTGGTCACCCACCGGGACGGCAGGCGCTGGCGCGTCACCGCGCGGACGGTCGCTTACGCCCCGCGCCAGGCCAGTTGCGGCGCGGGCGCCAAACCGGTCACCGCCCTCGTCGCGGATACGATCCAGTCGCTGCCCTGATGGCGTACGCACGGCCGTCCGATCATCGAGCCTTGGGTGGCCTCAGTGCTGGATCAAGCCGCCGACGGGGACCGGCGCGACGTGGCCGGTCTCCGGAAGGGTCTGAGCCAGAGCGAGACCGATGTGTGGTCTCGCCGCTCGGTGGTACGTGACGCGCGAGCAGCACCCGCCCGTCCTCGATGCACACCGCGTACGCCGCCAGCCTGAAACTCATCCCCGTGACCTCCCTCCGGACCCTATCTCGTCATCTCCGTGCGACATTCGGCTCCACCGAAGTTTCGCTTGTGGGCATGCGGGTTCGGATGCTGGCGGGACCGGGCACAGTACGGGGCGGGTAATGTCCCGACGGCAAGCGCACTGGTCGAGGGAGGGACGAGATGACGGCACCGCCGTGGGGATCGAACGTGCCGGGATATCCGCCCGGCCATCCCGCGCAACCCGGCTATCCAGCTTCGCCGCCGGGTTATCCCGCCCCTTCACCGCACGGACGACCGGCTCCACCCCCGCCCGGCTATCCGGTTCCGCCGCAAGGGCATTCCGTCACGCCGCCGCATGGGCAACCGGCTCCACCTCCGCCCGGCTACCCGCAGCACCCCCACGCCGCTCCGCCGGGCTACCCGCATCCCGCTCCGCCGCCGCTCGAATTCCCCGGCACCCCCGCCGTCCGGGCCTACCTCACCGCGGTCACCCACCACATGACCCGCGGCCGCATGCAGATCGCCCAGCACATGGTCGGTCCGCTGATGAGCTTGGTCGGCGTCAACGCGGTGATAGCGACCGCGCTGAACCCGATCGATTTCGTGCTCTGCGTCGCCACGCTGGAGGAGATCTCACCGGCCGCCGTCGACGACTTCCCGCGCCACGTGGACGGTTTCGCCAAAAATCAGCGCAGGCGTAGCTTCCTCGGGGTGAAGGGCGGCGCGATGGGCGTGGCCGCGCTGGTGTCCGAACGCGTGCACCCCGCTGCCGTGCAGGCGCTGCGGAACCGGCCGATGAGCTGGGGCTCGGTGGTGACGCCCGCGATCGTGGATCTCGGGAACCGCCGGCTGCATATCGCCTCCAACACCCCTGCCGTCGGCCTGGCGATGTGGCACGGTGTGCGCTCGCAGGCGCGGGCGTACCTGCCGGAGCCGCGTCAGGTGCTGGGGTAGCGCGTCCAGAGCCCGCGGGACCTCGCCGTGCAGGTCACCAGTGGGTGCCGGGCACCCAGCGCGCGGCGCGGCGCAGCACGGTGCCGGTGACCCGGCGCGCGGTCGACGGCTCTCGCGGTTCCCATTGCGGGGCAACGGGTTCCGATTCTTCCTCGGTATCGGTGGTCTCGCCTTTCGCGGCGGGGGAGTCCGGCAGCGCGCGGTAGTAACGGTGCAGGACGCGATCGCGGAACTTGGGTGTGAGCAGCGCGCCGTACTCCGCGATGGTGCCAATCGGGACGTCGATCCGCTTGGGACGCTCGGTGAGCGCGCGCACGATCGTGGCCGCCGCCCACTCGGGCGATTCGGACGGACCCTGATCGCCGCTCGGGGTGATCATCGGTGTGCGTACCAGCGGCATGTGGATGGTGGTGAAGGTGACGCCGTCGGCCATGGTCTCCACGGCCGCCACCTCGGTGAACTTGTCCAGCGCCGCCTTGCTCGCGAGGTACGCGGAGAACCGGGGAGTCGCGACTTGCACACCGGCGCTGCTGATTTGGACGATGTGCCCGAACTTGCGCTCGCGCATCTGCGGCAGCAGGGCCAGCGTCATGCGCAGCGCGCCGAAATAGTTCACCGCCATGGTCCGCTCGAAGTCGTGCAGGCGGTCGGTGGAGCGGTGGATGGCGCGGCGGATCGAGCGGCCCGCGTTGTTCACCAGCATGTCGACGTGGCCGTGCTCGTCGAGGATGGTCTTGACGGTGTGGTCGACGGAATCGGAATCCGTGACGTCGCACTGGTATCCGTACGCCGAGCCGCCCGCGGCGCGGATCTCCTCGACCACGGACGCGAGTTCGTCGCCGCGGCGGGCCAGCAGGAACACCGTGGCGCCCTTGGCGGCCACCGCCACCGCGGCGGCCCGGCCGATGCCGGAGGAGGCGCCGGTGATGACGACGTGCCTGCCGGTCAGGTCCCGGTTGCGGCGGTTGCGTCGGATCTGCTCGCGCACACCGGCGTCGTCGGCGGAAGCTCGGTTCATCGGGATTGCTCCTTTGTCGCGTCAACGGTGACGGCTTGGAATGGGCAAGAACTTACTCTGAAGTAAGTTTACTCGCCAAGTGGCGCTCGTCACGCTCGAAGACGCGTTCGAAGAGCCTCGAATCCATCGAACATATGTGCGATACTCGTGCGCATGGCGGACGATCGGATGGCGGACATCTTTGCCGCGGTGCGGCTCGGCAGCGGGAATCCGGAAGCGGCGCGCCGCGCGCTCGGTGCGCTGTGGGAGGAACTAGATCCGTCCGGTGATCCCTTGCAGCGCTGCGTGATCGCGCATCACCTCGCCGTCCTGCAGGAAACGGACGAGGAGGCGCTGCGCTGGGATCAGCGCGCGCTCGCCGCGGTGTTCGGCCCCGGAATCCCGCTGGACGAGGGACTGCGCTGTTTCCTGCCCTCGCTGTACCTGAACCTGGCCGACAGTCATCGCAGGCTCGGTGATTTCGACGGCGCTCGGATGCAATTGGCGATCGCCCGCGGTCACCTGCGGATCCTGGCCGACGACGCGTACGGCGAGATGATCCGCGACGGGCTGGACCGGGTCGACGCCGCGGTTGCCGCCGGCTCCACCGAGCGGGTTCGAGAGGGCTGATCGGCGGGCGGGTGGCGGGTCGATGAGGGGCTCGCCGCCCGCTTGTTGCGACTCGGTATCCGTTGGGCGGACCCGCGCGCACCTTCGCATCTATCGAATGTATGTTCGAGATGAGGAGGTGACGTGTCATGGGTTGGAGCAACGGCCCGCCGACCTGGGCCGAATTGGAGCGGGTGCTGTCCGGCCGCCCCGGCCGGACCGATCCGGACGCCATGTACCCGGGCGACGGCGGCGACAGCCCGGCCTGGTCGCGCAAGCGCGAGCCGTACTCGGCCGAGCCGGTCCACCGCGACGGCCCGACCGTGCCGTACGCCGAACTGCACGCGCATTCCGCCTACAGCTTCCTCGACGGCGCCAGCCAGCCCGAAGAGCTGGTGGAGGAGGCGGTGCGGCTGGGGCTGGAGGCGATCGCGCTCACCGACCACGACGGCTTCTACGGCACCGTCCGCTTCGCGGAGGCGGCCAAGGAGCTGGGTATGGCGACCGTCTTCGGCGCGGAACTGTCGCTGGGTCCGCAGGACGTGCGGCGGCGCGCGCCGAAGACGGCCACGCACGCCGACGCGCCGGACTCCGCGCCGCGCACGGGCGCGCCGGATCCGGCCGGAGAACACCTGCTCGTGCTGGCCCGCGGCCAGGAGGGCTATCGGCGGCTGTCCCGCGAGATCGCCGCCGCGCACCTGGCGGCGGGGGAGAAGGGCATCCTCCGCTACGACCTCGACGTCCTCACCGCGGCGGCGGGCGAGCACTGGCACATCCTGACCGGCTGCCGCAAAGGGCACCTGCGCCGCGCGCTCGCCGAGGACCTGCGCGTGGGCGACACCCGCCTGGCGCGTGCCGAGGCCGCGCTGCGCGAACTCACCGAGCGTTTCGGCGCCGAACGGGTCGGCGTGGAACTCACCCACCACGGCGTCCCGGAGGACGACGAACGCAACGCCCACCTCATCGACCTCGCCGACCGGCTCGGTCTGCCCGTGATCGCCACCACCGGAGCGCATTTCGCCGCTCCGGCGCAACGCCGCCGCGCCATGGCGCTGGCCGCCATCCGGGCCAGGCAGAGCCTCGACGACATCGCGGGCTGGCTGGCGCCCACCGGCGGCGCGCATCTGCGCTCGGGCGCGGAGATGGCGCGGCTGTTCGCGGCCTGCCCCGACGCGGTGGCCAATGCCGCGGCGCTGGCCCGGGAATGCGCCTTCGATCTGCGCCTCATCGCGCCCCAACTGCCGCCCTTCGACGTGCCGGACGGCCACGACGAGAACTCCTGGCTGCGCGAACTCGCCCTGCGCGGCGCGGCCCGCCGCTACGGCTCGCGCGCGGCGAACCCGGCGGCCTACCACCAGATCGAACACGAGCTCGAGGTGATCGAGCAGCTCGGCTTCCCCGGCTACTTCCTGGTGGTGCACGACATCGTCAGCTTCTGCGCGGACAACGACATCCTGTGCCAGGGCCGCGGCTCGGCGGCCAACTCCGCGGTCTGCTACGCCATCGGGATCACCAACGTCGATCCGGTGGCCAATTCGCTGCTGTTCGAACGCTTCCTCTCGCCGGAGCGCGACGGACCACCCGATATCGACGTGGATATCGAATCCGATCGCCGGGAGGAGGCGATCCAGCACGTCTACGCCAAATACGGCCGCGAGTACGCCGCCCAGGTGGCCAATGTGATCACCTATCGCGGCAAGTCGGCGGTGCGCGATGCCGCACGGGCGCTCGGGTTTTCGCCGGGACAGCAGGACGCGTGGAGCAAACAGGTGAGCCGCTGGACCGGCGTCGCGGCCGAGACCGGCACCGACATCCCCGGCGAGGTGCTGCACCTGGCCGCCGATATCGAAGGTCTGCCAAGGCATTTGGGCATCCACTCCGGCGGCATGGTGATCTGCGACCGTCCCATCGCCGACGTGTGCCCGGTGGAATGGGCGCGCATGCCGGGCCGCAGCGTCTTGCAGTGGGACAAGGACGATTGCGCCGCGGTCGGGTTGGTGAAGTTCGACATGCTCGGGCTCGGCATGCTTTCCGCGCTGCACTACATGATCGATATGGTGCGCGAGCACAAGGGCATCGAGGTGGAGCTGCACAAGCTCGACCTGAAAGAGACCGCGGTCTACGAAATGCTTTCGCGGGCGGATTCGGTCGGCGTCTTCCAGGTGGAGTCGCGGGCTCAGATGGCGACCCTGCCCCGGCTGAAGCCGCGCGATTTCTACGACCTGGTCGTGCAGGTCGCGCTGATTCGGCCCGGGCCGATCCAGGGCGGCTCGGTGCACCCCTACATCCGCCGTCGCAACGAGCGCGAGAAATGGGATTACGACCATCCGGCACTGGAGAATTCGCTCGGCCGCACCCTCGGCGTGCCGCTGTTCCAGGAGCAGCTGATGCAGATGGCCGTCGACGTCGCCGGTTTCACCGCCGCCGAGGCCGATCAGCTGCGCCGCGCGATGGGTTCCAAACGCTCACCGGAACGCATGGAGCGGATCAAGGCCCGCCTCTACCAGGGCATGCGCGACCTGCACGGCATCACCGGCGAGATCGCCGACCGCATCTACGAGAAGCTCTACGCCTTCGCGAATTTCGGCTTCCCGGAAAGTCATTCGCAGAGTTTCGCCGCGCTGGTCTTCTATTCGGCGTGGTTCAAGCTGCACCATCACGCGGCGTTCACGGCCGGCTTGCTGCGCGCCCAGCCGATGGGCTTCTATTCCCCGCAATCCCTGGTCGCCGACGCGCGCAGGCACGGGATCGCGGTGCACGGCCCCGACATCAACGCCAGCCTGGCCGAGGCCACCCTGGAGGCGGCGGGCACCGAGGTCCGGCTCGGGCTGGCCGCCGTCCGCCACCTCGGCACGGACTTGGCCGAGCGGATCGTCGCCGCTCGGCGCGAACGCGGACCGTACACTTCGTTCCTCGACCTCACCGGACGGGTGGAACTCTCTGTCGCGCAGGCCGAATCGCTGGCCACCGCGGGCGCGCTCGGCAGTCTCGGCATCAGCAGGCGCGAGGCGCTGTGGGCGGCGGGCGCGGCGGCGGGGGAGCGCGCGGATCGGCTACCCGGCACCGGCGCCGCGACCACCGCCCCCGCCCTGCCCGGCATGAGCGAACTGGAACTCGCGGCCGCCGACGTGTGGGCCACCGGGATCTCACCGGGCAGCTACCCGACCGAATTCCTGCGCCCCCAGCTCGACGCGCTCGGCGCCGTCCCCGCCGCAGGCCTGCTCGCCGTCCCCGACGGTTCCCGTGTGCTGGTCGGCGGCGCGGTCACCCACCGCCAGCGCCCCGCCACCGCCGAGGGCGTCACCTTCCTCAACCTGGAGGACGAGACCGGCATGGTGAACGTCGTCTGCTCCGTAGGCCTCTGGGCCCGCTACCGCCGCCTCGCCCAGAGCGCCACCGCGCTCCTCATCCGCGGACGGGTGCAGAACGCGGAGGGCGCGGTCAGCGTCGTCGCGGAACATCTCCAACGACTCCATCTGCGGATCGACGGCAAGTCGCGCGACTTCCGCTGAGACGAACGCGGCGAACGAGTTCGGTGACCGCGCGAGGTGCGGCGGTTACGCTGCGAGCATGCGGAAGGTTGTTGTGCTGTGCGTCGCTTTGCTCGGCTTGGCGCTGCTCGTCGGCTGCGGCGGCGAGGAGCGGGCCGACTCCGGTGGTTCGCCGACCATCACGGGTGCTTCCGCGCCGGTGTCGCCGCCCGGGTTCCGGGAGCAGGCGCCCATGCCCGGCGACAGTCGCGGGCAGGACACCGACACCGTCGACCGCAAGGAGGTCGTCACCGGCAGCGTCGACATCACCGCGGGTGATCCGATCGCGGCCGCCGCGAAGGTCGCCGACCGGGTGCGCGAGGCGGGCGGCCGGGTGGACAGCCGCACCGAGCAGCCGGGCACCGACGACATAGACCCCAGCGCCTCGTTGACCGTGCGGGTGCCCGCCGACAAGACCGACGCGTTCGTGAACGGACTCGGCGGGATCGGCACCCTCACCAGGGTGAGCACCAACCGCGACGACGTCACCATGCAGTGGGAGGACCTGGACGCCAGGATCAAGGCTTTGCAGGCATCGGTCGATCGGCTGCGCGCGCTGATCACCGGCGCCGCAACCACCGCCGATCTCATCGCCGCCGAGCAGGCGCTGGCCAGCCGCCAAGGGGAACTCGACAGCCTCACCGCCCAGAAGCGCCACCTCGACGATCAGGTCGCGCTGTCCACCCTCACCATCGAGATCACCACCGCCGACAAGGGATCCGACGAGGGACCGAGCAACTTCTGGGACGGCATCGTCGCGGGCTGGAACTCGCTGGTCGACTGGCTGAAGGACGCGATCGTGTTCACCGGCAAAGCGATTCCCTGGCTCGGCTTCCTCGCGATCGTCGGCGCCCTCGTCTTCGCCGTCGTCCGCTTGCTGCGCCGCAAGCGTCGCCCGACCGAAAGCCCTTCCACCACAGCGATTCCCGCAGCTAACCGAACAGGAGCCCCCGATGCCGCCGACGGTGGTCAGGGCGATCATCAAACCCAACAGCCGTAAAGGCCCACTGGTCGAACCACTTCCGGACGGCACCCTCCAGCTCTACGTCCGCGCCCCCGCCGTCGAAGGCAAGGCCAACAAGGCCGCGATCGAACTCCTCGCCACCCACTACAACGTCCCCAAAACCGCCGTCCGCCTCACCGCGGGCGCCACCTCCCGCTTCAAGCGTTTCGAGATCGAGGACTGAGCGGCGGCCTCAGAACTCGAGTTCGGTCCACGGAATGCTGATCGGGAACGGGAAATCGAACTCGATACCGTTCGGGGCGTCGCGCGTCCATTCCCCGGTGAGCAGATAGTTGGAGGGCCGCAGCGGGCGAACTCCGTCGGGGAGCTGCCCATATCCGGTTTCGAGTCCGTAGACCTGGACGATGTCTATGGCGCTGTCGTCGCGGGCGAGCGTCACCTCCCAGTACCAGGGGATGCCACCGCCGGCGTAGCGCGCCTTCTTGGCTTCGATGTCGGATTGGGTGTTGCCCGGGGAGAGCACTTCACCGACCAGCAGGACATCACCGGCGCGAACATCTTGGTATGGCCGTTCCAGGCAGCGGTGTACGAGGAAGCCGGGTGTCACGAAGTCGGAATTGCCGGTCCTGCCGAAGAAGACGTTGGTCTCCAGGTTCGCGCGCCAGCAGTGCTCGGTATTGGACGACATGTCCTTACGCGCAAGGCTTTCGAGCGCATTCGTCAATCGGCGGGTGAACGTCTGGTGTTCGCCGGGGCCACGGCGCAGCCAGACCACCCGCCCGTTCCACAGCTCGATCTGCGCGGCGATCTCGGCGGGTAGCTTCTCCAGTTCCTCCCATGTCAGGTGGGTGGGAAGCTTCGGCTGCTCGCCGTGCGGCTCTGGCATGCCGTAAATGGTAGCCGTGCCGCTGTCAGATTCCGCCGGGAAAGCCCAGTTGGCGCCAGGCTTCGTAGACGGTGACGGCGGCGGCGTTGGAGAGGTTCATGGAGCGGCGGCCGGGGAGCATGGGGATGCGCAGGTGGGCGGTGACGTGGGGGTCGTCGAGGACGTGGTCGGGGAGGCCGGTGGGTTCGGTGCCGAAGAGCAGGACGTCGCCGGGTTGGTAGGCGATGTCGGTGTAGCGGGTCGTCGACTTGGTGGTGAAGGCGTAGACGCGTTCCGGTCGCAGCGCCGCCCAGGCGGCGGACAGGCTCTCGTGCACGGTGACCGAGGCGAGATCGTGATAGTCCAGCCCGGCCCGGCGCAGCTTGGACTCCGAGAGGTCGAACCCCAGCGGCTCGATCAGGTGCAGCTCACAGCCGGTCCCGGCGACCAGACGGATCGCGTTTCCGGTGTTCGGCGGAATGCACGGCTCGTGGAACATCAGGCGGAACACGCACCAAGTCAATCAGGCGCCGCCGCCGCCCAGTAGACGGGCTACCGGCGAAACCGAGTTCTCCGGGCACGAGTCGAAGGGCGGCGCCGGAGTCCGGCCGAGCGGCCCGTGGGGAATGCGGCGGCGGGTCAGGCCGGTGCGATGGGGTGCGGGTCGGTGGGGGCGCGTCTGCAAGAATCGGTGCCGTGACGGATCTCGACGCGTCCGCTGGACGACACGCAGGCGGTAGTCGTGCCGCGCAGTTCCTGCGCTGTCACCTGCCGATGGTGGTCGTCGTGCTCGTCGTCGTGGTCGCGGTGGTCTTCGTCGCGTCGGATCGGTGGCGGCGCGGTGCGCTGTTCTTCGGTGGGGCGACGTTGTTGGCGGCGGCCTTCCGGCTCTGCCTGCCGACCGCGCGGGTCGGGCTGCTCGCGGTGCGCAGCAAGCCGTTCGACGTGGGCGCGCTGAGTTTGCTCGGCTCCGCCATCGTCTTCCTCGCCGCCACCATCAACACGCTCGGCGTCGGCTGAGGCCGACGCATCGCGCACCGGACCCGTGCGCCGGGTCGGGTGCGCGTGAGTCCTCCGCTCAGGCTGGATATCGTTCGCTGAAGACGGTCCGGTCGCGTTCGCGGCGGCCGGGATGCGGCACCGCCGCCGCGGGGTAGCCGACCGCCACCATCACCGCGATGGCCAGATCGTCCCGATCATCGATGCCGATGGCCTCCTTGACCAGCTCGGGATCCCAGCCGTTCATCGGCGCCGAGGCCAGCCCGAGGCTGGCCGCCGCGAGCATCACGTACGTCGCGGCGATCATCGCGTTCTTCACGGCGTTCTCCCTGAGCAGTCCACGCTGCTCCAGTGCGTGGAATTCGGCTCGGGACTCGAACGAGGCCAGGAATTCGGCGTTCCACGCGCCGTTGCGCCCGGCCAACTCCGCGATGTCGCCATTGCCCGCCCGCCAGGCAGCCGGGTCGGCGACGAAGACCAGCATCACCGGCGCCTCGAGCGGTTGTGGCTGCCCGAAAGCCGCCTCGGACAGTGCTTTTCGACCGGCATCGCTTGTCACCACCACGATCGACCGGTCCTGCATGTTCCAGGCGCTCGGGGCCTGCACCGCGAGATCGAGCAGTTCGTCGAGGAGTTCCGTGGCGATCGGGGTCGGCCGATAGTGGCGGACCGTGCGACGGATTCGGATGGCGTCGGGAACCGAAAGTGCCTGTGCGTTCATGATTCTCACTATCGGAGAGCGACGCACTATTGGGAAGAAGGCACTTTTGGGTTCGTTACACTCGGAGGAGTGCGTACGATTCACGAGGCCAGTGGGCTGCCCGCCGATATCTACTCCGCGAAGTGCCCCACACGGCAGGTGCTCGACCATGTCGCGGGCAAATGGACGGTGCTGATCGTCGACGCGCTCGCCGAGGGCACGTTGCGCTACACCGACCTGCGACGCCGCATCGAAGGAATCTCCCAGAAGATGCTGACGCAGACCCTGCGTCAGCTCGAGGCCGATGGATTCGTCACGCGCACAGTGCATCCCACCGTCCCACCGCGTGTCGACTACACGCTCACCGAGCTGGGCCACAGCCTGCGCGTCCCCATCGCGGCCCTGCGCGACTGGATCGAGACCAATATCAACCGCATCGAGGATGCCCGCCGCCGCGCGGGCGCTTGACGAGGGGCGCACCGGCGGTTCCATCGTCTCTCCGCCGTCGCGGACACGCAGCGGGGCGACAGCGGTGGACGCGTCAGCGGTTCTCGCGTGCCAACCGCATGGTCTCGATGAGCAACTTCGAAACCGCCGCCGCCTCGGTCAGGAACCCGTCGTGCCCGTCACGCGAATGCACCACTTCCAGCCGGGCGCAGCCGGGTAGCGCGTCGGCCAGTTCCTGCTGCGTGCGCAACGGGTAGAGCCGGTCGGAGTCCACGCCGCCGACCACGCAGGGCACCGGCGTCGCGGCGAGCGCGGCCTCGATACCGCCGCGTCCGCGCCCGACGTCGTGCCGGTTCATCGCCTCGGTGAGCAGCACGTAGGTGGCGGGATCGAAACGCTTGCACAGCTTTTCGGCCTGGTGGTCCAGGTAGCTCTGCACCGCGTAGCGCCCGCCGCGCCACGGATCCTCCGAGCCCTGGGCGTGGTTCTCGAAGCGGTGGTCGAGTTCGCCCTCGGTGCGGTAGGTCAGGTGCGCGATGCGGCGCGCGATGCCCATGCCGGTCATCGGTGCGCGACCGGTGTCGTGGTAGTCGCCGCCCTGCCAGTCCGGGTCGGCCTTGATGGCGGCGATCTGGGTGGTCTGGGTGCCGATCTGGTCGGCGGTGGCGCGCGCGCCGACGGCCAGCACCAGCGCCGCCGCGACCCGTTCGGGCGCACCGATCATCCACTCCAGCACCCGCATGCCGCCCATCGATCCGCCGACGACGGCGGCCAGCCGCTCGATGCCGAGCAGATCCAGCAGGGCGGCCTCGGCGCTCACCTGATCGCGGATGGAGATCTCCGGGAAACGCGAGCCCCACGGCTTGCCGTCCGGCGCGAGCGACGACGGTCCGGTGCTGCCCTTACAGCCGCCGAGCACGTTGGTCGCGATCACACACCATTCGTCGGTGTCCACCGGCGCGCCCGGCCCGACCATGCCCTCCCACCAGCCGGGCTGGGCGTGGATGTCGTCGGGTGTGCCGACGACGTGCGAGTCACCGGTCAGAGCGTGCTCGACGAGCACCACATTGTCCAGGGCCGGGGACAGTTCGCCCCACCGCTGCACGGCGAGGTGCACGTTCGGGATCACCGCGCCGCTTTCCAGCCGCACGTCCCCGATGGCGATGACGCCCGGCCGTCCGTCCGGCGGCGGCAGCAGGCCGACGCCGGACTCGATGCTCTGATCGGCGCTCACGGTCACGTCGTCGCCGCCGTGAATCCGGCGCGCAGATCGGCCAGAATGTCGTCGATTCCCTCGATGCCCACGGCGAGGCGGACCAGCCCCGGGGTGACGCCGGAGGCGAGCTGTTGCTCGGGCGTGAGTTGGGAGTGCGTCGTCGATGCCGGATGGATCACCAGGGAACGCACATCCCCGATGTTGGCCACGTGGCTGTGCAGGACCAACGCGTCCACGAACTTCTTGCCCGCGTCGACGCCGCCGCGCAGCTCGAACGAGACGATCGCGCCGGTCCCCTTCGGCGCCAGTCGCTTGGCCCGCTCGTGCCAAGGCGAGCTGGGCAGTCCCGCGTAGTGGACCGATTCGACGGCCGGATGCTCGGCCAAGAACTCGGCGACCGCCTGCGCGTTGGCGACGTGGCGCTCGATGCGCAGGCTCAGCGTCTCGATGCCCTGCGCGATGAGGAAGGCGTTGAACGGTGAGACCGCCGCGCCCAGATCGCGGAGCAGCTGCACACGGGCCTTCAGCGCGTAGGCGGGCGCGCCCAGGTCGGCGAAGACCGCGCCGTGGTAGCTCGGGTCCGGGGTGGTGAAGCCGGGGTAGCGCGGCTCGCCCTTGTCGTCGCGGACGGTCCAGTCGAACTTTCCGCCGTCGACGATCGCGCCGGCGATGGCCGCGCCGTGCCCGCCCAGGTACTTGGTGGCCGAGTGCACCACGATGTCGGCGCCGTGCGCCAGCGGCTGGATCAGGTAAGGGGTCGCGACGGTGTTGTCCACGATCAGCGGGATCCCCGCGGCGTGCGCGACCTCGGCGATACCGGGGATGTCGAACACGGCACTGCTGGGATTGGCGATGGTCTCGCCGAAGAACGCCTTGGTGTTGGGCCGGATCGCGGCGCGCCACTGGTCGAGATCGTCCGGGTCCTCGACGAACGAGACCTCGATGCCGAGCTTGGGCAGCGAGTAGTGGAAGAGGTTGTAGGTGCCGCCGTACAGGTGCGGGCTGGACACGATGTGGTCGCCCGCCGAAGCCAGGTTCAGGATCGCGTAGGTCTCCGCGGCCTGCCCGGAGGCGAGCAGCAGCGCGGCGACACCGCCTTCCAGCGCGGCGATGCGCTGCTCGACCACGTCCTGGGTCGGGTTCATGATGCGGGTGTAGATGTTGCCCGGCTCGGCCAGCCCGAACAGCGCCGCCGCGTGGTCGGTGTCGCGGAAGGCGTAGGAAGTGGTCTGGTAGATCGGCAGGGCGCGGGCGCCGGTGCTCGGATCGGGGGCTTGGCCCGCATGCACCTGCTTGGTCTCGAAGGACCAACGGGCAGGATCGAACTCGGCCGCGACGGGGTCGGTCATGTCATGCTCCACAAGAGTTGTTCGCCGGACTAACGAGATCGGTGATGCGGTCTATCCAGGACAACACATTTCCGGGAACCTCCTGACAGCGCGCTTGCCCTCGACCTTCGAGGGCCCGGTCATCACCCGGAGCACCCCACCGCTGCTGGAGGGTTGCCGTCCAGCGAGCCGGGGCTTGGCGCTGGCACTCATGACCTGACGGACATGGTAGCTGGCGGGCGGCCAATGACCGAAATTCGTAGCCGATCTCACTCCGCCGATTCGGCCACCGGTTCCGTACAGACCCGCATGAACTCCGCGTACGCGTCGAGCAACGTCGCCCGCGCCGCGCGCACCGCGGTCTCCGGATCGCCGTCCACGATCAGCTCGCCGTGCACGTCCATCGCGAGATGACACAGCATCTGCCAGGTCGAGACGATCAATCGCACGCTCAGCGCCCCTTGTGTGGTGCCGAGACGTTCGGCGAGCACCGCGGTGATCGCGTCGGACTTGCTGTCGGCGAACTCCAGCGCGCGGCTGTTGACGGAGGGACTGTCGCGCACGACCCGTTGCATCTGCTGGAACCTGCAGAACGACACCGCCGAGTTCTCGGACGCCGCGTCGTCGATCACCTGGAGATAGGCGTTGCACAGCGCGTGCAGCTGGTTGCCGTTCGGCGGCTGTTCTCGCAACTTGTCGGCAACCATCTGACCGAAGTCGAGGATGGGCGCGAGGACGATGTCCTCCTTGGTTTCGAAATACCGGTTGACGGTGCGCGGCGAGACGTCGGCCGCGTTCGCGATCTGCTCGACCGTGGTCGCGTCGAAGCCTTGGGCGTCGCACAGTTCGAGCGCGACGTTCATGATGCGCAATCTCGTCTGCTGCTTCTTGCGCTCGCGCAGCCCGAGGGGCGCGGTGTTCTCGCGGTCCGCGTGCCCGCCGGGCTCGGGCGGGATGTCCTGCCTGGTAGCCGCGGCTTCCTGCGTCGTGTCCGCCGACGTCGATGAGTCGAGCATCTCCCCACTGTAACTCAGACGGTCGGTCATCTGTCATGATCCGGCAAATGTCTGATTGCGACATTTTTCTATTGACGCCAAATGTCTGTCAGTGACAGGATTGGCCGCACGCGCACTTCCGAACGACGAGGAGACAAGGTGAGCGAGATATCGACAGCGGTGCACGCGCCGGGCGACCGGCGCGACTCGGCCCGCTGGCTGGCGCTCGGCGTAATCGGCCTGGCCCAGCTGATGGTGGTCCTCGACGCGACCATCGTGACCATCGCGCTGCCGTTCGCGCAGCGTGACCTCGGCATCAGCGAGGGCGACAAGCAGTGGGCCCTCACGGCGTACACGCTGATCTTCGGCGGCCTGCTGCTGCTCGGCGGCCGCCTTGCCGACTACCTCGGCCGCCGCAGGATCTTCCTGGTCGGCCTCGTCGGCTTCGCGGCCGCTTCGGCGCTCGCGGGTCTGGCGCAGAACGGCGCCCAGCTCTTCGCGGGCCGCGGCTTGCAAGGCGCCTTCGCAGCGCTGCTCGCACCCGCCGCGCTCGCACTGGTCTCGGTGACGTTCACCGAGGCGAAGGAGCGGGCCCGCGCCTTCGCGGTGTTCGCGGGCATCTCCGCGGGCGGCGCCGCCATCGGCCTGATCGCGGGCGGCGCGCTCACCGAATACGCGTCCTGGCGGTGGACCCTGCTGGTCAACACCCCCATCGCGATTCTCGCGTTCGTCGGCGCGCTCGCGTTCGTCATCAAGGACGTGCCCGCGCCGCGTACCGGCGGCTACGACGTGCCCGGCGCCGTCACGGTGACGGCGGGCTTGATCGCCATCGTGTACGGCTTCAGCCGCGCCGCCGATCACGGCTGGACCTCGGGCGGCACCCTCGCGCTGCTCGTCGCCGGGCTCGCGCTGCTCGTCGCGTTCGTCGCCATCGAGCGTCGTTCGGCGAATCCGCTGTTGCCCCTGCGCATCCCGGGGGAGAGCAACCGTGGCGGCGCGCTGCTCGCCGCACTGCTGATCCCCATCGCGATGTTCGCGATGTTCCTGTTCCTGAGCTTCTACTTCCAGGTCACGCTCGGCTACTCGCCGCTGAAGGCGGGCGTCGCGTTCCTGCCGTTCCCCGTGGGCATCGCGGTGTCGGCGGGCATCACCAGCGCGCTGCTGCCCAAGCTCGGACCGCGTCCGCTGATGATCGCGGGCGCCGCGCTCGGCGTGGTCGGGTTGCTCTGGCTCGCGCAGCTGAGCTACGGCGACAGCTATGCCGCCGGTGTGCTGCCCGCCCAGCTGCTGATCGCGCTCGGCATGGGACCGCTGTTCGTCGGCATGCAGGCGGTGGCGCTGCACCGGGTGGACGAGGCCGACGCCGGTGTCGCCAGCGCGTTGCTCAACGCCGCCCAGCAGGTCGGCGGCGCGGTCGGCACCGCGCTGCTCACCACCATCTCGGTGCAGGCGGCCAAGGACTACCTCGCCGACAATCCGACGGTCGACGATCTGGCCGCTCGCGCCGCCATCTACAGCTACGACGTCGCGTTCTACGTCGGCGCGGGCTTCTTCCTCGCCGCGATCCCGGTGATCGCGCTGATGATCAAGGCCAAGCCGACGGACTTCGCCGAGGACGCGGAGGAGAGCCTTCGCGTCCCGCTCGCGGTCTGAGCAACACCGGATACGGCCCGCGCATCGAAGGTGCGCGGGCCGTATCGCGCGTCCGGTCGCCGTTCGGTTCCCGCGCAGGTCGGAGCGCTCGACTTGCCCGGGATGACATGATGGAGAAAGTGGTTGGGATCACTCGTGGGGCTACTCGTGGGTAACCGTCTTGGAGTCCGCACAGTGGGCCCTCCCCGCGCGGTGAGATCGTCGGCAGCAGTACGCTTGTCTTGCTTGCACCACACGTCCCGCAAACAACGCGGTACATATACGTTGTCTGTTGAACAGCTGGGGTCCGCTCACAAGCGTGTTCGCCTGGCCGTGCAATAAGGGCACCATCCTAGGAGGACACGAAGATCCATGTCCAAGATCAAGGTTGAAGGCACCGTCGTCGAACTCGACGGTGATGAGATGACCCGGATCATCTGGCAGTTCATCAAGGACAAGCTGATCCACCCGTACCTCGACGTGAACCTCGAGTACTACGACCTCGGCATCGAGTATCGGGACAAGACGGACGACCAGGTCACCATCGACGCGGCCAACGCCATCAAGCAGCACGGCGTCGGCGTGAAGTGTGCCACGATCACCCCGGACGAGGCCCGCGTCGAGGAGTTCGGCCTCAAGAAGATGTGGCGCTCGCCCAACGGCACCATCCGCAACATCCTCGGCGGCACCATCTTCCGCGCGCCGATCATCATCTCCAACGTTCCGCGACTGGTTCCCGGCTGGACCAAGCCGATCATCATCGGCCGCCACGCCTTCGGCGACCAGTACCGCGCCACCGACTTCAAGGTCTTCCAGTCGGGAACCGTCACCCTGACCTTCACCCCCGAGGACGGCAGCGAGCCGATCGTGCACGAGGTCGTGAAGATGCCGGACGAGGGCGGCGTCATCATGGGCATGTACAACTTCAAGAAGTCCATCGAGGACTTCGCGCGCGCGTCGTTCAACTACGGCCTGCAGCAGAACTACCCCGTCTACATGTCGACGAAGAACACCATCCTGAAGGCCTACGACGGCATGTTCAAGGACACCTTCCAGGAGATCTTCGACACCGAGTTCAAGAGCCAGTTCGACGCGGCGGGCCTGACCTACGAGCACCGCCTCATCGACGACATGGTCGCCTCCTCCATGAAGTGGGAGGGCGGCTACGTCTGGGCCTGCAAGAACTACGACGGCGACGTGCAGTCCGACACCGTGGCCCAGGGCTTCGGTTCGCTCGGCCTGATGACCTCCGTGCTGCTGACCCCGGACGGCAAGACCTGCGAGGCCGAGGCCGCGCACGGCACCGTCACCCGGCACTACCGCCAGCACCAGCAGGGCAAGCCGACCTCGACCAACCCGATCGCGTCGATCTTCGCCTGGACCCGTGGCCTCGAGCACCGCGGCAAGCTGGACAACACCCCCGAGGTGATCGGCTTCGCGCAGACACTCGAGGACGTCGTCATCAAGACCGTCGAGGGCGGCCAGATGACCAAGGACCTCGCGCTGCTCGTCGGCGGCGACCAGGGTTACCTGACCACCGAGGAGTTCCTCGGCGCGCTCGACGCGAACCTGGCTCGCGCCTTGCGCTGAGTCGGCACCGGGGGCCGGACGCGATCCGTCCGACCCCGACCGGCGCTGGGATCTCCCAGCGCCGGGGTTGAGCCGGGCACCCGCCCACCTCGCGGTGGAACGGGTGCCCGACGTGTATTCGCGGTTGCGCGGCCGTCAGCCTGCGGATGGCACCGGTGCGTCGAGCAGTCCGGCGAACGCCCTGGTGAAACTGGCGGTGCCGTGCCCACGTTCGACCTCGGCGTCGAACAGGCGCTGTAGCGGATCGAGCAGATCCGTTGCCACGCCTTGGTTTCGGCTGGTCGTGCGGATGTCGGCGAGACCCGCCGCGTTGACCGCGAGATCGGAGAAGTTCACCGGGAACTCCCGCGAGTCGATCTCGGCGGCCAGCGTGGGCAGCATGTCGAGCAGCGCGCGCAGCCAGGGCACCAGGAACGTGTCGGTGAAATCGACCGCGGAGACCCGCTCGGTGTGCACCATCGCCGTCGCCTGGAAGAAGCCGCCGAACAGCCCGTACATCCCGCCGAGCACCGCCATGTCGTGCAGCGCCGCGAGACCCGCGTCCGCGCCGACGTACTTCGTCGCGCCCAATTCCGCTATCACCTCCGCGAATTCGGCCTGCGCGCCGGACTCGCCGCTGTAGACGAGCAGCGTCTCGGGCGTGCCCACCGTCTGCGGAACGCCGAAGATGCCGCCGTCCAGGAAGCGCGCACCGTGCTCCGCGAATCGTTCGGCCAGCTCGCGGGCGGTGTCGGGGCGGCCGGTGGCCACGTTGAGCACCGTCCGCCCGCGCAGCGCCGCGCCGAGCGGGACGAGCTGGTCCCCGGCGGCCGCCGTGTCGGCGAGCACGGTGACGATCAGCTCGCCAGCCGCGACCGCCTCGGCGACGTCGTCCGTGCGCCGTGCGCCGAGCTCGTCGAGGTGAATCGCCTTGCCCGGCGTGCGATTCCACACGGTGGTCGGGTGACCGTTGCGCACGAAGACCTCGGCGATCGCCGCGCCCATCCGCCCGAGACCCAGCACGGTGACCGATGTCTTGCTCATGATTCCTCCGTCGTGTCGTTCTGTCGGGTGGGCGCCCGTCGACCAGTCTTCGCGACATGACCGCCGAGGTGTGAGTGGCAGGACTGACGCTTAGCGAACTATTACTGCCATACTGGGGGCATGACCGGTCGAACCGTCGCCATGGCCATCGCGCCCGGCGCGCTGCACCCTTGGGATCTCTACGAATTGGGCGTCGTCGCCTCGATTTTCGGCACGCCGCAGCCGGATCTGGCCGACGCCTGGTACGAGCTGAAGGTGTGCGCGGTAGCGCCGGACCAGCAGACCCAGCCGATCGGCTTCGGCGCGTTCCTGCGCGCCGAGCACGGTCTCGACGACCTGCTCACCGCCGACACCGTGATCGTGCCCTCGGTGGCGCACGAATGCGTGACCGCCGAACGCGAACTGCCACCCGAGCTGCTGAACGCACTGGCCGCCGCGCATCGCCGCGGCGCGCGCATGGTCGCCCTCTGCGACGGCACTTTCGCGCTGGCGGCGGCGGGTCTGCTGGACGGCAGGCGGGTCACCGCGCACTGGGCGCACGCCGAGATGCTGGCGAAGCGCTTCCCGAACATCGAGGTCGACGACTCGGTGCTCTACGTCGACGACGGCGACGTGCTCACCAGCGCGGGCATGACCGCGGCGCTGGACCTGTGCCTGCACCTGGTCCGCCGCGACATGGGGGCCGAGGTGGCCAACCAGCTCGCGCGCCGCATGGTGATCCCGCCGCACCGGTCCGGAGGCCAGGCGCAGTACGTCGACCGGAACGTGCCCGCGCGGCCCTCGGACGACCTAGGCGTTGTGCTGCAATGGGCCGTCGAGCACCTCGATGAGCCGCTGACCGTCGACACCCTGGCGGCCAAGGCCAATATGAGCCCGCGCACCTTCCACCGTCGCCTGCACCGCTCCACCGGAGCCACACCGATGCAGTGGTTGCTCAACCAGCGCCTCGCGCATGCCCAGTCGCTGCTGGAGACAACCGACTTCAATATCGAGCGGATCAGCCGCATGTCCGGACTGGGGACCGCGACGAATTTGCGCCGCCATTTCGCGTCCGTGGTCGGGGTCACGCCCGCCGAGTACCGGCGGACCTTCGCGCGCCGAGAGCCGATCGGGTCCTGATTGTCGGAATGCCCTGTGAACTGGACGAATGCCGCGCCAAGTGGTGGTCGAACTCACGTCGGCTCGGGGAGCGATCCGACGTGCGCGCCGGTTACATGAAGGCGTGACGAGTCAGGTAGCCACCCATCTGCCCGCTCCGCCCGACAAGGCGCGGACCGATTGGCATGTCCCCGCGATGCTGGCGCTGGCGCTCGGCGGCTTCGGCATCGGCACGACCGAGTTCGTCACCATGGGCTTGCTGCCGGACATCGCGCAGGCCATGAACGTCTCGGAGCCGACAGCGGGACACGCCGTGTCCGCGTACGCGCTCGGCGTCGTGATCGGCGCGCCGGTGCTCGCCGCGCTCTGCGCGCGGGTTCCGCGCAAGCGCCTGCTCATCGCGTTGATGATCGCGTTCACCGTGGGCAACGCGGCGACTGTCGTGGCGCCGAGCTTCGAGAGCCTGGTCGTGGCGCGCTTCGTCTCCGGTCTGCCGCACGGGGCGTACTTCGGGGTCGCCTCGCTGGTCGCGGCCACGCTCGCGCCCGCCGGGCAGCGAGCCAAAGCGGTTGCCGCCGTTATGCTGGGCCTGAGCGCCGCCAATGTCGTCGGCGTTCCCGCCGCCACCTGGCTCGGCCAGCATCTCGGGTGGCGGGACGCTTTCGTGGTGGTCGCGCTGATCGGCATCGCGACGGTCGCGGCGCTCGCCCGTTTCGTGCCGGAGCTCACCGGCGTGAAGACCACCGATCCGAGGACCGAGCTCGGCGCGCTACGTCGCTCGCAGGTGCTGCTGACCTTGGCGGTCGGGGCCGTCGGCTTCGGCGGCATGTTCGCCGTCTACGCCTACATCACCACCACTCTCACCGACGTGGCAGGCATGTCGCTGGGCTTCGTGCCGCTGGTGCTGATGCTGTTCGGGCTCGGCATGGTGGCGGGCAACATCGTCGGTGGCGTGCTCGCCGATCGCGGCGTGGACCGCGCCGTCTTCGTCGCCATGATCGCCATGGCCGTCGTGCTCGCGGGTTTCGTCGCCGCGGCGCACAATCCGTTCACCGCCGCCGCGGGCGCCTTCCTGGTCGGCGCGACCGGCGCGGCGCTCGCGCCCGGCCTCCAGACCCGGCTGATGGATGTCGCCGCCGACGCCCAGACCCTCGCCGCCGCGCTCAATCACGCGGCGCTGAACATCGCCAATGCCGCGGGCGCGTGGCTCGGCGGTCTGGTCATCGCCGCGGGTCTGGGATACACCGCGCCCGCCGTGGTGGGCGCGGGGCTGGCGGTGGCCGGTGTGCTGCTGTTTACGGTCACCGCCGGGCTTGCCCGGCGGGCCGGACAGCGCTGAGCATCGCCCGGGGCTGCGGGCGCGTGGCTCGACAGCCCAGAACATACAGATCTGTATGTAAGTGTAGAATCGTCGGAATGACCAGGACCGCCGCCGACAAGCCGCAGCGCCGCACCCAGGAGCAGCGCAGTAGCGAGATGCGTGTGCGGCTGCTCGACGCCACCATCGACTGCCTGGTCGAATACGGCTACGCGGGGACGACGACGCCGCGGGTCGCCGAGCGCGCGGGCGTCACGCGCGGGGCGCAGGTGCATCACTTCGGGTCGAAGAACGATCTCGTCGTCGCCGCGATCAGTCACCTGGCCCAGCGCCGGGCGGAGACCGCGATGCGGGAAATGGCCAAGGTCGAGAGCGGTGCCGACCCGGTCGCCGCGGCCTTGGACTTCCTGTGGGACCTGCACCAGGGTCCGCTGTTCATCGCGACCGTAGAGCTGTGGGTCGCCGGCCGGACCGACCCGGTGCTCGCCTCGGCCATGGAGAAGGTCGAGCCGTTCGTCAACAACGCGGTGCTCATGGCGGTGGCCCGTTTCGTCCCGGACGAGATGCGCCGCAAGGACGCTCGCGACTTCGTCTACACCGCCATGGACGCCCTGCGCGGCATCCTCATCTCGAACTTCATCGAGCCCGACACCGACCGCGCCCGCCGACGCTGGGCCCGCGCGTCCGCGAATCTTCGCGCGGCCGCGTCCGCGAGCCTCGTGCCGCGGCGTTGATGACAGCGAAACCCGGGGCCGCTGAACTGGCGGTCGACACCGTCACGGCGGTCGGCCGCGCGAATCCCGCCGCCGTGAGCGGGCCGACGACCGACGCGTCGCAGCCGCGGAGGTGAATCCCGCTGCTCGGGGTCTGATGACGCTGGATCGTGTCCGCGCCGATCGCATTGGCACGACATCGCGCTGAGGCCGAGTAGCTGGCGTCACCGCGCCGATGTCGACCTCCGGCGTGAGCGGCCCCGGGTCGCGGTTCCGATGTCGGCTATCGCGCTGTCGGCACCCGCGTTCTCTCCTCTCCGCGCTGCTGCCGTATGTCTCTCGTGGCCGCCTGTGTATCAGCGGTGGGTGGTTCAAATACACAACTAGTTGTATGTCTGTCAATGCCTGTCTGACCTGCTGATAAAGCTGAACTGATCCGAAGTAGGCACCAACCCTTGCGTCCTTACATACAGCTTTGTATGTTTGTTTCAGCTCGATCCGTTCGGATCGGACGCTGATGTCCGCCGCCCGCACCGCCGGTGCACACCGCGGCGCGGGCAGGCACGAAGTGAGGAGTTCGATGGCGAACAGGGTTTACGTCGTCGGCGTCGGCATGACGAAGTTCGAGAAGCCGGGCCGTCGCAAGAACGAGGACGGCACCGACTGGGACTACCCGGACATGGCGCGGGAATCGGGCACCAAGGCGCTCGCCGACGCGGGCATCGATTACCGCGAGGTGCAGCAGGCCTACGTCGGTTACGTCTACGGCGAATCCACCTCCGGCCAGCGCGCCGTCTACGAGCTGGGCATGACCGGCATTCCGGTGGTCAACGTCAACAACAACTGCTCGACCGGATCCACCGCCCTCTACCTCGCGGCGCAGGCCATCCGCGGCGGCCTCGCAGACTGCACGCTGGCGCTGGGCTTCGAGAAGATGCAGCCGGGCTCGCTGGGTTCCACTTGGGACGATCGCGAGCAGCCGATGGCCAAGCACATCATGGCGCTCGCCGAGATCTCCGAAGTGCTCTTCCCGGTCGCGCCGTGGATGTTCGGCGCAGCGGGCCGTGAGCACATGAAGGAGTACGGCACGACCGCCGAGCACTTCGCCAAGATCGGCTACAAGAACCACAAGCACTCGGTGAACAACCCGTACTCCCAGTTCCAAGACGAGTACACCCTCGACGACATCCTCGGCGCGCGGATGATCTACGACCCGCTCACCAAGTTGCAGTGCTCGCCGACCTCCGACGGTTCCGGCGCGGTCATCCTGGCGAGCGAGGACTTCGTGAACTCGCACGACCTCGCCGGGCAGGCCGTCGAGATCGTCGGCCAGGCGATGACCACCGATTTCGGCTCCACGTTCGACGGCACCGCGAAGAACCTGATCGGCTACGACATGAATGTGCAAGCCGCACAGCAGGTTTACCGGCAGGCGAACCTCGGCCCCGAGGACTTCCAGGTCATCGAGTTGCACGACTGCTTCTCCGCCAACGAGCTGCTGCTCTACGAGGCGCTCGGCCTGTGCGGCCCCGGCGAGGCGGGCAAGCTCATCGACGAGAACCAGACCACCTACGGCGGCAAGTGGGTCGTCAATCCCTCCGGCGGCTTGATCTCCAAGGGTCATCCGCTGGGCGCCACCGGTCTCGCGCAGTGCTCCGAACTCACCTGGCAGCTGCGCGGCGCGGCCGACAAGCGTCAGGTCGAGGGCGTCACCGCCGCACTCCAGCACAACATCGGCCTCGGCGGCGCCGCGGTCGTTACCGCCTATCAGCGCGCCGATCGCTGATCCGGAAACCACCCCGACAGGAGAGATCATGGGACACATCGAAGCGACCAAGGACGTCAACGCCACCCCGGAAGCACTGTGGGCGGTCGTCTCCGACCCGCAGACCTGGGACAAGTGGTTCACCATCCACGAGCGTTTCATGGAGGAGCCGCCCACCGTCTTGGCCGAGGGGTCCAAGCTGGTGGCCAAGATCGTCATGCTCGGCATGGCGAACAAGCTGGAGTGGACCATCAAGGCGGTCGACGCGCCGAACAAGCTGACCCTCGGCGGCACCGGAATGGCCGGTGTCAAAACCGAATTCACCTTCGACATCCAGCCCAAGGGCGCGGGCAGCACCATCGTGGTGTCCGGCGACTTCGAAGGCGCGCTGATCAAGGGCGCGCTCGGCAAGGCGGTGGAGAAGGACGGCATCAAGCAGCTGGACAAGTCGCTCGAGCAGCTCGACGCGCTGGCCTCGGCGTAGGGCGTCGCGATGACAGCGGAAACCACCGCCGCCCGCGTCGTCGAGTTCGACGACGCGGGCCTGGAAACCTGGTGTGACGAGGAACGTTTCGAGGTGACCTCGGAGCGGATCGCCGAATACGCCGCGGCGACCAACGATCCCATCGCGGCGCACCGTGCGGGCGAGGTGGCCTCGCCGGTGTTCGGCATCGTCCCCGTCTTCGAGGCCATGATGATGCCGGTGATCGACGTGGCGCCGATGGACATCTTCGGCCGAGTCGTGCACGGCGAGCAAGACTTTCACTTCCACCGTGCCATCCGGCCCGGCGATAGGCTGGTCACCCGCGCCAAAGCCGTTGGCTACGCGAGCAAGTCCAACGGCAGCACGATCACCATCCTCATCGAATGCCGCGACGAGGACGGGGAACTGGTCAACGAGCAGTACCTGACCGCGTTCTTCCGCAACATCGACGCGGGCAAGACCGTCGGCCAGGCCGCGCCGCCGCACAAGTTCGACGAGTCGCTGCGCGGAACCGAGCCGTTCGCCGTCGTGCCGCAGCACGTCGACGACGACCAAACCTTCCGCTACGCACCGGCTTCCGGCGATCCGGTGCCGCTGCACCTGGACGCGCAGGTCGCCAAGGACGCCGGGCTGCCCGGCATCATCGCGCACGGCCTGTGCACCATGGCCTTCGCGTCGTGGGCGGTGCTCACCGAGGCGGCGGGCTCGGACGTGCATCGGCTGCGCCGCTTCGCGGTGCGCTTCGCCAAGATGGTCTTCCCCGGCGACGACCTGGAGACCCGGATCTGGAAGGTGGGCGCCGCCGACGGCGTGACCACCTACGCCTTCGAGACGGTGCGCGGCACGGACGTCGTGCTCAGCGACGGCCTCGCCGAGATCGCCGACTGACCCGATCGGCCCGCGGCGCGATCAGCCGCGGGCCGTTCCGGCACCCCCATTCATCACACCCTCGTCCGATCGGGCGGGAGCACCACACAGGAGACGCACACATGGGCGCATTGGAAGGAAAGGTCGCCGTCATCACCGGCGCCGGCCGGGGGATCGGCCGCGAGCACGCGCTGTTGTTCGCGAGCGAGGGCGCGCGCGTCGTCGTCAACGACCTCGGCGGCAGCAACGCGGGCGAGGGCACCGATTCCGGCCCGGCCCAGCAGGTGGTCGAGGAGATCGTCGCGGCGGGCGGCAAGGCCGTCGCCAACACGGACAACATCGCCTCCTGGGACGGCGCGCGCAATCTCGTCCAGCAGGCGGTCTCGGAGCTGGGCGGCCTCGACATCGTGGTCAACAACGCGGGCATCCTGCGCGACGCGTTCATCGCGGGCATGGACGAAGCCCAGTGGGACGCCGTGATCGCGGTGCATCTGAAGGGCCACGCCGCGGTGCTGCACCACGCGGCCGCGTACTGGAAAGAGCAGAGCAAGGCGGGCAACCAGCCCAACGCGGCGGTGATCAACACCGCGTCCGCCTCGGGCACCACCATCCCGAACGCCGGTCAGGCCAACTACGGCGCGGCCAAGGCGGGCATCGCCGCGCTGACCCTGGTCGCCGCCGACGAACTCGCCCGCTACGGCGTGCGGGTGAACGCGATCGCACCCATCGCGCGCACGCGGCTCACCCTCGCGACGCCCGGCATGGGCGAGATGATGGCGGCCGAGGCGGAGGCGGCCGAGGAAGCGGGCGGATTCGATGCCTTCAGCCCCGCCAACATCTCCCCGTTGGTCGCATACTTGGCTTCGGACAAGTGCCCGATCACCGGCAAGGTGTTCGCGGTGCAGGGCGGCGCCATCTCCGAGTTGGCCGGCTGGCACGACGTCAAGACGATCGAGACCGAGGGCCCCTGGCTGATCGACGACATCGCCGCCCGGCTGCCCTGAGGTTGGGCCGCCAGAAAGGAGAACGACGATGTTCGAATGGTCCGAGACCGATCTGATGATCCGCGACGCGGTGCGCACCTTCATCGACAAGGAGATCCGTCCGAACCTGGACGCGCTCGACACCGGCGAGATGCTGCCGTATCCGATCATCCGAAAGCTGTTCAGCGAGTTCGGGATCGACGCGATGGGCGGCGACGCGGTCGAGAAGATGCTCGCCAAACAGCGGGCCAAGGAAGCCGCGGTCGCGGCGGGGGAGCCCGCGCCGGAGAAGAAGAAGTCCTCCGGCGGTAGCCCGTTCAGTGGCCAGGAGTCGCTGATGGCGGTGCTGATCGGCGAATTGTCCGGTGTCTGTATGGGTTTGGTGACCGCGATGGGCGTCAGCATCGGGCTCGGCGCGACCACCATCATGTCGCGCGGCACGCTGGCGCAGAAGGAGCGGTGGCTCGCCGACATCGTGACGATGAAGAAGGTCGCGTCCTGGGCGATCACCGAACCCGACTCGGGCTCGGACGCATTCGGCGGGATGAAGACCTACGTCAAGCGCGACGGCGAGGACTACATCCTCAACGGCCAGAAGACTTTCATCACGAACGGTCCCTTCGCCGACGTGATGATCGTCTACGCCAAGCTCGACGAGGGTGATTCCGCGGACAGGCGCGAGCGCAAGGTGCTGACCTTCGTCCTCGACAAGGGCATGGAGGGACTCACCCAGGGCAAGCCGTTCAAGAAGATGGGCCTGCACGCCTCGCCCACCGGCGAGCTGTTCTTCGACAACGTCCGCCTCGGCCGGGACCGGCTGCTCGGCGAGACCGAGGAGCACAAGGGCGGCGACGGCCGTGAGTCCGCGCGCTCCAGCTTCACCGCCGAGCGCATCGGGGTGGCGTTCATGGCGCTGGGCATCATCAACGAATGCCACCGGCTCTGCGTCGAGTACGCCAAGAGCCGCAAACTGTGGGGCCAGGAGATCGGGCGCTTCCAGCTGGTTCAGCTCAAGCTGGCCAAGATGGAGATCGCCAGGATCAACGTGCAGAACATGGTGTTCAACGCGCTCGAACGGGGTCGCGCGGGCAAACCGCCGACCCTCGCCGAAGCCTCCGCGATGAAGCTCTACTGCTCCGAAGCCGCCACCGACGTGGCCATGGAAGCCGTCCAGCTCTTCGGCGGCAACGGCTACATGACCGAATACCGCGTCGAACAACTCGCCCGCGACGCCAAGTCCTTGATGATCTACGCGGGCAGCAACGAAATCCAGGTAACCCACATCGCCAAGGCCCTCCTCGGCCGCTGACCGCCCCACGCCCCACACAGCACTCCTGTGTGGGGCGTGCGTCGCCTACCTCGCCTCGGTCAGACCGCGCGGAGGTGGGTGCGGCTGGCGTAGACGTGTTCGGCGATGAGGGTGGCTATGCGGTCGGGGGCTTCCAGCATGGGGACGTGGCCGACGCCGTTGACGAGGATGCGGTCGGCGGAGTCGGGGAGTTCCTTGAGATAGCGGCGGGCGTAGACGCGGTTCGGGATGATGCGGTCGTACTCGGCGAGCAGCAGGCGGACCGGTGTGGGCAGGTCGGACAGGTCGGCGAGGGCCGGCGCGCGCAGGCCGCCCACGATCATCGGCAGCATCGCCGAGCAGTTCAGCGCGGCACGCAACACGTTGGCGATCTCGCGGCGCGGCACCGCCGAGGCCTGCTTGCTGAGCAGGAACAGCGCGAACCGCTGGGGGATGAAGTTGTCGGTGGCGAAGTCGCCGAGCCGCCTGCCGATGCGGACGAGCGGAACCAGCGAGAGGAACTTCAGGCCCACCCGGAACTGGGTGATCGACGGGACGTTCCAACCACCGGCGGGCGCGATGAGCGTCAGCGTGCGGGCCCGGCCGCGGCGGGCGAGTTCGACGCCCACCCAGGCGCCGAGCGAGTTGCCCGCGATATGGCAGGTCCGCCAACCCAATTCGTCGAGCTGGGCCTCGATCCCGTCGGCAAGCGTGGACACGTCGGTGTGCCAGCCCTCCGAGGCTGGCCCACCCCAGTGCCCGGGAAGCGCGGGCGCGTACACCTCGCAGGCCGAGGACAACCGGTCCGCGGTGCGTTCCCAGCAGTGCGGCGAGAGCATGAACCCGTGCAACAGCAGCAGCGGATCGCCGGAACCCAGGTGCAAGGCCTTGATCGCTCCGGGTTTGTCGGCCGTGCGTGCGGTTCGCGCTCGGGCGGAACGCGGGGCGGCCGTGGACTTGGTGGTGTCGGACGTCATCGTCAGCACCCCTTCCTGGACAGCGGTGTCCGGGGGCGATATCTCTGACCAGCATTGTACGGTCGTCGGGTGCCCTACATCATCTCTACGATCAACGTAAACGGCGTCCGAGCGGCCACGGGTAAGGGCATGCTCGAGTGGCTCGCCGCCACCGAGGCCGACATCGTCTGCCTGCAGGAGACCCGCGCCACCGACGAGCAGACCCGCGCCGCACTCGCCCCCGCGCTGGCCGACGGATGGTGGCTGGCGCACGCCGAGCCGGGTGCCAAGGGCAGGGCCGGTGTCGGCATCCTCTCCAGGCGCGCGCCGAAGGCCGTGCGCATCGGATTCGGCAGCGCCGAGTTCGACGCCTCAGGGCGCTACCTCGAGGCCGACTTCGACGAGGTGACGGTCGCCAGCGTCTACGTGCACTCCGGCGACGCGGGCACCCCGCGCCAGGACGAGAAGTACCGGTTCATGGCCGAGTTCGGCGCCTACCTGAAGACCAGGGCCGGCGAATTCGTGGTCAGCGGCGACTGGAACATCGCGCACACCGAACGCGACCTGAAGAACTGGAAGGGCAATCTGAAGTCGGCCGGGTTCCTGCCCGAGGAACGCGCCTGGATCGATGAGCTGGTCGCCGCGGGCTACGTCGACGTGGTGCGTCAGCTGCATCCGGGCGTGGACGGTCCGTACAGCTGGTGGTCCTACCGTGGCCGCGCCTTCGACAACGATTCCGGCTGGCGGATCGACTACCAGCTGGCTCACGGCGAGTTGCCCGGCCGGGCCAAGCAGGCCGTCGTGGAGCGGGCCGCAACCTACGATCAGCGCTGGTCCGACCACGCGCCGGTGACGGTGCAGTACCGATGAACAGCAAGGTGATTCGGGCGCTCGCGGCGCTGGGCGCGGTGGCGGTGGTGTTGCTGATCGCGATGCTGTCGCTGCGCGGCGGCTCCGACACCGACCGCACCGCGTCGGCCACCGCGACGACCCGTGCGACCACCACCGCCACGAACAGCCCCGCCACCCCGCCCGTCGCGGCGACCAACCCGGCGCCCAGCCGGGCACAGGGCGTCCCGGACCGCGCGTACGTGACGCTGGCCGAGATCGACGCGGGCCGCTGGCCGGATTCGGCGAACGCGCCGGGCACCAAGGGCGGCGAGCGCTGGATGAATCGCGAGGGCACGCTGCCGCGCACCGACGCGGCGGGCAGGTCGATCACGTATCGGGAGTGGGACGTCAACCCCAAGCAGCGCAATCGCTCCCGCGACGCCGAACGCATCGTGACCGGCAGCGACGGCACAGCCTGGTACACCGGCGACCACTACGAGACGTTCACGAGGATGCGCTGATGACCCGCCCGGTTCCGCTCTCGCGATTCCTCGCCCGCACGTCCGACCGCGCGCCCTCCTCCCTCGGCGGACCGTCAGCGCCGGTGCTCGGCGCGCTGCCCGTCGACGCGCCGGAGCTCAGCGAGGTGCGTTACCGCGCCCCCGCGGGCTACCTGGTGCGCGAGCTGCGCGGCCCCAAGATGCGCGGCACGGCGGGTGTGTTCGACGAGTGGGCCGCGGCGTTCCAGTTCCCGTACTACTTCGGCGCGAACAAGGACGCCTTCGACGAATGCCTGCGCGACCTGGACGATTTCATCGGTAAGGCGAGCGGCTACGTGGTGGTCGTGCGGGACGCGGCCGCACTGCTCGCCGATCAACCCGACGAGCTGGACTGGTTCGAAGAGGCGATGCGCGACTGCGCGGACTACTGGGCGCGGCGCGATGTCGCCTTCCGCGTGGTCTACCAGGGCGCTCCACCCTCGGGCGAGTTCGTCCCGCTGTCCTTGGCTTGATCGGAAAGACCTCGTCCTCGCGGACGAGGTGAGTTTCCGGTCGGTCAGCCGAGGCGGCGTGCCAAATCCTCGCCGAGCAGGACGAACACATCCGTGGTGTGCTCGATGAGCTCTTCTTTGCTGAGCGGCAGATCGCCTTGCAGCCACGTGGTCAGCGTCTGCACGAGACCGCCGACCAGGTAGGTCGCGCGGAAGAAGATGGCCGGGTCCGGTTGCGGCTCGGTGATGCCGTAGAAGTCGATGCCCTCCGCCGCGACCATGCGCGCGAATACCCGGATCGTCTCGGTGGTGCGGGCCCGCAGCTCCGGCGTCGCCATGCCCGCGATCAGCGCGACCTTCGCCTTGCGCGGATCGTCGGTGAGCATGTGGATGCCCGCCGCGATGGCCGAATGCGCCTTGGCGCGCGGGTCGTCCGGCGCCTCGCGCAGGCCGCCCAGGATGGCGACGGCCAGTTCCTCGGCGATCCGATCGGTCAACGCGGTCAGCACGGCGTCGCGGCTGTCGAAGTTCTCGTAGTAGTAGCGCTCGTTGAGCCCGGCCTGCGCGCACAGGCCGGAGACGGTCAGCTTGGCGATGCCCTGGGTGCCGACGATCTCGAGCGCCGCGTCCAGCAGGGCCGTGCGGCGCTGTGCCCTGCGCTGGTCGGCGGAGATGCCGCCGTAGGTCCGCTGCGCTGTCACAGCACGATTCTGGCACGACAACGATTCTGGTAGGGGGTATTGCCAGAAGGGGGGATCTGGTGGATTCTATTGCCAGATGCAGTCGGTCCCGGCACAGGCCGGGTCTTTCGCCGAGGAGACAACGATGTCCGCACGCTCGTCCACGCCGGGATACTTCGCCGACAACTCCATGGCGCGGCGCGTCATGAGCAAGCGCGCGGTCGGCCTCACCTACGGTCAGCGCGCGCTGGTGATCGGCGCCGTGCACCCTCGGCTCTACGTCGGGACCGCCGAGAACACCGAGCACCGCAGCACGCCCTACACCCGGCTGGCGCTCACCGGGAAGCTGTTCGAGGCCGTCTTCCTCGGCACCAAGGAGGAGGCGGATCGGGCGCTGGCTTTCACCACGAAGAAACACGCCAAGGTCGTCGGCGAGCTGCCGGAGGACGCCGGGCCGCACCATCCGGCGGGCGCCCCGTACTCGGCCCTCGATCCGCACCTGATGTTCATGACCATGGCGTTCACCTTCGATTCCGCCGAGGTGATGTACGACCTGCTGGTCCGCAAGCTGACCGACGGCGAGCGGGAGGGGCTGTACCAGGACTACGTGCGCTGGGCCGAACTGTTCGGCATGCCGCGCTCGGCCGCGCCCGCCGACTACCCGGCATTCCGCGACTACTTCGACGGCTACCTCGCCTCCGAGGAGCTGTTCCTCACCGAGGAGGCCCGGTTGGTCGGCTCCTACCTGGCCGGTCAGCGCGTGCCGTATCCGCAGCGCGCGCCGTTGCACCAGGTCACATCCGCGTTCTTCCTCCTGGTGCAGGGCAGTCTGCCGCCGCGTGTTCGGGCGATGTACGGCATGCGCTGGGGGATGGCCGACGAACTCGCCTTCCGCGCGCTGGCACGCGGCGTTCGCACGGCGCATTTCGCGCCGCCACTGGCCCCGAGGCTGCTGCGCGGCACGCTCGCCGGTCCGAGCGGACCGGTCTACCGGCTGGTCTCCGAGCGGGAGCGCGCACTGGCGCGGACCGGGCGGCCGAGCATGCCCGGCGTCGACCCGCGCAACTGGGCGGCCCGAAATTCCACTGGACCCGCATGGGAAGATCGGAGGCATGTCGAGTCCCGCATCAGCCCCGGCCGCCGAGCGTAAACAGCGTGTGCTGTCCGGGATCCAGCCGACCAGCTCCTCGTTCCACCTGGGCAACTACCTTGGGGCGCTGCAGTACTGGGTGACCTTGCAGGACGACTACGACGCGCTGTACTTCATCCCGGACATGCACGCCATCACCGTCGCGCACGACCCGAAGCAGTTGCGGGCGCGGACCCGGGCCGCCGCCGCGCAGCTGCTGGCGATCGGTATCGACCCCAAGAGGTCGACGCTGTTCGTGCAGAGCCAGGTGCCCGAGCACGCCGAGCTGGCCTGGGTCCTGAGCTGCATCACCGGTTTCGGTGAGGCGAGCAGGATGACGCAGTTCAAGGACAAGTCGGTCCGCCAGGGCGCGGAGAACGCGACCGTCGGCCTGTTCACCTACCCGGTGCTGATGGCCGCCGACATCCTGCTCTACCGCCCGCACCAGGTGCCGGTCGGCGAGGATCAGCGCCAGCACCTAGAGCTGACCCGAAACCTGGCGCAGCGCTTCAACACCCGCTACAAGAAGACCTTCGTGGTGCCGGAGGCGCACATCGTCAAGGGCACCGCCAAGATCTACGACCTGCAGGACCCGACCGCCAAGATGAGCAAGTCGGCCGCCACCGACGCGGGCCTGATCAACCTGCTCGACGATCCGAAGATCACCGCGAAGAAGGTCCGTTCGGCGGTCACCGACACCGAGCGCGAGATCCGTTACGACACGGAGGCGAAGCCGGGTGTCAGCAATCTCCTGGTGATCCTCAGCTCGCTGACCGGAACGCCGATCGTGACGCTGGAGAAGGATTTCGAGGGCAAGGGCTACGGCGACCTGAAATCCGACGTCGCCGACGCGCTGGTGGAATTTGTCACGCCCTTGCGCGCCAAAGTGGAAGAGTATCTGGCGGATCAAGGCGAACTCGACCGTATCCTCGCCGCCGGCGCGGAGCAGGCGCGTGAGATCGCAGGCAACACTCTCGCACAGGTCTACGACCGGGTGGGTTTCCTGGCCCGCTAGCCCGGGTACGACGCTTGCGAGGGCGTACCTCCGCCTTCGCTCCGGCCGTGCGCGGGGAGTCGATGGGCCGCGCACGGGCCGGGTTCGTCAGGAGGCGTCGAAGGGGCGAGCAGGTGCAGGCGATCGACAACATCAAGGCCGGGATCGAACGCCGCGTGCAGGCGCGGCCCTGGCTGGACCATCTGATCCGGGCCGGTGGCCGCTACCAGCGCCAACGCGGCGACTACTACGCGGCCGGGATCACGTATTTCACTGTGCTGTCGCTGTTTCCGTTGCTGATGGTGGCGTTCGCGGTCGCGGGCTTCGTGCTCGCGGGCAATCAGGAGCTGTTCCAGGAGCTTCAGGACAAGATCGTCGAAACCATTCCCGGCGAGCTGGGCACCCAGCTCAACGCTCTCATCGACCAGGCGGTCCGATCTCGCGGCACGGTCGGCGTCCTCGGGCTGCTCGCCGGCCTCTACGCAGGGCTCGGCTGGATGGCGAACCTGCGCGCCGCGCTCACCGAGCAGTGGGAACAGAAGCACGAGGAAGGCAACTGGATTCGCACCAAGATCTCCGATCTCGGCGCGCTGATCGGCCTCGGCCTGGCTTTCGTGGCGTCGCTCGGTCTTTCGGCGCTGGCCTCGAGCGATCTCGGCGCTCAGCTGCTCGAACGCTACGGCCTCGCCGACCTGCCCGGCGCCCGCGTGCTGTTGACGCTGCTGTCGATCCTGTTCGCGCTGCTGGCGAGCTGGGCGGTGTTCGCATGGATCATCGCCAGGTTGCCTCGCGAGCCCGTCACGGTCGCCAGCGCCGCGAAAGCCGCGCTGATCGCCGCGATCGCCTTCGAGATCTTCAAGATCGTCGCCTCGATCTACCTGCAGATCGTGCTGCGCAGTCCGGCCGGGGCGGCCTTCGGTTCGATCATCGGTCTGATGGTGTTCAGCTACATCACCTACCGCATCATCCTGTTCGCGACCGCGTGGGCCGCGACCGCCTCGGAGAACGAGCCCGAGGCCGAGGTCGCCGCGCCCGCACCGGCCGTCATCCAGCCGCGCGTGATCGACAATGGCCGACCGCTCGGCAGCGGCGCGGCATACTTCGGCGCGGGCGCGCTGGCCGCCCTCGGGCTGGCCACCCTGCGCAGGCGGCGCTGAACTCCGCGCGGGAGCGTTGGCTGCTGGCGGGCTGGTTGCGCTGCGCAGGTGGTGCTGAATTCGGCGCGGGAGCGTTGGCTGCTGGCGGGCTGGTTGCGCTGCGCAGGTGGTGCTGAATTCGGCGCGGGAGCGTTGGCTGCTGGCGGGCTGGCTGCGCTGCGCAGGTGGTGCTGAATTCGGCGTGGGCGCGCTGGCCGCTGGCGGGCTGGCTGCGCTGCGCAGGTGGTGCTGAATTCGGCGTGGGCGCGCTGGCCGCTGGCGGGCTGGCTGCGCTGCGCAGGCGGTGCTGAATTCGGCGTGGGCGCGCTGGCTGCTGGCGGGCTGGCTACCCTGCGCAGGCGGCGCTGAACTCCGCGCGGGCGCCCTGGCTGCTCGCTGGCTGGTTAGCCTGCGCAGGGCGGCAGTGAACTCGGCGCGCTGATACGCGGCGGCTGGGCCGCCCTCGCGCAGGCGGCGCTGAAGCCGGTGCCCTATACCCGGAGCGCAGAACCTCGCTCACCGTACTCGGGCCGGAGAACCGCATCCGCTCAGCGCCGTTGGCGGCTGACGCGCCGCGCCTTGAGCAGCAGGAACAGGATCAGCACGATGCCGCCGACCATCAGCAGCGTGCGGACGCTCGCGTGGTCGCGCTCGTGCGGCGGGCTGGCGAGCACGTCGCCGCCCTCCGGTCCCGGCGGAGCCGCAAGGGCCGCAGTCGATTTCGCGTCCGTCGCGTTGTGGTTCGGCAGCATGCCCACCTGGGTGCCCGCGGGCAGCGCGAAACCGTAGTCGAGCAGCCGGGCCGCCTGCTCCCACGGCCGCAGCGGGCGCACCTCGGCTTGCAACAGAGTCACGGCCAGCCTGCGCCCGTCGCGCTGCGCGGCCGCGACGAAGGTCTGCCGCGCGTCGTCGGTGAAGCCGGTCTTGCCGCCGAGCGCGCCCTCGTAGTTGAACAGCAGGTGATTGTCGTTGCCGACGGCGAACCCCGGGTGGTCAATGTCGTCCGGGATCTTCGGATTCTTGGGGTAACCGGGGAAATCGATCTGCTCGGTGCGGATGAACTCGGCGAACAGCGGGATCGTCATCGCCTCGCGGAACAGCAGCGACAGGTCGTAGGCCGACGTGCTCATGCCGGGACCGTCCAGCCCGGACGGCGTCGCCGCGCGAGTATCGAAGGCGTACAACGACTTCGCCAGCTCGTTCATCTTCGCCACGGCGGCGTCGTCACCGCCGAGCTGGGCCGCGATCGCGTGCGCGGCGTCGTTGCCCGAGGCCATGATCAGCGCCTGCATGAGCTGGCGGTTGGTGTAGCGACCGCCGGGGCCGATGCCGACGCGGGTGCCGTCGACGTCCGCGTCCGCCTGCGTTCCGGTGACCACCGTGTCCAGTTGCAGCGTGCGCAGCGCGACGGTGGCGAGCAGCACCTTGATCGTGCTGGCGGGCCGGTAGCGCCCGTGCGGGTCCTTGGCCGCGAGCACCTCGCCGGTGTCCAGATCCGACACCATCCACGCGGTCGCGGAGATGTCCTTCGGCGGTGGCGGCGCACCCTTCGGCAGCACAACGCCGCACTCGCCCATCCTCGTCCCGCCCACCGGAGGCACGGGAACCGCCAGCGGGCCGGGCGTCGGCTGGCCCGGCGCGGGCACCTCGGACGCGTCGATCGGCGCGGGCGGCTTGGTCTTCTGCGGGCAGTTGTCCGTGTTCGGGGTGGTGAACGGCGCTGTCGTGGTGGTCGTCGGCGCCGCGAAAGCCGGTGCGGCGAAAGCGCCGCCGAGAAGGGTGGCGGCGGCGAGCGCACCGGCGAGACAGCGCGCGGCGCGGTGGCGGGGGTGCGGGATTCTCATCGGGAGCGAGCCTAACGGGCGCCGCCGGACGAAGTCCGTCAATAGACCGCGCATGGCCGGAGCGAATGCGGAGGTACGCCTAACGGGCGCAGTCGGACGAAGTCCGTCAATAGACCGCGCGTGGTCGACCGTCGGTATTGACAGCCTTCATAAAATGATAGCTACTATCAAAAGGTAGTAACTTCCATTTCTGGAGGAATCGTGAACGCGGATACCCGACGGTGGCTCGCGCTCGGCGCGCTGGCCCTCGCCATGCTGACCATCGGCCTCGATATGACCGTCCTGACCGTCGCGCTGCCCACCCTTGCCGTCGACCTGAACGCGAATACCAGTGCGCTGCAATGGTTCAGCTCGGCCTACACGCTGGCGCTCGCGGCGTTCATGCTCCCCGCGGGAGCGCTCGGTGACCGCTACGGGCGCAAGAAGATCCTGCTCGCGGCGCTGGTCTTGTTCGGTCTCGCCTCGCTCGCCTGCGCCTTCGCGGAGACCTCGGGGCAGCTGATCGCGGCGCGGGTGGTGCTCGGCATCGCCGCGGCGGCCATGACGCCGCTGTCCATGGCGGTGCTTCCGGTGCTGTTCCCCGAGCAGCGGGAACGGGCCCGCGCCATGTCGATCTGGGTCACCGCGACCTCGCTCGGTCTGCCGCTGGGTCCGGTGCTCGGCGGCTGGCTGGTCGACAATTTCTGGTGGGGTTCGGTCTTTCTGATCAACGTGCCGATGGTGCTGATCGCCGCGGCGGCGGTGACGGCGCTGGTGCCGGAATCGCGTAATCCGGAACGGCGTCCGATCGATCTTGCCGGGGTCGTGCTGTCGATGCTCGGGATGCTCGGTGTCACCTATGGTTTCATTCGCTTCGGCGAAGAGAGCTGGGGCGACGCGGTGGCCTGGGTCCTGCTCGCCTGCGGCGCGACCGCGACAGCGGCGTTCCTGCTGTGGCAGCGGCGCCACCGGCACGCGCTGATCGACCTGGAATTGTTCCGCGCCAAGGGTTTCCGCTGGGGCTCGGCGTTCGCCGTGCTGATCACCTTCGCGATGTTCGGCATGTTCTTCACCGTGCCGCAGTACTACCAGGAGGTGCTCGGCGCCGACGCGCTCGGCAGCGGACTGCGGCTGCTTCCGATGATCGGCGGCGTGGTGGTCGGCGCGCGGCTGGGGGACCGGTTGCTGCCCAAAGCCGGTGCGCGGACGGCGGTCACGGCGGGACTGGTGCTGCTCGGCATCGGCCTGGGCTGGGGCGCGCTGACCGACGTGGCCAGCGCCTACTGGTTCACCGCGTGTTGGATCACGCTGGTCGGCATCGGCATGGGCATGAGCATGCCGGTCGCGATGTCGGTCGCCATCGACGATCTGGACGTCGCGCGCGGCGGCGTCGGGTCCGCGCTGATGCAGGCGCTGCGGCAGGCGGCGGGCACCATCGGCGTCGCGTTGCTCGGCACCGTGCTCGTCACCCGGTACCGCGCCGAACTCGGTGCGCTGAACGTCGCGCCCTACGACGACGGTGTGAGCGGCGGGGCGGCCGCGGCGAAGGCGAGCGGGAGCGCGGACGCGCTGGCGCAGGTCCAGTCGGCTTTCGTCGGCGGGATGAGCCTGATGCTGTGGGTCTGCGCCGCCCTCTGCGCGGTGTCGGTGCCGCTGGCGCTGTGGGTGCTGCCGCGCCGCGCGCCGGAGCCGGTCGACGCACCTGCCGCCGCGACGGCGCTCGATGAGTCAGAATCGACGCATGTCGGTTGAGTCAACGGGTGAGGGTGTCGCGGCGCCGGGATTGCGTGAGCGGAAGAAGGAGCGGACCCGCCGGACGATTCGCACCGAGGCGTTCCGGCTGTTCCGCGAGCAGGGCTACGGGGAGACCACGATCGAGCAGATCGCCGCGGCGGCCGACGTCTCGCCGAGCACCTTCTTCCGCTACTTCCCGACCAAGGAGCAGTTGGTCATCGCCGACGACCTGGATCCGGTGCTGATCGAGGAGATCCGTCGCCAGCCGCGCGGGCTTTCCCCGATTCTGGCCTTCCGCCAAGCGATGGACACCGCGTTCGCCACCTTGACGCCCGAGGAACTGGCCTTCGAGCAGGAGCGCCAAGCCCTGCTCTACCACGTGCCGGAACTGCGCGCGGCCATCGGTATCGAGCTCGAGCGCGGCATCGATATGATCGCCGAGCTGTTCGCCGAATACCTCGGCCGCCCCGCGGACGACTTCGAGGTCCGCGTGGCGGCCGGTGCGGTCGCCGGAGCGGGCCTCGCCATCTCGCTGCGCGCGCCGGTGAACGCGGACAACCTCGGGCGCGCGATGGACTTCCTCGACGCCGGTCTGCCGCTGAACCCTTCCGTCGGCTGACCGCGTCAGCTCGCCTCGGCCACCGACGGTCGCTTCTGATCGCGCAAGGCGCGCAGGGGAGTGTCGTCGTCCATCTCGGCGAAGAAGCCGCCGATCACGTCCTCGATCTCCGAAACCGACTCGGCGCAGTAGAGAATCGGCTGGTAGTGGGTGATGTCGTAGACGGCGGTTCCCATGGCGACCACGTCGAGCGGCCGCAGCTCGGCCCGCCGGAACTCGTCCAGCTCGCCGTAGGAGGACAGCAGGCCCGCGCCGTAGCAGCGGATTTCGCCGTGCTCGCGGACGACACCGAACTCCATCGAGAACCAGAACACATCGGCGAGGAATTTCAGGGCCGTCTCGGTGGTCAGCCTGGCGACCGCCGCGCCGACGGTTTCGTAGATCGCGGCGAAGCGGGGGCTGGCGATCTGGTTGGCGTGCCCGATGATCTCGTGGATCGCGTCCGGCTCGGGCGTGTAGAGCGGGGCGGAGTGATGCCGGATGTACTGCGTCGAGTGGAACACCCGGTCCGCGAAGGAGCCGAAGAACTCGCGCAGCGGCACCAGTCCGGCGGCGGGGACGTAGCGGAAGCCGGTGAGCGGGGCGAGCGCCGCCGTCACCTCGTCGAGTTGCGGGATGTGGTCGTCGGGTAGATCCAGCCGAGCCGCGGCGGCCAGGACCTCCGCGCACGCGTAGGTGCGGTGTTTGCGGGCCAGTTCGGCGGAGACGATCCGCCAGACCTGTTGTTCTTCCTCGGTGTAGTCGATCTCGGGTACGGGTTCGCCCGGCGTGTAGGCCAGCGCGAGAGCGGCGATGGCATTGCGGCGCGCTCGGTACTCGGGGTCGTGCACGCCCGGGTGCTCATCGCTCAAATGCACCGTCACGTCGCCGTCGCCACTGCGGGTGACCGGCGAGTACAGCTGAGCCTCGGTGAACATACCTCGATGCAAGCACCGCCTGACCGTTCCGACAACGAAAGCCCGGCCAGCTGTACACACTGCCTAGCTGGCCGGGCCGTTTCCGTCGATTACCGGTCTGGTGCATGGAAACGGTGACAGTGGCGATTCAGTGACCGCCGTGATAAGCGTGCACCACCGCGTGGCCCTTGCCGCGGCCGATCAGCCACTTGTTCACCGGTGTGGTGACCACGAAGGCGACGGCGAAGGCGAAGGAGAGCGAACCCCAGAACAGGACGTCGGTGAGTCCGGCGTGCATGGCGCCCGGCACCGCGAGCAGCACCGCGTTGTCGGTGATCTCCATGACGGTGATCGAGAGGGTGTCGGCGGCGAAGGCGACGGACAAGGCGGCGCCGAACGCGACGCCCGCCTTCATCACGCCGCGGATGGTCAGCGCGTAGCCGAAGACGAAGGCGAGCGCGATGGCGAGCACCATCGTCGGCAACGTGCTCCAGCCCAGCGCGGTGCCGATGACCAGGCCGAGCACCTCGCCGATGGCGCAGCCGGTGAGGCAGTGCAGCGTCGCGGTCGCGGCCATTTTCCAGGTGGCCGCCGGATGATGCCCGGCGTGTGCGGAGTGGTCCGGCGCGGCGGTGTGGGCTTGGTGCGCGGCGTGCGGGTTCTCGTGCCGACCGGCCGTGTGGCCTTCGTGCGCGGTCGGTTCGGAATGCCCTGCGTGCCCGGCGTGCGCGTGATGTGCCCCGTGGGTTCCGTGACCGTGTTCCATGGCACGAACTATACCCCCGTACGGTACCTAGTCAAGCCCGGTATCGCGGCGCGTGTACGCGATTTGCCGGACATGAGCGGGGGTGATGGCGCAAGATGGCGAAAGTACGAAGGAGGACGCATGCACACCGTGCGGATCGATCTCGACCAGAAGCTGTTGGCCGCCGCCGCCGCGATCATGGGGACGTCCAACAGCAACGCCACCGTCAACGAGGCGTTGCGCCGAATCGTGGTGCACGAGCGGCAACTCCATCACCTCGAGAAACTGGCCTCGGGCGTGCTCTGCGCGCTACCCGCGCCGGAGGCCGTCACCGTGGTCGAAGGTTAGACGGGCGCGGCCGGAAAAGTCCGGCGACTGTCCCACGCATGGCCGGACAGAAGGCGCAGGCCCCACCCGCCGCCTATCGCTGTTGTGCGCAGCGGGTGTCCGGTGGTGGAACGAGTTCGATCAGGTATTTCATGACCGGCTCGTCCACGCAGGGCACGCCCTTGAACGCGACGCCATGCTGCGTGGCCGCGTAGGTGATCAGTCGTGCGTCGAGGGCCTCGGCCAGCCGCACGCCGCGCTCGTACGGCGTCGCAGGATCGCCGGTGGCCGCCACGACGACCACTGTCGGCAGGCCCGTGATCACCGGCGGATGCGGCTGCCAATTCGGCGGCACCGGCCAGAACGCACAGACGCCCAAGGGCGACTCGGTGATGGGCAGTCCGCTGTCGAAAATGGGCGCGACCTCGCGGATTCGGCGTTCCTGCTGGGTTACTTGTGCCCGGTCGGTCACTCTGACCTCCTCGAGGCACTTCACCGCCAAGTGCACGCCCAGCCCGACCGAATCGGAATGGCCGGTGGTGATCGCCTGGAGCGCGTCGCCACGGCCCCGGCTCAGCTCGGCGAGGGCTGCGGTGAGGTCCGGCCAGAGTTTCGGACTGTACATCGAGGCGACCACCCCGTCGACCGCGTCGAAGAAGTCCACTCCGCGCTGATCCGTGGTGGCCGCGGGGTGGCGGATCAGCGGCAGAGTCAGCTTCCGGTAGACCTCGGTGGCCTGCCGTGGGTCGGTGCCGAGCGGACAGTCGGGTGCCGTCGCGCAGTCCGCCGCGTAGGCCTCGAAGGCCCGCTGGAACGCGGCGGCGTCGGCCACCGGATCACTCATGTCGGCCGCCGGATCGAGGGGACCGTCCAGCACCATCGCCCGGACCCGGTCCGGGAACATCTCGGCGAAGGTGGAACCGAGGCGGGTGCCGTAGGAACCACCGAAGTACGTCAGTTTCTGCTCGCCGAGCACCGTCCTGATCACATCGAGATCCCTTGCCACATCGACGGTCCCGACATGGGAAAGCAGCTTCGGGCCCGAACCCTCCGCGCACGAGACGGCGAAGTCTTCCACCTCCTCTTCCAGTTGGTCGACCTCGCCGCGGGTATGGCCGACCCCGAGGAGCAACTGCTCCGTCCGCGTCTCCTCCGCGGACGGGCAGCGCACCAGCGGCGTCGAGGCGCCGAGGCCGCGCACATCCATGCCGATCACGTCGAAGCGTTCGGCCAGCGGCGTTTTCGCCAGCATCTTCGGCATGTCCAGGCCGGGTCCGCCCGGGCCGCCCGGGTTGGTGAGTATCGCGGCGACGCGTTCGCCGCGCGCCCGCAGCCGGGAGATGGCGATACGGGCGGTCTCGCCCATGGGATCGGCGTAGTCCAGCGGAACCATCACCCGCGCGCATTCGATGCCCTCGGCGGAAAGCCCCGCGCCGCCGGGATAGTTCTCGCAGGACTCCCAGGTGAGGGTCTGGCGGAGGAAAGGTTCCAGGGTCGGAGCCGGTGCGGCGAGCGGTTCGTCGTCCGCGCACGCCGCCGTGGTGAGCAGCAGCGCCGCCAGCGCCGCGCGCGGAAACCACGACCGCGCCGCTCTCTGAATTGTCCTGCGCCTTCGCACTATTCGCCTTCCCCCGGATACCGGTTCGCCGAACAGTGTGCCCGAACCGGCGGTTGTCGCGCCTGCTGGGACCCGCTCAGGCCGACCGGCAGACCAGTCCTTCGGGCGGTGGGGTGAGATCGACCAGGTAGCGCAACACCGGCTCGTCGACGCAGGCCACACCCTGGTTGACGGCGCCGTGCTGCACGCCCTCGTAGGTGATCAGGGACGCGCCGAGCGCGCGAGCCAGGTTCTTCCCGCCCTCGTGCGGGGTGGCCGGATCACCGGTGACGGAGACGACCACGACCTTCGGCAGGTTCGGTACCGAGGGGACGTGCGGCTGGGCATTCGTCGGCACCGGCCAGAACGCGCAGACGCCGAGCGGGGCTTGGCCGGTGGCGCGTCCGTCGTCGAATATCGGTGCGGCGGCGCGGGTTCGGCGGTCCAGTGCGGCGGCCTCGGTGCGATCGGTCAGGCGCTTCTCCTCGAGGCAGAACACCGCCTGCTGCAAATCCCGCTCGACGATGCTCGGGCTCGCCATGACGTCCGCGAACGCCAGCAGGGCGTCACCGCGGCCGCCGGCCAGCTCTTGCAGACCCGTGGTGATCCCGGGCCAGCCCGCCGGGTTGTACAGCGAATTGGCCACCGCGCTGAGCGCGTCGCGGTAGCCGAGGCCGCGCGGGTCGGCGGTGGCAGCCGGTCGGTCGATCAGCGGGAGGACGAGGGCGTGGAAGGCCGCGGTGGCGCGGGCCGGGTCGGTGCCGAGCGGGCAGTCCGGCGCCTTCGCGCAGTCGGCGGCGTAGGCGTCGAAGGCCTGCTGGAAGCCGCGCGAGAAGACCACCGTGTCGACCATGTCGGTGGCGGGGTCGACGCCGCCGTCCAAGACCATGGCGCGGACGCGCTCGGGGAACATCTCGGCGAAGGTGGAGCCGAGGCGGGTGCCGTAGGAGCCGCCGTAGTAGGTCAGCTTCTCGTCGCCGAGCGCCGATCTGATCACGTCGAAATCCCGTGCCACGTCGCGGGTTCCGACGTTGGCCAGCACGTCGGTTCCCGTGCGCCGCACGCATTTCTCGACGTAGTCGCGGTGTTCGCGCTCGGTCTGCGCGATGCCCTCGGCCGAATAGTCGACGTCGAGTTCGTTGCGCTCCGCTCGGTACTCCTCCGGCGTCAGGCAGACCACCTTCGGAGTGGAGGCGCCGAGGCCGCGCACGTCGATGCCGATCACGTCGAAGCGTTGCGCCACGTCGCTTTTCGCGAACATCAGCGGCATCACCAGTCCGGGTGAACCGGGGCCGCCCGGGTTGGTGAGCAGGGAGGCGACCCGCTCGCCGCGGGCAGGCAGGCGGGAGATGGCGATCGAGGCCGTGGCGCCGCTCGGCTCGGCGTAGTCGAGCGGGACGGTCACCCGTGCGCACTCGAGGCCGCCCGCGGTCAGCTCGGCGCCGAGCGGGAAGTCCGCGCAGGAACCCCATTCGACGCGCTGGTCGTAGTACCTGCCGAGGTCCGGGCTCGCCGCGGTGCCGGAGCCGCCGCAGGCCGCGAGCGTCAGCAGCGCGGTCGCGCTCAGTGCGCGCACGGCCCGCGCCGCGCCTTTGCGGCCGTGGGCCGCCGAATTCTTGGAGTTCTCGCGCCAACCGGACATTCGCCCCCCTCGGTTCGTTCCCTCATTCTGCCCGATCCGCGCGCCCACCCGACCTGTCGGTGGCCGCTGGCACAATCCGAACTCTCCAACGCATTCGAGGGGGACTGTGATGTCGGTACCGATCGCCAACCTGCCCTTCGGCCAACGCCCGCGCGAGCGACTGCTCGCGCTCGGCCCGCACGCGCTCAGCGACAGCGAGTTGCTCGCCCTGCTGCTCGGTCAGGGTCGCCGGGGCGAGAGCGCGCTGGAATTGGCCGCCGAGCTCCTTGCCGAATACGGCGGCATCCCGGGTCTGGCCGCGGCCCGGCCCGAGGAACTGTTCCGCAGAGCGGGGGTCGGGGTGGCCAAGGCCGCCGCGATCATCGCCGCCTTCCAGCTCGGCAGCAGGGCGCGCGCCGAACCCGAGGCCGCGCCACAGTTGGAGAGCGCCTTCGACGTCGTCCGCATCGCCCGCCCGCTGTTCGACGGTGTCCGCGTGGAACGGGTCCTCGTGCTGGTCTGCGACACCCAGAACCGCTTGCGGCAGAAGGTGTTCGTCGCCGAAGGCGCGGTCGATCGGGTCGCCGTCCCGATCCGCGAGATCCTCAACACCGTGCTGCGCCACGACGGCCGCGCCTTCGCCCTCGTCCACAACCACCCCTCCGGCACCGCCACCCCCAGCCTCGACGACCGCCGTACCACCACCGCCCTCATCGAAGCCGCCCGCACCGTAGGCCTCCGCTTCCTCGACCACGTGGTCCTCGCGGGCGAACATTGGTCCTGCGCGACCCCACTGCCCCTCGGCCGCGAATGAGCGACAGGCCCGAGCGGCTGTCACTCGCCGAGGCGGACTCTGCGCCGCCAGGAACGGCGAAGGCCGCCACCATCTTTGGGATGGTGGCGGCCTTTGTCGTTCGGCCGGGGGATCCGGAGGTCAGCGGGTGAAGAGGAGGGCTCGCTTGACTTCCTGGATGGCCTTGGTGACCTCGATGCCGCGGGGGCAGGCGTCGGTGCAGTTGAAGGTGGTGCGGCAGCGCCACACGCCTTCGACGTCGTTGAGGATGTCGAGGCGTTCGCGGGCGCCTTCGTCACGGCTGTCGAAGATGAAGCGGTGGGCGTTCACGATCGCGGCCGGGCCGAAGTAGCTGCCGTCGCTCCAGTACACGGGGCAGGAGGTGGTGCAGCAGGCGCACAGGATGCACTTGGTGGTGTCGTCGAACCGGGCGCGGTCGGCCTGGCTCTGGATGCGCTCGCGGGTGGGCTCGTTACCCGTGGTGATCAGGTAGGGCTTCACCGCGCGGAACGCGTCGAAGAACGGCTCCATGTCGACGACGAGGTCCTTCTCCACGGGCAGGCCGCGGATCGGCTCGACGGTGACGGTGAGCGACTTGCCGCCCTTGGGCAGCATGTCCTTCATCAGCACCTTGCAGGCGAGCCGGTTCACGCCGTTGATCCGCATCGCGTCCGAACCGCAGACGCCGTGCGCGCACGAGCGGCGGAAGGTGAGCGTGCCGTCCAGGTAGGACTTGATGTAGATGAGCACGTTCAGGAAGCGGTCGGTCGGCAGGACCGGCACCTGGAAGGACTCCCAGTGCGCGCCCTTGTCGTCCTCCGGGTTGAACCTGGCCACCTTGACGGTGATCATCACCGAGCCGTCGGGGACCGGAGCGGGCTTCTGCGAAGAGGGGGCTTCGGCAACAGCAGTCATCAGTACTTACGCTCCATCGGCTCGTAACGGGTCTGCACCACCGGCTTGAAGTCGAGGCGGATGTCGGAGATGAGCTCGGGGCTCTCCTTGTAGGCCATCGTGTGCCGCATGAAGTTCACGTCGTCGCGGTCCGGGTAGTCCTCGCGTGCGTGGCCGCCGCGCGATTCCTTCCTGTTCAGCGCGCCGACGACGGTGACCTCGGCCAGCTCGAGCAGAAAGCCGAGCTCGACGGCCTCCAGCAGGTCGCTGTTGTACCGCTTGCCCTTGTCCTGCACGGAGATCCGCGCGTACCGCTCCTTGAGCGCGTGGATGTCGGTGAGGGCCTGCTTGAGGGTGTCCTCGGTGCGGAACACGGCGGCGTTCATGTCCATCGTGTACTGCAGCTCGGTGCGGATGTCGGCGACCCGCTCGTCACCGTGCTCCGACAGCAGCATGGCCAGCCAGTCGGTGACCATCTGCGCCGGCTTCTCCGGCATGTCGACGAACTCCGTGCGCTGGGCGTACTCCGCGGCGGCGATGCCCGCGCGGCGGCCGAACACGTTGATGTCGAGCAGCGAGTTGGTGCCGAGGCGGTTGGAGCCGTGCACCGAGACGCACGCGCACTCGCCCGCCGCGTAGAGGCCCGGCACGATGTCGGTGTTGTTGCGCAGCACCTCGCCGCGGATCCGGGTCGGGATACCGCCCATCACGTAGTGACAGGTCGGCATGACCGGCACCGGCTCCTTCACCGGGTCCACACCCAGGTAGGTGCGGGAGAACTCGGTGATGTCGGGCAGCTTCTCCTCGAGCACGTCCTCGCCGAGGTGGGTCACGTCGATGAGCACGTAGTCCTTGTTCGGACCCGCGCCGCGGCCTTCGAGCACCTCGAGCACCATCGAGCGGGCGACGATGTCGCGCGGCGCGAGGTCCTTGATGGTGGGGGCGTAGCGCTCCATGAACCGCTCGCCGGAGGCATTGCGCAGGATGCCGCCCTCGCCGCGGACCGCTTCCGAGATCAGGATGCCGAGACCGGCCAGGCCTGTCGGGTGGAACTGGTGGAACTCCATGTCCTCCAGCGGCAGGCCCTTGCGGAACACGATCGCCATGCCGTCGCCGGTCAGCGTGTGCGCGTTCGAGGTGGTCTTGTACATCCGGCCCGAGCCGCCGGTGGCGAACACGATCGACTTGGCGTGGAAGACGTGCAGCTCGCCGGTGGCCAGCTCGTAGGCGACCACACCGGTGGCGACCGGACCGCGGTCGGTCTCGGTGAGCACCAGGTCGAGCACGTAGAACTCGTTGAAGAACTCCACGTCGTGCTTGACGCAGTTCTGGTACAGCGTCTGCAGGATCATGTGGCCGGTGCGGTCGGCGGCGTAGCACGCGCGGCGGACCGGGGCCTTGCCGTGATCGCGGGTGTGGCCGCCGAAGCGGCGCTGGTCGATCTTGCCCTCGGGGGTCCGGTTGAACGGCAGACCCATCTTCTCGAGGTCCATCACCGCGTCGATGGCCTCCTTGGCCATGATCTCCGCGGCGTCCTGGTCGACCAGGTAGTCACCACCCTTGACGGTGTCGAAGGTGTGCCACTCCCAGTTGTCCTCTTCGACGTTGGCCAGCGCGGCGCACATGCCGCCCTGGGCCGCGCCGGTGTGGCTACGGGTCGGGTACAGCTTGGTCAGCACGGCGGTGCGGACCCGGGGACCGGCCTCGATCGCCGCGCGCATGCCCGCGCCACCGGCACCGACGATGACGACGTCGTAGCGGTGTTCCTGAATCGGTCGCGATTCACTCATCGAGGGCCTGTTCCTAACTGATGTTGGGGTCGAAGGTGAAGATGACGTAGGTACCGACGCCCGTGACCAGGATCATCGAGATCACCAGCAGGGTCTTGAGCCAGAACCGCGTCGAATCCTTGCGGGAGTAGTCGTCGATCACGGTGCGCAGACCGTTGCCGCCGTGCAGCTGGGCCAGCCACAGCATGGTGAGGTCCCAGATCTGCCAGAACGGGGAGGCCCAGCGGCCCGCGACGAAGGCGAAGTTCAGTCGCTGCACGCCGCCGTCGATCATCAGCATGATGAACATGTGGCCCAGCACCAGGACCATCAGCAGCAGGCCGGAGAAGCGCATGAACAGCCACGCGTACTTCTCGAAGTTGTTGCTGGAGCGGGCGCGCGGCGAGCGGGGCAGATCCAGGCTGGCCGGGCGGTCGTAAGACTTACCGAGAACAGGTGCGCTCATGGCTATCAGTGCTCCGTCAACAGGTAGAAGAACTGGCGGCCGACACCGGCGGCCGAGACCAGGATCCAGATCGCGAGCACGATCCAGAGCATCTGGCGCTGGTAGCGCGGGCCCTGGGACCAGAAGTCGACGAGGATCACGCGGACGCCGTTGAGCGCGTGGAACAGCACGCAGACCACGAGGCCCATCTCCATCAGCGCGACGAGCGGGGTCTTGTAGGTCTCGATCGCCCCGTCGTAGGTCTCCGGGCTGACGCGGACCAGGGCGGTATCCAAGACGTGCACGAAGAGGAAGAAGAAGATGGTGACACCGGTGATCCGGTGCAGCGCCCAGGACCACATTCCGGGGTCGCCTCGGTACAGCGTCTTCCGCTTCGGCTGGGCCGGAGCTTCGATCGTGGTCATAGAGTGCGGTGCCTCCAACGTCGTTGATGGACCCGGTCTCAGGTCCCGGGCCGGCCGCGTGAAGGGGGCGAATACCCAGGTTGCTGCGCTGTGCTCCAAGTGTGCTGGAGCACGGTGCTCCGTGTGCGCGAGGCCCGCCGGGAACCTGAACCGATCTGTTGTGGACTCTAATCCTCTCGGTTTCGCGGAACTAATTCGGCGTGCCGTGCGTTGCGCGACATTCCGCTGGGTTAGGTTTACCTTTGTCGATGCGTAATGGGGTGCGCGCGGGCTCTCGCGCGGGCTCGTCGCGGTGGTTCGGCGGGAGGTTCGCGATGCCGGAAATCGAGTGGAATGTTTTGCGCGACAATGCTATTCGAGTTATGCGCAACGCCTATGCGCCCTACTCCCGTTTCCCGGTCGGCGCCGCGGCTCTCACTTCGGACGGTCGAATTGTGAGCGGTTGCAATGTGGAAAATGTCTCATATGGATTGGGCCTCTGCGCCGAATGCGTACTCGTCGGTAACTTATTCGCGGGCGGCGGCGGGCGTCTCGCGGCGGTCTCGGTCTGCGATTCCCGCGGCGAAATCCTGATGCCGTGCGGTCGCTGCCGCCAACTCCTCTACGAACACGGCGGCCGCGATCTCCTGGTGGACCACCGCACGGGCCCCGTCCGGCTGAGCACCCTGCTGCCCGACGCCTTCGGCCCCGACGACCTGAATGCCGGGCAGCAGTAGCGACAGCTCGTCAGCAGTCGGCTTCGGACGATGCGGCGAGGCTATCGGAGGCCACCGACAGGAACCAGGCGCGGTGGAGTGTCGTGCCAGACTGGCCGGGTGACGGGTGTGGACGCGGTTTCGATCATCACGACCAAGCGGGATGGCGGGGAGCTCTCGGACGCGCAGATCGCCTGGGTGATCGACGGATTCACCAGGGGCGCGGTGGCCGACGAACAGATGTCGGCGCTGGCCATGGCCATTGTCTGGCGCGGGATGACGCGCAGGGAGACGGCTCGCTGGACGGCCGCGATGATCGCCTCCGGGCGGCGGATGGACTTCACGGACCTGCCGCGGCCCACGGTGGACAAGCACTCCACGGGCGGGGTCGGCGACAAGATCACGCTGCCGCTCGCGCCGCTGGTCGCCGCGTGCGGCGCGGCCGTGCCCCAACTGTCCGGACGTGGGCTGGGACACACCGGCGGCACCCTGGACAAGCTCGAGTCGATCCCCGGCTGGCGGGCCGACGTCGACGTCCCGCGCATGCGCGAGATCCTGGCCGACCCGTCGATCGGCGCGGTCGTCTGCGCGGCGGGGGCCGACCTCGCGCCCGCCGACAAGCGCCTCTACGCCCTGCGTGACGTCACGGGCACGGTCGAGTCGATCCCGCTGATCGCCAGCTCCATCATGAGCAAGAAGATCGCCGAGGGCACCGGCGCGCTGGTGCTCGACGTGAAGGTCGGGGCGGGCGCGTTCATGAAGGACCACGGCGCGGCCCGCGAACTGGCCACGACCATGGTCGAGCTCGGCACGGACGCCGGGGTGCGCACGGTCGCGTTGCTCACCGCGATGGACACCCCGCTGGGGCGAACCGCGGGCAACGCGCTCGAGGTGGCCGAATCGGTCGAGGTGCTGGCCGGTGGCGGGCCCGCCGACGTCGTCGAGCTCACCCTCGCGCTGGCGCGCGAGATGGTGGCGCTGGCGGGCTTGGACATCGATCCGGCCGACGCGCTCGCCGACGGACGGGCGATGGATCACTGGCGCGCGATGGTGCGAGCCCAGGGCGGCGACCCGGACGCGCCCCTCCCGCGTGCGAGGCACACCGAGACCATCCGTGCCGAGCGCGACGGCGTACTGACCCGCCTGGACGCCATGGGCGTCGGCGTCGCCGCGTGGCGCCTCGGCGCGGGCCGCGCCCGTCAGGGCGACCCGGTGCAGTTCGGCGCGGGCATCGAGATGCACGCCAAGCCCGGCGATCCGGTCGTCGCGGGACAACCGCTGCTCACCCTGCACACCGACACGCCGGACGCGATCCCGGGAGCCGTTGCCGCACTGGCGGATTCGATGACGATCGGCGTCATCGCACCGACCGGCGACGCCTCGCTGATCTTGGAACGAATCGGTTCCTGAGCGCCGAAACCGGCCGTACCCGGCATCGCTACGGAGACGCGCTGTGAACCGCCCCGTGGCCCGCCGGCAACGAGATGGTTGCCACGGCGGAACTTCGCTGCCGATTCCGCGCGCCGCGGCTAACGTGTGGTCATGACAGGACCGATGCCGCTCACCCTCGCCTCGATCCGCCAAGCTCCCAAGGCGCTGCTGCACGATCACCTCGACGGTGGTCTGCGGCCCGCGACGGTACTGGAGCTCGCCGCCGATTGCGGTTACGAAGACCTACCCGCCACCGACGAGGCCACCCTGGCGGCCTGGTTCCGCGACGCCGCAGACAGCGGTTCGCTGGAGCGCTATCTGGAGACGTTCGCGCACACCGTCGCGGTCATGCAGACACCGGAGGGCCTGCGCCGGGTGGCCCGCGAGTGCGCCGAGGACCTGGCCGCCGACGGCGTGGTGTACGCGGAAGTGCGTTTCGCGCCCGAACAGCACCTGGAGCGCGGCCTGAGCATGGACGAGGTGGTCGAGCACACCTTGGCGGGCTTCCGTGAGGGCGAGGCGGCCGCCGCGGAGGCGGGCCACTCCATCGTGGTCACCTGCCTGCTCACGGCCATGCGGCACGCGGCGCGTTCGCGGGAGATCGCCGAGCTCACGGTGCGCTGGCGCGACCGCGGGGTCGGCGGCTTCGACATCGCGGGCGCGGAGGCGGGCTTCCCGCCCAGCAGGCACCTCGACGCGTTCGAGTACATGCGGGCGAACAGCGCGCACTTCACCATCCACGCGGGCGAGGCGTTCGGCCTGCCGTCGATCCACGAGGCGCTGGCGTTCTGCGGCGCGGACCGGCTCGGGCACGGCGTGCGCATCACCGACGACATCCATGTGCCGGGCGCGCTGGAGGACGCCGAACTGGGTCTGGTCGCGAACTACGTGCGGGACATGCGGATTCCGCTCGAGCTGTGTCCGTCGTCGAATGTGCAGACCGGCGCGGTGCCCGCCCTGGAGAAGCATCCGTTCGATCTGCTCGCCCGGTTGCGTTTCCGCGTCACGGTGAACACCGACAACCGCCTGATGAGCGACACCACGATGAGCGCGGAGATGCTGAAGCTGGTGGAGACCTTCGGCTACGGCTGGAGCGATCTGGAGCGGTTCACCATCAACGCGATGAAGTCGGCCTTCATCCCGTTCCCGGAGCGGCTGCGCATCATCGACGACATCATCAAGCCGGGCTACGCGGTGCTGCTCGGCTGACCGGGCGAGCCCGGACATCCGGCGCGCGTGGCACCCCGGGCGGTCTATCGTGGGATGTTGTGACGAGTGTGCAGATTCCCGGTCGATTCAACGGCCCGCCGGATTCGGGTAACGGCGGTTACGTCTGCGGACGTCTCGCCGAACACCGTGACGAGGGCACCGTCACCGTCATGCTGCGCAATCCGGCACCGCTGGATACGCCGTTGCGGCTGGAGGACGGCAAGTTGTTCGACGGCGAGCGCCTGATCGCCGAATCGCGGGCCGGGGCGTTCGAACGGGACGTCCCGGATCCGGTCTCGCGCGACGTGGCGGAGAAGGCCGCGGGCGCGTACGAGACCAACGAGATGTTCGCGTACTGCTTCGTCTGCGGAAACGCGCGCGAGGACGGCCTGCGTCTCACACCGGGGCCGGTGCGCGCCGACGTGGTCGCGACCCCGTGGACGCCCGACGAATCGCTGCCGATCGGCGGCGCGCTGCTGTGGGCGGCGCTGGATTGCCCCGGCGGCTGGTCGGTGCCGAACATGCTGGACCGGCCCGCGCTGCTCGGCTCGATGACGGCCACGGTGCTCGACCTGCCCGAGGCGGGCGAGCCGTGCGTGGTGGTCGGAGAAAACCACGGCGAGCAGGGCCGCAAGATCTTCACCGCCGCCGCGGTCTACGGCGCGGACGAGCGGCTGCTCGGTCACTCCGAGCACATCTGGATCAGACTGAAATGAGTAGGGGCCGAACGAATTCGGCCCCGATCTCAGCGGACTACTGCGGCGTGAGCCGAGCCTCGAACCCGTGCTCGAGCTCGCGCCAGCTCTGCGCCTCCGCGGCGAACGGCGGGTTCGGCGCCATCCGCGTCGGGTCCGGGTTCAGCAGGTACGACACGTACCAGCCCAGGGGAGTGGACTGGGCCAACGCCTGCTCGACGGCGTCGTCCTCGGCGTAGTCGGCGGCATCGGTGAACAATTCGACGGCCAGGTCGAGCTGTTCGATGTCGACCGCCTCCGGACCCTCGGCCAAGTCGTCGGCCAGGCCGGGCAGCACGTAGACGTTCTCGTCGGTCACCTCGACCTCGAGCGAGCCGTCCACGGCGGCGGTCTGCACCTCGCCGTAGGTGCTCACCTTCGCCAGATCGTGGTCGTGCTCGTCGGCGAGGTAGCGCGCGAGGGCGCGCTCGGAGGTGAACACCGTGATCGAGCCGTTCTTGCCGAGGAAGATCGGTTCGTCGTCGAGGTAGCAGCGCAGCGTGAAGTAGGTGCCGTCCGCGGTGACGATCTTGACCGGGTCGATGCCGACCTCGTGCCAGAACGAGTCGTCTTCCTCCTCGTCCTCGTCGTCCAGGTCGACGGCCTCGAATTCCTCGTCCTCGTCGCTGTCGGCCGCGTCGTCGGCGTCGACCACGTTCTCCTCGGCCGCGAGCAACTCGGCCTCGGCGACCGCGACGGCCTCGGCGTCCACGTCCGGGGTGGCGACCACCGAGTCGATGGCGTCGAGCACCGAGTCCCAGTCCTTGGCGATGGCCGCGCCGATCTGGTCCCAGAGTTCCTCGCCGTCGCGACCGACGAACGCGCTCACCCCGCCCGGCAGCGCGCCGAGCACGGGGTGCGAGCCGAAGAACTTGGTGACCGTCTCCAGCTCGCAGACCTCGCCGATGTTGCGGACCATGCCGAGGGTGTCCTCCAGCTCGGCGATGCTGTCCACGTCGGGATCACCTGCCGCCAGCTCCGGCACCGCGACCAGGTCGAACGTGAAATTCTCCTCCGGCTCCAGTTCCACCGCCGAGAGCCCGGCGACGACCTTCCACGCGGGATGGTCGACCAGATCGTTGTCGGAGCTGGTCCGGATGAACGCGGCCAGTTCGGCGACGGTGTCGAAACCATAGAGGGAATCCTCATGTCCGAGGAATGCCATCCACTCGTCGTCACCGTCGCGCCAGCGCGGTGCCCACAGGGTGACGAGATCGCCGTCGGTCAGGCCGAGCTCGATCGGGACGATGTCTCCAGAAGCCATGTCCGGAAGCCTATCGACCTTCCGGCTCAGGCACTATCCGGCCCGCCCCCAATTGTGCCCGCCGCGCCGTTGGGCGCCGGGGCGAACGACTCGTTCAGTGTCGCAACGACCTTCGAGCGCTGCGCCCCCGCGTCCTCGGAGGCCTGCCTACAGGCCCAGACGATCAGCTGGGAGACGTCGGCGGGCGCCATCGAGGTGACCGCCTCCGACAGCTTCAGCCCGACCAGCGCGCCCTCGCTGTTCACCTCGACGGTGACCGCGCCGTCCTCGGTGGTGAACTGGCCGCGCACCTGCTTCAGGCCGTACAGGGCGGCCTCGAGCGCTTCCAGTTTCTGGGTCGCGCTCGCGACGAGCGCGTCCATCTCGGCACTCATGCCAATTCCTCGCTTCGCTCACTCATACCGGCCGCATCCAGCTCGTCGGTCCCGTGTCGGCGTCGTCGATGCGGTCGAGTTCGTCGACCGCCTGCTGCCGGGTGGGCAGTCCGAGCCGGTCCAGGATGTCGGCGGGCATGCCCGACTCGGCGAGGACCTCGCGGCGCTTGGCGCGTGCGGCGATGGCCGAGCGCTGGGTCAGGCGCAGAATCTCGTTGGCGAGAGCCTGTGCGCCGTAACGGTATTCACTGCGCTCGAACTTGATCTCGACCGGCATGCCCTGGTCGGTCGCGCGCACCGCGATGGTGCCGGACCGGTTCTGGCTGACGGCCAGGGTGACGTTCGGGATCTGCTGGGCCTGCTGCTCGGTCATGCTGTCGGCCTGTAGAAGCCGTAGAACTCCATACCCATGTTCTCCGTTCGGATGGAACTGACCGAGACCGGGTCACCGGCCTCGACGAGCTGCCCGTTGCCGACGACCATGGCGACGTGGCCGTCCCATACGGCCAGGTCACCCGGCATCAGATCGCCGGGCGACACCTGCGGGTGTCCGATGTGCTGTTCCTGGGCCAGGCGCGGCAGTTCGACGCCCGCCTCGCTGTAGGCGTACTTGGTGAGGCCGCTGCAATCGATGCCGGAGCCCGGGGTGTTGCCGCCCCAGACGTACGGGGTGCCGACCGCGCTCAGCGCCGACTGGACGGCGGTCGCGGCCTTCTCGTTCGGCGCCTCGACGACGCTGCCGTCGGGCAGGGTGATCTTGACGCCGTCCTTGGTGCTCGGCGCGGCGGTGGTGTTGCCGGGCTGCTGGGACGAGCTCGAGTTGTTGTTCGTGCCGGGACTCGTCTTGGCGACGTTCTGCGCCGAACTGCTCGCCAAGCTCGTTGCCAGCGAGCCGGCTTGGCCGACCACGCCCATCAGGCCCTGGATGCCGGTGCTCGCCGTGCTGGTGATCGCGCCCGGCAGCGACGCGAGCGAGGGGCTGGACGGCGCCGGGGTCAGCTGGGTCATGGTCGCGGTGTGCGTGTCGAGCTCGTTGCGCACCCGGCCGACCACGCCGAGTCCCTGGTTCAGGTGATCGATGGCGGTGCCGACCAGCGCCGCGAAACCCGGCGGCGTCGTGATCGTCGGGCCGAGCGCCGTCGCGGTGTTCACGAAGGACTGCACGATGCCGTTGAGATCCTTTTGCCCGGTCTCCACCTCTGTGGCGGCCTGGTCGACGACGGTCGCCATCTCGTTGCCGCGATCGGAGATGTTCGCGGCGGAGGTCTGCACGCGCAGCGCCTTCGCGGTCGCGGCGTCGGCGGCGACGCCGTCCCACGCGGTGTTCATCTGATTGATGCTGTTGCGGCCCAACTGATGCAGCTGATCCAGCGCCGTCGAGGTGGAGATCAACGAGTCGGCCGGGCCGCCGCTGGGCAACACGCCGGTGCCGAAGCTGCCGAGCAGATCGAGCAACGGCTTGACCAGGAGGTTGACGTCGATCACCGGCTCATCCGTCCAGGTCGGCGGACTTCAGCGCGGCCGCGTTGTTCAGGTCGGTCTCGGTGAGCACGGTCGCCGCTCCGGCCGCCGCGCCGCCCATGCTGGAGAGGACGGCCGACAGTTGCGCGATCGACGCGACGTGTCCGGCGTGCGCCGCGGAATACGCGGCCATGAAATCCCCGCCGATGAGCCCCATGATCGGTCCGAGCAACGCGGGCGAGGCGCCCGCGGCCCCCGCTGCGACACCGGCCATTTCACCGGCCATCACCTCGGCGGTGGCGCCGTAGGCGGCGATGCCCTCGGTGTCCGCCGACATCTTTGCCATAGTGCTTCCCCCATCTGTTCGTTCCCAGGCAGAGTACGTCATCCAACTGGTTCGACGCGCCGCCTTGCCATTCGGTTCCATCGCCTCCGAAAAAAATTCACGAGGACGTTCGACACCGAACTCGCCTCGAACCTTATCGTTCCCTCATGCGTACGCACACCGTGGACCACCCACTCGCCGCCACCCTGCTGACGACGATGCGCGACGCGCGCACGCCGAACGCGGTCTTCCGCAACGCGCTGCGCGATCTGACCGGCATCCTGGTCTACGAGGCGCTGCGTGAAGCCCCCGTGACCAGGTACGAAATCGAAACGCCCGTCGCCTTCGCCGAGGGCGTGCGGCTGGCTCATCCGCCGCTGCTGGTCCCGGTGCTGCGCGCCGGGCTCGGCATGGTCGACGCGGCGGCCGAGCTGATCCCCAACGCCCAAGTCGGTTTCGTCGGCATCGCCCGCGACGAGGCCACCCACCAGCCGGTGCCGTACATGGAATCGCTGCCCGCCGACCTGTCCGGCATCCCGGTGTACGTCCTCGACCCGATGGTGGCGACCGGCGGCTCCATGCGCCACACCCTCGAATTGCTTGCCGCGCGCGGCGCGACCGACATCACCGCGATCTGCGTGGTCGCCGCGCCGGAAGGCATTGCGCTGCTGGAGAAGTCGGATCTGCCGGTGCGGTTGGTGACCGCGACCGTCGACTCGGGCCTGAACTCCGACGCCTACATCGTGCCCGGCCTCGGCGACGCGGGCGATCGCCAGTTCGGACCGCGCTGACGCGCTCGGCGCGGCCGGGCGAACAACTCCCGGATGTGAGCACTGCGCGCCCCCGCGACGAAATCCGGCACGGCGCGCACGCCGGCTGACCGACCGAATGTGACCTCGACCCTGTCCGGCGCGGCCGCGGTGACCTTCCGTCAGGGTGCACCGGGAGGTGTCGATCAGCCAGCGCGGGTGGCGGAACTCGTAGTCGGGATGGCTACAGCGCGCGACAGAACTCGGCGAGTGCGGCAAGCCGTTCGGCGGCACGGCTTCTCGCTTCCGCGAGACCGGCGCGGTCGGCCACCGGCTCGACGACCTCCAGGTAGCACTTGAGTTTCGGCTCGGTGCCCGAGGGCCGGATCACCACACGGGAGCCCGCGCCCTCGAAGATCAGCGCGTCGGTGCGCATCCGGCCGCGCGCCTGGAGCAGATCCGCGTATTTCATCGGCTCGCCCGCGATCTCGTGGGGCGGGTCGGTGCGCAGCCGCTCGACCACCGCCGCGGCGGCCTCGGCGTCGGCCAGCCGCAATGCGACCTGATCGCCCGCGTGCAGGCCGAATTCGACCGCGTACCCGTCGAGTTCGTCGAGCAGTGTGCGCCGCTCGGCCTTCAGCCGTGCCACCAGGTCGGCGGTGAGGACGGCCGCCGAGATGCCGTCCTTGTCGCGCACTGCCGCCGGGTCGACACAGTGACCGATGGCCTCCTCGTAGGCGTACACCAATCCGTCGCCCGCCCTGGTGAGCCATTTGAAGCCGGTCAGCGTCTCGGCGTACCGGGCGCCGCGGGCCGCGGCCAGCTTGGACAGCAGCCGCGACGACACGATCGTGGTGGCGACCAGCGCGTCCGGCGGCGCGGTGCGCAGCACGCAAGCGCCGAGCAGCACGCCGGTTTCGTCGCCGCGCAGCATCCGCCACCCGTCCGGGCCCGGCACGCCGACCGCGCACCGATCGGCGTCGGGATCCAGCGCGATGGCCACGTCGGCGTCCACCCGCTCGGCCAGCGCGAGCAGCAGATCGGCGGCTCCCGGCTCCTCGGGATTGGGGAAGGCGACGGTGGGGAAGTCGGGATCGGGCGCGAATTGCTCGGCCACCACGTGCACGTCGGTGAAGCCCGCCGCGGCCAGCGCTCGCACGGCGAGATCGCCGCCGACTCCGTGCAGCGGCGTCAGCGCGATCCGGATGTCGGCGCGCGCGCCCGGCCCGCCGACGAGTTCCGGTAGCCGGGCCACCCGCGCGAGATAGCGGTGCACGACCGCGTCGTCGGATTCGGCGACCGGTGTACGCGGGATCGATTCGCCGACCGCCTCGATGCAGCGCTCGATCTCGGTGTCGGCGGGCGCGATCAACTGCGAGCCGCCGTCGAGATAGAGCTTGTAGCCGTTGTCCGCCGGCGGGTTGTGCGACGCGGTGATCTGCACGCCCGCCACCGCGCCGAGCTCGCGCACCGCGTACGCCACCACCGGCGTCGGCACCGCGCCGGGCAGCAGTGTGACCGGAAAGCCCGCCGCGGCGAAGATTTCCGCGACCGCGGCGGCGAATTCGGGCGAACCGTGCCTCGCGTCGCGGCCCACCACGACGTGACCGCCGCCGAGGCATCGGCCGCGCAGCCAGTCGACCACGCCCGCCGTCGCCCTGCTCACGGTCGTCACGTTCATGCCGTCCGGGCCCTCGCGCAGCGGCCCGCGCAGACCGGCGGTCCCGAAGCGCAGCATCTAGAGCCGCTCCAGCACGCCGCGCAGCAGTTTGCCGAGTCTCGGCGCGGCCGCGTTGCCCTCGGCGAGCACCTCGGCGTGCGACAGGTGCTCGCCCGTCACGCCCGCGGCCAGGTTGGTCACCAGCGAGATGCCGAGCAGCCGGGCGCCGAGCGCGCGGGCGGCGATGGCCTCCAGCACCGTCGACATGCCGACCAAGTCGGCGCCGATGGTGCGCAGCATGCGGATCTCGGCGGGCGTCTCGTACTGCGGTCCGGTCAGGCCCGCGTACACGCCCTCGCTCAGGCTCGGGTCGATTTCCCTTGCCAGCGCCCGCAATTCGGGGTCCCACGCGTCGACCAGATCGACGAAGGTGGCACCCGCCAGCGGGGTTCGGGCGGTGAGATTGAGGTGGTCGCTGATCAGGACCGGCTCGCCGACCTGCAGACCGGGCCGGACGCCGCCCGCCGCGTTGGTCAGCACCACGATCTCCGCGCCCGCCGCCACCGCGGCCGACACCGGGTGCACCACGTCCGCGGGTTGATAGCCCTCGTAGAGATGCTGGCGGCCCATCAGCAGCAGCACCGGCGTCTCACCGACGGGCACCGAATGCACCACGCCGACATGGCCCTGCGCGGTCGGTTCGCCGAAGCCGGGCAGTTCCGGCATCGACACCGACGCCGACGGCGCGCCGATCTCCGCGGCCGCCTGTTGCCACCCCGAACCCAGCACCACGGCCACCCGGTGGCGCTCGACTCCCGTACGTTCCGCGATCGCCTCGGCGGCCTGTTCGGCAAGCATGGGCTCAGTGTATTTGGCGCGCTGGCGCGCGCGTGTTCGCGGCAGTGTTTGTGGCGCGCTGGCGCGCGCGTGTTCGCGGCCTTCATGTCTCGCTTCCCAGCGGTCGAGACTCGCGACTTCGTCGCATGCGCTTCGACCGCTGGGAAGCGAGACGGCCGCGAACGGTCGCTCGTCGAGCTCGCTCCGGGGGTGGTCGGGAGGGTGTGGATGGTGCGTTCGTAATCGTGGTTCGGCGATTGCGGCAGGTTCCGCGAGCGGTGGGCTACCCGCCAGTAGGCAACGTACTTCGATGGCGATACGCTGCACGCATGCCGTATCTGGAGCGTCAGGGAGATGTGTTCGTGCTGTACCTCGGGAACGAGGGCCAGACCGACAGCGAGAACCGCTTCCATCCGGACTGGATCGATGAACTGCACGGGCTGTTCGACAAGGTCGAGGGCTCGGAGGGTCCCGCGGCGCTGGTGACGACGGCGACCGGCAAGTTCTTCAGCAACGGCCTGGACACCGACTGGCTGTTCGGCAACCTCGGCGAGATGTACGGCTACCTGGACAAGGTGCACTCGCTCTACACCCGTCTGCTGGCCTTCCCGATGCCGACGGTCGCCGCCATCAACGGGCACGCGTTCGGCGCGGGCGCGATGCTGGCCACCTCGCACGACTTCCGCGTCATGCGTGCCGATCGTGGCTTCTGGAGCCTGCCCGAGGTGCACCTCGGTATGCCCTTCACCGTCGGCATGAACGCCCTGCTCACCAACCGCCTGAGCAACCAGGTCTGCGTGCAGGCCATGACCACCGGCCACCGCTACCCGGCCGATCAGGCCATCGCGGCGGGCATCGTGGACCAGGCCGCCGAAGCCGACGCGTTGCTGGAGACCGCCGTCGCGTACGCCGCGACACTGGCGGGCAACCGCAAGCCGAATCTGCCGATCATCAAGCGCGCTCTGCACGCCGAGGCGCTGGCCGGGCTCGAGGTGCGGACCAGCCCCGAGAACTTGTCGTTCGCCGTCGGCTAACCCCTGGCCGGGCCCTGATGTGAGCAGGTCGACGGGCACGGAGCGCGCCCGATTCGCGCCACAGTGCCAGACTGTGTCCCATGCCACCACCGCGCAGCGGGCCTGAGGAAACGAGCAGCATGTCGCGCGCTGTCCGCACCGACGGCGCCGCGGCACGCTCCGACGCCGCCATCGCCGCCGCGGCCACCCGGCTGATCGATCTCTCGCACGCCATCCACGCCGAGCCGGAGCTGGCCTTCGAGGAGACGCGCAGCGTCGCCAAGACCCTCGCGCCGCTCGCCGAGCGCGGTTTCGAGATCCACATCGGCGTCGCCGACCTGCCGACGGCGTTTCGCGCCAGCTACGGAAGCGGCGAGCTGACGGTCGGCATCTGCGCCGAATACGACGCGCTGCCCGAGATCGGCCACGCCTGCGGGCACAACATCATCGCCGCGTCGGCCGTCGGCGCGGCGCTCGGCCTCGCCGAGGTGGCCGACGAACTCGGGATCACGGTCGTGGTGCTCGGGACGCCCGCCGAGGAGAGCGGCGGCGGCAAGGTGCTGATGCTGGAGCGCGGCGTCTTCGACGACGTCGCGATGGCGATGATGGTGCATCCCGGCCCGTACGACATCGTCGGCGCGCGCTCGCTCGCACTCGCCGACCTCGGCGTGGTCTTCCACGGGTGCGAAGCGCACGCCAGCGCGGCGCCCGAGCGCGGCCGCAACGCGGGGGACGCGGTCACCGTCGCGCAGGTTGCTCTTGGTTTGCTGAGACAGCATCTCCTACCCGGTCAGCAACTACACGGTATAGTCAGCGACGGTGGCGTAGCCCCGAACATCGTGCCCGGACGTGCGGAACTGCTGTACTACCTACGCGCAGTCGACTCCGCATCCCTCGACGATCTGATGCGACGAGCGTCGGCTTGTTTCGAGGCGGGCGCCCTAGCGACCGGCTGCACCCACGAAATCCGGACGCTCGCGCCTACATATACCGAGCTGACGCCCGATCCGGCACTACTGTGTGCCTATCGTGAGCAGATCGCCGACCTGGGACGGGTGCCGATCGCACCGGAGCTCGAGGCGCAGCGACCGCTCGGCAGCACCGATATGGGCAATGTCACCAACGTCATCCCGGGCATCCATCCGGTTATCGGCATCGATGCCGGTGGGGCGGTGACACATCAGCCGGGTTTCGCCGCGGCGAGTGTCAACGCCTCGGCGGATCGCGCGGTAACCGATGGCGCGGTCGCGCTGGCGCGTACCGCAATCGCCGTCGCCCGCGATGAAGAACACAGAGACAGGTTGTTGCAACGACTCGTTCAACGACAGGAGGACATTCGGTGAGCACTACAGGCCGACCGGCGGCGCGAGCGACGGGCCAGGAGGCGGCGCGCGCTACCACGGAGGGCCCCGCGAGTGCCGCATTGTCGAACACCTCGGCGCGAGCCACCGGCCCGATGGGCGCGGCGTGCCTGACCCCGGAGGCGCCGGGCGGCGTCGCGACGGACACCGTCGGGACCGCCCGGGATGCGGTCGAATCGTGGCTGGCCGAGCACGCTGTCGACCTCGTGCAGTGGCGCAGGCACATCCACGCGAACCCGGAGCTCTCGCGCACCGAGTTCGGCACGACCGAGTTCGTCGCGGCCTGGCTGACCAAGGCGGGTCTCTCCCCGCAGAAGATGCCCGGCGGCACCGGCCTGATCTGTGACATCGGCCCCGAGGGACCGCGCATCGGCCTGCGCGCCGATATGGACGCGCTCCCGCTGCAGGAGTTCACCGGCCTCAGTTTCGCCTCGACCGTGCCCGGCGTCTCGCACGCCTGCGGCCACGACGCGCACACCACCATCCTGCTCGGCACCGCGCTCGCGCTCGCGGAGATCCCGGACTTGCCGGTCGGCGTGCGGCTGGTCTTCCAGCCCGCCGAGGAAGTCATGCCGGGCGGCGCGATCGACCTGGTCGCCGCGGGTGTGATGGAGGGCGTCGAGCGGATCTTCGCGCTGCACTGCGATCCGCGTCTGGAGGTCGGCCGGGTCGGCATCCGGGTCGGCGCGATCACCTCGGCCGCCGACACCATCGAGCTGGTGCTCGACTCGCCGGGCGGCCACACCTCGCGTCCCCACCTGACCAGCGACCTCGTCTACGCCATCGGCACCGTGATCACCGGCTTGCCCGGCCTGCTCAGCCGCCGCATCGATCCGCGGACCAGCACCGTGATGGTGTGGGGCGCGGTGTCGGCGGGGAAGGCGCCGAACGCCATACCGCAGACGGGCATGCTCACCGGCACCGTCCGGACCGGCGATCACGCGACCTGGTCGCTGCTCGAGCCGATGGTGCACGAGATCGTCGACGGGCTGCTCGCGCCGACCGGCGTGCGGTACCAGCTCAACTACCGCCGCGGCGTGCCGCCGGTGGTCAACGACGAGCACTCGACCAGGATCTTCGAGGACGCCATCCGCGCACTGGGCCCCGACGCGCTGGCCGACACCATCCAGTCCGGCGGCGGCGAGGACTTCTCCTGGTACCTGGAGGAGGTGCCGGGCGCGATGGCGCGACTCGGCGTCTGGTCCGGGCACGGCGAGCAGCTGGATCTGCACCAGCCGACCTTCGACATCGACGAGCGCGCGCTCGCGGTGGGCGTGCGGGTGCTGTCGAACATCGTGTTGCAGACGCCGCCCCGCTGAGGCGTCCGAACGAGCGAAACGAACGAACCCCGCCGCCCGGATGCTCCGGCGGCGGGGTTCGGCGTCTCAGCTCGAATAGTTGCCCGGTCCCACGTTGCGGCTGTTCCGCGTCCGTAGCGCGTGCACGTAATCCTCTGGCGCGCCCGCCTTTTCGGCCGCGTCGGCCATCACGCCCAGATAGCGCGCCGACGGTAGGCCGCCCTCGTAGGCATCCAGCACGTACAGCCAGGCCAGCCGCGGCTCGGTCCCGCTGCCCGGGCTCGGGGTGACGCGCAGCCGGATCTTCTTGTGGATGCCGAAGTCCGAGCCCTCCCAGCGGTCCAGCAGCTGCTCGTCCTCGGGGGAGACGTCGTAGAGCACGACGAACACCCGGGAACCCGGTTCCTCGACGACCGTCGCCAGCGGCCCTTCCCACCCGATGTCGTCGCCGGCGAAGGTCAGCCGCCAGCCCTCCAACCAGCCGGTTCCGGACATGGGGGAGTGCGGACAGCGCTCGAGCATCTGGGTCGAGTCCATGTTGGACCCGTAGGCGGCGTAGATCGGCACCTGCAAAGGGTAGCCAATGATGACACCGGATCGCCGCTATCCCGCCCACATGACGTCGTGTTCCCGGCGCAACGGCCAGGTGTGGCGAGCCCGACAGCGCCCCGACCACTAACGTTAGCCAGGTACCGGAGATCCCGGTCGACAGCTCGAGCGGAGGTATCCATGACCCGCATTGCGATCATCGGTGGCGGACCGGCCGGCTATGAGGCGGCCTTGGTCGCGGCCCAGCACGGCGCGGACGTGACACTGATCGACCGCGACGGCATCGGTGGCGCGTGTGTGTTGTGGGACTGTGTCCCGTCCAAGACCTTCATCGCCTCCACCGGTGTGCGCACCGATCTGCGCCGGGCCAGGGATCTCGGAATCACGCTCGACCCGAGCCAGGCGGGCGTGCGGCTGCCCGAGGTGAACTCGCGCGTCAAGGCGCTGGCGCTGGCCCAGTCCTCCGACATCCGCTCCAAGTTGCAGTCCGCGGGCGTGACCGTCCTCTCCGGCTCCGCCCGGCTGGCCGAGAACGGCGGCGGGCGGGCGCCGCATCGCGTGTTCGTCGGTCTCGACGGCGGTCGCGAGCGCGAGCGGCTGATCGAGGCCGAGGTGGTGCTGATCGCGACCGGCGCGAGCCCGCGCGTGCTGCCGGGCGCCGAACCTGACGGCGAGCGCATCCTGAACTGGCGTCAGCTGTACGACCTGCGCGAGCTGCCGGAGACGTTGGTGGTGGTCGGTTCCGGCGTGACCGGCGCCGAATTCGTCTCCGCCTACACGGAATTGGGCGTCCGGGTGAAGCTGGTGTCCAGCCGCGACCGGGTGCTGCCGCACGAGGACGCCGACGCCGCCCTCGTGCTCGAGGAAGCGCTGGCCGAGCGCGGCGTCGAGCTGGTGAAGCACGCCAGGGCCGACGCCGTCGAGCGCACCGCGGAGGGCATCGTGGTCAAGCTCTCCGACGGCCGCACCGTGGCGGGCACGCACGCGCTGATGACCGTGGGTTCCACGCCCAATACCAACGATCTGGGCCTGGAAGAGGCCGGGGTCGATCTCGATCGCGGCGGCTACCTGCGGGTCGATCGCGTCTCGCGCACCTCGGTGTCCGGCATCTACGCCGCGGGCGACTGCACCGGCTTGCTGCCGCTCGCCTCGGTGGCGGCCATGCAGGGGCGCATCGCGATGTATCACGCGCTGGGTGAGGGCGTCAGCCCGATTCGGCTCAAGACCGTCGCCTCGGCCGTGTTCACCAGGCCGGAGATCGCGACGGTCGGCGTCAGCCAGAACGCGATCGACAACGGCGAGGTACCCGCGCGGACTGTGATGCTGCCGCTGAACACCAACCCGCGGGCCAAGATGTCGAGCCTGCGCCGCGGCTTCGTCAAGATCTTCTGCCGCCCGGCCACTGGCGTGGTGATCGGCGGCGTCGTTGTCGCGCCGATCGCCTCCGAGCTGATCCTGCCGATCGCGCTCGCGGTGCAGAACAACCTGACGGTCAACGATCTGGCCCAGACCTTCTCGGTGTACCCGTCGCTCACCGGCTCGGTCACCGAGGCCGCCCGCCTGCTCATGCGCCACGACGACCTGGATTGACGCACAGCGCCGCGGTTCTCGCGGCGCCGCCGGTCGTCGCGTCGAGTGACGTTGTCGGCTCGGGTATTTCACTGCGTTGCCTGCACGCCGCACATGTGGTTGACTGCCCGCAGAGATGCGATCGGCGGGCGGTCGCGTGGTTCTGGTGTGGGGGGAAGGTCCTTTCCGAAACCGAACAGCGAACGGCCCTCGGGTCGTTCGGCGATCGCGGTGCGTCTCACCAGGGACAAACTGAGTGCGACCGATTCGGCCGCACCCGGGAAAGGGATTGGCGAAAAGTGAAACATCGTAAGCCGAGTCGGGCGCAGCGAGCGATGGCGAGCACCTCATTGCCACTGGCCACCGCGGCCGCAGTGGCTACATTGTTCGCGGCGCCGGCGGGGGCAGTTCCGAACGATCCGAGCACGCCGACCACGCCGGCACCGGTCCAGCCGGGCACCGAGACGCCGGAGGCGCAGAACACGCCGGAGACCACCAAGCCGGATCCGGGCAACTCGCAGCAGTCGGACCCGAACAAGCCGGAGAGCGCGCCGACGCCGAGCCAGCCGGGTGTCAACACCCCGGATCCGAACCAGGTGATGCCGGATCCGAAGAAGGACCCGAAACTAACCGTGCCGAGCCAGCCGGGCGTCACCAGCCCGCGCGTCGCGCCGCTGCCAGTGCCGGGGCAGACGGAGCCCGCGCAGCCGGTCGTGGTTCCTGGTACCGAGGCCGAAGACCCGAAGCCGGGTCAGCCGGGCGAAACCCGTCCGGGCGGCGAGAGCGGCGCTCAGCCGGGCGGCGACGCCGACGCGCGTGCCGCGCAGCCGGATCGGCCGGGTTCCTCCGCGCCGTCGCAGTCGGAGACGCTGGTGCAGGAACCGCGCTGGGAGGCGCCGCGTCTGCAGGCCGCGCCCGCCGCCCCGGTCGTCGAAATGAGCGGTCCGCACCAGGAATTCGGCGCGAACATCGACGGCGGCGCCGTGCTGCCCGGTTATGTGGCCAACACCCACCACTTCAGCAACGAGGCCGGTTACGTCGGCACGATCGGGTACAACACCCCGACCGGTAAGGGCGAGGCCGGTGTGTCGGTCGAGTTCGTCGACGTCAACACGATCAAGGTCACCAGCTACACCGGTGGCGAGGGTCTGGCCCCCAACACCAACTCGTTCGTGCTCGACACCACCCAGGTGAACCTGGCCAAGGCGTCGGTCGAGCAGTGGATCGCCGCTCAGCCGGGTGGTGCCGCCGCGCTGGAAGCCGCCGCGCAGGTTAAACTTCCGCCGATTGTCCCGCCGGGCGACTTGGCTCCGCAGACGGTCGACGTGGCTGGCGTGACCACGCAGTGGGGTGGCTCGTTCCAGTACTGACACGAGCTGTTCAGCGGGTGGGGCGGTCGTTCTCGACCGCCCCACACGTGTGTTCTGGGGAAAGGATTGGGTGTGGGCTCCGAAGGTGACGCGAAGGACAACGAAGCCGACAAGCCCGGGTCGCAGTTCGGTCCGCCGCTGAACGATTTCGGCCCGCCGACAGGGGATTTCGGCCCGTCGGTCGGCGGCGGCGATTTCGGTCCGCCGCTGAACGAGTTCGGTGGTCCCCAGTTGGGGGAGGTCGGCCCGCAGTGGCCCGAACCCCCGGGCGACCATCCGGATGTCGGCTGGCGCCCCGCCGCGGAGGCGCCGCCCGTGCCGCCGACGCCGCCGCAGTACCGCGCTCCCGATACGACGGTCTTCCCGGACAACCCGCCCGCACCGCAGGCCCGTCCGGCGCCCGCCCCCGACGTCGAGCGGGACGTGTCCGCCGACGCGACCGTGCGGCATACCGCGGCGCCGGCCGGCGGCACGCCGGAACGCTGGTGGAACAGCCCGAGCGAATCCGGCGAGGTGCCCAAGCCGCCGCCAACCACCGACCCAGGCCTGTCCTGGGCCGACGATCCCATCGCCAAGCGGCTCGCGCCCGGTGCGCCCGTCGCGGCCACCGGCGGCTCCGGCGGCGGCAACAAACGCTGGGTCGTGCTCGGCGTGGCGGCCGCGGTCGCCGTGCTGATCGGTCTGGTCGTGACCATCGTCGCGGTCAACGGCGGCGGCGACGAAGGCACGACGGCCGCACCGCCTTCCGATTCGAGTGTCGGGCGGGGCTGCGTGCCGAGCAAGGACGACAGGGTGACCGTCGGGAACGGCGCGGGTGGATTCGACTCGGGCCCCGACGCGATCCTCGGCTTCCAGCACGGGTTCTACGTCGAGCGCAGCGGCGAGAAGGCGCGCAGGTATGTGGCGCCGGATTCCGTCAACGTCTCACCGGCCGAGACCATCCAGGCGGCCATCAACGATCAGATCCCGGTCGGCACCACCCACTGCTTGCGCATCGCTCAGGTGACCGCGGACACCTTCGAGGTCGACCTGACCGAGTACCGGCCCGGCAGCTCGCCCATCGTCTACCCCCAGGTGGTGCAGACCGTCAGCCGGGACGGCAAGACGCTGATCCTGAGCATGCGGGCGCGCTCGTGGTGAACCAGCGCGTCTCATGATATGAGATTGGAATTTCATATTCTGGTAGCGGTGTGACACAGTGGGATGACGCGTACCGTGGCGTTCCCCTGGGAGGTTTCCATGTCGCCGACTGTTCCACCGCTGGCAGCCAAGCTCGGCGGACTGAAGAGCTCGGCGATTCGTGACCTGCTCAAGCTCACCGCGCGGGCCGAGGTGATCAGCCTCGCGGGTGGCTTGCCGGACGCCGAGCTGATGCCGCGTGAGCGCATCGCGGCCGCGGCCGAGGCGGCGCTGAATGGACCCGGCTGCCTGCAATACACCGAATCGCCCGGTTGGGCGCCGTTGCGCGACGTGCTCGCCGAGCGCGAGTCCGCCCGGCTCGGGCGTCGCGTGCCGATCGACGAGGTGTTCGTGACGCACGGCTCGCAGCAGGCGCTGTCGCTGCTCGCCGAGGTCCTGCTCGACCCGGGTGCGCTGGTTGTCGTCGAGGACCCGGCGTACGTCGGCGCGCTCCAGGTGTTCCGCGCGGCCGGAGCGCGCATCGTCGCCGTGCCGCTGGACGGCGAGGGCATGCGCGTCGACGTGCTGCGCGACCTGCTCGCGCGCGGCGAGCGGCCCGCGGTGGTGCACACGGTCAGCAACTTCCACAATCCGGGCGGGGTGACCATGAGTACCGCGCGCCGCCGTGAACTCGCGGAACTTGCTGCGGCGCAAGGCTTCTGGGTGATCGAGGACGACCCGTACGGCGAGCTCTGGTTCGACCGGCCCGCCCCGGAACCGGTCGCGACGTACTCGCCCAACGTGATTCGGCTCTCCAGCGCATCCAAGATCCTGTCCCCGAGCCTGCGGGTCGGCTGGATGGTCGCGCCCGACGCGGTGTGCCGGGCGGTGGAATTGCTGAAACAGGGCGCGGACCTGTGCGGTTCGGCGCTCACCCAGCAGATCGCGGCCGACCTGCTCGCGGACCGGGACTGGCTCACCACGCACGTGGACCACGTCCGCGGCGTCTACGGCGAGCGGGCCAAGGCGCTGGTGCACGCGGTGCGCACCGGTTTCGGCGACCGCGTCGTCTGCACCGACGCCGCGGGCGGCATGTTCGTCTGGGCCGATTTCACCGACGGCACCGACACCCGGCAATTGCTGCCGCGCGCGCTGGAGGCGGGCGTCGCTTATGTGCCGGGCGCCGCGTTCGCGGTCGAGAACGGCTACCGCAATTCGATGCGCATGTGCTTCACCACGTCCGAAGCGGCGGTGCTCGAGGAGGCCGTCGCCCGGCTGGCCGCGGCGCACGCCGGATGACGCGCGCTCAGTCGACCCAGTCGTAGGTCCGCTCGACAGCCTTGTTCCACGCCGCGATGTGCTTTTCGCGGTCTTCGGCGCTCATGCTCGGCTGCCAGGTGGTGTCGGCGGCCCAGTTGGCGCGGATGTCGTCGGTGCCGGACCAGTAGCCGACGGCCAGCCCCGCGGCGTAAGCGGCGCCGAGCGCGGTGGTCTCGGTGACGACCGGCCGGACCACCGGCACCTCCAGGATGTCGGACTGGAATTGCATGAGCAGATCGTTGGCGGTCATGCCGCCGTCGACCTTCAGCGTGGTCAGTTCCAGGTCCAGCTTCTGTGATTCGGCGTCGGCGCGCATCGCCTCGACCACCTCGTAGGTCTGGAACGCGGTGGATTCCAAGACGGCCCGCGCCAAATGGGCCTTGTTGACGAAGCGGGTCAGCCCCGCGATGACGCCGCGCGCGTCGGGCCGCCAGCGCGGGGCGAACAGCCCGGAGAACGCGGGCACGATGTAGGCGCCGCCGTTGTCCTCGACGCCGGCCGCCAGCCGCTCGATCTCCTCGGCGGAATCGATGATGCCGAGGTTGTCGCGGAACCACTGCACCAGCGAACCGGTCACCGCGATGGAGCCTTCCAGCGCGTACACCGCGGGTTGGTCACCGAGCCGGTAGCAGACCGTGGTGAGCAGCCCGTGCTTGCTCCACACGGGGGTGGTCCCGGTGTTGAGGAGCATGAAATTGCCTGTGCCGTAGGTGTTCTTGGCCTCGCCGGGAACAAGGCAGGCTTGACCGAAGGTGGCCGCCTGCTGGTCGCCGAGGATGCCCGCGACCGGAACCCCTCGCAGCGGACCGGAGGAGATCTCGCCGTACACCTCCGACGAGCTGCGGATCTCGGGCAGCATCGCCTCCGGCACGCGGAAGTCCGCGCAGATCTCCGAATCCCATTGCAGCGTCTTCAGATCCATGAGCATGGTGCGCGAGGCGTTGGTGACGTCGGTGACGTGCAGTCCGGTCAGATTCCACAGCACCCAGCTGTCGATGGTGCCGAAGCACAGCTCGCCCGCCTCGGCGCGCTCCTGTGCGCCCGGCACGTTGTCCAGCATCCAGCGCAGCTTGGGTCCCGCGAAGTAGGTGGACAGCGGCAGGCCGGTGCGGTCCTGGTAGCGGGTCGGCCCCGCGTCCCCGCCGAGTTCGGCGACCAGTCGATCGGTGCGCGTGTCCTGCCAGACGATGGCGTTGTGAATCGGCTTGCCGGTGGCGCGTTCCCAGACCACGGTGGTCTCGCGCTGGTTGGTGATGCCGACGGCGGCGATGTCGCCGGGGCCGAGCCCGTTCTGCTCCAGCACCTCGCCGAGCACGAGTTCCGTGTTGCGCCAAATGGTTTCGGGATCGTGCTCGACCCATCCCGGCCTGGGGAAGATCTGCTCGTGTTCGCGCTGGGCCACCCCGACGACGCGGCCACGCCGGTCGAAGACGATGCACCTGCTCGATGTCGTGCCCTGATCGATGGCGGCCACATAGCGACGCATTGCAGCAGGCTACTAAACGTCCCTCGCGCTCGGTATCACATCGCGACATGCCCGCCCGCCGACTAGGCGTACCTCCGCCTGCGCTCCGGCCGTGCGCGGCTGTGGGCGCACTTCGTCCGGCTGCGCCCGTTATGCTGACTGGTTACCGGCGAGTAGTTCTAAAAGACACACGGACCACGTGCCGACCGGCGCCGGTGCGGCGATTCGCATAGCCTGTACGAGAACAGCTCGATCTGTGCCCGTGAAGACCCGCGACGTCCGACGCAGGCGCGTCGGCTGGAGGAGTCGAGCATGACCATGAAACCGGAATCGCAGTTCCTCGGTCCAGAGCAGCGCCGTGCGGCCTGGGAGCGGTTGGGCAAGGAACATTTCGACGTGGTGGTCATCGGCGGCGGGGTGGTCGGCGCCGGTATCGCGCTCGACGCGGCGACCCGCGGTCTCTCGGTCGCGCTGGTCGAGGCGCGTGATCTGGCCTCCGGCACGTCGAGCCGGTCGTCGAAGATGTTCCACGGCGGGCTGCGGTATCTGGAGCAGCTGGAGTTCGGACTGGTGCGCGAGGCGCTGAAGGAGCGGGAACTGGCGCTGGCCACGCTGTCGCCGCACCTGGTGAAGCCGCTGCGCTTTCTGTACCCGCTGACCCACCGCGGCTGGGAACGGCCGTACGTGGCGGCGGGTCTGGTGCTCTACGACACCATGGGTGGCGCGAAATCCGTTCCCGGACAGCGGCATCTGTCACGGGCGGGTGCGCTGCGGTTGGCGCCCGGGCTGCGGCGCGATTCGCTGATCGGCGGCGTCAGCTATTACGACACGGTCGTCGACGACGCCCGCCACACCATGACGGTCGCGCGCACGGCCGCGCACTACGGCGCGGTGATCCGCACCTCCACGCAGGTCGTCGGGTTCCTCCGGGAGTCGGATCGGATCGTCGGCGTGCGGATCCGGGACAGCGAGGACGGGCGTTCCGGCGAGGCGCGGGGGCACGTGGTGATCAACGCGACCGGCGTGTGGACCGACGAAGTCCAAGCCCTCTCGCACAATCGCGGCCGGTTCCATGTGCGCGCTTCCAAGGGCGTACACGTCGTGGTGCCGCGCGACCGCATCGTCAGCGATGCCGCGATCATCCTGCGCACGGCCACCTCGGTGTTGTTCGTCATCCCGTGGGGCGCGTTCTGGATCATCGGCACCACCGACACCGACTGGAATCTGGACCTGGCGCACCCGGCCGCCACCAAGGCGGACATCGACTACCTGCTCGACCGGGTGAACCAGGTGCTCGTCATCCCGCTGACCAGCGACGACATCACCGGCGTCTACGCGGGACTGCGGCCGCTGCTCGCGGGCGAAAGCGATTCCACCTCCAAGCTCTCGCGGGAGCACGCGGTGGCCCGGATCGCGCCGGGGCTGGTCGCGATCGCGGGCGGCAAGTACACCACCTACCGCGTGATGGCCTACGACGCGGTGGACGAAGCGGCGCAGGACATTCCGGCCAGGGTCTCGCCGTCGATCACGGAGAAGGTGCCGCTGCTCGGCGCGGATGGCTACTTCGCGCTGGTCAATCAGACCGTGCAGCTGGCCGAGGCATACGGCATCCACCCGTACCGGGTCAAGCATCTGCTCGATCGCTACGGGTCGCTGATCGACGAGGTGATGGCGCTGGCCGAGGGCAAGCCGGAGCTGTTGCAGCCGATCACCGAGGCGCCTTCGTATCTCCAGGTGGAGGCCGTGTACGCGGCGGCGGCCGAGGGCGCGCTGCACCTGGACGACATTCTGGCCCGCCGCACCAGGATCTCCATCGAGTACTCGCACCGCGGCGCGCACTGCGCCGAACAGGTGGCGCGGCTGGTCGCGCCGGTACTCGGCTGGGACGAGGCGGAGATCGACCGTGAGATCCGCACCTATCAGGCGCGGGTCCAGGCCGAGATCCGGTCGCAGACCCAGCCCGACGACGCCTCGGCCGACGCGCTGCGAATCGCCGCCCCGGAACCGCGTCCGCAGATCCTGGAGCCGGTGCCCTCCGACAGCTGAGCCCCGGTCGTGTGGCCCCGAGGAAGGTTCAGGCGCCGTCGAGCGCTCCCGTCTCGACGCCGACGGCCCAGTCCACGAGTGAGCGCAAGTAGCGCAGTACGACTTCGTCCGGATACGCGGCGGGGTCGGTCAGGTGCAGCCGAGCCAGTTCCTCGACGGCGGCCAGCATGATCCGTTCCGTCGCGCCGTTCGGATCGATGGTGACCCCGGCGTACCGGGAGAGGTGTCGCGCGCCGATCGCCCGCGCGTAGGCGCGACCCGTCTCCAGCCGTTCGCGCAGCTCGGGCGGGCCGCCTTCGGGCGGGCTGAGCATGATCCGCCAGCTGGTCGGCGCGGCGTGCAGGTAGGCGAGCACGCCGCGGCCGACCTGGTCGACGTCGTCGCCGGTGCCGATCCAGTCCACGCTGCGCACGCCGGCCAGCGCGATCGCGGTCTCCCGGTCGAGCAGCGCCGACATCAGCCCGGGTAGATCGGTGAACTGTTGATAGACCAGCGCCCGCGCGACGTCGGCGGTGCGGGCGACACGCTCGATGCCGACCGCGCCGAACCCCTCGGCGACGGCGATGTCGCGGGCGACGTCCAGCAGTTGGTTGCGGCGATCGGCGGCGGACATGCGCCGCTTGGGGGCGCGGGAGGCTCGCTCCGTGGTCACGGCACAGACGGTAGCGCAAGCAAGAGATCAACTGCCTTCGCCGCACTCTGCACAGCGCTCTCCATCGTCGCCGACCAGTCGGTGGCGGTCCAGTCGCCCGCGAGCACCAGCGTGGGGATCGAGGTGCGTTGGGCCGGTCGCAGTGCGTGCGTGCCGAGCACCTGCGAGAACGTCGCCCTCGGCATGCGCACCACGTGGGCCTGCACGACGCGGGCCGCGGCGGCCGCCGGGTAGTAGCGGCGCAGCAGGTCGAGCTGTTCGGCGACGATCGCGTCGTTGGACTTGTGGATCTGCTCGTAGGCGCCGCTGGTGGTCAGGCAGTACAGCCAGGCCTTGTCGGTGTTCCGACCGGTCATCAGCTGGCGGTCGAAGACCTCGTCGATGACGCCGGTGCCGCCGATCAGCGCCTCGAACTCGGCCGCGGTGCCCAGCGGGCGGTCCAGGTACAGGTTGGTGCTGACGATCGGCGTGTAGCCGAGTTTGTCCGCCGCCGCGTAGATTTCGGCGTGCTCGGGCAGGTCGTCGAGCAGGCCGCCGATCGCGGAGTTGGGCACGGCGCAGACCACCGCGTCGGCGGGCAGCACCGAGCCGTCGGCCAGCGCGACGCCGGTCACCTTGCCGTCGGCGATCTGGATGCGCCGGGCGATGGCCCGGTATCCGACCTCGACCCCGTGCCGCTCGAAAACGCGCTGCGCCCCGGTGACGAACAGCGTGTCGAGGTCGGTCGTCGGGTAGCCGATGGTGACCGGCCGCCGGTGCCGGACGCCCAGCCGGATGCCGGTCGCCATGACATCGGCGAACACCTTGGCCGACTCGCGCTGCACGGGCTCGGCGGCGATGCCGAGCGCGAGCCAATCCCACAGCGCCTCACGAGCTTTGGCGGGCATGCCGACCCGCTGGAACCACTGCTCGGTGGTGAGGTCGGCGAGATCGGCGGGCTGGCGCAGACATTGCCACCCGAGCCGCATCGTGGCGCGGGCCGCGCGCAGCCGGTCCGGCACGCTCGCGTCGGGATGCGCGCCGAGGAAGGTGCGCAGCGCGCCGAATCCCTTGGTGGACATGCTCGTCGAGCGCCCGTCCGGCCACCGGAGGGTGGCGCGGTGCGGGAAGGCGACGTGTTCGCGGGTGCCGACGCTGGTGAGGTAGCGGAACAGGTGCTCGTAGCCGCTGGCGATGACGTGCTGACCGTTGTCGGGCGGATCGTCTACGGCGTCGACTCGCATGGCGTGGGTGCGTCCGCCGAGCCGTCCGCGGCGCTCCAGGAGCGTGACTTGTTTACCCGCTTCGGCGAGCCAGACCGCGGACGCGAGCCCCGCCAGTCCGCCGCCGATGACCACATACCGCCGGGGATCGTCCATGGCCGTACCCTTCCCGTTTAACTTGCAATTTGTAAGTTAACCGGGAAGGGTTGAGCGGTCAAGAGTTTCAGGCGGGCACGGTTTGGCAGGCGCGCAGCTCGGCGGCGTTGTGCGCGGAGAAGATTCGCACCTGGTCGCCGTGGTCGCGGAGCAGATCGCGCAGGCGCTGCTGGTTTTCGCGCCGTGGGCCGCCGAGCGTCTCGACGCTGCGCTCGAAAAGCGTCACGCCGAGTGGCTGGTGCGGATGCGCCAGATCCAGTTGGCCCGGATGGAAATACGCGTCGCCCGCGGCGAGCAGCCAGCCGTCGCCGGTGTCGACGGCGACGCCCGCGTGGCCGCGGGTGTGTCCGGCCAGCGGCACGAGCAGCAGGCTCGGCGGCAGCCCGGCCAGTTCGCGCACGGCCTCGAAGCCGAACCACGGCTCGCCGAGATCGGCATAGGACTGCCACTTCGGGCCGTGCTCGAATTGCGCCGCGCGGTAACGGAATCGCTCCTGGGCGGTGTGCGCGCCCTGGAAGGCGCGCAGCTCTTCGTCGTAGACGTGCACGGTGGCGTGCGGGAAGTCGGCGAGGCCGCCCGCGTGGTCCAGATCGAGGTGGGTGAGCACGATGTCGCGCACGTCCTCGCGGCGGAAACCCAGCGCCTCGACCTGCCGCACCGCGGTGCGCTCGATGTCGAACACCGGCCGGGTGAGCGTGATGAAGCGGCGGCCGAGCCATTCGTCGGGGCGGCGCACGCTCTGCTCGCCCATTCCGGTCTCGATCAGGACGAGCCGGTCGTCGAGTTCGAGAAGCAGGCAGTGGCAGACCATTTCGGCGCGGCGCAGCAGGCCGGGCGCGCCGTCGAGCAGGGTGCCGCCGAAGGGACGCATGGTGCCGCAGTCGAGGTGGTGGACGCGCATCAGGGCAGCTCCCTTTCGAGGGTGGTGCGGAGGTGGTCGGCGACGGTGCGCAGCGGGGCGATGTCGCGCTGGGTCTTGGCGAGCAGTAGCCCGCCCTCGAGCATGCTCAGCGCGACGACCGAGAGGTTGGCCGCGCGCTCGGCGTCGACGCCCTTGTCCAGCAGGAAGTCGTGGATCGCCACGCGCCAGGAGTCGAACCCGGCGACGCAGGCCTGCCGGATCAATTCGCTCTCGGCGGCGGCGTCCAAGGCGACCGTCGCCAGCGGGCAGCCGCGCTCGAAATCGGAGTCCTCCAGGTTTTGCGCCAAGGCGGCGAAGACCGCGTCGGTGTCGCCGTCGGCGAGGATCGCGCGCAGCGTGTCGCTCAGTCGCGCGCTGGATTGGGTCAGCGCCTCGGCCGCGAGTTGCTCTTTGCCGCCGGGGAAATGGAAGTACAGCGAGCCCTTCGGGGCGCCGCCCGCGCTGACCAGCTGGTTCAGGCCCGTGGCGTGATAGCCCTTGGTGTGGAAGAGATCGGCGGCGGCGTCGAGGAAGCGCTGCCGCGAGTCGGTTCGTGGAGGCACCCGGCCAAGGTACCTCGAGCTATGACGACCGGTCTAGTTATTGCGTCAGTGCGGCTGGGTGACGCTCGAGCGAGGTGCGTCCGCCGTGCCCGCTGGCTGCGGTGGATTCAGCAGCAGATAGCCGAAGACGGCCGTCGCCGCCAGCGCGATCAGCGCCGCGACGTATTGGGCGGCAATCGCGCGGATCGGCGCCGCGCGCCGCACCGATCGGGTCGTCATCGTTCCTGCTCCTGTCGAGTGAGTAGCGGTCGGCCGCAAGGCTTGTCGTCGGCCAGGGCGGAACTGTTAGCAACTGAGTGGCAACTAACAGTCGACGGCCGCCGCACCCCACCGGACCCGGCGCCGCGCCCTTCCTGAATGACTGCCATGTGAACGGGAACGGAGTTCGAAACGCACGCGTCCATCACGTGAACCTTCGGATCGCATCGGCGTGCGTGCCCCTGAAATTTCGCCTTCGAACCGTGGTCTGTGGAACTGACGACCGGTGCCTACGGTTCCCCTCGAACACCCGGGTCACGTTCTGCACCGGGTGGCCGTGCACGTCCAGGAGAGCTCGAAATGGCCCTGCTCCAAAACGATCCCCTCGTCCACATCGCCCTGACCGCCATGATCGCTGCCATCCTCGCCGTCGGCCTGCACCAAGGCCGCGAAGTGACCACTCCGAGCTACGGAAATCGGCGGGAGTCATATGGTGGCTACTTGATCTTGGGCAACCGCCCTTTGACTACCGTCGAATCCATTTCTCTATCGACGGTAGTCAAAGGGTGGTTCAGGGGTTGACAGGCCGCACGGTGGTCGCGGGGGCTCACCGCAAGGACCGCACGGAACCGAGCCCGGGAACGCGGTGGTAAAGGCCGTGCCGAAGCGCGGTCGTGGCGTTCGGCAGGCCGATCACCCCGTCGGCTGATCGTTCCCGGCGTGGCGGTCGAAGCGGGAGCGGGCGAGGTTGTGGGCGGCTCGGAGCAGTTCGAGGACAGTAGTTTCCGTGCGGGGACCCGGGCTCACCACGGCCAGCCAGCCCTGTTTCCCGTAGACCGGATGCGCGATGAGGGTGTCCGTTGCGCTCGGGTCGGTGTCGTCCGGGGCGGGGTCGCGGGGTGTGCGGCCGAGGTGGTCGGTGAAGGCTTCCTTTCCGGCGAAGAAGTTCACGCGGAAGGTGTCGGGGCGGTTCAAGCGCGAAGTCTGGTCGTCGGGGTAGTCCTTGGTCACGATGGTGGCGAAGGGCTGGGTGCGGGGGACGACGCCGTCGGGGGCGTAGTAGAAGAAGGTGTCGCCCCAGCTGATCTCGGGTGACCCGTCGCCGGGGCGTGGCTCGAGTGTCAGGACTCCGTCGAGTCCTCGGACGAAATCGATGATCTCCTTCATCTCCATGTGTTCTAGCGTTTCATTCATGTGCTTGTGGAGACTTCACGTGGAAAACGCCCAGGAAGTGGGATGACAAGTCGCAAATCGCCTGGTCTGCGCACGATCGACGTCGCCCGGCGTGCGGGTTGCTCCGTGCAGCAAGTGCGCAACCTCGAGCGCGACGGTGTGCTGTCGCCCGCGCTGCGCACGGCCGCAGGCTATCGGACCTACACCGAAGCGCACGTGCGTGCCGCCCAGGCTTATCGCGCGTTCGCGGCGGGAGCCGGGCCTATCGAGGCCAAGCGGATCATGCGCGCCGCGCACCGGTACCCGGATTCGGATCTGCTCGCTCTCCTGGACGCCGCGCATGCCCGCCTCGCCACCGAACGCCGAGACCTGGACTCGGCGAAGCGGGCGGCCGCCGCGATCACCGTCGAGCCGGTGGACGATGTGCGGCCGAGCGACTCGATGACCGTCGCGGAACTAGCGGGCGCACTGGGCGTGCGGACCTCGACCCTCAGGCACTGGGAAGCCGAAGGGCTCCTCCTCCCACGGCGCGACACCCCGAGGGGTGCACGCGAGTACACGCCGAGCGACGTCCGAGACGCCCGGATCGTCCATCAGCTGCGGATGGCCGGTTACCGCATCGACCCCCTGCGCGCCTTGATGCCAGAACTGCGCCGCGCGAACCGAGGAAACGACATCTCGTCCGCGCTGGCCGCCCGCGACGCGAGCATCGATGCCCGCTCGCGCGCTTTGCTCGACGGCGCTGCCGCCCTCGGCGCACTGCTCGCGTCGAAGTGATTGCCCACCAACGAGGTACGAGAACCCGCGCCGATGCCCAGCGGCTCCAGGCGCGGAGCCGAGCGCCTCACTTCGTGATCGAGCGAACCTGTTCTTCGTACTTCGCCCGCACAGCGGCGTCGGCGGGATGCAGCGCGCGATTGCCGTCGAACAGTTTTCGGACCAACTGCACCGCGCGTTCCGGCGCGGCGGCCAGTGCGATATCGATGGGCGCGAGGTAATTCGGCACGGCCACTTCGGCTTTGCGGGTCTGCACGGTCCCCACGATCGCCGCGGCCACGTCTTCCGGGTCCACCGTCGGCATCCCGCGCCCCAGGGTCAGCCCCGAGGACAACCGGGTCCGCACCGCCGAGGGCATCACACAGCTGACGCTGACGCCGCGCTCTACGAACTCCAAACGCGTTGCGGCGGAAAGTCCTACGGCGGCGAACTTGCTCGCGTTGTAGACGGCGAGGCCGGGAATCGGGATCTTGCCCGCCAGCGAGGCGACGTTCACCACGTGGCCGCGCCCGCGCTCGACCATCCCGGGCACCACCGCCCGCATGCCGTGGATGAGGCCCCAGACGTTGATGTCGAAGGTGGCGTGGCCGACCGCGTCCGGCTCGTCGAGGAACGCGCCCGCCGGCATCACGCCCGCGTTGTTGACCAGGATGTCGACGCGGCCGAGCTCGGCGACGACCTTGTCCCACTGGTCGCGGGCGCGCACGTCCAGCTCGAAGGCTCGGGCGCCGATGGCCGCGGCGGCCGCCTCGCCCGCGGCGATGTCGACGTCGGCGATGGCGACGTGGGCTCCGGCGTCGGCGAAGAGCCGGGCGGTGGACTCGCCGATACCGCGGCCGCCGCCGGTGATCAGCACCCGGGCGTCCCGTAACTCGATGGCGGGATAACCGTGACCGAGAATTCTCACGCGAAGACTCCTTGTTCGAGGGTGCGGCGGGTGCTGCGCAGGCTGTGGCGGAAGGTGTCGAGACGGCGACGGCCGTCCATGAAGTTGGGGCCCATCACCGCGAGGTCCTCGGCGGTCGCGCCGAGCATCAGCACGCGGGTGCCCGCGGCGCGCAGTTGGGCGATCTCCGCGGCGAGCTGGGCGCTCATCCGATCGCGGAGCTGACGCTCGAGCAGGTGACCGGGGCCGGTGGCGGGCACCCGTGACGCGGAGGCCATCGGCGCGAGCACCACGACCTCGTCCAACCCCTGCCCGGCGAGCAGATCCACGGACGCGGTGGACCCGGCGCCGCCGTCGACGAATCGGCGTCCGGCGATCGGGACCGGCGGGAACCAGCCGGGGATCGCCCAGGACGCGCGCAGCGCCTCGCCGAGGGTGGCGGCGGGCGCGTCCGGCGCGCCGAACGGAACCCGTTGCGCGGTCGCGTGATCCATGCTGACCAGCCAGGTCGCCGGATGCGGCACCCAGGTGCGACCAGGGTTCAGCCGCTCGGCGAGCCGCTGCAACCACCCGGCGTCGCCGCCGCCGATCGGCAGCAGGCCGCTGCCCGCGGTGAGCAGTCGCTGCGCGGACCCCGCGCCGCGCAGCGTCAGCCTCGGTGCGCCGAGTCCCAGGCGGGGCAGCGGCGGAAAGCGGCCCGGCTCCTCGCGCATGTGCGCGAGCAGCGCCGGGTGGGTGCTCCGGCCTTCCTGCATGGCGACCAGTTCGTCGACGCCGATGCCGCTGCCGAGCATGGTCACCATCTCCGCACCCGCCGAGGTGCCGATCAGGACGTCGGCCTCGCGCGGATCCCAGTCGAGCACGTCGCGCACCGCGGCGAGCGCGGCGACGATCCATGCCGCGCCGACCGTGCCGCCGCAACCGATGGCCAGGCCACGTCGCTGTGACCCGTTCTTGTTACTCATGGTTCCGCACACTATCAGAATTCAAATTCTATCGGTATCCGAAATCTGAGAGTACGTAGAATCGCGGCATGGCACGACTGACCAGGTCCGAGAGTCAGGCCCGCACCAGGGCCGATCTGATCGCGACCGCGCGCGATCTCTTCCTGACCGACGGTTATGCGAAGACCTCCATGGAGCGCGTCGCGGAGGAGGCCGGGTACTCCAAGGGCGCGGTGTACTCCAACTTCCGCACCAAGAAGGAGCTGTGCCTCGAGGTGCTCGAGGACATCCACGCCACCAAGTTCGGCGAGGTCTCGGAACTGGTGGCCGCGGACGAGAGCCTGGAAGAGCGGCTGGCGCGACTCCAGGATTGGGCCGAGCGCACCCTCGGCGACGTCGGCTGGACGATGCTCGAGTTCGAATTCGCCACGCTCTCGCGCGACGATGCCGAGCTGCGGGCCGCGCTGGTGTCCAACCTCGGCGCGGTGCGCGGCGCGGTCGCCGCGCAGCTGCAGACACTGGCCGACAGCCTGCGCCTGGTGTTGCCGATGCCCGCGGAGGACGCGGCGTCCACGGTGCTGAGTCTCGGTCTCGGCCTCGGCATTCAGCGCGCCATCGACCCGTCCCTGTCGGCGCGGCTGATCACCGACGCCGTGCGGCTTCTGCTGAGCGTCGCGGAGCGGTCGACGCCGCTCGCCGCGGAATGAACGACGGGCTCACGGCGGGAAGTGCAGCGTCCACTCGCCGCGGTAGTGCAGCCGGGTGACGCTGCCGGGCGGAATATCGATCCGCCAGAACGATTTCGGCGGGGCGTCCAGCGTCACCAGCAGCGCCGCGCGGATCACCGCGGGATGGGTCACCGCGATGGTGGACTTGCCCTCGGAGGCGATCTCGGCCATCCAATACCTGGTCCGCTCGATCACGTCCAGCACCGACTCCCCGCCGTGCCCGCGGAACTGCGGGTTGGTCAGCCACGCGTAGAGCTCGTCCTGCGGCACCGACATGAGTTCACCGCCGCGCCACGCGCCCGCGTCGAGGTCGCGTAGCCGGGCGTCCTCCTCGCCGGGCAGACCCATCAGGGCCGCCGTCTCGACGGTGCGGCGTTCCGGTCCGGTCAGCACACGCGCGGCGGTGAGCGGGGCGCAGGCGGCGATGGCGCGGCGGCCCGCCTCGGTCAGGGATTCGTCGACTGGAAAACGTGCCTTTCGCATCGCCTCGGTCATGCCATGGCTGACCAGGTCGAGTCTGAGCACCTTTTGCACGGATCGAAGCGTACGACCCGGCGACGGCGGACGGACCCTTATCCGGCCTGTCGGTCGGTTCGAGCGCGACAGCCGGGTAACGCGACGTTCGCCTGACGGGCGTGCGCGGGTGTGCTCGGTCGGTCCGGTACAGGTCTCGGCGGCAGGGATGCGATCGAGCGGCCGGTTGCCGCCGCGCGGTCGGCTGCCTGTCGGTGCTGGGGTGCACACTGATCCCATGGCCACGTTCTCCACCGCCATGTTCTCCCGCGCGACCCAGGAATGGTTCGACGGCGCCTTCCCCGCGCCGACCTCGGCCCAGCTCGGCGCGTGGCAGGCCATCGCGGCCGGGGAACACACCCTGGTCGTCGCGCCGACCGGCTCCGGCAAGACACTCTCGGCGTTCCTGTGGGCGATCGATGAACTCGCCGCCCGTGAGCGACAGGACGGCACGGCGGCCAAGCGGCGGACGCGCCGCGCGAGCGAAGACGGCGAGGTCGAGCACGCGGGGACCACCGTGCTGTACGTGTCCCCGCTCAAGGCGCTCGCGGTGGACGTGGAGCGAAACCTGCGCGCGCCGCTGGTCGGCGTCACGCAGACCGCCAAACGGCTCGGCCTCGACCCGCCCGACATCACCGTCGGCGTCCGCTCGGGCGATACCACCGCCGCCGACCGTCGCGCCATGCAGCGGACTCCGCCCGACATCCTGATCACCACGCCCGAGTCGCTGTTCCTCATGCTGACCTCCGCGGCGCGCGAGACCCTGCGCACCGTGCGGACGGTGATCGTCGACGAAGTGCACGCCATCGCCGGTTCCAAGCGCGGTTCGCACCTGGCGCTCTCGCTCGCCAGGTTGGATCTGCTCACCGAGCGGCCCGCCCAGCGCATCGGACTCTCCGCCACCGTGCGGCCGCCGGAGGAGGTCGGCCGTTTCCTGGTGGGCAACGCGCCCATCACCATCGTCTCGCCGCCCGCGCCCAAGACCTTCGACCTGTCGGTGCGGGTGCCGGTGCCGGACATGACCGAGCCGGGGGAGTCCGATCAGCCGGGTTCGATCTGGCCGCACGTCGACGAGGCCATCGTGGACCTGGTGCTGGACCACAACTCCTCGATCGTCTTCGCGAATTCGCGCAGGCTCGCCGAGCGCCTCACGGCCCGGCTGAACGAGGCGTACTCCGCGCGGCTCGGCGATCCGATCGACATCGCGCACGCGCCGCCCGCGCAGCTCGGCGCGTCCACCGAGGTGATCCACGGCGCCGACCAACTGCTGGCCCGCGCGCACCACGGGTCGGTCAGCAAGGAGCAGCGCGCGCTGATCGAAGACGACCTCAAAAGCGGGCGGCTGCGCTGCGTGGTCGCGACGAGCAGTCTCGAACTGGGCATCGATATGGGCGCGGTCGACCTCGTCGTGCAGGTCGAAGCCCCGCCCTCGGTGGCGAGCGGACTGCAACGCATCGGCAGGGCGGGGCACCAGGTCGGCGAGATCTCCCGCGGCGTGCTGTTTCCCAAGCACCGCACCGACGTCATCCACTGCGCCGTCGCCGCGCAGCGGATGGTCACGGGTCAGATCGAGGCCTTGCAGATCCCGGCCCACCCGCTCGACATTCTCGCCCAGCAGACCGTCGCGGCCTGCGCGCTCGAGCCGATCGACGTGGACGCCTGGTTCGAGACGGTGCGTGGGACAGGCAGCTACGCCGGGCTGCCGCGTTCGGCCTACGAGTCGGTGCTCGACCTGCTCTCCGGCCGCTATCCCTCCGACGAATTCGCCGAACTGCGCCCACGGCTGGTGTGGGATCGCGACGCGGGCACCCTCACCGGCCGCCCCGGCGCGCAGCGACTGGCGGTGACCTCCGGCGGCGCGATTCCGGACCGCGGCATGTTCGCGGTGTACATGGTGGGCGAACGGAATTCGCGGGTCGGTGAACTCGACGAGGAGATGGTCTACGAATCCCGCGTCGGCGACGTATTCGCCCTCGGCGCGACCAGTTGGCGCATCGAGGAGATCACCTTCGACCGGGTCCTCGTGACGCCGGCCTTCGGGCAGCCTGGCCGACTTCCGTTCTGGCACGGAGATGGGTTGGGCAGACCCGCCGAATTGGGCGCGGCGCTGGGCGAATTCATCCGCAAAGCGGGCCGGGAGTCCGCCGAGGCGCTGGCGAGGTCGGTCGAGCCGTCGGTCGCGGGCGACGGGGCGCCGTCCGGGTCGAGGAAGGCCGCCGCCCGGAGTGCCAAAGGCGATTCGGCGGAGACCGATGGTTTCGGCCGCATCGTCCGAGCCGCCGGACTCGACGACAACGCCACCTCGAATCTGGTCACCCTGCTGGAGGATCAACGCAGCGCGACCGGTCAGCTGCCCACCGACCGGACGCTGATCGTCGAGCGGTTCCGCGACGAACTCGGCGACTGGCGGCTGGTCCTGCACTCGCCGTACGGTCTGCCGATCCACGCGCCGTGGGCGCTCGCCGTCGGTTCCCGGCTGCGCGAACGGTTCGGCGTGGACGCCGCGCCGAACGCCTCCGACGACGGGATCGTGGTGCGGTTGCCCGACACCACCGACGATCCGCCCGGCGCGGAGTTGTTCGTCTTCGACCAGGACGAGATCGACGACATCGTCACCGAACAGGTCGGCGGGTCGGCCCTTTTCGCGTCCCGGTTCCGCGAATGCGCGGCGCGCGCCCTGCTGCTGCCGCGGCGCGATCCGGGCAAGCGCGCACCGCTGTGGCAGCAGCGGCAGCGCTCGGCGCAGCTGTTGGACGTGGCACGCAAGTTCCCGGACTTCCCGATCCTGTTGGAAACCGTGCGCGAATGTCTCCGGGACGTGTACGACCTGCCGAACCTGCGGGATCTGCTCGGCCGGGTCGCGCGCAGACAGGTGCGGCTCGTCGAGGTGGAGACCGCGACGCCCTCGCCGTTCGCCGGCGCGCTGCTGTTCGACTACATCGGCCAGTTCATGTACGAGGGCGACAGCCCGCTCGCCGAGCGGAGGGCCGCCGCGCTCTCGCTGGATTCCGGATTGCTCGCCGAGCTGCTGGGCCGTGTCGAGCTGCGCGAACTGCTCGATCCGGTGGTGCTCGAACAGACCGAGCGCGAACTGCAACGACTCACTCCCGAACGTCGCGCGCGTGATGCGGAGGGGCTGGCCGACCTGCTGCGGCTGCTCGGGCCGCTGACTCCCGAAGAAGCGGCGTTGCGCTGCGTCGGCGCACCGCTTGCGCGTGGTGCCGATGATGCGCCGGCGTCCGGCGCTGGGGATGCCCCGGTGCGCGGTGACGGTGACGCGCTGGCACGTGGCGCCGACGGTGCGCTGATACGCGGTGTCGAGGATGCGACGCCCGGAGGTGCCGAGGACGCGTTGCCGAGCGGCGAGGACGAGATGGCGGCGAATTTCGGCGCCGTCGACGAACCACCGGGCGACCCGCGGCCGTGGTTCGCCGAACTCGCCAAAGCTCGGCGCGCACTGGAGGTCTCGTTCGTGGGCCGGACCTGGTGGGTGGCCGTCGAGGACGCCTCCCGTCTGCGCGACGCACTCGGGGTCCCGCTGCCGATCGGCACGCCCGCCGCGTTCATCGAGCCGGTCGCCGATCCGCTCGGCGACCTGGTCGGCCGCTACGCGCGCACGCACGGACCGTTCACCACCGAGGCCGTCGCGGCGCGCTTCGGTATCGGCCCTGCGGTCGCCGCCACCGCGCTGCATCGCCTGGTGGCCGAAAAGCGAGCGGTGGAGGGCGAATTCACGCCGGGCGCGAGCGGTTCCGAGTGGTGCGACACCCAGGTGCTGCGGCGGCTGCGGCGGCGGTCGCTCGCCGCGGCGCGGCACGAGGTCGAGCCGGTCTCGACCGCGGCGTTCGGACGTTTCCTCCCGTCCTGGCAGCACGTCGAGACCGGCGAGCTGCGCGGCGTCGACGGCGTCGCGGCCGTGGTGGAACAGCTTGCCGGCGTGCCCATTCCGGCCTCGGCGTGGGAATCGCTGATCCTGCCCGCCCGCGTCCGCGACTATTCGCCCGCGATGCTGGACGAGCTGATGGCCGCCGGCGAGGTGGTGTGGTCCGGGCACGGCGCCATCACGGCCAAGGACGGATGGATCGCCCTGCACCTGGCCGACCAGGCGCCGTTCACACTCGCGCCGCCGGACGAGATCGACCTGTCCGAGGTGCACCTGCGGCTGCTCGACGCGCTCGGTGCGACATTGGCGCCGCGGACCCCGCTCGCCTCGGATTCGCCGGGCCGCGGCGACAACGTCGTTGTCCTACACGGCGGCGGCGCCTACTTCTTCCGCCAGCTCTCCGACTCCACCGGCCTGCTCGACGACACGGCGGTGGCCGCCGCGCTGTGGGAGCTGGTGTGGGCGGGTGTGGTCTCCGGCGACACCTTCGCGCCGGTGCGCGCCCTGCTCGCGGGCACCTCGCGCACCACGACAGCGCACCGGACCCCGCGCCGCGCGCCACGCGGCCGCGCCTACCTGCCGAGGCCGACCATGCCGACCCGGTCCGGCCCGCCCGCCGTCGCTGGACGCTGGTCGCTGCTGCCGGAACGCGTCGCCGACAACACGATTCGCGCCCACGCCACCGCGGACACCCTCCTGGAGCGCTATGGCGTACTGACCAGGGGCTCGGTGCAGAACGAGGGCGTGACGGGCGGTTTCGCGCTGATGTACCGCGTGCTGACCGAATTCGAGGACCGTGGCCGCTGCCGCCGCGGCTACTTCGTCGACTCGCTCGGCGGCGCGCAGTTCTCCACGACCGACGTGGTGGATCGGTTGCGCTCCTTCGACACCGAACGCGGCCGGTCCGGCGACCCGGCGAAACAGGGCAAGGCGCTGGCGCTGGCCGCCTGCGACCCGGCCAATCCGTATGGCGCGGCCCTCGGCTGGCCCAAGGGCGACGGCGACAGCGGCCACCGCCCTGGCCGCAAGGCGGGCGCGCTGGTCGTACTGGTGGACGGCGAGCTCGTGCTCTACTTGGAGCGCGGCGGCAAGACGCTGCTCACCTTCACCGAGGACCCGAACGCCCGCCAGTCCGCCGCGGCCGAACTCGCCGAGCTGGTCCGGCGCCGTTGGGTCGACTCGCTGGTGATCGATCGGGTGGACGGAGAATCGGTGCACGGCAACACCTTCGCGGGTTTCCTCGCCGAGGCGGGTTTCTCCGCGACGCCGCGCGGCCTGCGGCTGCGCAGGCAACCATGACAGCGGAGGCGGTGCATGCCCGAGGGTGACAAGGTCTTTCTGACCGCGAACCGCCTGCGGCTCGCGCTCGTGGGAAAGACGCTGGTGCGCAGCGATTTCCGGGTGCCGAGATATGCGACGGTGGATCTCGTCGGCGAGCTGGTGGAAGAGGTCGGCAGCTACGGCAAGCACCTGTTCATCCGCACCACCAACGCGAGCATCCACACCCATCTGAAGATGGAAGGGGTGTGGCGCACCTATTGCGCCGGCGAGCGCTGGACCCGGCCGCGAGTGACCGCGCGGGTGGTGCTGAGCACCGACGACACCGAGGCCGTCGGCTTCTCGCTCGGCACCGTCGAGGTGCTGCGCCGGGCCGACGAGCACACCGCGACCGATCACCTCGGCCCGGATCTGCTCGGCCCGAATTGGGATGCGGCCGAGGCGGTTCGGCGCTTGGCGCGACATCCCGCGCAGCCGGTCGGCCTCGCCCTGCTCGACCAGCGCAACCTGGCGGGCATCGGCAACATCTACCGCAGCGAGGTCTGTTTTCTGCGCAGAGTGCACCCGGCGACGCCGGTCGGTGAAGTGCCGGATCTGCTCGCCTTGGTCAACGAGGCGCACCGTGTCCTCACCCAGGCGGCGCACCGTCCGCCGTGGCGGGCACTGGTCTACGGCCGCCAGCGCCAGCCTTGCCAGCGATGCGGCACTCGCATCGAGGTGCGACCGCTCGGCGAGACGAATCCGCCATCGGATCGCATCACGCAGCGCGAACGCGGCATCTACTATTGCCCTCGCTGCCAACCCGAACCGGCCTGAACCCGCGCCGCGGACCGCGCTCATCAAGTTGTCCGGCATTCGCTGACAGAGCTGGCAGGCGTCAGTGCGAACGGGTCGCAAACCGGTCTTTACGCCGGTAATTCTCCAGAGTAGGGTTCGAGCACGTCAACTTATGTGAGCCGTAATTCCAATTGCGCTGCCACACTTTTCGGTCTCGGGGAGAACACCATGGAACTCACGGCAGGGCAGCGGGCGGCGCTGGAGCTGATCTGCGACACCTTCGCGCCCGGCGACGGCCTCGCGCTGCCGTCCGCCGCCGAACTCGGCGTCGCCGACGTGGTGCTCCGGCTGCTCGACCGCAATCCGCGCGAGGCCGAACGCAAGCAGCTGGCGACACTGCTCGGCCTGTGGGATTCCCCGGTCTTCGGTCTGCTCGCGGGCATGGGTCCGCGACGCTTCTCCGCACGCTCGCAGGCCGATCGCGAACGGCTGCTGCTCGAGCTCGGCGAATCGCGGCTGGGGGCCAAGCGCGCGATCTTCCAGGCGCTCAAGCAGGCCGCGCTGCTCGCGTACTACACGACGCCGGGACCCGACGGCAGCAATCCGCTGTGGAAGGAGATGGGCTACCCCGCTCCGCCGGGTCCGTTGCCCGGCGCGCCGAAGCCCGCCTTGCGGCCGGTGCGGGCCGGCGCGGACGAGACGCTCGACTGCGACGTGGTCGTGGTCGGTTCCGGCGCGGGCGGCGGCGCGGCGGCCGCCGTGCTCGCCGAGGCGGGTCTCGACGTGATCGTCCTGGAGCGCGGCGAATACTACGACGACGCCGATTTCGGAGCGGGCGAGCTGGACGCGCTGCTGCGGCTGTACGCGCCGGGGCCGTCGGCCACCGCGGAGGGTCAGCTCACGCTGGTGGCGGGCACCTGCCTCGGCGGCGGCACGGTGGTCAACTGGAGCACCTCGCTGCGCACCCCCGACGATGTGCGCGCGGAATGGGCGAGCCTGGGCGCCGGCCAGTTCGCCGAGGACGAGTACGGCGCGGCGCTGGACGCCGTCGAGCGGCGGCTCGGCGTCACCTACGACCGCTCGCCCGGCTCCGCGCGCGACGGCGTGCTGGAGCGTGGGCTCGCCGCGCTGGGCTGGGATGTCGCCCCGCTGCCGCGCAACGTCACCGACGCGTGCGACGCGGGCGTGGAGTGCGGACGCTGCGGCTACGGCTGCCGGCTCGGCGCCAAGCAGACGGTCACCAAGACCTGGCTCGCCGACGCGGCCGAACGTGGCGCCCGGCTCGTGGTCGGCGCCGACGTCCGGCGCGTCGAAGTGAAGGGCGGCCGGGCCGAAGGCGTTCGAGCGGTGACCGCCGAGGGCGCGGAATTCACGGTCCGCGCCCGAGCCGTGGTGGTCGCGGCGGGCGCCGTCCAGACGCCCGCGCTGCTGCGCCGCTCCGGGTTGCGCAACAAGAACATCGGCGATTACCTGCGCCTGCATCCGGCCTCGGCGGTATTCGGCGTCTTCGACGAGGAGATCCGGCCGTGGGAGGGCGGGCTGCAGACCAGGATCTCGCGCAAGCACAGCGATCTGGACCAGCACGGCTACGGCGTGATCTACGAGACCGGCCCGCTGCATCCCGGTCTGCTCGTCGGCTTCATGAACTGGCGCGGCGCGGCCGAGCACCGCGCGGCCATGCTCGATCTGGCCCGCACGGCGGCCGTCGGCGTGATCACCCGCGACCGCGACCACGGGCGCGTCACGGTGGACCGGTCCGGCGAACCGGTCGTGCGCTACAAGCTCTCCGAGCGCGACCGCGCCCACCTGCACACCGGAATCGCGGGCGCGGCGAGCATTCTCGAAGCCGCGGGCGCGAAGCGCGTCTTCTCCGGGCATCAGGCCGGAGCGGCCTACGAGCCGGGCATCAGCGGATCGCACACGGAATTCGTCGCGGCCTGCCTCGCCGCCGGGTACGGTCCCGGCCGCTGCGGGATGGGGGCGCTGCACATCATGGGCTCGGCGCGGATGGGCGGCTCGCGGGCCATGTCGGCGGTGGATCCGGACGGCGCGACCTGGGAGGTGCCCAATATCGTCGTCGCGGACGCGTCCTGCTTCCCGACTGCGTCGGGGGTGAATCCCATGGTTTCGATCGAGGCGATCGCCTACATGAACGCCAAACGCCTTGTCGCTCGGCTGGGTTGAGGAGTCGCGCTCGACGGTCAGAGCGCCTTGATCCCCTTGAGCACCGCGCGCAACACATCCATGTCCCGCGGCCCCGCCTCCGGCGTCGGTTCGGGATCGCGGAAGTCGAGCAAGCCGTCGTCGATGAGGTCGCCGACCAGGATCTTGGTCGAGGTCAGCGGCAAGTTCAGCTGTGCGGCCAGCTCGGCGATGGACTGCGGTTCGCGGGCCAGCCGCACGATCTCGGCGTACTCGGGTTCGTTGCGGCGCAGCGTCCGCGATCCGGCGCGCACCACGAGCGTGAGCATGTTCAGCTCGGGGCGGCCGCCACCGGAGCGCCCGCCCGTGACCGCGTAGAGGCGGACGAGGGGGCCCGCCTCCTCGTCGAACCAGGACTCCCGCCGGTCGTTCATGGCCGTCGCGAACCGACCCCGTCGAGCTGTTGCGGGCGCGGGTCGACGGATAGGTGCGCGCCGACGCGCTGCACGGTCTGGTTCATCTCGTAGGCGACCATGCCCATGTTGGCGTTCTCGGCGGTGAGGACAGCGAGGCACGCGTTGTCGCCCGCCGCCGTGATGAACAGCACCGCGCGATCGAGCTCCACCACCGTCTGACAGACCCCGCCCGCGTCGAAATGGCTGCCCGCGCTGCGCGCCACGCCGTGCAGGGTGGAGGCCATCGCGCAGAAGCGTTCCGCGTCCGAGCGATTCATCGCCGTGCTGTGGCCGAGGAGCAGTCCGTCGGTAGACAGCACGACGGCGTACCGAACGTCGAGCAGCCGTTCGACGAGATCGTCGAGCAACCAGTCGAGACTACGTGGCTTGGAGGTCGTCACCGGCACCTTCCTGCGGGTCGGAGGTCGTTGCTGTCGGGTTGTCGACGCGGTTCAGGCGACCCTGCCGGGTGCCGTTCTCGATGGCCGACATGAGGGTGCGGGCTTCCTCTGCGGTCCGCGGCCGTGCGCCGGTGGCGCCGTTCGGCCCGGCGACCGGCCCGGCGGACGTCTCGCGGCGGCGCTTGGGCAGCGCCGGTCGATCGCCGGAACCGGTGTCGACGACCGCACTGGGCGTGGGGCTCGGCGCGGCGAGAGCGGGGACCGGGGCGAATCCGTTGAACGTCCCGTTGCTCGCCAGCGCGTGCGTTTCGCGGGCGGCTTGCTCGCGCGGGGCCTCCTGACCGGTGGCGATCAGCGTGGTCGGCACCAGCACGATGGCCTTCACGCCGCCGTAGTCGGATTCGGTCAGCCGGACCGAGATGCCATGCCGCGCGGCCAATTTCCCGACCACGAACAGGCCGAGGCGGGCGTCGCTGGAGAGGGCGGCGACGCTGAAGTCCGGCGGCGAGGCCAGCACGGAATTGCGTTCGGCCAGCTCGGTTTCCGGCATGCCGAGCCCCTGATCGGTGATCTCGATGGCGACGCCCTTGCCAACCAGCGTGCCCGTCACCTCGACCCGCGATTCCGGCGGGGAGAAGGCGGTCGCGTTGTCGGTCAGCTCGGCGATGAGGTGGATGACGTCGGCCACCGAGGCGCCGGAAATCCGCACCTCGGGCAGCTTGCCGATCTGAATCCTGGTGTAGTCCAAGCTTTCCGCGACCGCGCTGCGCACCACTTCGATCAGTGGCACCGGGTTGCGCCAGCGGCGCCCTGGCTGTTCGCCGCCGAGGATGACGAGGTTCTCGGCGTTGCGCCTTGCCCTGGTGGCCAGGTGGTCGAGCTGGAAGAGCAGGTCGAGGCGGGCGGGGTTCTCCTCCTCGCGTTCGGCCTTGTCCAGCAGCGCCAGCTGACGGTGCACCATCACCTGGCTGCGGTGCGCGATGTTGAGGAAGACCGCGGCGACGCCCGCCCGGGTCTTCGATTCGGCGACCGCGGCCGACACCGCCGCGACGTGCGCGCGGTTGAACGCGTCGGCCACCTGACCGATCTCGTCGCCGCCGTAGTCCAGGCGCGCGACCTCCTGCGGGTCGACCTGGTCGCCCTCGCCGAGCCTGCGGATGGTCTCCGGCAGGCGCTCGTCCGCGAGTTCCAAGGTGTCGCGGCGCAATCGGCGCATGCGGCCGATGAAGCGGTTGGCCAGCAGCAGCGCGGCGAGGAAGGCCAGCAGCGTCACCGCCAGCACGGCGAGACCGCCGTAGAAGGAGTTACGGGCGATCTCGTCGCCGGTGGTCTCGGCGGTGCGGTGGGCGTCGCGGCTCTGGTCCTCCCACAGCTTCAGCAGCTGCGAGCGCACGGCGGTGGCGGACTGCTGCCATTCGCCGATGCCGAGCGGCAGCGGCGGCGGGGTGTCGGCCGTGCGGGTGGTTCGGGAGGTGGACTGCCTGCCGGAAGTATCGGCGGTGGAACCGCTGGCGCCCTCGGAATCGCCGGTGTGGACGCCGCGATGGATGATCGCGTCCTCCATCGCGGTCAGCTGCCGCCAGGTGGGGCTGCCCGTGATCTCTTGCAGCTGCGCTTGGCGCTTGCCGCTGAGCACCATGGTCGCGTAGGAGACCTCACCACGGCCGTCGCCGACGTAGTTGCCGAACTCGGTGAGCTGTTCGGGGGTGAGCTGCTCGGAGATGAGCGCGGCCGAGCCGATCGCGCTCGCCCGCGATACCGCTTCGGCCGCGCGCAGCGCGTGCACCCCCTTGTAGAGCTCGACGGCGATATCGGCGTCCGGCGCCACCTCGGCCGCCAGCAGCGAGGCGAGCACGATGGTGTCGATGATCTGGTTGAAGGCGAGGAATACCTGCGCCGAAGGCACGGCGTGCGCGTCGATGCCGCCGCGCAGCGTGGGCAGCTGCTGGTAGAGCACGTCGTAGCTGTCGATATCGCTCGCAAGGTCGGGACGCAGTTCGGAGGCGGTCTCACCCAGGGCTTCCAGCGCGGCCAGCGCCTCGTCGGAATTCTTGCGGGCGGCGGGCAGGGTGTTGGTCGCGTCGTCGTCGCCCGCCAAGTGCAGCAGCGAGGCGCGACGTTCCTCCTGGAACGCCTCGATCATCAGGATGGCCGGGGTGGTGACGGAACTGGCCAGCTCGGCCCAAGACGCCGCGTCGCGACCGGCTTTCACCAGATACCCGGTGGCGCCGACGCCGAGCGCGAGCAGCGCGACGCTGGGGATGAGGACGATCGCCAGCAGTCTGGTTCGGACGCCGAGGGGGCGGGACCACATACCGGTCGGTAATACGCGGTGGATTCTGCTGCTTATCACCGATGATCTTGCCTACCTCTGGGCATCGCTGCCGCCGTGCGGAACCGGCCAGCGCCGGGTTCTGGGAACCGGCACTGGCCGAGTGTCCCGAGTAACCCTAGTCACTGAAAGAACGGCGACGCAATAACTTTCGTCGAGCAGAGAGAAGGGTAATGGGGAGTGGCGGTATTCGGGTAACGAAACGATATATTCGGAAGTGCTACCAATGTAAACGCGGTGGTCACAAGGCATTTCGTTTCGAATTCAGGTGAACGCGGCCAGGGCGCGAAGTCGTGTTCTCGGCCCCTTCCGAGAGGATGCGAGTTGCGGAATGCGGCGGCGCGCGACTGCTGAATCTCCCAGTCTCGCGGCGCGGCGCTGTCGATCTCCGGACCGCCGCGTTCGGGCTCGAAGTCGGAACGTCGCGGGGCGGGTGATCACCGGCCGCGCCGAGGCGGGGTGGCGGCAAGGAGGAACGCGGCGAGAGTGGCGGCAACGGCAAGACGCGCGGGCCGCCCCAGGCACACCGGCGTCGAGCAGCGAACGTGGTGACGGTCACATCGATCTCGCATCGTGCATAGCCTCTGCCCAGGTTTGCTCGACTGTTTTGAGCAGAATGCTCAATTGAAACTCCATCTATTGTTCATTCCGCGCTTTCAAGACAGGATGTCGGCACCAAGTGCTCAACGATGCGAAGCGCCCCGACCGGGCGCCGAGCGGATGGGTGGACCGATGACCGAGCTCGCCGACCGCGATCTGATCACCGCGCCATACGACCTCGCCGACCGCTACCGGGTCGGCTCCGGCACCGTCGTGCTGACCGGTGTGCAGGCGATCGCGCGTCAACTGGTGGAACAACACGTGCGCGATCTGCGGGCGGGCCTGCGGATCGGCACCTTCGTCTCCGGCTACCAGGGCAGCCCGCTCGGCGGCGTGGACAAGATGCTCAACGGAATGCCCACCGTGCTCGCCGAACACGACATTTCCTTCGTCCCCGGCCTGAACGAGGAACTCGCCGCGACCTCGGTGTGGGGGAGCCAGGCGCAATTGCCCGCTGGCAACGCGACGCACGACGGCGTCGTCGGGGTCTGGTACGGAAAGGGTCCGGGCCTCGATCGCGCGACCGACGCGCTGCGGCACGCGAATATGTACGGCGCGAACGCGCGCGGCGGGGTGCTGCTTCTGGTCGGCGACGATCCGGCGTCGAAATCCTCGACCGTGCCCGCGGTGAGCGAACGGTCGCTGGCGGCGATGAACATCCCCGTGCTCTTTCCGCGCAACGCGCGCGAGATCATCACCATGGGGCTGCACGGCGTCGCGCTGTCGCGGGCGTCCGGGTGCCTGGTGGCGCTGAAGATCGTCGCCGACGTGGCCGACGGGGCCTGGACGGTGGACGGCTCGGTCGGCGACATCGCCATCACCGTGCCCGAGATCGAATGGGAGGGAAGGCCTTTCACCTATCTCCAGCGCCCGATGGCCGCGCCGACCGACAGCGTCATCGCCGAGGCCGACCTGTACGGACCGCGCTGGGAACTGGTGAAGGCCTACAGCACCGTCAACGAGCTGGACGTCATCGAGGTGAACCCGGCGCATGCCAGGATCGGCATCGCCGCCACCGGAACCACTTTCGACGCGATGCGCCAAGCCCTGGTCGACCTCGGCGTGGACGATGCCGACCTGTCCCGAGCCGGAGTGCGTCTGCTGCGCATCGGTATGCCGTATCCCATTGCACCCGAACGTGTCCGCCAGTTCGCCGACGGACTCGAGCGGATCGTGGTCGTCGAGGACAAGACCGCGTTCGTCGAGACGCAAATTCGCGACATCCTCTACGGCCGTCCGGATGCCCCCGAGATCGTCGGCAAGGCGGATGCCGAAGGGCGGGTGTTGTTCAGCCCCAACGGCGAACTCACCTCCGGCCGCATCGCAGGCCCGCTGCGCCGGGTACTCGCCGGTTATCTCGAGATGAAAAGGCCGTTGCCGCAGCCGTTGTCGCTATCGGTGCTGTCCGCCAAACGCGCACCGTACTTTTGCAGCGGCTGCCCGCACAACCGCTCCACCGCGGTGCCGGAGGGCTCGCTGGCCGGTGGCGGGATCGGCTGTCACACCATGGTGACCATGTCCGGTCGCGCCGACAGCGCCGTCACCGGCTTGACCCAGATGGGTGGCGAAGGAGCGCAGTGGATCGGGCAGGCGCCATTCACCGACGTGGGCCATCTGTTCCAGAACATCGGCGACGGAACCTATTTCCACTCCGGGCAGCTGGCGGTGCAGGCCTGCGTCGCGGCGGGGGTGAACATCACCTTCAAGCTGCTGCACAACGACGTCGTCGCGATGACAGGGGCGCAGGACGCGGAGGGCTCCATCGGCGTACCGAAGCTCACCCACAAGCTCAGCGTCGAGGGCGTCCGCAAGATCATCGTCTGCGCCGACGAGCCCAAGCGCTACCGCAAGCGCGATCTCGCGCCGGGCACGCTGCTGTGGCACCGCGACCGGCTCGACGAGGCCCAGCGCATGCTGCGCGAGATTCCCGGCGTCACCGTGCTGGTCTACGACCAGCACTGCGCGGCCGACGCGCGCCGCAAGCGCAAGCGCGGCGCGCTGCCGGTCCGGCGGACCAGGGTGGTCATCAACGAGGCGGTGTGCGAGGGCTGCGGCGATTGCGGCGTCAAGAGCAACTGTCTTTCGGTGCAGCCGGTCGACACCGAGTTCGGCCGCAAGACGCGCATCGATCAGACCTCCTGCAACACCGACTACAGCTGCCTGGACGGCGACTGCCCGTCCTTCGTCACGGTGGAGCTGCCCGACCCGGCGAAACGTAAGCGGCGCAAGGAGGTTCGCCGTCCGCAGCCGCCGCGCCTGCCGGAGCTCGCGCTCGCGGCGCCGACCGGCACGCAGAACGTCTTCCTCGCGGGGATCGGCGGCACCGGCATCGTGACCGTGAACCAGGTGCTGGCGACGGCGGCGTTGCGGGCGGGCTACGACGTGGCGAGTCTCGACCAGATCGGCCTGAGCCAGAAGGCGGGCCCGGTCGTGTCGCACCTGCGGTTCGCGTCGGACGCCCTGGAGCCCGCCAACCGGCTCGCCCCCGGCTCCGCGGACTGCGTCATCGCGTTCGATCTGCTCGCCGCGACCGATGACAAGAACCTGGCCTACGGTTCGCCGGCGGCGACCATCGCGGTGGCCTCGACGAGCAAGACCCCGACCGGCGACATGGTCTACGACAAGTCCGTCGCCTACCCGGACGAGTCGTCGCTGCTGGCCCGGCTGGCCAGGGCGGCGAAGGTGGTCGGCTCGTTCGACGCGCTCGCCGCCGCCGAAGTCCTTTTCGGCAATACCGCGGCCGCCAACTTCCTGCTGGTCGGCGCGGCGTACCAGAGCGGGGGACTGCGGCTGCCCGCGTCGGCGATCGAGGAGGCCATCGAGATCAACGGTGTCGCCGTCGCCGCCAATATCGCGGCCTTCCGCTGGGGCAGGATCGCGATCGCGCGGCCCGCGGAGTTCGCGGCCGCCACCGCGCGCAGCAAGCCCGAGCCGGCGCGGGCGGCAGTGCCCGCGGATCTGTTCGACGGGTTCACCGCGACCGGCGAGACGCGGCGGCTGGTGGAGCTGCGCGCGGCCGAGCTGATCGGCTTCCAGAGCGTCGCGGTGGCGCGCGACTACGTGCGCACCGTGCGGCACATCTGGGACACCGAGCGGCGGGTCACCGACCGCACCGAATTCAGCGAGCAGGTGGCGCGCGGGCTGTACAAGCTGACCGCCTACAAGGACGAGTACGAGGTGGCGCGGCGACTGACCGATCCGGCGTTCCTCGCCGAGGTGGCCGACCAGGTCCCCGAGGGCGCGAACCTCACCTACCGCCTGCACCCGCCCGTCCTGCGGGCGCTGGGCCGGGAGAAGAAGATCGGCATGGGCCCGCGCAGTCACCTCGCCCTGCGTCTGCTCGCCAAGGGAAAGCGCCTGCGCGGCACCGCCTTCGACCCCTTCGGCTACGCCCACGTCCGCCGCGTCGAACGCGAACTTCGCGCCCACTACGTGCGCATGGTGACCGCGCTCGCCAACAGCCTGGACGCCGACGGCTACGACCGAGCCGTCCAGGCCGCCGCCCTCCCCGACGTCGTCCGCGGCTACGAGAACATCAAACTCGCCAATATCGCCCAGTACGCCGAGCGGTTGCGCGAACTCGGCATCGAGCCGCCACGATTCTGAGGCTCGGTCGCGCCTGCCTGCGCCCGGTTCGACCGCGCCAGGCAGGCGCTTCCGCGAGTGGTCCCCGTGCCGACCTCGACAGTGCGGCTCCGGTTCTCGCGCTTCAGCGGGCGTCAGTCAGTCTTCCGATTCCCATTCTTCGATGTCCCGATCCCACTCGGCGTCCTCGGCCTCTTCGATCGCCCGGTCTATCTGGTCCGTTTCGGCGTCGTCCCACAATTCCCAGACGGTGATGAACTCCTTGCCGCCGCGGTCCCGGACCGCTCGGATCACGACCTCCCACGTCGACAGGGGTTCGAGATCGACGTCTTCATCCGGCATCACCACCGGTGGATCGGTGTCGTCCCACTTCGTGGACCAACCCCACGATCCCCCGTAGCGGACCATCACCTCGCCGAAGTACGCGCACACACTTTCGTAGAAGGGCCGTGCTTCGGCCGAGGTCAGCTCGGCGGGGTCGGAGAACCGCCGCAGAAGCTCGGCCTCGAGCCGTTCCAGCGACGCACCGGTGAAATCCAACCGCAATTCCGACGGCAGCTCGGCCACCAGCCGATCGGCCAGCCGCGCCGAGTCGCGGGGCCAATCCGAGGTGTGGTAGATAGCGCTCACGACGAAATACTATCGGCCACAGCACATGTCGACCCCGAGAGGCATCTTGCCGAGTCGGGCGAGGAACGGATTCCTCAGCGTTCGGGTTCGCTGCGGTAGCGGCTGGCGCGGCCGTCGATTCCGCAGAGTTTCCACGCGAGCTTGGCCACCGGGTTCATCAGGCCGGAGTCCGTGGCGAGGGCGCGGACGTCGGCGAAGATGCCGCGCAGGGTCGCCTGGGATTCCTCGCTGCGCCAGTACAAGTCGTCGATCACCGACTTCGGGATGTCGAACTCGCGGCGGAACTCGACCGGCGGCGTCATGATCATCTCGCACATCACGCGCATCACGATCGGCGTCAGAAGCGAGAGCGCCGTCTTGCGGACCGGGTCCAGGCGCGGCGCGTTCTTGCGCAGGTACTCGTGCGCGAACGAGATGTGGCGCGCCTCCTCGGCGACGTGGATCTGCATCACCCTGGCGACCATGGGATGCATTTGCGCGCTGGAGCGCAGGATCGCCTTCTGCAGGTGGTCGATCGGCTCTTCTCCGCCGAGGACCATGGTGAAGAACAGCGCCGGGAAGTACGTCACGGCCGGCCAGATCGCCAGTGTGAGTTTGCGATCGATCGACCCCATGCCGACGACATCCATGCCGATCCGGTCGATCATCTCCTGAAACATCAGGGTGTGATTGCACTCTTCGGCGGCTTCGTGCGTGATGTAGCGGAACTCCGGATCGCCGTTGTCCAGCCCGGCCGCGTACTGCATGATCCCGCGAATCAGCAACTGCTCGAAGTGCAGTCCGACCTTCGCGATCCCGGCCTGCCGCCACATTCCGATGGCGATCTGCCGCTCCTCCGGCTGCGCCTTGTACCAGGGGTGCCGCCCGAGCGGATCGGCCTCGGGCAGGATCCACCGCCGGTCGGTCGGATCGACGGCGAATTCCGGTGAATCCCACTCGATGTCGACGTACGGATCGAAGTGCCGCTCCACCGACCCTTCGGACAGCGTCGTCAACTTCGCCGTGTACTCGGCGTCTTCGATATCGCGAACACGCTCGAGCAGGTCAGCGGCAGAGTGGGCGAGCCCCATTGCCGGCCCCCTTTCGTCGGATGCCATAACTACTGTTACCAACGGTAACACTTAGGACGGAGGGGCCGCCAGACGCAAAAAAGCGGCCCGGAACTTGATGTTCCGGGCCGCTTCCTAGTAGCGGGGACAGGATTTGAACCTGCGACCTCTGGGTTATGAGCCCAGCGAGCTACCGAGCTGCTCCACCCCGCGTCGGTGTTCTCAACCTTACACACGGGCGGGGCGTGGCGCCTAATCGCCTGGTCGGAGGCGGTTTCAGCCGAACTGGATGCCCTGGGCGAGTGGTAGTTCGGTGGAGTAGTTGACGGTGTTGGTGGCGCGGCGCATGTAGGCCTTCCACGAGTCGGATCCGGATTCGCGGCCGCCGCCGGTGTGCTTCTCGCCGCCGAACGCCCCGCCGATCTCGGCGCCGGAGGTGCCGATGTTGACGTTGGCGATGCCGCAGTCGGAGCCGTCGGCGGCGAGGAAGCGTTCGGCCTCGCGCTGGTCGCCGGTGAAGATCGCGGACGAAAGTCCTTGCGGCACCGCGTTGTGCAGCGCGACAGCGTGGTCGAAGTCGTGGTAGGTCAGCACGTACAGGATCGGCGCGAAAGTCTCCTCGCGCACGACGGCGGTCTGGGCGGGCATCCGCACGATGGCCGGGCGCACGTAGTGGGCGTGCTCGCTGAACCCGGGCACCGGTTCGCCGCCGCAGATCAGCTCGCCGCCGTCGGCGAGGGCGCGCTCGATCGCCGCCCGCATGCTGGTGTGCGCGGATTCGTTGATCAGCGGGCCGACCAGCACACCCGCGTCGAGCGGATTGCCAACGCGCAGTTGTTGATACGCCTTCGCGACCCGATCGAGCAGCGGCCCGACCACGTCGGCGTGCACGATCAGCCGCCGCAGCGTGGTGCAGCGCTGCCCCGCGGTGCCCGCGGCGGCGAACACGATCGCGCGGGCGGCCAGCTCCAGATCGGCCGACGGCGTGACGACGGCGCCGTTGTTCCCGCCGAGCTCCAGCAGGCAGCGGCCGAAACGCGCGGCCACCCGCGGCGCGACGATGCGACCCATCCGCACCGAACCGGTGGCGCTCAGCAGCGCGACCCGCTCGTCGTCCACCAGCCGGGCGCCGACAGCGGATCCGCCCTGAATTAGTTGGTGCACTTCGGGATCCGCGCCGACGTCGGCGGCCGCGCGGCGGAGCAGCGTGTGGCAGGCGAGCGCGGTGAGCGGGGTGGTCTCGGACGGCTTCCACACCACCGTGTCGCCGCACACCAGCGCGATCGCGGTATTCCAGGCCCAGACCGCGACGGGAAAGTTGAACGCCGAAACAACCCCGACGACGCCGAGCGGATGCCAGGTCTCCATCAGCCGGTGCCCGGGCCGTTCGGAGGGCATGGTCCGCCCGTACAGCTGGCGGGAGAGCCCGATGGCGAACTCGCAGATGTCGATCATCTCCTGCACCTCGCCGACGGCCTCGGGGCCGATCTTGCCCGCCTCCAGGGTGACCAGCTGAGCCAGCTCGGTCTTGTGCGCGGTGAGCAGCTCGGCGAGCCTGCGCACCACCGCCGCCCTGACGGGCGCGGGCACCGTGCGCCAAGCGCCGAACGCCGCGGCGGCACGTCCGATGGCCGCGTCGACGGACTCGGGCGAGTCGGCGGGCAGGGTGGCGAGCACACCGCCCGTGATGGGGGTGCGGGCGGTCAGCTCGCCGTCCTCGGGCGGCTCGGCGCCGAGGCCACGCAGCAGGGTTGCCGCGCGGTCGGCGAGATCGCGGGTCAGCTGGTCGGTAAGGGTGTTCGTCATCGATTGCTCCGCTTCGGCTTTGGTTTCCGCTGTGGGCGTGCACCCGGTGCTACCAGGTTGCCGGAAGTGAACGAGTGGAAGTTTTCGACACGAGCAGCGCTCACTGGGTTAGCCTCCACTGATGGCGGATACACCGGCAAGACCCGTACTCGATGACATCGATCGCCTGCTGATTCGTGAACTGATGGCCGATGGTCGCGCCACCCTGTCGAACCTGGCCGAGAAGGCGAGCCTATCGGTCTCCGCGGTGCAATCTCGGGTGCGCAGGCTGGAAGCGCGCGGCGTGATCCGCGGCTACACCGCGCATGTCGATCCGGAAGCACTTGGACAGCTGCTCTCGGCATTCGTCGCGATCACTCCTCTCGACCCGTCGCAGCCGGATGACGCCCCCGCTGTGCTGCAACATATCCCGGGTATCGAGGCATGCCACTCGGTGGCGGGTGACGAGAGCTACGTGTTGCTGGTACGGGTCGCGTCGCCGAGGCATCTGGAGCAACTGCTCCAGGAGATCAGGGCGACCGCCAACGTCCGGACACGCAGCACCATCATCCTGCAGACATTCTATGACAGGTAGCCGTAGAGCGTAATAACTACGCAATGTTGTAGAGATTCCGTAAATCTTTTCGTACCCTACAGGTGTGACCATCGAACTGGAGCGCACCCGATCGGGTGGTGACACGGCACCGGTCACCCCCGCGACCCGGGTACACGAGATCCTCTCGGCACATATCCTCGCCGACGGATTCGAAATGGTGCTGGACCTGACGAACTCCCGCGGCTGCCGCCTCGTCGACGAACGCGACGGCAGCACCTACCTCGACATGTTCGGCTTCTTCGCGTCCAACGCGCTGGGCATGAACCATCCCGCGCTGGCCGACGACCCGGACTTCCGTGCGGAACTGGCGACGGCCGCGCTGAACAAGCCCTCCAACTCCGACATGTACACCGTGGAGATGGCGCGGTTCGTCGCGACGTTCGCCCGCGTGCTCGGCGATCCGCGGCTACCGCACCTGTTCTTCATCGATGGCGGCGGCCTGGCCGTGGAGAACGCGCTCAAGGTCGCGTTCGACTGGAAGAGCCGCCACAACGAATCCCACGGCAGGTCACCGGATCTCGGCACCAAGGTGTTGCATCTGACCGGCGCCTTCCACGGCCGCACCGGCTACACCATGTCGCTGACCAACACCGATCCGGTCAAGACCGCGCGCTTCCCGAAGTTCGACTGGCCGCGCATCGAGACGCCGTACCTGGCCCCGGGGCGCGACATCGAGGCCGCCGAGGCGCGGGCGCTGGAGCAAGCACGTCGTGCGTTCGCTGAAAACCCGCACGACATAGCGTGTTTCATCGCCGAGCCGATCCTCGGCGAGGGCGGCGACCGGCACCTGCGCCCGGAATTCCTGCTCGCCGTGCAGCAGCTCTGCCACGAGAACGACGCGCTTTTCATCCTCGACGAGGTGCAGACCGGCGTCGGCATGACCGGAACCACTTGGGCCTACCAGCAATTCGGCCTCGCGCCCGACGTGGTCGCGTTCGGCAAACGGACCCAGGTGTGCGGCGTGATGGCGGGCGGCCGGGTCGACGAGATCTCCGACCACGTCTTCGCGGTGAGCTCCCGGCTCAATTCGACCTGGGGCGGCAACCTCACCGACATGGTGCGGGCCCGTCGCATCCTCGAGGTGATCGAGCGCGACGGACTCATCGAGGCGTCCCGGCCGCTCGGCGAGCACCTGCTGCGCAGGCTGGAGGGGCTCGCGGCGGATCATCCGCGGGTCACCGAGCCGCGCGGACGCGGCCTGATGTGCGCGATCACCCTGGCGACGGCGGAACTGCGCGACGCGGTGCTGACCGCGCTGCGCGAGCGCGAGAACGTGCTGATCCTCGGCACCGGCGAACGCGGGATCCGGTTCCGGCCGCCGCTGACGGTCACCGCGGCGCAGCTGGACGCCGCCGTCGACGCATTGGAAAGGGTGCTCGGTTCGGTCGAGTGATGCGATGCGTGCCCGGGTCGGCGTGGATAGCCGTGAAATGGCTGTTCGGCCCGTAGGCTTCGCTCACATGTCGTCTCACTCCTCACAGGCACGGTGCAGGCGCGTGAACCGATGCGGCTCACCTCGCGGGATATTCGCGTCCTTGGCCGCCGTGGCGGCGGTGACCAGCTGCACTACCACCAGTGAGGCAGGCACCGTCGCCGCGGAGTCCACGACCTCGGCGGTCGCGGCGCCGACCTCGGCGCCGCCGCCCCCGCAGATCGCCAACCTGTTGCCGGGCATGCCGCCGCCGCTCTCGCCGACCGACGTGTACGCGGCCAACCGGGAGCTGAGCCCGTCGGTGGCCGATCACCGGCCGCTGGTGTACGTCCCCAACAGCCAGTCGCACACCGTCACGGTGATCGACCAGAACACCTTCCAGGTGATCGACACCTTCGCGGCGGGCGGCGAGGAGCCACAGCACGTGGTGCCGTCCTACGACATGCAGACGCTCTACGTCACCAACGACCTGCCGATCGGGGGCGGCAGCCTGCGGCCGATCGACCCGCGCACCGGTCTGCCCGGCGAGCCGTTCCCGGTCCGCGATCCCTACAACATGTACTACACGCCCGACGGCAAGTTCGCGCTCGTCGTCGCCGAGGCGGACAAGTCGCTGGACTTCTACGACCCGAAGACCTGGCAGAAAGTGCACGCGCTTCCGGTGCCCGACTGCGCGGGCGTCGACCACATGGACTTCACGGCCGACGGGCGCTTCGCCCTCGCCAGCTGCGAATTCATCGGCCGCATGCAGGTTTTCGACGTCGCGGAGCGCAAGCTGATCAAGACGATCGATCTCGCGGGCGGTCGCTCGGGCAAGCCGCAGGACGTGAAACTCTCGCCGGACGGGCTCACCTTCTACGTCGCCGACATGGCGGCGGGCGGCCTCTACGTCTTCGACGCGCTCACCTTCGAGAGCAAGGGCTTCGTGCCCACCGGAGACGGCGCGCACGGTCTCTACGTCACCCGCGATTCCAAGCAGATGATCATCACCAACCGGCACGAGGGCAGCATCTCGGTCTGGGACTTCGCGGCGAACGGCTTGGTACACAAGTGGTTCGTGCCCGGCGGCGGCAGCCCCGACATGGGCAACATCTCCGTCGACGGCCGGATCTTCTGGGCCTCCGGACGCCACCACGGCGAGGTCTACGCGATCGACATCGTCGAGTGGAAGCTGCTGGCCCGCATCCCGGTGGGGCGCGGACCACACGGGCTCACGGTCTGGCCGCAGCCGGGGCGGTACTCGACGGGGCACACGGGCGTCATGCGTTAACCGATCCATCCCGGTTTCGGGAGCCGTCGCCTGCGTATTCGGGCTTCCCGCAACCACCTCGGTCGCCGACCCAGCGGACGTGCCGGTGCTGTCGCGGGAACTCGCCACCATGCGAAAACCGTCGCTGTGGGTCGTCTACGCGATCACCATTCTGACCACCGCTGCGTACATGGTCTCGTTCAATTACCTCGCGGCCATGCTCGCCGACAGCACCGGGGTCGCCGAGGCCTGGATCCCGGCTGTCCTCGCGCTCTTCGGGATCGGCGCGTTTCTCGGCCTGTTCATCGGCGGCCGGATCTCCGATCGGCGCCCGCACTTCGCGCTGGGCGCCGGCGCGATCGGTGTCGCCATCCTGTCGGTCGCCATGGTCGCCGTGATCGAGCGGCTCTGGGCGGCGCCGCCCGCGGTATTCCTGATCGGTATCGCGGCGTTCGTGCTCAACCCGGCCCTCTACGGCCGAGTGTTCGCCATCGCGGCCGACGCGCCCACCATCGCGGGCGCCACCACCGTGTCCGCCTTCCAACTGGGCATCAGCATCACCCCGGTGCTCGCGGCCGCGACACTGACCAATGGCGCCCCGCTCACCTCGGTGTACTGGATCGGCGCCGCGCTCGCCGCGGCCGCCGTCCCGCTCATCCTGCTCGACCGGGCGCGACGGGATTGATCGGCGCGGCGGTCAGCTGGTCGCGGCCAAGCGCAGGCCCAAGCCGCCTTCGACGAATCGGCCGACTGCCGTGCGTCCGGCATCCAGGGCGGGTTCGTAGCCTGCCCTGGACCAACCGGTGAGTTCGGCGGTGCCGTCGGCGGCCGGGGTGACGACGATCTCGGCGACCATCTCCGCCGTGGTGGGCTCGCAGACGGCCCAGGAGTAATGGGTTTCCTTGTCCCACTGAGCGGTTCGCTGGGCGACGTAGTCGGGATCGGTGATGCCGCCCGCGGCGAGCGCCGGGCGGTCGTCGATCCGTTCGTCGGCGCGCAGTGCGCGCAGGTACCAGCTACCGGCGTTGATCTCGATGGGTTCCATCAGTGCTTTCCGTGTCGTGTGCCGAAGAAGAGGGCGGCGGCCAGTGGGATCGCGAGGAACCACAGCCAGCTGCCGGTGACGAAGAACAGGATGACCGCCACGATCGGGATCGCGGCCATCGCCCGGGCCGACCATTCGTCGAGCGGCCGGGGCTTGCGTCCGGCGGGAGCGGCGACGGCCGCGGGCTCCGGCGGCAGGTCCGTGAAGACACGGTCGACGTCGGCGCGGGTCACCGCCGCGGTGATCACGGCGCTGCGCTCGTCGAACTCCGCGACGCTGAGACGACCCGCGGCGAAGTTGTCGGACAGCCGCCGCATCGCGTGCTCCCGCTCCGCGGTGCCGATCCGGATGTCGGGCAGCTCGTCCATGGGGAAAGGCTAGCGCGCGCGACCCGGCTCGGCCGCGAGGCGGGGACCGCGGGGAGTCGGCCAGCTCACACTGTCCGAGATGGTCGGCGCGGGTACGCTCCCTGTAAGGCTGTGCCCGCGGCAGGGATGTCGTGAGCTGGACTTTCGGTAGTGTGCCCCGGCATTCGGGAGTCCGCGTCGGCGCGGCGGATGTCGATGGTGACTGGGAGGTTCGCGATGGCAGCGGCGCGATTCGGTCGCTATCGGCTGGAACGGCTCCTCGGCAAGGGCGGGATGGGGCAGGTCTGGCTGGCCTACGACACCACCGACCGCAGGCGCGTCGCGCTGAAGCTGCTGCCCGCCGAGCTCGCGGCCGACGCGGTGTACCGGACGCGTTTCGAGCGCGAGGCCCAGGTCGCCGCCGCGCTGCGCGACCCGCACATCGTGCCGATCCACCGGCACGGCGCCGTCGACGGGCGGCTGTTCATCGAGATGGCTTTCGTGGAAGGCACCGACCTCGGCGCGCGGCTGACCGAGAGCGGTCCGCTCCAGCCGCGCGTGGCGCTCGACATCCTCGGGCAGGTCGCGACCGCGCTGGACGCGGCGCACCGTGCCGGGCTGGTCCACCGCGATGTCAAGCCCTCCAACATCCTCGTCGCACCCGACGGCTTCACCTACCTGATCGACTTCGGCATCGCGCGCGGCGCGGGCCAGACCTCGGTCACCACAACGGGTCTGGCGATCGGCACCTGGGCCTACATGGCGCCCGAACGCTTCAGCGGTCACGCCGACGCGCGCGCCGACGTCTACTCGCTGGCCTGCGTCCTCTACGAATCCCTCACCGGCCGCCGCCCTTACGGCGACACCGACCCGGCCCAGCAGATGCGCGGGCACCTCATGACCGATCCGCCGTGCGCGTCGTCGGTGAATCCAGGAGTTCCGGCCGCGCTCGACGCGATCATCGCGCGCGGGATGGCGAAGGAGCCGGGGGACCGGTACGCCAGCGCGGGGGAGTTCGTTCGTGCGGCGCGCGAGGTCGTTTCGGCTGAGGAGCCGCGTTCGCCGCACCCGGCTCGGGTACTTCAGCAGCCGGGGTTGCCGCCGACGCGCGTGGAGACGATCGGTGCCGCGGTTCCGGCGAGCGGAGGTTCTGCGGCGGCCGCTGCCGATGCGCAGCACGCGGCAGCCGGTGGTCGGAAGCCGACGAAAGTCATGCCCGTGCCGGGGCCTACGCCGACGCTCGTGCAGACCAGAGTCGCGCCGCAGGGCCTCGGGCCGGTGGGCGTCGCATCCCAGAACTCGCCGAGCGCCGGGGGCCGTGCCGCGTCGGGTGTAGCGCCGCAGAACTCACCAGGCGCCTCGGCATGGGGACGTGCCCCGTCCGGTACTGCCCCGCTGGGCTATGCGCCACCGATCCCGGCGCCGGGTGTGCCCGTTTCTCACCCCTACGGCAAGCGGTGGTACCTCCGGCGCAAGCCGGTCCCGATTGTTCGGCGGCCCCGATCGCTCGGACCGGTGTGGCCGTCGCGCGGGCCCGCGTACGTGGCGCCGCCCCGGCAGCCGGTCCCACGGCGCAGGCGGGGCGGGGTGCTGCGGAAGACGATCGGGGCGTTGGTCGTGATCTTCTTGGCGCCCTTCGTCTTCGCCGCGGGCTGCCTGGCGTTGATCGCCGCGGTCAGCGGGAACGAGACCACGACCGCGCCGCCGCCGACCGCGATGGTCGAGGAGCATCCGGAGCCCGCGCCGAACCAGCCGGACGGCCCCGCTCCCGCGTACAGCGCGGTCCGGGACGGCAAGTTCGAGTTCGCGGTGACTGATGTGAAGTCGGGAGTCGCCCGCGTCGGTCTCCAATCGGCGCAGGGCGCGTTCCTGATCGTCACACTCGCCGTCCGCAACATCTCCGACGAGACGAAATGGTTCCTGCCCTTCGGCCAGAAGCTCTTCGACGCCCAGGGCAACGCCATCGACCACGACACGACCGCCACCGCCTGGCAGGCCATGCAGTCCCGCCTCGGCCACTCCTTCGAACTGCGCCCCGGCGCCTCGGCCACCACCGTGCTGGTCTTCGACGTGCCGCCCGGCAGCACCCCGGCCCATCTCGAGCTCCACGACTTCGTCCTCTCTGACGGCGTCACCGTCGCCCTCGACTGAGTCGCGGCACCGACCTCGCGGGCACTCGATTCGCCGATCGGGAATCGATTCCGGTTCGCCAACCGGATAACAGTCCGTTTCCTGCCGATCGGTCCGTAGTCCACATCGTGACGCGCCGCGAAAGGCCCGAGATCGCCCATGCGGCCACGCCGCGGAAGGCCGAGGGGCGGACCGATCACCAGGTTCACTCAGCGCAGCGCGGTGGAGGGACCGCGTCGGACAGTCTCGATCAGGCGGCGTCGACGCGGACGAGGGCCGAGTAGACCGCCTGACGGCCGAGTTCCAGCGCCCGGGTGAGCAGTTCGGTGTCGCGGGCGGTGCCTTCGACCGTTGGGGCGTCGGCGGGCGGGTGGATTTGCAGGACGGCGTCGCCCAGGGAGGTTAGGAGGGTGTTCTCCGCCTCTTCCTGTTGCGGGCGGCGCAGCCAGGCCCGGTAGGCGCCGGGGGCGCGCAGGCGGAGGTAGTTGCCGCCGACCATCTGTTGCAGGCGGGAGGCGGGCGGGCGGGACTCGTCGGCGCGGCGGGTGCGCAGCACCAGGCAGTGGGTCGCGCCGCCGCGCACCGCGCTGTGGATGGGGATCGGTTCGGCGATGCCGCCGTCGAGGTAGGGGACGCCGTCCAAGGTGACGGGCGGACCGGCCAGGATCGGCAGGTTCGCGCTGGCCCGCAGCGCCCGCATGAGGGTGCGCTTGTCGTAGATGTGCGGGCGCAGATCGATGGCGTTGCCGGTGCGGATGTCGGTGCCGATGGGGTGGAAGGTCGTGGGATTGTTCAGGATCGCCGGGAAATCCATGGGCTCCAGGCCGTCGTAGACCCGGTGTACCAGGTACCGCACGTCGAAGGCGGCGCCGCCGCGAAACAGCCGACTCGGATCGATCACCCGCCGCATGATCTCCGGATCGGACCAGGACCGCATACCCGGCACGGCCCGCCCGCACAGCAGCCACGCGCCGTTGATCGCGCCCGCCGAGGTGCCGTAGACCGCGTCGAACACCCCGGAGAGACCGAGTTCCTCGAGCGCCTGCACCATGCCGCTGGAGTAGACGCCGCGGCTGCCGCCACCCTCGATGACGAGCGCGAGACGATGCCCGTCCGCGCGGGAACCGGTGGCGCTGCGGCCGCGGATGATCTCGGCCACGGTAGAGCTGGTCACCGGAACACGATACGACAAGAGCGGGCGCGGACTCCGTTGTCCATCGCCCGCTCTCGTGCGGTGTCGGTCGGCCCGAAGGGCGCGGCCTACGTTTTTACTTGATCTCGGCCAGCACCGTGCCCTGGGTGATCGCGGCACCCGCCTCGACGGCGAGACCGGTCACGACGCCCGCCTTGTGCGCGTTGACGGGGTTCTCCATCTTCATGGCCTCGAGCACCACGATGAGGTCGCCCGCTTCCACGGTCTGGCCTTCTTCGACGGCGACCTTGACCACGGTGCCCTGCATCGGCGCGGTGACCGCGTCACCGGAGGCCGCGCCGCCGCCCGCACCGCCACGCTTGCGCGGCTTGGGCTTCTTGCGGATCACACCGGCGCCGTTGCTCGCGGCACCCGCGGCGCCCGCGCCCACGGTGAAGTTGCCGGGCAGCGAGACCTCGACGCGGCGGCCGCCGACCTCGACGACGACCTTCTGCCGGGGCAGGTCCTCGTCCTCGTCGACCGGGGCACCGCTACCGGTGTAGGGCTCGATGTTGTTGGTCCACTCGGTTTCGATCCACTTGGTGTAGACGTCGAACTTCTCGCCGTCACCGATGAACGCCGGATCCTCGACGATGGCGCGGTGGAACGGGATGACGGTGGCCAGGCCCTCGACCTCGAACTCGGCCAGCGCGCGCCGGGCGCGCTCCAGCGCCTGGGTGCGGTTCTCGCCGGTGACGATCAGCTTGGCCAGCATCGAGTCGAACTGTCCGCCGATCACGCTGCCCGCGACCACACCGGAGTCCACGCGCACGCCGGGGCCCGACGGCTCGCGGTAGACCTCGACCGGGCCGGGGGCGGGCAGGAAGCCGCGGCCCGCGTCCTCGCCGTTGATGCGGAACTCGAAGGAGTGGCCGCGCGGGGTCGGGTCTTCCTTGATGTCCAGCTCCTCGCCGTTGGCGATGCGGAACTGCTGGCGCACCAGGTCGATACCCGCGGTCTCCTCGGTGACCGGGTGCTCCACCTGCAGACGGGTGTTCACCTCGAGGAACGACACGGTCTCGCCCTGCACCAGGTACTCGACGGTGCCCGCGCCGTAGTAGTGGGCCTCGCGGCAGATCCGCTTGGCGGACTCGTGGATCTCGGCGCGCACCTTGTCGGACAGGAACGGCGCAGGCGCCTCCTCGACGAGCTTCTGGAACCGGCGCTGCAGCGAGCAGTCGCGGGTGCCCGCGACCACGACGTTGCCGTGCTTGTCGGCGATGACCTGCGCCTCGACGTGGCGGGCCTTGTCGAGGTACTGCTCGACGAAGCACTCGCCGCGACCGAATGCCGCGACCGCCTCGCGGGTGGCCGACTCGAACAGCTCGGGGATCTCCTCGATGGTGTGCGCGACCTTCATGCCGCGACCGCCACCGCCGAACGCGGCCTTGATCGCCACCGGCACGCCGTACTTCTTGGCGAACTCGACGACCTCGTCGGCGTTCTTGACCGGGTCCTTGGTGCCCGCGGCCATCGGCGCGTTCGCGCGCTCGGCGATGTGGCGAGCGGTCACCTTGTCGCCCAGATCGCGGATGGACTGCGGCGAGGGGCCGATCCAGATCAGGCCCGCGTCGATCACGGCTTGGGCGAAGTCGGCGTTCTCCGACAGGAAGCCATAGCCCGGGTGGATCGCGTCCGCGCCGGCCTTGGCGGCGGCGTCGAGGATCTTGTCGAACACGAGGTACGACTCGGCCGAGGTCTGGCCGCCCAGCGCGAACGCCTCGTCGGCGAGCTTCACGAAGGGCGCGTCGGCGTCGGGCTCGGCGTACACCGCGACACTGGCGATGCCGGCGTCCTTGGCCGCCCGAATCACGCGCACGGCGATCTCGCCTCGATTAGCTACGAGTACCTTCGTGATCCGCGCGCTGGCATGGCTGGGCACTGAGCCTCCTGGTTGCATTCTTCTGGTCGCTTCGCGGGTGGGACCGCGCAGGCTCCGTTCCCGGTGGGGTCGGAACACCGCGCAGGCTCCGCGCCCTGTCGACAATTTCGTCTGGGGCGAGTGTAGGCAGTCTGCCAACAGACGCCGAACTCGGATAGCCCTACTGAACAGTAGGTCGCGCATCACACATTCGCAGCCGGTGTGATCGAAGCCCTGCTCGGCGTACCGAACGCTGTCGCACGCGGTCCGCCCGCAGCTCCGCGCGTAGCCGCGGCGAAGGTCGAGATACGCCTTACTTTCCGCGACCGCGCCGGGTCGTTCCCGACGGAACCTCGCCCGGTTCAGCCCCCTTGGCGATCGGCATCCGCACGGAATTGCCCCATTCGGTCCACGAGCCGTCGTAATTACGGACCGTTTCGTAGCCGAGCAGATAGGTCAGCACGAACCAGGTGTGGCTCGAGCGCTCGCCGACGCGGCTGTAGACGACCAGGTCGTCGGCGCCGTCGAGGGGCGCGTAGATGGTGTCCAGCTCGGCCCGCGAGCGGAAACGCCCGTCCGAGCCGAGCGAGGTGTCCCACGGGATGTTCAGCGCGGTGGGAATGTGGCCGCCGCGCAGCGCCGCGTCCTCGGGGTTGTCCGGCTTGGGGGTGAGCTCGCCGGAGTACTCCTCGGGCGAGCGCACGTCGAGCAGCGGTTTTCCCAGGTGGGCGAGCACGTCCTCGCGGAAGGCGCGCGCGGTCGTGTCGTCGCGGCGCACCGTCGGGTAGTCGCTGGCCGCGAGATTCGGGGTGTCGAAGGTGGTGTCGCGTTCCTCGGAGATCCACGCCTCGCGCCCGCCGTCGAGCAGCCGCACGTCCTCGTGCCCGAAGAGCGTGAACAGCCACAACGTATGCGCCGCCTGCGCGTTGCCGCGATCCCCGTAGATGACCACCGTGTCGTCGCGTGAGATGCCTTTGGCCCGCATCAGTTCGGTGAAACGGGCGCCGTCGATATAGTCACGCGTGACCGGATCGTTCAGATCACCGCGCCAATCGATCTTGACGGCTCCCGGTACGTGTCCGATGTCGTAGAGCAAGATGTCCTCGTTGGACTCGACGATCCTGAGTCCCGGCGCGCCTATGTTTGCCGACAGCCACTCTGTGGTTACTAGTCGGTGAGGATGTGCGTACGTTCCGAATGAGGGATGTGAGTCCGGGGCGACGGGCACGATATGGGTCCTTCACACGAGGTAGACGGTGGTTACGGCGGTTCGGGTCTCACAGCGATGTTAAATGTGAGGCAATTGTGAAACTCGTTTCAGATCACGAATCGGCTGATTGGGCGAATAAATCGCACCCTCATCCGATAAAGTCTCCCGGGAGGAGGGGTGAGCTATGTCCGATTCTTGGCCGCGGCGGCGACTGCTCGCGATCCTACGTGGCGCAAGCGAGCCTCTCGACGCCCAGGAGCTGGCCAGGATCACCGGACAGCACGTCACGACGGTGCGATTTCATCTCGACGTGCTCACCAAGGAATCCCTGGTTCGGCAATTCCAGCAGCCGCCGCGCGGCCGCGGCCGTCCGCGCATCGGCTACAGCGCGGTGCAGCGCTCGGTGGGCTATCAGGAATTGGCGCAGGTGCTCGCCGACCAGCTCGGTCCCGATCCGCGCCGCCGCTCGGAGGCCGCCGTCGCGGCCGGACGCGCCTGGGGCGCCAAGCTCGACGCCGGTGATCACGCGGTCGAGTCGCTGGAGGACGCCAGAGAAGTCACGATGACGCTGCTCTCGGAGCTCGGATTCGCGCCGGAGCGCGATACCGCCGCCGAGGACTCCGGCCAAGCGGTGATCCGGATGACCGCCTGCCCGCTGCGGGAACTGGCCCGCACGCACTCCGAGGTGGTGTGCGGTGTGCATCTGGGTTTGATCAGAGAAGTGCTGGACCGCAACGGCGCGCGCGGCGAGGTGAACGTCCGGCTGCAACCGTTCGTGGAACCCGAGCTGTGCGTGACCCGGCTCGAATACCTGGCCCGCCGGAATCAGGAGACTCGCGAGGCGGCCTCGGTGCCGATCGGCGCCGAGACCGGCAGCGCGGAAGCGCCCCTCACGCCGCCGCTACTGGGTCGTGTGGCGCCACAACTGCGCAACGGCGACCCCAACGTCGCCAAGCAGTCGGCGCAGCAGTGGTAGGCCGATACCGATGACGCTCGACGGATCGCCCTCGATCCGGTCGACGAACCAGCCGCCGAGCCCGTCCAATGTGAACGCGCCCGCCACCTGGAGCGGCTCGCCCGTGGCGATGTAGGCGTCCAGCTCGTCCGGTTCCGGCTTGGCGAAATGCACCGTGGTGGAACTGCAGTCCACGGATTCGGCGACGATCTCGCCGTCGACCAGCCGCAGCACGCAATGCCCGGTGATCAGATCGGCGCTGCGCCCGGCCATCTCGGCCCAGCGGGCCCGCGCCACCTCGGGGGTGTGCGGCTTGCCCTGGAGAACGCCGTCCACCAGCAGCATGGAATCGCAACCGACAACGACGCAGTCGGCGGCGTATTCGGGGACGACGCTGGCGACCGCGACCGCCTTGGCCCTGGCCAGCTCGACGACCACCGCCTGCGGGGTGGTCTCGGCGGGCAGGGCCGCGGCGACCGCGTCCTCGTCCACATCGGAGACGCGCACCACCGGGTCGATGCCCGCCGAGCGCAGCACCTCCCTGCGGGCCGGTGACGCGGACGCGAGAACCAGCGTCGTCGTCACCGAAGGTGGGACAGGTGCGGGAAGGCGTACGGCGAGAACGGTGACGTGCCGCGGTGCATCGCGGTCGGACGCCCCCACATGTCGGCGGGGCCGGTGCCGGCCGGTGCGCTCGCCGCGTTCGCGGCGGCGGTCAGCACACACACCAAGGCGGCGACCTCCTCGTCGGAGGGTGAGCCCTTGACGATTCGAATGAACGGCTGCTCGCCCGCGTCGGCGGTCGGGGTGGCCGCGTCCGCGGTGACCGCCTCGATCTCGTCCGCGATCGGGTCGACTGCGAGATCCAATTCGGCGGCGGTCAACACGTCTTCTTCTGCCACGGTCGTCACAGTGCCAGATCCTTCCTCTAGCTCCATCGGGCGTTATAGCTATACCCGAAATGGGATGACGCGGTAATCATCCTCGGATTCACTCACTGCGTCTCTGCAACCAGTGTGCGCGGGTTACCGGGGTTATCGCTGACTCAGAGCGGGATGTTGCCGTGTTTTTTGGGCGGAAGGGTCACCATCTTGCGCTCCAGCAGTCGCAACGCGGACACGATCTGGCCGCGAGTGTGCGACGGCGGAATGACCGCGTCGACGTAACCGCGCTCGGCGGCGACGTACGGGTTCACGAGAGTGTCCTCGTACTCGTTCTGCAGCTCGAGCCGCAGCGCATCGACGTCGTTGCCGTCCTTGGCGGCCTGCTGCAGCTGCTTGCGGTAGACGAATCCGACGGCGCCGGAAGCGCCCATCACGGCGATCTGAGCGGTCGGCCACGCCAGGTTCACATCGGCGCCCATGTGCTTGGAACCCATGACGTCGTAGGCGCCGCCGTATGCCTTGCGGGTGATGATGGTGATTTTGCCCACAGTGGCCTCACCGTAGGCGTAGAGCAGCTTCGCGCCGCGCCGGATGATGCCGTTGTACTCCTGGCCGGTGCCGGGCAGGAAGCCGGGAACGTCGACCAGGGTGATGATCGGGATGTTGAACGCGTCGCAGGTGCGCACGAAGCGCGCGGCCTTCTCCGAGGCGTCGATGTCGAGGCAGCCGGCGAACTGGGTGGGCTGGTTGGCCACGATGCCGACGCTTCGGCCGTCGATGCGGCCGAAGCCGACGATGATGTTCATCGCGCGCTCGGCCTGCACCTCGAGGAACTCGTCGTCGTCGAGCAGGCGACGGATCACCTCGTGCATGTCGTACGGCTGGTTCGGCGAGTCCGGGATGATCGAGTCCAGCTCGAGGTCTTCCTCGGTGAGGGAGTCCTCGATGGCGCCGTCGATCGGGTCGGTGGGCGCGAAGCGCGGCGCCTCGGCGCGGTTGTTGCTCGGCAGGTAGCTGAGCAGGTCCTTGACGTAGTCGAGCGCGTCCTGCTCGCCGGAGGCGACGTAGTGCGCGACGCCGGACTTGACCATGTGGGTGTGCGCGCCGCCGAGGTCCTCCATGGTGACGTCCTCGCCGGTGACCGTCTTGATGACGTCCGGACCGGTGACGAACATCTGGCTGGTCTGGTCGACCATCACCACGAAGTCGGTGAGCGCGGGCGAGTAGACGTGTCCGCCCGCGGCCGGGCCCATGATCAGCGAGATCTGCGGGATCACGCCGGAGGCCTGGATGTTGCGGTGGAAGATCTCGCCGTAGAGGCCGAGGGAGACGACGCCCTCCTGGATGCGCGCGCCCGCGCCCTCGTTGATGCCGATCAGCGGGCGGCCGGTCTTGAGCGCCAGGTCCATCACCTTGACGATCTTCTCGCCGTACACCTCGCCGAGGCTGCCGCCGAAGACGGTGACGTCCTGGCTGAAGATGCAGACGTCGCGGCCGTCGATGGTGCCGTAACCGGTCACCACGCCGTCGCCGAGCGGGCGGTTGTTCTCCAGCCCGAAGTTGACGCTGCGGTGCCGGGCGAGCGCGTCGAGTTCCACGAAAGAGCCCTCGTCCAGCAGCGCGAGGATGCGTTCCCGGGCGGTCATCTTGCCCTTGGCGTGCACCTTGTCGACCGCGGCCTCACCCATCGGGTGCTTGGCCTCTTCCAGCCGATTCCGCAGGTCGGCCAGCTTCCCGGCGGTGGTGTGGATATCGGGTTCGCCCGCCGAACCGGATGCGGACTGCTGCTGGACACTCGTCATGGCTCGGAGTGTAACCAGTAGCAGTCGGTCTTTCTAACCCACGGTGGGCTACCCGCGAGTAGAAAAGCCCAGGTCGGCAGGGCTCGGAGGGGGTTCCGAGCGAAAAATCGGTTTCGGGTGAACGGTGGGGCCGGATACCCTGCGGGAGTCCATTTTTCGGCTCATGGGGAGGAGCCAGACATGTGGGAGTGGGGTAGATCCGTCGCCGAATACGCCGCGGCGGCGGCGTCGACGAGTTGGCGAGTACGCGAGGCCGAACCGACCATCTTCGATCCAGAATTCGAGGAAGAGGAGTCGACCTCCGACAGCACCGCGCGCGGGGAGCGAGAGCCGGGCATCATGGCCGGCTACGACCTCGCGGGCTGAGCCCGATCGCTCCCGTCCCGAGTCCGGGACGGGAGCGAGTAGCCTGCGGTTCGTGCAGACGCCACCGCCCGATTCCGCGCACCGCCCGCCTTTGGATGCCGAACTGTTGCGGCGCGGCCTCGCCGAGAGCGACTACGCGGACTTCTTCGCGCGGGTGGAGGTGGTGGAATCCACCGGTTCCACCAATGCCGATCTGATCGCCACGGCCGCGACCTCCGAGGATCACCGCGTGCTGATCGCCGAGACCCAGGAGGCGGGCCGCGGCAGGCACGCGCGTACCTGGGTCAGCCCGCCGCGGGCGCAGATCGCGATGTCGATACTGGTGCGGCTGCCCGGCATCGAGCCCGCGGTGCTCGGCTGGCTGCCGCTGCTGACCGGTATCGCCGTGGTGGACGCACTGCGCACTACGGCGGGTGTGGACGCGATGTTGAAGTGGCCCAACGATGTTCTGATCGGCGGCCGCAAGGTCGCGGGCATTCTGGCCGAGGTGGCGGCGAGCGGCGACGTTCCCGCGGTGGTGATCGGCGTCGGCGTGAACGTCGGCCTCACCGAGGCGGAATTGCCGGTGCCGCATGCCACTTCGCTCGCGCTGGCGGGCGCGGCGCAGACCGACCGCACCCGCGTAGCGCGATCGCTGCTGACGGAGTTCGCGCGCCGCTTCACCGCCTGGCGCGACGCGGCCTGGGCGACCGGCGATCTGGCCGCCGCCTACCGCGAGCGCTGCGCCACGCTCGGCATGGACGTGCGCGCCGAACTGCCCGGCGGGCAGGTTCTCACCGGCGTCGCGACGGGCATCGACCAGACCGGACGTCTGCTGATCGGAGACGACGCGGTGTCGGCGGGCGACGTCACCCATTTGCGCGCCGACTACTGAACCGCGCTGCGGGAACTGGGAACTCACGCAGGTTGCAAGTCCCCTTTCGCCGCCTCCCTGGCGAGCATGCGGTCCCGCTGCTCCTCGAACTTCAGCACGTCGCGGGCGAGCTTCTCCATGAACTCACCGAGCCGTTCCCGTGCCTGCTCGCCGCGCGGCCCGAAATCGTTGCGCTCGAAGACGTTCCACTTCTTCAGCACCGGCGAGACCACCTCGTCGAGATGCTGGCGCAGGTCGTAGATGCCGTGCTTGGCCATGAGCACGCTGTTGCGGCGCCAGTTCGGCATCCCGGCGCCCGGCATGACGAAACTGGTGAGCACCCTGGTCAGTGCCATGATCGCCTGGTCGGGAACCAGATCGAGGGCCGCGCCGCACATGTTGCGGTAGAAGATCATGTGCAGGTTCTCGTCGGCGGCCACCCGCTGCAACATGCGGTCGGCGATCGGGTCTTCGCAGACCTTGCCGGTATTGCGGTGGCTGACCCGGGTGGCCAGCTCCTGGAAGGTCACGTAGGCGACGTTGACCAGGAATCCGTCCCAATCCGGCGGCGCGTCGACGCCCTGGGTCATGTGGATCATCCTGGCCTGTTCCAGCGCGACCGGATCCACGCCGCGGGTGACGACCAGGTAGTCGCGCATGACGATGCCGTGCCGGTTCTCCTCGGCCGTCCAGCGGCCGACCCAGCTGCCCCACGCGCCGTCCTGGGAGAAGTTCTCCGCGATCAAGCGGTGGTAGGAGGGCAGGTTGTCCTCGGTGAGCAGGTTGGTGATCATCGCGGCCTTGGCCACGTCGCTCAATCGGGACTGCTCGGGTTCCCAGTCGACCCCGCCCATCGCCGCGAAGTTGCGCCCTTCGTCCCACGGCACGTAGTCGTGCGGATGCCAGTCCTTGGCCATCGACAGGTGCCGGTTCAGGTTCTGCTCGGCCACCGGTTCGAGTTCGGTCAGGATTTCGAGTTGGGTCAGATCCTTGGTCACACACGCCTCCACAGTCGTCAGTGCACGTCATGCCGAGCGGTTGTCGTCTGAATCGGGGCCGAGCTTTCGAGCAAGGGCGGAAACCGGGTCGTGCGCAATGCGAAACAGCCAGTGCAGCGATCCCCCCGCAAGCAGACGATTGTGCAGCACGCCGGAGCCGGTGTCAGGCATTCTGGCATCTTGCCGGGGTAGTGTTCCGAGCATGGGTTATCCGGAGGATGTGCTCGCCCCCGACGAGCAGCTGATACTCCATCGCCATCCGCATTGGAAGATGCTCTTCTGGCCCATCGTGACGCTCATCGGGGCCACGGCGCTGGCCGGTTTCGCCGGGGGACTGGCGTACCGCAACACCGTCGGCACCGCCACGACCGTCGTGCTCGCCCTGATCTTCGCCATTTGGTTCGCGATCGTCCTATGGCGTTGTGTCGCACCGATTCTCAGCTGGCGGACGACCCACTTCATCATCACCGACCGGCGCGTCCTCGTGCGCCAGGGCGTGCTCACCCACACCGGCATCGACATTCCGATGAGCCGCATCTCGAGCGTTCAGTTCCGGCACGGGCTGTTCGACCGGATGCTCGGCACCGGCACCCTGATCATCGGCTCGTCCTCGGAGGAGCCGCTCGAATACGACGACATCCCCAGCGTGCAGGATGTGCACGCGCTGCTCTACCACCAGGTGTTCGAAGTAGACAGGTCGAGCCACCAGCACGGGTTCGGCCCGGCGGGCGGTTATCGGTGAGTCGGGCGTTCGCGCCCGCGATCCGTAATCTGTTTCCATGACCGCCGTACTCCTGGCCGAAGACGACGAGGCCATCGCCGCCCCGCTGTCGCGCGCGTTGGGGCGCGAGGGTTATCACGTCACCGTGGAGAGCTTCGGCCCCGCCGTGCTGCGCCGCGCGCTCGAGGGCAATCACGACCTGCTGATCCTCGATCTCGGCCTGCCCGGCATGGACGGGCTGGAGGTGTGCAGGCAGGTGCGCGCCCGCGGCGCCGACCTTGCCGTGCTGATGCTCACCGCGCGCACCGACGAGGTCGATTTCGTGGTGGGGCTCGACGCGGGCGCCGACGATTACGTGGGCAAGCCGTTCCGGCTCGCGGAACTGCTCGCCCGGGTCCGAGCGCTGTTGCGCCGCAGTGGAATCGGCGACGAGGCGGTCGAGGTCGGCGGCATCCGGCTGGAGCCCGCCGCGCGCCGGGTGCTCGTCAACGGCGTCGAGGTCGGTCTGGCGAACAAGGAGTACGAGCTGCTCAAGGTACTCATCGACCGCGCGGGTCAGGTGGTGCCGCGCGAGACGATCCTGCGCGAGGTCTGGGGCGACGCCGAATTGCGCGGCTCCAAGACGCTCGACATGCACATGTCCTGGCTGCGCCGCAAGATCGGCGACGAGGGGCCGATGGCCGAGCGGCGCATCGTCACGGTGCGCGGCGTCGGCTTCCGGCTGAACACCGACTGACGTGCGACGCCGGATCCTGCGGTCGATGCTGACCGTGCTGACACTCACCACGGTCGTGCTCGGTGTGCCGCTGACCTACACGGCCTGGCTGTGGGTCGAGGACATCACCCGAAACGACTTGCAGAGCAGGCTGGACCGGATCGCCGCCGAGGTCATCGCCCAGGAGGAGGCCGACGGCCTGGTGCGCGGCGGTCTGGATGTGCGCGTGGTGCGGCCGCTGGTGCCGGAGAACGGCAAGCTCACGATCGTCTACCCGAGCCCGCAGGACAACGCCTCCCGCCTCGACATCGGCGCGGACTCGGTGCCCGACCCACTGGTGGAATCGCTGTCCATGGGCACGTCGGGATCGCTGCGGCTGGAGGTGCCCGCCGCGCCGATGCACGCGCGGCAGCGGCAGGCGGTCGCGGTGGTGGCGCTGGCCGTGCTCGCCTCGCTCGGCGCGGCGGTGACGGTCGCGGTGGTGACCGCGCGCCGGGTCGCCGATCCGCTGCGCGACGTCGCGGCGCGCGCGGCGCGGCTGGCGATGGGCGACTTCCGCGCCGACCCGCGCCGCCACGGCATCTCCGAACTGGACCGCGTCTCCGATGTGCTCGATTCGGCCACCGTCGAGATCGCGGGCCGTCTGCAACGCGAGCACGCGCTGGTCGCCGACGTCTCCCATCAGCTGCGCAGCCGCCTGACCGCGGTGCGGCTGCGCTTGGACGAACTCTCCGCGCACGCCGATCCCGAGGTGGTGCACGAGGCCGAGGAGGCGATGGCCCAGGTCGACCGGCTCACCGACGCCATCGACGAACTGGTCCGCGCGTCCCGCGACGAGGACGCGGCCGACCGCGATCCGATCCCGGTGATGGACGAGCTGTGCGGCATGGTCGCCGAGTGGAAGCACCCGTTCGCCGAGGCGGGGCGTGAGCTGGTGCTGACCGGCGACGAATCGCTGCGCGCGCCGATCACCGCGTCGCGTCTGCGGGAGGCGGTGACGGTGCTCATCGACAACGCGTTGATGCACGGCGGCGGCACCTGCACGGTGTCGGTGCGCACGGTCCGTCCCGGCAATGCCCGCGAGCCGCTGGTGTGCGTGGAGGTGGCCGACGAAGGCGAGGGCGTGCGCGACGAGCTGGCGCCGCACATCTTCGATCGTGGCTTCTCCGCGGGCGGGTCGACGGGCGTCGGCCTGGCGTTGGCGCGCGCGTTGATCGAGGCGGACGGTGGCCGTCTGGAGCTGCAGCGGCGCAGGCCCGCGCTGTTCGCGGTGTTCCTCGGGTCGTGGACGCCGACGCGGGCGACGGGCGCGGTGCCCGAGCCGCGCTGAGATTGTGCGGTGACAGCCGGTCAGGCCTGCCCGAGCTGTTCCTCTTCGATGAGCTCCTCGAGCTCCGCCTCCAGCTCGGTCATCTCGTCCGGGAAGACCCAGCGCCGCATCGCCCAGAACCGGAAGGCCATCTGGAGGAGGTTGCCGATGATGAAGGCGCTGACGAAGTCGGCGATGTTCTCGACGGTGAAGCTGACGTTCGGCTGCCGCAGGTCGAAGACATAGCTGGAGATCCACAGCGGGATGTTGCTCAGCGCCACGCCGACGCCGCTGACCCCGAAGAACAGCAGCGCCTCGTGGTGGCGCTCCCGGCCGCCGCGGTTCTTGAACGACCACTCGCGGTTCAGGATGTAGGAGGCGATCACGGCGATGACGCCGGAGATGATCTTCGCGGTGACCGGCTTCTCGGTCAGCACGGTCAGCTTGAGGAAGTAGAAGATCCCGCTGTCGATCACGAAGGTCGTCGCGCCGACGATGGCGAACTTGATCAGCTCGTGGTGGCGGTAGGCGATCTCCCGCAGGGGCCGGGGGAGGACGCTGACCACGTCGTCGACGAAAGACACGAGAGCCGAGTGTACCGGTAGCGGTCATTGCGGCCGGACATGACAAGATTGCACGACGTGAGTACCCGTTCCTTCGATGAAGCCGCGATGCCCACCGTCACCATGATCGGTGGCGGTCAGCTCGCGCGAATGACCCATCAGGCCGCGATCGCCCTCGGCCAGCGGCTCCGGGTGCTCGCCGAGAACCCGGAGGACCCGGCCGCGCAGGTCAGTCCCGACGTGGTGCTCGGCAGTCACACCGATCTGGCCGCGTTGCGCAAGGCAGCCGTCGGTTCGCACGCGCTGACCTTCGACCACGAGCACGTGCCGACCGAGCATCTCGAGGCGCTGGTCGCGGAGGGCGTCAACGTGGCGCCGCCGCCGCAGGCCCTGGTCTACGCGCAGGACAAGCTGGCCATGCGCACCAAGCTCGCCGAGCTCGGCGTCCCGGTGCCCGCGTTCACTCCGGTCGCCGAGCCCGCCGACGCCGTGCGCTTCGGTGACGAGCACGGCTGGCCGTTCGTGCTCAAGGCGGTGCGCGGCGGTTACGACGGTCGGGGTGTCTGGATGCCCGCCGACGCCGCCGAGGCCGAGTGGATCGTCACCGATCAGCTCGCACACGGCGTGCGGCTGCTCGCCGAGGCGAAGGTCGATCTGAAGCGCGAACTCTCGGCGATGGTGGCCCGTTCGCCGTTCGGGCAGGCCGCGACCTGGCCGGTGGTGGAGACCGTGCAGCGCAAGGGACAGTGCGCGGTGGTGATCGCGCCCGCGCCGGATCTGGCCGACGAGCAAGCGGCGGAGGCCGAGACCCTGGCGCTGAATCTGGCCGCCCAGCTCGGCGTGGTCGGCGCGATGGCCGTCGAGCTCTTCGAGACCCACGACGGAGCGCTGCTGGTGAACGAGCTGGCGATGCGCCCGCACAACTCCGGCCACTGGGGCATGGACGGTGCGCGCACCGGGCAGTTCGAGCAGCACCTGCGTGCCGTGCTGGACTACCCGCTCGGCGACACCAGCCCGTTGGCTCCGGTCACCGTGATGGCCAACATCCTCGGCGCCGAGCAGGCGCCCGAGATGTCGATGGACGAGCGGCTGCACCACCTGTTCGCCAGAATGCCCGAGGCGAAGGTGCACCTGTACGGCAAGGGCGAACGCCCCGATCGCAAGATCGGGCACATCAACGTCCTCGGCGACGACGTGGCCGAGGTGCGCGAGAAGGCAGAGCGGGCGGCGCACTGGATGTCGCACGCGGTGTGGACCGACGGATGGGATCCCCATGAGTAATCCTCGTGTTGGCCTGATCATGGGCAGCGACTCCGACTGGCCGACCATGGAGGCGGCCGCCGAGGCGCTCGCCGAGTTCGGCGTGCCGTTCGAGGTGGGCGTCGTCTCCGCGCACCGCACGCCGCAGCGCATGCTCGACTACGCGCGCGAGGCGGCCGACCGCGGCGTCCAGGTGATCATCGCCGGCGCGGGCGGCGCGGCCCACCTCCCGGGCATGGTCGCCTCCGCGACCCCGCTTCCGGTGATCGGCGTGCCGGTCCCGCTGAAGTACCTCGACGGCATGGATTCGCTGCTCTCGATCGTGCAGATGCCCGCGGGCGTCCCGGTCGCCACCGTCTCCATCGGTGGCGCGCGCAACGCGGGCCTGCTCGCGGTCCGCATCCTGGCCGCCGCCGACCCGGCCCTGCGCACCCGCATGACCCAGTTCCAGGCCGATCTGGAAAAACTCGTCCTCGAAAAGGACGAGGCCCTCCGCACCAAACTCCTCGGCTGACGTGCCCCGGTACCACCCGGCGCGCGGTTGCCCGTCGTACCGCGTGGGTCGCTACGGTGGCTGCCGTGGCATCTGAGGAGAGCGCGCGGGCACGGGCCGGGGAGGATCCGGCTCGGTTCCGGTTGACCGTGGTGGATCAGGCGCTGCGGTTGTTCGCGGACAAGGGGTACGAGGCGACGACGGTCGACGAGATCGCGGAGGCGGCGGGAATCTCCCGGCGGACGTTCTTCCGGCAGTTCCGTTCGAAGGAGGACGTGATCTTCGCCGACCACGAGTCGCAGCTCGCGCAGGCGGCGGCCTACCTCGCAGGCGCGCAGGACGAGGATCCGTGGGAGGCCGTGTGCGCCGCTGTGGTGCAGGTCTTCGAGCGGTTCACGCAGTGGCGGGAGATCGCGGCGCGGCGCTACCAGGTGGTGCGCCGGGTGCCCGCGCTGCGCGAGCGCGAGATCGTCACCGTGTTCCGCTACGAGCGCCTGTTCACCGACTATCTGCGCGAGCGCATGCCCGACGCGCCCGATCTGGCCAGGGTGCAGTTCACCGCGGCGGTCACCGCGACGCACAACTACCTCCTGCGCCGGATGGTGCGCGGCGAGTCGGACGCGGGCGCCGCGGATCTGCGGGTCGAGCTGGCGGCCATTCCGCGCGGTCGCGAGCGGGCCCACCACGCGGAGGAGATGGTGGTCGCGGTGTTTCCGAGGGACATGCCGTCGCGTCAGGTCGCCGATCTGCTGACCCGCAAGCTCGGTAGTCTGTGACCTCGACCACATACCCCTTCGCTGACACTCAGTGCCAAAAGATCACCCCATGTGGCGCGGAATTCTGTGCGTATACTGGCGCATGAAGTGGCACTGAGTGCCGAGATGAACGCCGACCGCCGACCGCGGTTCGAGCCCACCACCCAGGAGCGTGTCCCATGGCGGGAAACCCCGATTTCGACCTGTTCAAGCTCGAGGACTTCCACGACGAACTGCGGGCGGCCATCCGCGGTCTTGCGGAGAAGGAAATCGCGCCGTACGCCAAGGACGTCGACGGTAACTCCCGCTTCCCGGAGGAGGCGCTCACCGCGCTGAACGCCGCGGGCTTCAACGCCGTGCACGTGCCCGAGGCCTACGGCGGCCAGGGCGCCGACTCGGTCGCCACCTGCATCGTGATCGAAGAGGTCGCCCGCGTCTGTGGCTCCTCCTCGCTCATCCCCGCGGTCAACAAGCTCGGCACCATGGGCCTGATCCTGAACGGCTCCGAGGAGCTGAAGCAGAAGGTGCTCGCCGACATCGTCAACGGCGAGATGGCCTCCTACGCGCTGTCCGAGCGCGAGGCGGGCTCGGACGCCGCCTCCATGCGGACCCGCGCCAAGCAGGACGGCGACGACTGGATCATCAACGGCTCCAAGTGCTGGATCACCAACGGCGGCAAGTCCTCCTGGTACACCGTGATGGCCGTGACCGACGCCGACAAGGGCGCCAACGGCATCTCCGCGTTCATGGTGCACAAGGACGACGAGGGCTTCGTCGTCGGTCCGCTCGAGCACAAGCTCGGCATCAAGGGCTCGCCGACCGCCGAGCTGTACTTCGAGAACTGCCGCGTCCCGGGCGACCGCATCATCGGCGCGCCGGGCACCGGTTTCAAGACCGCGCTGCAGACCCTCGACCACACCCGCCCGACCATCGGCGCGCAGGCCGTCGGCCTGGCCCAGGGCGCGCTGGACGCGGCGATCGCCTACACCAAGGACCGCAAGCAGTTCGGCACAGCCATCGCCGACTTCCAGAACACCCAGTTCATGCTGGCCGACATGGCGATGAAGATCGAGGCCGCCCGCCTCATGGTCTACACCTCGGCCGCCCGCGCCGAGCGCGGCGAGAAGAACCTCGGCTTCATCTCCGCCGCCGCCAAGTGCTTCGCCTCGGACGTGGCCATGGAGGTCACCACCAACGCCGTCCAGCTCTTCGGCGGCGCCGGTTACACGACCGACTTCCCGGTCGAGCGGATGATGCGCGACGCCAAGATCACCCAGATCTACGAGGGCACCAACCAGATCCAGCGTGTGGTGATGTCCAGGGCGTTGCTGCGCGGCTGACGCCTGCACTTCGCCGTACTGGAGGCGGCCGGGTTGTTACCCGGCCGTCTCCTTTTTTTGTAGCACCAAGTGTCCGGTGAAATACGTCCGAGTCCGATCGGTTGTTCCATCGTGTCCGCGGAGTAGCTCGTTTCGAGACCTGCCGGCCCATAAACATTGATAGCTGGATTATTTCGGAAGCCGGTCGGGGCTTTTGGAGGCTGACGTCGATCCTCGCTGATAGGAGGCGCCTGAACAGGCGCTTCATCGACACTTCGGCAGGAGCTGACGCGTGTTACGCCATATCGCACATATTCTGGAGACGCATTCGACAAGAAATTCGGGTGATCGACTACTCGCTTGTCCAGGGGGTTCGCCAACCGCACTCGACCTCGTTGTGTCGCGAGGTGAGTGATGGGCGAGATCGTCATCGGACCGCAGTCGGGGATGAATTGGTTCCCCCTGTCCGAAACAGACATTCCGTGTCCGCGCACCAAGTCCACCGTCGACTCGGTGCGGACCTGGGCCGAGAGTTATTTGACCGATCACGTACCGGAGCTCGGCCGTGAGGGGCCGGTTTGCCCGTACGTCCGACCGTCGCTGCGCCGCGATCTGATGTGGGTCGGCCGGGTGCCAGGCGTCCGTCCGTGGCCGTCGTATGTGCGACTGGTCATCGAGGACGCGCTCGAGCTGTTCGGGCGGCTGGCTCCGACGGAGGGCGGCGGCTCGGCGCTGCGCGCCATCGTCACCGCGCTTCCGGACCTTCGGGATTTCTCGCTGATCGACCGCCTGCACGACGAACTCAAGTCGAGATTCGTCGAGCGCGGCTTCATGCTCGGGCAGTTCTATCCCGGGTGCAAGGAGCCGGGGTTGTGGAACAAGGACTTCCACCCGCTCGACACGCCGATCCCGATGCTCGTCGTGCGCAGCATGATGGCCACCGACTTCCCGTTCCTGCTGGGGCGGCCGGAATGGATGGCCGCCTATGTCAAGAAGTTCGCGCCCACGCTGCCCGCCCACGTGCGGCACGTGATGGTCAGCCGGTTGACCGCGAGCTCCGATACCGACGTGCCCGCCTACGAGTTCCAAGACGAACCGGAGACGAACGGCGCGCCATCGACCAGAAAGAACGCCACGCCGATTTCCGCAACGACGCGTAGAGCCGGCTGACTCGAACTCGAGGGGATCGACTATGACGCACGGACTTTCGGCCGCGCGGGGCATCGACGTGAGCGAGAACGACGGCTTCCCGCTCTCGCCCGCGCAACTCGGCATGTGGTACGCACAGCAGCTGGATCCTTCGGTGCCACTCAACGAAGCCCAGTACATCGAGATGCGCGGGCCGCTGGACATCGACACGCTGATCGAGGTCTCGCATCGGGTCGCCTACGAGTACGAGACGGCGTTGCTGCGGTTCGGGGTGCGGGACGGGCAGCCGTATCAGGTCGTGGATCCGAGCCTGCACACGAATCTGAGCTACCTGGACCTCAGTGATGCCCCCGACCCGGACGCCGAGGCCATGCGCTGGATGCACGCGGACGTGGCCGCCCCGGTGGACCTGCTCAACGAGCGCCCAGGGGTGTCGGTGCTGATCCGGGTCGCCCCCGATCGAGTGCTGTGGTACTCGCGGGCGCACCACATCGCGCTGGACGGTTTCGCGTCCGCGACGGGGCTGTATCGCGTCGCCGAGCTGTACAACGCGGCGTTGGCGGGCGAGGAGCCGCCCGCCTGCAAGGCGTCCGGGCTGCGCGAGATCTACGACGACGAGGTGCGTTACCGGCAGTCGAGCCGATTCACCGCCGACGCGGAGTACTGGTCGCAGCGCATGGCGGACATGCCGGAGCGGTGCAGTCTGGTGCCCGGTGCCGCGCCCGCGCACGCGCTCGGACGTCAGCACCGGCACCGGCTGTCCGACGAGACGAAGGCACGGCTCGACGCCGCCGCGTCGCGTTACGGCGTCGGCACGCCGGGTATCGCGATGGCGGCGCTCGCCGTCTATTACGCGCAGGCGACCGGGACGCGCGATGTAGTGCTCAGCCTGCCGGTCTCCGGACGCACCACCGCGATGTTGCGCCGCTCCGGCGGCATGCTGGCCAATATCGTTCCGCTGCGGGTCACCGTGGGTGAGCGCAGCACCATGGCCGAGATCGTGGACGCGATCCGGATCGAGGTCTCCGGCGCGCTGCGCCACCAGCGGTTTCGACACGAGGAGATCCGGCGGGGCGCGGACGGCGCCGCGGCGGTCGCGGGCGGTCGCGGGATCGTCGGCCCGGTGGTCAACATCATGCTGTTCCCCGCCGAGGTCCACTTCACGGGCATCGAGACCGATCTGCACGTGATCACGTCGGGTCCGATCGAGGATCTGTTCGTCAACATCTACCAGCATGGTGCGCAGGCGCCGGTATACCTGGACTTCACCGCCAATCCCGATCTCTACGACGACGAATCCCTCGCCCGCCACCACCTGCGGTTTCTGAAGCTGTTCGAAGCGCTGCTGGACGCCGACCCCGACACGCCGGTTCGCGAGGTCGAGTACTTCCTCGACGACGAACTGGCCCTGCGCGAAGGAGCGCACGGCCCGACGCCACCCGCGCCCAGACTGCTGCCGGATGTGCTCGACGAGGGACTGCGCGCGGCGGGCGCGGACACCGTGGCCGTGGTGGACGGCGAGCGCACCCTCACCTACGGCGAACTCGACAGTGCCGCAGGTGCGTTGGCCCGGCGACTGGTCCGGCTCGGCGCGGCGCCCGACGATTCGGTGCTGGTCGCGCTGCCGCGCTCGATGGAGTCGGTGCTCGCGTTCTGGGGTGTGGTGCGTTCCGGCGCGGCCTACGTGCCGCTCGGCACCGGTAACCCGGCCGAGCGGGTCGCCAAGATGGCGGCGGAATGTGGTGCCCGCCTGGGTATTACCACCCGCGAACAGGCGTCCGGGCTGCCCGATACGGTGCAGTGGGTCGAGATCGACTCGGACACAGTGATTCCCGACCCGATAGCCGCGCGTGGCGGGGTGGAAGCCGCTGCGAGTGAGAGCGGCTCGACGGAAGTCGACTCGCGGGGCGGTCTGCGTCTCGAGCACGCCGCGTACGTCGTCTTCACCTCCGGGTCGACCGGTGTGCCGAAGGGCGTGGTGGTCTCGCACTCTGGGATCGCGGGGCTGGCAGCCGCGGTGCGCGAGGCCTATCGGCCCCAGGTCGGTTCGCGCGTACTGCATTGCCTGAACCCGAGTTTCGACGCGTCCCTGCTGGAATTGCTCGTCGCCTTCGGCAGTGGCGCGACGCTGGTGATCGGCCGAGGTGAGACCATGGCGGGCGCCGAGATCACCGCCGCGGTCGCGGAATCCGCGATCACCCATCTCTGCTCCACTCCCGCCGTGCTCGCCACGCTGCCGGACGACGCACTGGACGGCGTGCTCGCGGTGACCACCGGTGGCGAGATCTGCCCGCCGGAGCTGGTGGCGCGCTTCGGTTCCGGCCGCAGGCTGGTGAACTCCTACGGCCCGTCCGAGACCACCGTCGCGGCCACCTTCACCGATGCCATGGATCTCGAGCGCCCCTCCGGCATCGGACAGCCGGTGCCGGGAGCGCGCCTGCTGGTCCTCGATCAGCGGCTGGCGCCCGTGCCGATCGGCACACCCGGTGAGCTCTACATCGCCGGCCCCGGCGTGGCCCGCGGTTACGCGGGACGCCCCGGCTTGACGGCGGAACGCCTGGTCGCCGACCCGTTCGGACCGGCGGGCAGCCGGATGTACCGCACCGGCGACCTGGTCTATTGGCGATCGGACGAAACGGCAGGAGCCGACGGTGTCGTGCTGGAGTACCTGGGACGCAGCGATTTCCAGGTGAAGCTGCGCGGCATGCGGGTGGAACCCGGCGAGGTCGACGCGGTGCTCGATTCGCACCCGGAGGTGGAGATCGCGGTCACGGTCGTTCGGACCGGTGCCTCGGGACGCGCCATGCTCGCGTCCTATGTGGTTCCGGTGCACCACGATTCGCAGTCCGTCGATCTGAATGTGCCGAGCCTGCGGGAATTCTGCATGCGCAGACTGCCGGGTCACATGGTGCCCGGCGCCATCACCGTGCTGGACGCGCTGCCGATCACCGGCAACGGCAAGGTCGACCGGGGCGCGCTGCCGGAGCCGACGGCCGACGAGGCGCCGCGGGCCGCCGCGTCGGAGGTCGAGGGCGTCCTGTGCCAACTGTTCGCCGAGGTGCTCGGCGTGCCGTCGGTCGGCGCGGACATGTCGTTGTTCGCGCTCGGCGGCGACTCGATCCTCTCCATCCAGCTGGTCGCCCGCGGCCGGGCGGCCGATCTGGTTTTCTCCGCGCGCGACGTGTTCGAGCACCCGACGCCCGCGGCGCTGGCGGCGGTGGTCACCGCGCCCGGCGAGCGGCATGCGCTGGCCGAATTGCCCGGCGGCGGCGTGGGTTTCCTGCCACGGACACCGATCGTGGACTGGCTGCTCGAGCAGCCGGGGTGGCAGCGGTTCGGTCAATCCATGGTGCTCGCCCTGCCCGCCGGGCTGAGCGAGTCCGAACTGGTGCGCACCCTCGGCGCGGTGCTGGACCGGCACGACATGTTGCGCGCCAGGGTGGTTCGCGGCGGCTTGGAGGTCGCGGCGCCGGGGACGATCGCGGCCGAGACGCTGCTAGAGCGCAGGCGGGTTGCCGAAATCGACGGGGCGGATATCGAATCCGTCGTCGCGGCGGCCACTGCGCGACTCGCGCCGGATGCCGGGATCATGGTCGCGGCGACCTGGCTCGATGCCGGTACGGAGGCGGCGGGCAGGCTCGTCCTCGTCGTCCACCACCTGGCCGTCGACGCGGTGTCCTGGCGCATCCTGATCGCCGATCTGATCTCCGCGTGGGCGCAGGCGCACGCCGACGAGACGCCTGAACTGCCGTCCGTCGGCACCTCCATGCGCACCTGGGCGCACGCACTCGTCGAGGCGGCGACGACCGAGTCGTGGACCGCCGAGGCCGACCACTGGGCCGCCGTGCTCGCCACTCCCGATCCGCCGCTGGGCCGCCGTGCGCTGGATCCGGCCGTCGACACCGGCGACACCATCGAGCGCCTCGAACTGAACCTGCCCGCGGCGACCACCGTGACGCTGCTCGACCGGCTGCCCGCGACCTACCGCTGCGGTATGGAGGAGGCGCTGCTGACCGCGCTGGCCTCGGCGCTGGCGGAACACCGTGCGGAACCCGGTCCCGCGCTGGTCATGCTGGAGCGGCACGGCCGCGAGGAGGCCGTCGTCCCCGGCGCCGATCTCTCCCGCACCGTCGGCTGGTTCACCAGCCAGTTCCCCGTCCGGCTGGATATCGGCGACGCCGGTCCGCTGGACGCGCTCGCCACCGTGAAGGAACAGCTGCGCGCCGTCCCGCGCGGCGGGATCGGCTTCGGCCTGCTGCGGCATTCGAACCCCGAGACCGCCGCCGTCCTCGGCGCGGCCCCGCACCCGCAGTTCGGATTCAACTACCTCGGCCAGGTGACCGAGGGCGACACCGAAGCGAATGCGGTGCCGTGGCTGCCGGTCTCGCTCGCGGCGAGCCTGGGCGGTGGCGCCGAGCTGCCCGCCTCTGCGGTCCTCGCAGTGGACGCGGTGGTTGTCGAACGCCCGAAAGGCTCAGTGCTGCAAGCGGTGTGGCGGTACGCCTCGAACGTCGTCGACCGCGCGGACATGGAAGCCCTTGCCGACAAGTGGATTTCCGCTCTGGAGGAACTGGCGCGTCAACTGTCGGAGCCCGATGCGGGCAGGTTGACGCCCTCGGATCTGTCGCTGGTCTCGGTCGGCCAGCGACAGCTGGACGCCTGGGCCGCCAGGTATCCCGCCATGACGGACGTCTGGCCGCTGGCCCCGCTCCAGCACGGTCTGCTCTTCCACGCGCAACTCGCCGCGGGCCGCACCGACGAGTACGCGGTGCAGGCGGTCTTCGAATTCGACGGAGCGGTGGACATCGAGCGACTGTCGGCCGCCGCCACCGCGACCGTGCGCGAACACGAGGCGCTGCGCACCGCGTTCGTCGCGGGCGCCGACGAGCCGGTGCAGATCGTGCTCGCCGACGTCGAGGTTCCCTGGCGCACAGTGGATGTCGAACCCGAGGAGTTCGACGCGTTCGCGGCCCGCGAGCTGGCCGCGCCGTTCGACCCCGCGCACCCGCCGCTGGTCAGGTTCGTGTGCGCGCGGTGCGGCGCGGACGACATCCGGCTGCTCGTCACCAACCACCACCTGGTCCTCGACGGCTGGTCCATGCCGCTGCTGCTCGCCGAACTGCTCGCGCGGTACCAAAGCGGCGGGGCGGGAACCGGTTTCCCGCAGCCGGTCTCCTACCGCGACTACCTGGAATGGCTCACCCGCCGGGATCGCGCCGCGGCGACGGCCGCGTGGACGGACGCGCTCTCCGGACTGCCCGGCCCGACGCTGGTCACCGCGGGCCGCGCCCCGCAGCGAACCGGCTCCGGAAAACTGGATCTGGAACTGGCGCTCACACCGGAGAGCGGTCTCGCTCTCCAGCGCATGGCGGCCGACCAGGGCGTCACGCTCAACACGGTGGTGCAGTGCGCGTGGGGCATGCTGCTCGCCGAGCTAACCGGCGAGACCGACATCGTCTTCGGCGCAACGGTTTCCGGCCGACCCGCCGACCTCCCGGGCGCGGAGCGAATCGTCGGCATGCTGGTCAACACCCTTCCGGTGCGCATCGCCCTCGATCCCGCCGAGCCGGTCGGTGACCTGTTGCGCCGGGTCCAGCGCGAACAGGGCGCCTTGCTCGACCACCACACCGCGGGACTCACCGAGATCCAGTCTGCCGCCGGGCTCGGCGTGCTCTTCGACACCGCCATCGTCTACGAGTCCTATCCGGTGGACGCGGCGGCCCTGCGCAGCGCCGCCGAGCACGCGGCGCTGCGGGTGCGGGATTTCCGCGGCCGCGACGGCACCCACTACCCGCTGTCGCTGGCCGCGCACGCCCGCGACACGCTGCGGCTGATCCTCAGCTGCGCCACCGGGTTCTTCGATACCGCCGAGGCGCACGCGATCGGTGACCGCCTGGTGCGGATGCTCGACCGCATGGCCGCCGAACCGGCGGGCAAAGCCGTCGGCGTGTGCGGCGTGGCACGCGCCGACGTGCTGCGCTCCCGCCCGCAGCCGACGCGGCTGCTGCCCGATCTGCTGCGTTCCGGCGTGCGTCCCGGCCGGATCGCGGTCCAGGACGACACGCGAGCCCTCGACTACACGGAACTCGATGCCCGCTCGAATCGCCTGGCCCGCAAGCTCATCGCGGCCGGCGCGGGGCCGGAGACAAGGGCCCTGCTCGCGCTGCCGCGGTCCGTCGACTGGTTCGTCGCGGTCTGGGCGATCGCGAAGTCCGGCGCCGCGTTCGTCCCCGTCGATATCGACCATCCCGAGGACCGCCTTGCGACCCTCGCCGCCGACAGCGCCGCACCCCTTGGCATCACCACTGCGGAACACCGAGATCGACTGCCGGGCACGGTCTCTTGGCTGCTGCTCGACGATCCGGTGCTGTGGGCCGAGCTGCCGGACCATTCCGACGCGGCGATCACCGATGCCGACCGGCTGCGCCCGTTGCGCGCGGAACACCCCGCCTATCTGATCTACACCTCGGGATCCACCGGAACACCCAAGGGCGTCGTGGTGACCCACGCCGGACTCGGCGGGCTCGCGGTCGGCACGGCGGCGCGCATGCGGGCCAGGCCGGGCGATCGCGTCCTGCTCAGCATGAACCCCAATTTCGACGCCGCGACGCTGGTGTGGCTGTCCACCTTCTACACCGGCGCCACGCTGGTCGCCGCACCCGCGGCGGCGATCGCGGGCGACGAACTGACCACCGTGATCGTGGCGAACCAGGTGACCCACGTCATCGCGCCGCCCGCGGTGCTGGCCACGCTCTCGACCGAGTCGTGGAACGGTGTGCGCACGGTGGTCACCGGTGGCGAGGTCTGTCCGCCCGAGCTCACCGCTCGGATCGGCGCCGGTCGGTCGATGATGAACTCCTACGGACCGGCCGAGGCGACCGTCGCCGCGACCTTCAGCGCGCCGCTCGTCCCCGGCGAGACCGCCGAGCTCGGCGCGCCGATGCCGGGATTCGGTCTGGTCGTGCTCGACCGCTGGTTGCGGCCCGCGCCGGTCGGGACGATCGGTGAGCTGTACCTGATGGGGCCCGGTCTGGCGCGCGGCTACCACGGCCGCACGGGGCTGACGGCCGCGCGGTTCGTGCCCAACCCGTTCGGCGCTCCCGGCGACCGGATGTACCGCACCGGCGACCTGGTGCGGCGCGTCTCGCACAGCGGCCTGGAATACGTGGGCCGCAACGACTCCCAGGTGAAGCTGCACGGCATCCGGGTCGAGCCCGGTGAGGTCGACGCGGTGCTGCGCGACCTGCCGGGAGTGGGGCTCGCGGTCACCGTGCCGCGGCGCGGGCCCACCGGCGACCTGGCGCTCGCGGCTTACGTGGCTCCGACGGCGGGCGCCGAACTCGACGGCGCGCGCCTGCGCGACCATTTGGTGCGCCGCCTGCCCCGACACCTGGTGCCCGCGGCGGTGACCGTGCTCGACGTCCTTCCGGTGACCGGCAACGGCAAGGTCGACGTGCGCGCGCTGCCCGAACCGGAATGCGTCGCGGTGGAATACGTGGCCCCGATCGGCGTCGAGCGCGTGATCGCCGAGGTTTTCGGCGCGGTACTCGATCGGCCCGGCGTCGGCGCGTACGACGACTTCTTCGCGCTCGGCGGCGATTCGCTGTCCGCCACTAGGGTGACCGCCCGGCTGGGCGCCGCACTCGATATCGAGGTGCCGGTCCGTTTGTTGTTCGAGGCGCCGACGGTGCGCGCGCTGGCGGCGCGGTTGCCCGCGGCGGGCGACGGCGCGCGGCCCAGCATCGGGCCCCGGTCCGGTCCGCGGCCCGAGCACATCCCGCTCGCGCCCGCGCAGCAGCGGATGTGGTTCGTCAACCAGTACGACCCGGAATCCGGAGCGTACAACATCCCCGCGGTGCTCCGCCTGCGCGGCGAGCTGGACGTGGCCGCACTGCGCGCGGCGCTGTCCGATGTGCTGGCCAGGCACGAGGCGCTGCGCACCGTGTACCCGGCGCGGGACGGCGTCGGCTACCAGGTCGTGCTGCCACCGGACGCGGTGGAACTCGACCCGGAGCCGGTCGCGATCGCGGCGGACGAGCTCCCGGCAGCGGTTCTCGACTGTGTCACAACCGGTTTCGACGTGGCTGCCGCGGTGCCGTTGCGGCTGCGCCTGTACCGCGTCGCCGATGACGAGCACGTGCTCGTCGTGGTGGTGCACCACATCAGCGCGGACGGGTTCTCCATGGGGCCGCTCGCCAGGGACGTGCTCGCGGCCTATGCGGCGCGCTCCAACGGCGCCGTCCCTGGCTGGACCGAATTGCCGGTGCAGTACGCGGATTACACGCTCTGGCAACGGGAGCGGCTGGGTTCGGCCGACGACCCGGAGTCCCTGCTCGCCGCTCAGCTCGACTACTGGACCACCACACTGAAGGGCCTGCCCGACCGACTCGAGCTGCCCGCCGATCGGCCGCGCCCGGCCATCCCGTCGCTGCGCGCGGGCACCGTACTGCGCACCGTCGAGCCCGAATTGGCCGCCGCGCTGGACGAACTCGGCCGGACCAACCACAGTTCGCTGTTCATGGTGCTGCACGCCGCGCTGGCGGCGCTGTTCGCCAGGCTCAGCGGCGCACCGGACATCGCGATCGGCACACCGGTCGCGGGTCGCGGCGCGGCCGAATTGGACGATGTGGTCGGCATGTTCGTCAACACCGTCGTGCTACGTACCGAGATCGACTCGGCCGCGCCCTTCGCCGACCTGCTCGCCGAGACGCGACGCACCGATCTGGACGCCTTCGCGCACGCCGACATCCCGTTCGAGAGCCTCGTCGACGTGCTCGATCCGGCCCGCTCGGCGGCACGACACCCGCTGGTCCAGGTCATGCTGGTGTTCCAGAATCTCGCACCGGTCGAGCTCACTCTTTCCCATCTGCACGTGGCCCCGGTGGAGCTGGAACAGCAGAGCCAGCGTTTCGACCTGAGCGTCACGGTGGCGCCCGACGAGACCTCGGGCCTTACGATCCGCTTCGGTTACGCCACCGATCTGTTCGACCGCGACACCGTCGAGCGGTTCGCGGACCGCTGGCTGCGCTTGCTGCGCGCGGTCGCCGCGGCACCCGAAGCGCCCGTGGGCGATGTCGACCTGCTCGACGCGGACGAGTCCGCGGGCCTGGTCGTCCCCGCCCGGCCGTCGGTGGCGGAACCCACCGTGTTGCCGAAGCTGCTCGCGGCGGCGGTGGCGGCGAATCCGGACGGTGTCGCGGTGATCGATGGCGTCACCCGGCTCACCTACCGCGAGCTCGACGAGCACGCCAACCGGTTGGCGCGGGTGCTCATCGGCGCCGGCGCAGGCCCGGAAGGGCTGGTAGCGATCGCCATCCGGCGCTCGCTGCCCGCGGTGCTCGCCGTGTGGGCGGTGGCCAAGACCGGCGCCGCGTTCGTGCCGATCGACCCCGCCTATCCGGCCGAGCGGATCACGCAGATCCTGGACGACTCCGGGGCCCGGCTCGGGGTGACGGTCTGCGCCGTCGCGCCCACGCTGCCGGGTGCGGGATTCGACGATTCCGAAGACTCCGGCGAGTCGCCGGTGCACTGGCTCGCGCTGGACGACCCGGCCACCACCGATCTGGTCGACTCGGCCACCGGAAGGCCGATCGACGACACCGAACGCACGGCGCCGCTGCGCTGGGCGAATCCGGCCTACGTCATCTTCACCTCGGGTTCCACCGGACGACCGAAGGGCGTCGTGGTCACGCACGAGGGCCTGGCGAATCTCGCCGTCGCCCAACGTGATCGGATGCGCATCACGGCGGACTCGCGCGTGCTCGCCGTGGCGTCCCCGAGCTTCGATGCCGCGGTGCTCGAGCTACTGATGGCCGTCGGCGCGGGCGCCACGCTCGTGATCGCCGGTCCCACCGCCTTCGGCGGGCCGGAGCTCGGCGAACTCCTTGTCCGGGAATGTGTTTCGCACATCGCGCTGTCGCCGTCGGCACTGGGCTCGGTGGATGTCGCGGTACTCGGCCAGGAACCCGCGCTGCGCGGCATCATCACCGGCGGCGAGCCGTGTCCGCCGGATCTGGTCGAGCAGTGGGCCGCGCCGGATCGCTTGTACTTCAACGACTACGGTCCCACCGAGAGCACTATCTGGGCGACGGGAAGCGATGCCCTGCGGCCCGGTGACGCGATCACCATCGGCGGCCCGATCCCGGGTCTGGCGGTCCGCGTGCTCGACGAGCGGCTGCATCCGGTGCCGGACGGCGTCGTCGGCGAACTGTATCTGTCCGGCAATGCCCTCGCGCGCGGTTACCACGGACGAGCCCCACTGACCGCCGCACGCTTCGTCGCCGATCCCTTCGGCGCGCCCGGCGAACGTATGTACCGCACCGGTGATCTGGTGCGCCGACGCGACGGCGCCCTGGAGTACCTCGGCCGCGGCGACCTCCAGGTGAAACTGCGCGGACTGCGCATCGAACTCGGCGAGATCGAGTCCGCACTGGTGCGCGACCCCGCCGTGCACCAGGCGGCGGTGACGGTCTACACCGATCCGTCCGTCGGCGAGTTGCTGGTCGGCTACGTCGTGCCGCACCTGGCCGGGTCGCACGAGGATGCGGCACCCGAGACCGAGGCAGCGGCGCTCGAAGCCGAGGCAGCGGATGCCACCGCGCATCAGCCGGAAGCGATCGACGCTGAGCCGCCTGCGAACGCACTCGATACCGATGGCCGCGAGATCGACGCGGTCGACGCCGGATCGCGGGATGCGGCGGCAGTTTATTCCGCGGCGCGCCGGACATGGACAATCGACGCCGAGGCGCATGCGGACGCCGAGTCCGCCAGGCGCGCGACGCTCGACCTCGACGTGCTGAAAGCGTCTCTCGGCCAGCGCCTTCCGTCCTACATGGTGCCCTCCGCGCTCGTCGTGCTCGACGCCCTGCCGCGCACCGCGAACGGCAAGCTCGATCGGCAAGCCCTCCCGGCCCCCGATATCCGTGCGGGCCGCTTCCGCGAGCCGACGACGCCCACCGAGCGCATCGTCGCCGAAACCTTCGGTGAGCTGCTCGGCGTGCCGCGGGTGGGTCTCGACGACGACTTCTTCGCGCTCGGCGGCAATTCGCTGATCGCGACACGCATCGCCGCCCGCCTCGGCGCGGCGCTGGACCGTCGCGTTCCGGTGCGGATGGTGTTCGACGCTCCGACCGTCGCCCAACTGGCCGAAGCGGTGCGCACCTCGGCGGCGCCGCCCGGGCCGCGTCCCGGACCGCGCCGCCGGCCGACGTACGTCCCGCTTTCGGCGGCGCAGCGAAGGATGTGGTTCCTCAACCGCTACGACCCGTCCTCGTCCGCGCAGAACGTGCCCCTCGCGTTGGAGGTGGAGGGCCAATTGGACCTCGCGGTCGTGCAGGCGGCGCTGATGGACGTCATCGCCCGCCACGAGGCGCTGCGCACCGTGTACCCGGTGAACGCCGAGGGCGAGCCGTACCAGGACGTGCGCGGTGTGGCGGAAGCCTTTGTGCCGGTTGTGGTCTCGGATGTCGATGCCGACTCCGTTCCGCGCCTGGTCGCCACGGCCTGCGCGCGGGGTTTCGATCTCACCACCGAGCTGTCACTGCGCGTGCAGCTGCTCCGGATCGAACGGCGGCGCTCTGTCCTGGTGGTGCTCATGCACCACATCGCCGCCGACGGCTCGTCGCTGGCGCCTTTGGCCCGCGACGTGCTGGTGGCCTACTCGGCTCGCAGCGCGGGCGACGCCCCGCAATGGCAGCCGCTGCCACTGCAATACGCCGACTACGCCCTGTGGCAGCACGAGCTGCTCGGCGCCGACGACGATCCGGACAGTCTGGCGCACCGGCAGCTGGAGTACTGGCGTGGCGCACTGGACGGACTGCCCGACGTGACGTCGCTGCCGAGCGACCATCCGCGGCCGACCATGTCCACCCATCGCGCGGGCATGATCGAGTTCCGCATCGATGTCGCAGCGCAGCAACGCATTCGGCAGATAGCCCGGTGGCACGGCGTGAGTATCTTCATGGTGGCGCACGCGGCCCTCGCCGTGCTGCTCGGCCGCATCTCCGGGCAGCAGGATGTCGCGATCGGCACGGTCATCGCCGGGCGCGGTGACGGAGAACTCGACGAGCTGGTCGGCATGTTCGTCAACACCCTGGTGTTGCGCAGCCAGGTGCGTCCCGAGGACACCTTCGAACAGCTCTTGGCCGCGACGAAAGACAGCGATCTGGACGCGTTCGGCAATGCCGATATGCCGTTCGAGCGGTTGGTCGAGGTGGTCGCGCCCGCTCGCTCCACCTCCCACCATCCGCTGTTCCAGGTGCTGCTGACCTTCCAGAACTTCGAGTTCAACCCCGGCGTGGTGCCCGAGCTCGGGGTCCGCGCGATCGAGATGCCCGCGGTCGGTGCGAAATTCGATCTGGAATGGATGCTCGACGAACAGTTCGACGAAGAAGGAGCGCCTGCCGGCATCGACGGCAGTCTCACTTTCGCCCTCGACCTGTTCGAACCGTCCACCGCGCGGACCCTCACGGATCGGTACGTCGAGTTGCTCGACGCCCTCACCACCAACCCGGAGCTGGTTCTCGGCGATATCGATGTCACCGCGCCGCCCGGCACGGTCGTCTACGATCCACCGCCGAGCCTGGCCCAGCGGCGCACCGATCTGCCCTACCGGCCACCGGTCACCCGGACCGAGCATGTGGTGGTGAGCGCCTTCGAGAAGGTGCTCGGCGCGGAACGAGTCGGGTTGGACGACAACTTCTTCGAGCTCGGCGGCACCTCCATGGTCGCGATCCGCCTGGTCGACGAACTGCGCGAACGGCTCGACTACGCCATGCCGGTGCAGTGGATGTTCGGCGATCCCACGCCGGGAGCGCTGGCCCAGCGCATCGTGCAGCAGCCGGAGGCGGGAACCGACAGTACCGATCCCGCGCTGCGGCCGCTGCTGCCGTTGCGTCCGTCGGGCAGCGGACCCGCGCTGTTCTGCGTGCATCCGGCGATCGGATTGGCCTGGGGCTACGCGGGTTTGGTGCGTCATCTGTATCCCGGCCATCCGGTGTACGGGCTGCAATCACCGGGCGTCGCCGCCATCCAGCCGGACAGGCCGTTGATCGAACGCGCGGTGCGCTACGCCGACGAGATTCAGGCCGCCCAGCCGGACGGTCCCTACCGCGTGCTCGGCTATTCGGCGGGCGGACCGCTGGCCCACGCGGTCGCCGTGGAACTCCAGCGACGCGGGGCGACCGTGTCGGCGCTCGTCATCATCGACGGCCGCGCCGACGTCGAACCCGAGAGCGCGACGGAGATGCCGCCGCCGGAGGTCCTGCTCGCCGAGTTCGGCGGCATCGACCCGAACCTGCTCACCGGAGACCAGCCGCTGGCCGAGCGCGCCGCCGAACTCCTGCGCGCCAGGGGCGTGGGCGACGTTGCCGATGCCTTGGGCGCGGTGGCAGATCGTGACTCGGGTGAGTCGGCCGGTGGTGCCTCGGGTACGGAGGCGGGCGGTGCCTCGGGTGCGAGGGCGGGTGGTGCGTTGGGCGCGGCGGCTGATGGTGGCTCGGGCGAGTCGACCGATGGTGGCTCGCGAGAGTCGACCGATGGCGCCTCGCGCGAGTCGGGTGGTGCCTTGGGCGCCATGGCTGATGGTGGGCCGGGCGAGTCGACCGATGGTGGCTCGCGAGAGCCGACCGATGGCGCCTCGCGCGAGTCGAGTGGTGCCTTGGGCGCGGTAGCTGATGGTGATTCGGGTGAGTCGGCCGATGGTGACTCGAGTGAGTCGGCTGCTGGTGCCTTGGGCGCGGCGGCGGGCGGTGCCAGGGGTCCGGAGGCGGGTGGTGCCTCGGGCGAGTCGGCCGATGGTGACTCGAGTGAGTCGGCTGGTGGTGCCTCGGGTACGCAGGCTGCTGGTGCCGCGGGCGCGGCGGCGGGCGGTGCCAGGGGTACAGAGGCGGGTGGTGCCTCGGACGAGCCGGCCTGTGGTGACTCGGGTGAGTCGGCGGGTGGTGCCTCGGGTGCGGGGGCTGGTGGTGCCTTGGGCGCAGGGGCTGGTGCCTTGGGCGCGGTGGCAGATCGTGGCTCGGGCGGGTCGGCCGATGGTGACTCGAGTGAGTCGGCCGGTGGTGCACCGGTCGAGCCGGCCGGTGGCGCCCTGGGCGTGGGTGCCGAGGGCGCCTTGGGCGGCGTTGCCGATGGTGTCTTGGGCGCGCTGGCCGGTGGTGCCTTCGGCGCGCTGGACGCCGCGGCCTTGGAACGCCTGTACCTCGACTACCAGCAGTTGGTCCGGCAGGCGGCCGCGTACCGGCCCGGCGTGTTCGATGGCGATCTGCTGTTCTTCAGCAGCACCAGCGGCAGGCCCGGCTACGCACCGAACGTGGACACCTGGCGGCCTTACGTCAGCGGCGCGATCGTCGACCACCAGACCGGTCACGAACACAACCACCTGACCAGGCCCGAAGCCCTCGCGGTGATCGGCCCGATCCTGGCCGAGTACCTGCGCGAGCACGGCTGACCTCCATCGAAACCGCCGTGCGCGGTCGATCAATGAACCGCGCACGGCTTGATGGGCGCGGCCGTGCGAAGTCCGCTGGCAGCCCGCGCATGGCCGAGGTGGAGGCGGGTGCGCCGGGGTGGCGCCCGGCCGGGATCTCCGTCGACAGTCCGCGCTCGGCCGGAGGGAAGGCGGAGATGCACCTGATGAGCCCAGCCGGGCGACGTCCGCCCGCAGCCCGCGCACGCCTGGAGTGGAGGCGGAGAGGCTTGATCGCGCGGCCGAGCGAAGTGCGCCGTCAGCCGAGCGCGGCGGGTGCGGAGGCGGAGGTGCGCCAGAACGACGCAGTCGGAGAAAGTCCGCCCTCAGCTCACGGATGGCCTCATGGGAGGCGGAGGGCGCTCAGGCGACCAGGTCCGCGTACTCCCGGTGGTCGGCGATGTACTTCTCGACGTACCAGCAGGTCGGCACCACGGAGAAGCCCGCGTCCCTGGAGTCCTGCAGCGCGTACTCGACCACCTTGGCCGCGATGCCCTGCCCGCGGAACTCCGGGAAGGTCATGGTGTGGTGGAAGTCGCGGACCTTGGTGTCCTCGCGCTCGGCGTAGTCGGCGTACCCGGCCAGGGTGTCGTCGACGTAGATCTCGAATCGGGTGTCGGCGGCGTTGTGCTCGAGCCTGGTGGTCATGGTGGTGCCAACTCCTTCGTGCCCGGGAATGTTCCGGCTGGTCGGGTGTGCCGAGTGTATAAGCCGCTCGCCGCGTGGCTCGAGGTCAGAGGATCGCGCCCGGGTTGAGGATGCCGTGCGGGTCGAGCGCGTCCTTGATGCGCCGGGTCAACGCCATCACGTCGGGGCCGAGTTGGTCGGGCAGCCAGTCCTTCTTGAGCCTGCCGACGCCGTGTTCCCCGGTGATGGTGCCGCCGAGGGTGATGGCCAGGTCCATGATCTCGCCGAAGGCGCGGTGCGCGCGGGCGGTGTTGCCGGCGTCGGCGGGGTCGTGCACGATCAGCGGGTGGGTGTTGCCGTCGCCCGCGTGCGCGATCACCGAGACGGTCACGTCGTTGCGTTCGGCGATGGCGGCGATGCCGGTGACCAGATCGCCGAGGCGCGGCAGCGGCACCCCGACGTCCTCGAGCAGCAGCGGCCCGAGCCGTTCCACGGCGGGGATCGCGAAACGCCGCGCCGCGGTGAACGCCTCGCCCTCCTCGGGGTCCTCGGTGTGGAAAACCTCGGTGGCCCCGGCCTTTTCACAGGCCTCGACCATGATCTCGGCCTCGCGCGCGGCGAATTCCCCCGGCGCGTCGGACCGCGCGACCAGCAGCGCGGCGGCGGAGCGGTCCAGACCCATCCGCATCTCGTCCTCGACGGCGTTGATCGCGATGGAATCCATGAACTCGAGCATGGAAGGCCGCAGCGTGCCGGTGATGCCGAGGATGGCCGCGGTGGCGGCGGTGAGCGAGGCGAAGCTGGCGACCACGGTGCTCTGCACCGGCTGCGCGGGCAGCAGTCGCAGGGTCAGTTCGGTGATCACGCCGAGTGTGCCCTCGCTGCCGACGAACAGCTTGGTCAGCGAGAGCCCGGCGGAATCCTTCAGGCGCGGCCCGCCCAGCCGCACCGGGGTTCCGTCGGCGAGCACCACTTCCATGCCGAGCACGTAGTCGGTGGTGACCCCGTACTTCACGCAGCACAGCCCGCCCGCGTTGGTCGCCGCGTTGCCACCGATCGAGCAGATCTCGAACGACGAGGGATCCGGCGGATACCACAGTCCGTGCTCGGCGACCGTCCGCTTGACCTCCGCGTTCAGCAGACCGGGCTGCACGATCGCGGTCCGGGTGACCGGGTCGACGGTGATCGCCCGCATCCGCTCGGTGCTCAGCACGATCCCGCCGTCCACCGCCGTGGCGCCGCCCGAGAGCCCGGATCCCGCGCCGCGGGGAACCACCGGCACTCGGTGCTCGTGCGCCCACCGCAGTGTCGCCGCGACATCCGCGGTGCAGGTGGCGCGGACGACCGCCGCGGGCGTCCCGGCACCGGGATCGCGCGCCCAGTCCTGCCGGTAGCCGATCAGCAAATCGGGGTCGGTGAGCACCGCGCCCTCGGGCAGTGCGGCGACGAGTTCATGCAGGTCCACGGTTGTTCACAGTAGTGCGGTGCGGGCGTGGAATCGGTCGAAAGCGGGTGAGCGCCGCGGGCGGCCGATTTTTCCGGGCTGGTAATTCCGGGCGGGCCGGGCAAGAATGCCGGGTGCAGGGGCTCGCCGTGCGTGGATCGGCCCGTCGTCGTGACGGTGGACGCGCCCGGCCGACGGATCGTTCGACCATTCCGGGGACCTGCCACATATTCGGAGGGTTGACGGCATGCGGGTCGAATCACCGGACTACCGCGAGCTCATCGGCGCGCTGTTCGCCGACGAGTTCGCCGACGGCGCCGTCGATCTGGAGGCGCTGCGCAGCATCCACGCGGGCGAGTTCGGTACCTGGCTCAGCGCACTCGACCGCTCGGGCCTCTTCGATAAGGAAGCCTTGACGACGGTCGCCGACCAATGGCGCCGCGACCCCATGCTTCTCTTGGACGCACTCCTCGCCGACGCCGACGACGTCACCCGCCGCCGCTGGCTGATGGCCTGGTCGAGCCTGGACCGCCCGGAACCCTTGGGCCAGATCGGCTGAGCAGGGCGCCTCGGCGGACGTTTGCCAACAGCTCACCTGACGGTCACCTGCCGCTGCCATGCTGGCCGCGTGTCCGATCTGGCCGTCGCCGCCGACTCCCTCGCCGACCGGTTCACCCGCTGGTGTGAGCTCGTCGTCGCGCGGCTGCCCTTGGGATTGGACCGGATCGTCCCGCCGACCTTCCTCGGCTTCGCGCTGATCAACAGCTTCACCTTCGGCGTCGACCTGGTGCTGCTCACCATCTTTCACGGCTGGTGGAACTGGCCGGTGCCGGTCTCGATCACGCTGGGCTACATCTGCGCGTTCGGACTCGCCTTCGTTCTCAACCGCACCTTCAACTTCCACTCGCACGCGCCCGTCGGCAGGCAGGCCGCGGTGTACGTCGTGGTCGTCGTGATCAACTACCTGGCCTTCATCCTCGGCGTCGGCGGCGGACTCACCGCGCTCGGCCTCGAATACCACCTGGCCCGGCTGCTCGCGGGCGCCTGCGAAGCCCTTTATATGTACAGCGCCATGCGCTGGATCGTCTTCCGCAAGCGCGCCGGCGACGCGGTCTGACCTGGTGGACCCGACATCAGCGGGCCATCGGCGGCGCGTCGATGTCCTTCTCGGACAACGGAAGCGCCAATATCAACGCAGAACTTCCAGTCGGTCGCCGTCGACAACGACCACCTCGTCGTCGGTGAGCGCCCAGTGCGCGACCCCGGCAGCGCGGTACTCGTCCGCGAGCCGGTTGCCGAACCCCTCCGGGTCGGTGGGGGAGTCGATGTGCGGAACGATCCGGCGGTCGACCAAACCGAGCCCGTCCCAACGCGGTTCGACTCCGCACGTCGGTTCCACCTCGGCGGGATCGTCCACCGACTCCAGTCCGTGCAGGTCCGGCGTCAGCAGGCAAGCGCCCGCGCTGTACCCCGCGTAGACGAGCGCGTCGGCCTCGAGCAACCGCGCGAGTGCGAGATCCGCTCCGCTGCGGGCGAATTGGGCACGCAGCACGAAGGTGTTGCCGCCACGTACCCAGATCAACGGGAACTCGGCGAGCCGATGCTCCAATTCCTTTGCGAGCCCGACGTAATCGCGCAGATCCAGCACCTCCGGCGTGTACCCGAGCTTGCGCAACGGCACCAGATCGCTGGTCACCGCCGACGCCCACATGTCCGGCCAGGCGTCGCACGCATTGGGAATCACGGCGACCCGTCCCGGCGCACCGACCAGCGCGGCGAGCCGCTCGTGATGCTTGCCGAATCGGTAGCTGGCGAGGAAGAGTCGCACCGGCTCAGAGGGTGAACGCGAGGTGGCGGACCAAACGGACGCCCAGCTCTTCGTTGCCCGCAATGGCGATCTCGTCGAGATGCTCGGCCGCACTGCGCCGACCACCGCCCAGCCGCACGAAAAGTCCCGAGTCCATGGTGATCTCGACATCGGCGGGACCGTCGAACGAGTCGACGAAGGCGGCCCGCTCGTCCACCGCGATGTGCAGGGTGCGCGATAGCGCGCCGGTCAGCGCGAAGGTGATCCGCGATCCGGCGGGCGCCTTGCCGAGCTTGGCGACGACCCGCGGCAGCGATCCGGCGAACTCGGCGAACGCCAGCTCGCCGCGCCTACCGCCCTCGTCGACCCGCACGTCCAGCGCGTCGGCGATGTCGAGTTCGTGCATCCAGCAGTCGAACAGCCGCACCCGCATGAACCGGCCGTAGGGGACCTGGCCGACCGGCGAGACCGTCGGTGTGGTCCATGCGGCATCGTCCATCTCGGCCAACGCCTTGTGCCGCCGGTCCATCACCTCGCGGAAGAGCTCGAGCAGACGCGCGCCGGGCATCGGACGCAGACGGTCGACCCAGATCTCGTTGAGCACCGCGGTCTCGTTGCGGACGTACGGCAGCGAACGGACGTCGGTCTTCTCGCGCATCGGATCGTGCGGCGGCGGCTTCTCGCCGAGCAGCCACGATTCGGTGCCGACCACGTGGGCGACGATGTCGAACACGGTCCAGCCGGGCAGCTTCGACGGTGTGCGCCACTGGTTTTCGTCCAGGTCGGCGACCAGCGCGGCGATGGCTTCCCACTGCTCGGTCAGCAGCGCGGTCAGCTCGGCGCGGTCCAACGTCTGGTCGATCATGCCTGCGTTCCTTCCTCGGTGCCGACGTCCTCGGCGTCGTCCTGCCGGGCCGGCGTCGCGAGGCCCGCCCGGATGGCGGCGGCGGTGCCCTCCGGATCGTTCGGTCTGCGCAGCAAGAAGCCCTTGGCGAAGCTGAGCTTGTCGCCGTGCCTGCGCGGGACGACGTGCAGGTGGACGTGCGCGACGGTTTGGAACGCCGCCTTGCCGTCGTTCATCACCAGGTTCGCGCCGTCGGCGAGGAGACTGCTGCGCCGCATGGCCAGCGCGATCCGGTGCCCGGCGCGGAAGAGCTCCGCGCCGAGATCGGCGTCGAGATCCTCCAGCTCCGCCGCGTGCCGCTTCGGCACGACAAGCGTGTGGCCGCGCGCGATGGGGCGGATATCGAGGAACGCGCACAGCAGTTCGTCCTCGTAGACCTTGGTAGCCGGAGCTTCGCCCGCCACGATGCGGCAGAAGACGCAGTCGTTCACACCGCGACCATACGGCGTACGAGTGGCGCGGAACACCCCGAATCCCCCTCCGAACATGACCCCCGTCACTCTCCGGCGCGGTCTCGAGCGCCTGACCAGTTCGCTGACGTGTGGGTAAGTAAGGGACCTGGAGGTTCGATCTTGTGGCCCTCACCTGCGCGGACGACCATCGAAGTCGAGCTTTTCGCGTCGGCGCAGGAAGAACGGAGGCCACGACACGCCGCGCGGCTGCGGTGCGAATCCGGCATATGGGCGGAATCCGGCCACGTCCTGTGACGGGCATCTCAGCTACGCTCACGGCGAGCCGGGTACAGTTGCGAGGATTTTTGGCGAACTTACTCGTTGGTAACTTCGTCCGGACATCGGTCGGTGGCCAAACGGCCAGCACGAGAAGGAAGTCTGACAAGTGGAGACAACGCAAAACGTTGGCGACTCGTCGCCGCGCGGAGCGCGTGTCGGAGTCGTTCGCGAGTCCAACGCGGGCGAGCGGCGTGTCGCATTGGTGCCCAAGATCATTCCGGCGCTGCTGAAGCAGGGCGTCGAGGTGGTCGTGGAAGCCGGCGCCGGACTGGGTGCGCTCATTCCCGACGAGGCCTACGTGGAGGCCGGTGCGACCATCGGCGATCCGTGGTCGGCCGAGGTGGTCGTGAAGGTGGCCCCGCCCAGCGATGCCGAGGTGGCCAAGCTGTCCGACGGGCAGACGCTGATCGGATTCCTGGCCCCGCGCAATGCCGAGAACCAGATCGCGGCGCTGAAGTCGGCCGGTGTGCAGGCCTTCGCGGTCGAAGCGATCCCGCGCATCTCGCGCGCGCAGGTGATGGACGCGTTGTCCTCGCAGGCGAATGTCGCCGGATACAAGGCGGTACTGCTCGCGGCTTCGGAGTCGACCCGCTTCTTCCCGATGCTGACCACCGCGGCGGGCACGGTGAAGCCCGCGACCGTGCTGGTGCTCGGCGTGGGTGTCGCGGGGCTTCAGGCTCTCGCGACGGCCAAGCGTCTCGGCGGCCGCACCACCGGTTACGACGTGCGTCCCGAGGTCGCCGATCAGGTGCGTTCGGTCGGTGCCCAGTGGCTCGACCTGGGCATCGATGCCGCGGGCGAGGGCGGCTACGCGCGTGAGCTGACCGAGGAAGAGAAGGCCAAGCAGCAGCAGGCGCTCGAGGACGCGATCAAGGGCTTCGACGTGGTGATCACCACCGCGTTGGTGCCGGGTCGTCCCGCGCCGCGGCTGGTGACCGCCGCCGCGGTGGAGGGTATGAAGCCGGGCAGCGTGATCGTGGACCTGGCCGGTGAGACCGGCGGTAACTGCGAGCTGACCGAGCCGGGTGAGACCGTTGTCAAGCACGGCGTCACCATCGCTTCGCCGCTGAACCTGCCCGCCACCATGCCGGAGCACGCCAGCGAGCTGTACTCCAAGAACATCGCGGCCCTGCTGGAACTGATGCTCGTCGACGGCAAGGTCGCCCCCGACTTCGAGGATCAGGTTCTCGCGGACTCCTGCGTCACTCGTGAGGTGAACTGATGTATACCGAACTGCTGGCGAACATCGCGATCCTGGTGCTGTCCGGGTTCGTCGGTTTCGCCGTCATCTCCAAGGTCCCCAACACCCTGCACACCCCGCTCATGTCGGGCACCAACGCCATTCACGGCATCGTCGTGCTCGGCGCGCTGGTGACGCTGGGCCGGGTGGAGAACCCCTCGATCGGCATCCAGATCATTCTGTTCGTCGCCGTGGTCTTCGGAACCCTGAACGTGATCGGTGGTTTCGTGGTCACCGACCGGATGCTGGGCATGTTCAAGGCCAAGAAGCCGGTCGCCGCGGCGGAGAAGGCGGGCGAGTAACGCTATGGACAACTTGGTCAACATTCTCTACATCGTCGCGTTCTCGCTGTTCATCTACGGTCTGATGGGCCTGACGGGGCCGAAGACCGCGGTGCGCGGCAACTGGATCGCCGCGGTCGGCATGGGCATCGCCGTGGTCGCGACGTTGATCGCGGTGCGCGACACCTCCAACTGGATCCTGATCGTGGCCGGTCTGGTGCTCGGTGTGGTGCTGGGTGTGCCGCCGGCGAAGTACACCAAGATGACCGCGATGCCGCAGCTGGTGGCCGCGTTCAACGGTGTCGGTGGTGGCACGGTCGCGCTCATCGCGTGGGCCGAATTCCTCGACACCACGGGCTTTTCGAACTTCAAGCACGGTGAAGAGCCGACCGTGCACATCATCGTCGGTTCGCTGTTCGCCGCGATCATCGGTTCGGTCTCGTTCTGGGGCTCGCTGATCGCCTTCGGCAAGCTGCAGGAGATCCTGCCCGGCAAGCCGATCGGTGTCGGCAAGCTCCAGCAGCCGCTGAACCTGCTGCTGCTGGTGGTCGCGATCGCCGCGGCCGTGGTGATCGGCCTCGGCGCGGCCGACGGCGGCGCGCCGTGGTGGTGGATGGTGCTGCTGCTCCTAGCCGCCGGTGTGCTCGGTTTGATGGTCGTGCTGCCGATCGGTGGCGCGGACATGCCCGTGGTCATCTCGCTGCTCAACGCGTTGACCGGTCTGTCCGCCGCGGCGGCGGGTCTGGCGTTGAACAACACCGCGATGATCGTGGCGGGCATGATCGTCGGCGCGTCCGGCACCATCCTGACCAACCTGATGGCCAAGGCCATGAACCGGTCCATTCCGGCCATCGTCGCCGGTGGCTTCGGTGGCGGCGGCACCGCGCCCGGCGCGGGTGGCGGCGAGCAGAAGCAGGCCAAGGCCACCTCGGCCGCGGACGCCGCGATCCAGATGGCCTACGCCAACCAGGTCATCGTGGTCCCCGGTTACGGTATGGCCGTCGCGCAGGCTCAGCACGCGGTCAAGGAGATGGCCGAGCTGCTCGAAAAGCGGGGTGTGGAGGTCAAGTACGCCATCCACCCGGTCGCCGGTCGCATGCCAGGACACATGAACGTGCTGCTGGCCGAGGCCGAGGTCTCCTACGACGCGATGAAGGAAATGGACGACATCAACGGCGAGTTCGGCCGCACCGATGTCGCCCTGGTCATCGGCGCCAACGACGTCACCAACCCGGCCGCCCGCGAGGACTCCTCCAGCCCGATCTACGGCATGCCGGTGCTCAACGTCGACCAGGCCAAGAGCGTCATCGTGCTCAAGCGCTCGATGAACTCCGGCTTCGCGGGCATCGACAACCCGCTGTTCTACGCCGACACCACCTCCATGCTGTTCGGCGACGCCAAGAAGTCCGTCGGTGCCGTCACCGAAGAACTGAAGGCGCTGTAAGGCACCAGGTATGCGGCCCCCCGTTCCCATGGAGCGGGGGGCCGCTCCGTTTCCGCCGCTCGTTAATTCGGTGGACGCCGCCGGTCCGACACACCGATCATGGTCGGAATGTTGGAACGCAAGGAACCACTTCGGTTGGTCGGGCCCGAGCCGGGGCCGGCCGATCCGGCCGAGAGCCTGCGGTGGTCCGTCGCACTGGATTCGTACTACTCGCCGCGCGATGTGCTCGACGTGCTCGCGCTGACCCCCTTCGTCCAAGGCGAACAGGGTCGCTATCGCAAGAAGCAGCTCGAACGCGTGCGCGCCGACGCGCCGCTGCGCCCCGCGGGTTCCCGGATCGCCCGCGCCATCGAGGAGGACAACAGCCGCTCGATCCTGGTGGTCGGCGACGGCTGGACGCTGCGCGCGGACCGCTGGGCCGATCGTTCCGCCGTCGTCGAGGTCACCGCCGTCACCGATGAGCTGGCCAACGACATTCTGGCCGAAGCGATCCGGGACGCCGAGGAGCCGTCCGAGGTGGTGGACGGCATCGAGATGGGGTTCTGGTACCTGCACACCCAGCAGGGACCGCGGCGACGGCAGCACGACATCGAGACACCGGTCTGGTCCGACATTCGCCGCAACTATCCGGACTCGGCCGCGGCCGCACTGGATCGGCTGATGGCGCTGTCGCCCAACGACATTCGCGGTCGACTGCTGTTGCTGCACGGGCCGCCGGGTACCGGAAAGACCACGGCGCTGCGCGCGCTGGCCAGGGCGTGGCAGCCGTGGTGCCAGGTCGACTGCGTGCTGGACCCGGACATGCTGTTCAGTCAGCCCGGCTACCTGATGTCGGCGGCCACCGAGGTCGACGACGAGCGCCGCCGCTGGCGCCTGCTGGTGCTGGAGGACTGCGACGAGCTCATCCGTGCCGAAGCGAAAGCATCGGCGGGCCAGGGACTTTCGCGGCTCCTGAACCTGACCGACGGGATGCTCGGCCAAGGCCGCGACGTGCTCGTCGCCATCACAACCAACGAGGACCTGTCCCGCCTGCATCCCGCCGTCACCCGCCCCGGCCGCTGCCTGGCTCAACTCGAGATCGGCCGCCTCTCCGCGACCGAAGCGAGGCGCTGGCTCGGTGACCATCCCGCCCAGATCCCCGACGACGGCCTTTCCCTCGCGGAACTCATTGCCCTCCAAGGCGGCGCGCCCAGTCTCGATACCACCGTCCCCGAATCGGAGTCGGGGATGTACCTGTAGGCGCGTCGGTCGACAGCGGTGTGCGCTCGACCACAGCCCGGTACCGTCGAACTGGTGCCAGCCAAATCGGTCGATGGTCGAACACGCACGGCGCGCGGCGCGGTGTTCACGGTATTCGGTGTGAACGGTGTGCTGCTGGCGATGTGGGTCGTGCACATCCCGGTCATCACCGATCGAACGGGCGTCTCGCACTCGACGCTTGGCATGTTCATCCTGCTCATGGCGGGCGCGGGCATTGTCGGCATGCGCATCGCGGGCCCGCTCGCGGACCGGTTCGGCAGCAAGAGGCTGGTGGGCGCGGCCGCGCTCGTCGCGTCGACAGCCGTGCTCGGTCCCGGCTTCGCGACCAGCCCGGCGTGGCTTGGTGCGGCGCTGGCCTGCTTCGGATTCGGCAACGGCGCGCTGGACGTCTCGATGAACGCCCAAGCGGTGCAGGTCGAGCGGGCCTACGGGCGCCCGATCATGTCGGCGTTCCACGCCCTGTTCTCCGGCGGCGGACTGCTGGGTTCCCTGCTCGGCGCCGCCGCATTGCGCGCGGGCTGGGACGTGCGCGTCACCCTCGTGCTGGCCTCGGCGAGTTGTGTGGCGCTGATCGTCGCGAGCGTGCCGCGTCTGCTGGCCGATTCCGCCACGCCCCAGCGGTCCGAACCGCCCGGCTCGGAAGTCATCGGCCCCGCGCACACCGAGGACGCGGCGGACGTGCCGGAACCCGGGCACGGACGGAAGGTGCTGGCACTGGCCGCCATCGCGTTCGCCGTGTTGCTCGCGGAAGGCGTCGCCGCCGACTGGAGCACCCTGCAGATGCGCGGCCACCTAGGCGTGGACGAAGCCACCGCCGCGCTGGCGTTCGGCGCGTTCTCCGTGACCATGACCGCGGGTCGCTTCGCCGCGGATCGCGTCAGCGGCGCGTTCGGCCGGGTCGCCGTCGTCCGCTACGGAACGCTGCTCGCCGCCCTCGGCCTCGGCACCATCATGCTGTCCGCCTGGACGCCGCTGACCCTCGTCGGCTGGGCGCTCTGCGGCCTCGGCCTGTCCGGCAGCGTTCCGCAGATCTTCACCGCCGCGGGCAATCTCGGTACCAGCACAGCCGCCACCGATATGGCCAGGGTCTTCGGCCTCGGCTACTTCGGTCTGCTCGCGGGACCCGCGGTCATCGGCTGGCTCACCGAACTCATACCGCTCACCGCCGCCATGTTCGTCCCCCTCGTCGCGATGCTCTTGTGCTGCTGGAAGGCGGGGGTCGTCGCCCCGGCCCAGCCAGTGGTCGAGGTAGACCGCGACAGCAGGGCCGCGGACGACGCGCACTGATCCGCCAACCGTGGGCCGTTCGCCGCCGCGACTCGGCCCTCAGCACCCACCCGCGGGGCCGGTTCGGGACATCGTCGGCCCGGGCTGGTCCGGTCGCGTGGGGCGCGCCGTTGAGCCCCACGCCCGCGGGTGGTCACATTTCGCTTCTGACAATTTCAACAGGCAGGCACCGGAACTTCTTCCATCGACCACCCCCCGGCCGCCGCCGTCTCCCCGACGTACTCACCGAAGTCCTTGGCCTCGCGCCCGAGCGCCCGCCGCACGCCATCCGTCGTGGCGGAGTTCCGTCCGTCGAGAAGCGCGCCGAACAGGTAGTCGAGCAGGCTGATCTCGTCCGCCGGAACCCGATATTCCGTCAATCCCGCAACGAATTCCGTGCGGGTGATGGGGACGAACCGGATGTCGCGGCCGCTGTCCTTCGCGATCTCGGCGGTCGCCTCGGCGAAGGACAGCGCCCGCGGCCCGGTGAGTTCGTAGACCTCGCCTCCGGCTCGCCGCGCCCCGACAGCAGCACCAGCTTGCCCACGCCGGCCGTCTTCGCGGCCGCGGCGAACGCCCGGATGACGTCCGGCGCCCCCGGCGCGGCGAGATCGGGCTGGTAGGCCAGGTAGACGGCGTCCACATCGGCGAGCGCCGGTCCCCAGGTGGCGCGGTCGGTCCAGTCGAACGGAACATAGTTCAGCCGCTCCCGACCATGCGCGTGCGTCTACTGTTGGAGACGTGGATGCGCTCGCCAGTCTGCTCGAAGGCCCACGCGCGAGGGGCGCGTTCCTGATGTGTTCGCTGCTGGATCCGCCGTGGTCGTTGCGCATCCAGGACGAGGCGCCGCTCACCGTGCTCTCGATGATCCGCGGCACCGCCTGGATCGTTCCGGACGACGCAACGAATTCGCCTCGGGGAAGCAAGGTTTCGGCCAAGAGCGAGCCGCGCCAATTGCACGCGGGCGACGTCGCCATCTTCCGCGGCCCACATCCCTACACCGTCGCCGACGATCCCGCGACGCCCCCGCAGATCATCATCCATCCGGGCCAGGTCACGAAGACGCCCGACGGTGAGATCCTCTGCGAGACGCTGAGTCTCGGCGTTCGCCAGTGGGGCACCGACCCGGAGGGCGCGACCATGATGGTCACCGGCACCTACGAGTCCGCGGGCGCGGCGAGCCAGCGGCTGCTGCGCGCCTTGCCGCCGATCGCGGTGCTGTCGCACGGCGATCTCGACAGCCGCCTGCTCGACATCCTCGCCGACGAGGCGACCAAGGATCAGCCCGCCCAGGGCGCGGTGCTGGACCGCCTTCTCGATCTGGTGCTGATCGCCGCGCTGCGCGCCTGGTTCGCCCGCGACGACGCGCCCGCCTGGTACCACGCCTACAGCGATCCGCTGGTCGGCAAGGCCTTACGCCTGCTCCAGCACAATCCCGCGCACGGCTGGACCGTCGCGAGCCTCGCCGACGCGGTCGGCGTTTCGCGCGCCGCGCTGGCCCGGCGGTTCACCGACCTGGTCGGCGAGCCGCCGATGGCCTTCCTCACCGAATGGCGCCTCGCGCTGGCCGCCGATCTGCTCCAGGAGTCGGACGCCACCATCGAGGCGATCGCGCGCCAGGTCGGCTATGGTTCGGCCTTCGCGCTCAGCGCCGCCTTCAAACGCCACTTCGGGGTGAGTCCGCGCGACCACCGGCAGGGCGCTGCCCACGCTGAGCTATCGTCGGCCGGGTGACGCAGCAGTATCCCGTGCTCTGGCCGATGCCGACCCGGTGGGCGGACAACGACCACTACGGCCACGTGAACAACGTGACGTACTACTCGTACTTCGACACCGCGGTGAACGCCTGGTTGATGCACGCGACGGGCACCGACATCAGGGAGCTGCCCGCGCTCGGCGTGGTCGCGCAGACCTCCTGCCAGTACCTCGGCTCGATCAGCTTCCCGGACCAGCTGCAGGTCGGCCTGCGGATATCCCGGCTCGGCCGCTCGAGCATCACCTACGACCTGGCGATCTTCCGCGACGCCGACGGCTCGCTCGAGCTCGCGGCCACGGGCGTCTTCGTGCACGTCTACGTGGACTCCGAGACGCGCAAGCCGGTCGAGATCCCGGAGGTCGTCCGCGCCGCGGCGGCCGAACTCGTCACCGACTGACGGTTCCCCTGGCCAGCGGCCCTCGGCTACCCGCGCAGCGCGCTCTGGAACCGGCGCATGCCCGCCAGCCAGCGGTCGTAGTCGGCGCCCTTGCGGCGGTACATCTCCAGCACCTCCGGGTGGGGGAGGATCAGGAACTGCTCGGCCTCGACGCCCGCCAAGACCACATCGGCGACCTCCTCGGGAGAGAGCACGGCGCCCGCCGACGTGACCGCCTTGATCGCCATCGCGGCGGCCGCCTCGTCGCCGGGGATCAGATCGCCGTGCAGCAGCTTGGTGTCGACGCCCATCGGGCACACGCAGCTGACCCGGATCCCGCTGTCCCCGTAGGTGACCGAGAGCCACTCGGCGAAACCGACCGCGGCGTGTTTGGTGACCGAGTACGGCGCCGAGCCGATCTGGGTCAGCAGCCCCGCCGCCGATGCGGTGACGACGAAGTATCCCTCGCCGCGCGCCGACCAACCCGGGACGAGCAGCCGAGCGGCGCGCACGTGCGCGAGCACGTTCACCTCCAGCGCGGCCGACCACTGTTCGTCGGTGCTCTCCAGTCCGGGACCGCCGCCGATTCCCGCGTTGGCGAAATAGAAGTCCACCGGACCGAATTCGGTCTCGGCGCGATCGATCAGCGATTGCACGACCTTCTCGTCGGCGACATCGCCGCCCATCGATACCGCCTGCGCGCCAATGGATTCCGCCACCGCGGCGGCCGACTCCCCGTTCAGGTCGGCGACAACGACCCGCGCGCCGCGCTCGGCCAGCCGTCGCGCCAGCGCCGCACCGATACCCGCTCCCGCCCCCGTGACGATCGCGACCTTGCCCGAAATCTCCATACCCGCACAGTAACGGGCACGGGGATTCAACTCGACCCGGCCAGCCGATCCAGCAACGGCGCGGTCCGCGGCCCCACCAGCTCCCGCATCACCAGCGCCATGTTGGTCCGCTCCACCCCGGGAATCTTCAGAATCTGTCCGGCGATTCGATACAGGTCGTCGGCGTCCTGGGCGACGACGCGGACGGTGAGATCGGTGAGTCCGGTCATGCCGCACACCTCGGTGACCTCCGGCACCTCGGCGAGTTCGTCCACCACCGAGTCCAATTGGTGCTGATCGACGACCACCGCGACGAACGCGGCGAGCGGATAGCCCAGCGCTCTCGGCTCCACCCGCCGTTCGAAGCTGCCGAGCACGCCGCTGGCCTCCCAGCGAGACAGCCGCGCCTGCACGGTATTGCGGGACAGCCCGAGCCGGTTCGCCAGTTCCACGCCGGTCGCCCTCGGGTTGGCGACCAACTCCAGCAACAAGCGAGCGTCGGTGGCGTCCAACGTGGCGTCGACGGGTTCCTTACTGGACATACAACGCAGTATGACACCACCGGGACCCACCGATTTGAGCATTCTGCCCATTGGTGTAGCGGTCACTTGCGCAGTCCGCCTTCTCGTGGATGCTGTGAGGTAGGACACATCGTGCTCGGCGCAGGATGAGGAGGCGAGCGGTCATGGCGGAGAAGCCCACGTACCCGGTGCAGTTGATCCAGCCCGACGGCCGCCGCGTTCTCGATCGTCAGCACGCGGCGCTCGTCGCCGACGTCGGCCCGGCTGAGCTGCGCGGGCTGTACGAGGACATGGTCGTGAGTCGCCGCATCGACGTCGAGGCGACCGCGTTGCAGCGCCAGGGCCAGTTGGGACTGTGGCCGCCGTTGCTCGGCCAAGAGGCCGCCCAGGTCGGTTCGGCGCGCGCGCTGCGCCCCGACGACTACGTGTTCTGCAGCTACCGCGAAGCGGCCGTCGCCTACTGCCGCGGCGTCTCGCCGACCGAGCTCACCCGGCTGTGGCGCGGCGCGGCGCACTCCTGCTGGGACCCCGGCGCGGTCAACATGACCAACCCGAACATCGTGGTCGGCTCACAGGGCCTGCACGCCACCGGATACGCCTACGCCGCGAACCTGGACGGCGCCGAGATCGCGACCATCGCCTACTTCGGCGACGGCGCGACCAGTCAGGGCGACATCGCCGAGGCGTTCGGCTTCGCCGCGAGCTGGAGCGCGCCGGTGGTGTTCTTCTGCCAGAACAACCACTGGGCGATCAGCGCCCCCGTGCGGATCCAGAGCGCGACGCCGATCGCCCGCCGCGCCTACGGCTACGGCATGCCCGGCGTGCAGGTCGACGGCAATGACGTGCTCGCCGTGCTCGCGGTGACCAGGCAGGCCGTGGCGCGGGCGCGTTCGGGCGGCGGGCCGTCCTTCATCGAGGCGCTCACCTATCGGATGGGTCCGCACACCACCGCCGACGACCCCACCCGGTACCGCGCCGCGGCCGAGACCGAGGAGTGGAAGCGCCGCGATCCGATCGACCGGGTGCGCAGGCTGCTGGAGCGGGAGGGGCAGTTCGACGAGGACTGGGCGCGGCAGGTCGCCGCCCACGCCGACGACGTCGCGCGACAGCTGCGCACCGCGACCATCGAGATGCCGGACCCGGCGCCGATGGAGCTGTTCGACCACGTCTACGCGACACCACACTCGCTGCTCGACGAACAGCGGCGGGAGTACGCGGAGTACCTGACCGGCGATCCCGGTGCGTCCTCCGCGCGAACGGAAGGAGTCCGCCCATGATCACCACCTTCGCCAACGCGGTGAACACCGGGCTGCGCCGGGCGCTGGAGGACGATCCCAAGGTCGTGCTCATGGGCGAGGACATCGGCAAGCTCGGCGGCGTCTTCCGGGTGACCGACACGCTCCAGAAGGACTTCGGGAACAACCGGGTGATCGACACCCCGCTGGCCGAGTCCGGCATCGTCGGAACGGCTTTCGGCATGGCGCTGCGCGGGTACCGCCCGGTCTGCGAGATCCAGTTCGACGGGTTCGTCTATCCGGCGTTCGATCAGATCGTCTCCCAGGTGGCCAAGATCCACTACCGGACCAAGGGAAAGGTTGTCGCGCCCATCACGATTCGCATCCCGTTCGGCGGCGGCATCGGTTCGGTGGAGCACCACTCGGAATCGCCGGAGGCTTACTTCGCGCACACCGCGGGGCTGCGGGTGGTGACGCCGAGCAATCCGTCCGACGCCTATCACCTTGTGCGCCAAGCGATCGCGCTGGACGATCCGGTCATCTTCTTCGAGCCGAAGCGGCGCTACTGGGACAAGGCCGACGTCGACTTCGACGCTCCGCCGGAGCTGCCGATGGACCGGGCCAGGGTCTGCCGCACCGGTGCGGACGCCACTCTCGTCGCCTACGGCGGCACCGTCGCCACCGCGCTCACGGCCGCGAAAATCGCCGCCGAGGAAGGGCATTCGCTCGAGGTCATCGATCTGCGCAGCCTCGCCCCGATCGATTTCGACACCGTCGAGGAATCGGTCGACAAGACCGGCAGGCTGGTCATCGTGCACGAGGCTCCCGTCTTCGGTGGGCTCGGCGCCGAGATCGCGGCGCGGATCACCGAACGCTGCTTCTATCAACTGGAGTCGCCGGTTCTCCGCGTCGGCGGGTTCGACATCCCCTACCCCCCGGCTAAGCTCGAGAAGCACCACCTGCCCGACGCCGACCGCATCCTCGCCGCGGTCGACCGTTCGCTCGCCGCCTGACCGCCGACCCGATCCGAGAGGCGCACCGTGGAAGACGACGGCCACGTTCTGGAATTCCGGCTCCCGGATCTCGGGGAGGGACTCGCCGAGGCCGAAGTGGTGACCTGGTCGGTGGCCGTCGGCGACAGCGTCGAGTTGAATCAGACGATCGCGGAGGTCGAGACCGCCAAGGCCGTGGTGGCGCTGCCCTCGCCGTTCGCGGGACGGGTCGAGGAGTTGCTCGCCGAGCCGGGGGAGACGGTCGCGGTGGGCGCGCCGCTGATCCGGGTGCGGGTCGAGTCGTCGCCTTCCACCGCTCGGGAGTCCGCCACGACCGGAGCGCCGGTCCCGTCGTCCACCGGAGCCGACGCGGGCGCGGCCGTTCCGCCACCGGACACCGCCGACGGCAACGGCCGCACGTCGGTGCTCGTCGGTTACGGACCGGAAGGCGAAGTCGAGTCGCGGCGGCGCAGGCCCGCACCGGAGGGACGCGCCGCGGCCACGCCCGCCGCGCGCAAACTGGCCAAGGAACTCGGCATCGACCTGTGGTTCGTCGCCGGCTCCGGACCGAACGGAGCGGTGACGGTCGACGACGTCCGCGGCGCCGTGCCCGTCTCGCAGCCCCGAACCGCCACGCCCACAACCGACATAGCGACCGCGAACCGCCCCGCGCAGACGGTCACCGAGCCGAACGCCGGCGTGATCCGTCCCGCGGTGCGCGAGGAGCGGGCGCCGATCACCGGTATCCGCAAGCGGACCGCGGCGGCCATGGTGGCGAGCGCGCGGACGATTCCGCAGGCCAGCGCCTTCGTCACGATCGACTGCACCGCGTCGATGGAACTGCTCGACCACCTGCGCACCACCAAATCCTTCGCGGGACTGACGCTCACGCCGCTGGCGCTGGTCGCCAAGGCGACGCTGGCCGCCATCGCGGAATTCCCGGGCGTCAACGCCTATTGGGACGAGGCGAATCAGCAGATCGTCACCAAGCACTACGTGAATCTGGGCATCGCGGTGGCCACTGATCGCGGCCTGCTCGTGCCCAATCTCAAAGAGGCGCAATCGCTGAGCCTGCGCGATCTGTGCCGCGAGATCGGCTGGCTGGCCGAGACCGCGCGCTCCGGCTCGGCGACCCCGGCCGACCTGCGCGGCGGCACCTTCACCATCACGAACGTCGGCGTCTTCGGCGTCGACACCGGGGTGCCGCTGGTCAATCCCGGCGAGGCCGCGATCCTGTGCCTCGGTTCGATTCGCAAGCGGCCCTGGGTCTTCCGCGACGAGCTCGCCGTCCGCTGGGTGACCACGCTCGGCGTCAGCTTCGACCACCGCATGATCGACGGCGAACTGGCCGCGCGCTTCCTCGCGACCACCGCTGGACTCCTGGAAGACCCGCTCACCCTGCTCAGCCGGATTTAGTTACCGGGCGCGGTGCTGGATGACGCCTGCGGCGCGGTGCCTGGTGTGACCTGTGCCCGGCGGTGGCTGTCCCCGTGCGGCGCTCCGCCGGGCCGTCGCTTGCGGCGCACAGACGGGTGCCGCGTGCACAGAGGCCGACGCGAGCGGGGAGGCAGACGCCGCCTGCGGGGGTAGTGCTGGACACCGTCTGCTGTGCTCATCTGTATGTCACGTGCGCCGTGGTGCTGGGTGTCGGCTGCGGTGTGGTACTGGATGTCGGCTGCGGCGTGGAGCTGGATGTCGGCTGCGGTCCGAAGTCGGCCGCCACCCGTGGCCGAGAGTCCGACTCCGCCTGCGGCTCTGGGGCTGACGAAGCCCGCGGTGTTCGGCTGGAGGTCGCCTCCGGCGCGGCTCGCGTGTCCAGCACCCGACGCACGACCAACCCCGCGAGCAGCGCCCAGAACGCGGCCCCGATGCCGAGAAATCCCACGCCGGACGCGGCGATCACGAAGGTGATCACCCCCGCCTCGCGGTGCTGTTCGGAGCGCAGGGCACCCGCCAGCGCCGCCGCGAGCGTCGCCAGCAGCGCGAGTCCGGCCACCGTTTCCAGCGTCCCCTCCGGCGCGGCGGCCACCAGGGTGACCAGCGCCGCCGAGCCGAGCGCCAGTAGCAGGTAGGCGACTCCCGCGGTACAGGCCGCGATCCACCGGCGCTTCGGGTCCGGGTGCGCGGCGGGCGCGGCGGACAGGGCGGCGCTGATCGCGGCCAGATTGATGGCGTGACCGCCCGCGGGTGCGCCCAGTATGGTGCCGATACCGGTGACGGCCATCGCCGCGCGCCACGGCACCTGGTAGTCGAACGAGCGCATCACCGCGGTGCCCGGAATGTTCTGCGAGGCCATGGTGACGATGTAGAGCGGAATGGCGATGCCGATCATGGCTTGCCAATTCCACTGCGGCAGGGCGAGTTCCACTGTCGGCGCCATGGCGGCGAGATCGAGTTCGCGATGCTCGACCACGATGCTCACCCCGGCGCCGACGGCGGCGACGACGAACGCGGCGATCACCGCCCAGCGCTTGGCGAAACGCTGGAGCGCCAGCCACACCGCGATCACCGGAACCACCACCGCCGGGCTGGTCGCCACCGCCTCGACCGGCGCGAGGCACATCGGCAACAGCACGCCCGCCAGCATGGCCTGCGCGATCTCGACCGGAATCGCGGCGACCAGATTTCCCAGCCGCTGCCACAACCCGGTGATCACGATCAGCACTCCGGTGAGCGCGAACGCCCCGAGCGCGGCCTGCCAGCCGCCCGCGATCGTGCCGGCGCCCGCGAGCAGCGCGGCGCCGGGCGTCGACCAGGCCAGCGTGATCGGCATCCGGTAGCGGTAGCTGAGCAGGATGATCCCGATGCCCTGGGTGACGCACAGCGCGAGAAGTCCGGACGCGGCTTGGGCCGCGGTGGCGCCGACCGCCGTCAACCCGCTCAGCACCACCGCGAACGAACTGGTGAACCCGACGAGCGCGGTCACCGCGCCCGCCCCGAGTGGCTGTGCGAGCCCGGCGGGCCTGGAAATCGTCGTGGGCATTGTTCGGATGATGCCGCTGGTCAGCCGGAGTGTCACCGGCCAGTGCCGGGAAACTGGACCGACTTCGCCGCGGCCAACCACGGACTTCGTCCGGCGATGTCGATTATGGTGAGACGGTCGGCGCGCGAGAGAAACTGGACGAGGAGCTGGGTTGAGCGCGGTACTGATCTCTGCGGGGGAACTTCGCAAAGCCCTGGCGGACAAGCGGGTTCGCTTGCTCGATGTGCGATGGGCGCTCGGCGACCCGGACGGGCCGCAGCACTATCTGGAGGGGCACATCCCCGGCGCCGTCTTCGTCGATATGGAGACCGAGCTGGCCGCACCGCCCTCACCCGCCCGCGGACGGCATCCGCTTCCCGATATCGCGCAGCTGGAGAAGTGCGCGCGTAGCTGGGGCATCCGCACCGGCGATGCGGTGGTCGTCTACGACGCGACCGGCGGCATGGCCGCGGCGCGCGCCTGGTGGCTGCTGCGCTGGGCGGGCATCGCCGACGTGCGCATTCTCGACGGCGGCCTGCCCGCCTGGACGAACGCGGGCGGCGAGCTCGCCGCGGGCGCCGAACCCGATCCGGAACCGGGCGACGTCGAACTGCGGCCCGGCCAGCTGCCGGTGGTCGACGCCGACGCCGTCGCCAAGTGGAAGGGCGTGCTGCTCGACGCTCGCGCGGGCGAGCGGTATCGCGGCGAGGTCGAGCCGGTCGACCCCAAAGCCGGGCACATCCCCGGCGCGGTGAGCGCGCCGACCGCCGAGAACCTCGACGCGGACGGACGTTTCCGCGCCGCGGCCGAATTGCGAGAGCGCTTCGCCGGTTTCGGCTCCGGCCCGGTCGCGGTGTACTGCGGTTCCGGCGTCACCGCCGCCCACCAGGTCGCCGCGCTCGCGGTCGCGGGCGTCGAGGCCGCGCTGTACCCGGGCTCCTGGTCGCAGTGGTCGAACGATCCGAAGCGACCGGTCGCCACGGGAGCACAGTAGGTCCCCGGCGACCACCGGGATTCGGCGCTCGCCGTCGCGGGTCAAGGACACGTCCGGGCGACGTCGTGCAGCGTGGCGTTGTCGGCGGCGGTCAGCGGCAGGTCGTAGCGCACCGCGACGGTGAGGTAGCGGCCCGCGTAGAAACAGTGGTTCGCGCGCGACGGCGGCAGCCATTCCGCGGGCGTGCTGTCGCCTTTGGCCTGGTTGACGCCCGCCGAGGTGACCAGGAGATTCGTCTCGACGTCGTTGGCGAACCGGACGCGCTGCTGCGGCGGCCAAGCGAACGCGCCCATGTCCCAGGCGGCCGCGAGCGGGTAGACGTGGTCGATCTGCACGGCGCGGGCGTCGGCCTTGCGGAACGTGCTCCGTTCACCGGTGTACGGGTCGTCGAGCGTGCCCGACACGACGACGCAGTCGCGGGTGCCCGGACGGAAGCGCACGTCGGTGAGCTGGGCGGCGAGCACGTTGTTGCGGGTGTCGCAGCCGTCGTGCCCGCCGGGCCCGTCGTAGTCGTCCGTCCAGGACGGCCCGAAGACGCAGCCCTGGCCGTTCCCGCAGTCGCGCTCGTAGCCGCCGGGCCGCGGCCGCTCGGCGACGACCCGCACCTCGGCGAGCAACTGTTCGAGTTGGGCCCGGCTGGGGCTACCCGGCGCGGGGTCGACCGGTCCGGCGGACCACCCGACGCAGCCGGCCAGCAGCAGCGCCGCGAGGAGCGGCGCGAGCAAACGACCAAGGATGTCCGCACGCACGGTGCCATTTGTACTCGCGGGCACCGACATTCGAAGGTTTCGGCGGGACGCCGATCAGTTGCCGGCGTTGCTCACAACCAGGCGCGCGCGAGCAGGTCGTCGTCGGCGACCTGGCTGGCCCGCGGCGGATAACGGGTCGCCGCGATGGACTCGGTGTGCGCGCCGTCGTGCCCGATCAACCACGAGCCGCCGCGCTCCTCGCACTCGGCGATCTTGGCGAAGGTGGTGAGCAGGAACGTGATCGCCTCACGTGGGTCCGGGGTGTTCGCGAGGTGCTGCGATTCCCCCGGACGTGACAGGTCCAGCCACACGCCGCACTCGCCGTCGAGACGCATCCCGACGATCTTGGCGGTGTTGACGAAGGTGTACTTGCGCCGTTCCCAATGCGTAGTAGGCGTGAAGCTCTGCTCGAGTACCTGGAGCAGAATCGTCATGCTGCTGCCCTCCGCTCGTTGACGCCCAGCTGTGGTTATCAGTCGTGACCAGCGAATATCTCAGTATGTGCCGAAAGCGGCGCCAACGGTAGCAGCACATCCCCGGTGCAGCTCGGGGACGCGTCGACGACTGCCCGATACCACTCGGCCTGGGCTGTCTCCGCTGGTGGCGGCGTGCTCTCGGTACCGTCCATAGTGCCCCTGAACCGCGAATTTCGCATGCACGACCGGCGCCGACGGAACACCGCGCGCACCGCACGGCGAAGTGTCGGACCCACCTGATTGGATGGGCGGATGCTGCACGGACTGTGGTCGCCTGGCGCCGGTCTGCTGCTGTGGACCGACGACGGGGTGCCGGACGCGCTGCCCGACCCGCTGGGCGCCGTCCTGCGCGCGTCACGGTTCCGGCACCGGGCCGAGGTGCTCGTGCCCGCGGGCGGTGCGGCCGAGCTCGCTACGGTGCGCGCGCACGCGCTAGCGCCCGAGGCCGCCGCCGCGGCGTTGCGCCAGCCGCTGCCCGCTTCGGCCGTCGCGGGTGATCTGCGCTTTCTCGCCCATGTCGCGCACGGTGTCGAACGCTGGGTCAGGGCCGGGCGGGTCGTCCCGGAACTGCGCAGGGACGACGGCCAATGGTGGGTGCGCTGGCGGCTGGTCGGCGGCGCGGCCCAGCGCGCCTGGCTGGCCGAGCTCACGGTGGCCGCACCGGCCGCACTGCATGCGGCCGGACGCCCCGCCGCCGTGCTGGAAGACCTCGTCGGCGAACTGACCGACCCGATCGCCAGGCGGCTGCTGGGCGGTCCGCCGCCGTCGCACCCGCTGCTCGCCGCACTGGTCGGCGACAGCCCGCTCGACAGCGGCAGTCATCAGCTCGCCGAGGTGCTGGAGCGCTGGCGGGCCAGTCTCACCGTGGACGAGCCGGAACTTGTGCTTCGCCTGCTGGAGCCGGACGGCGAACTGGGCGTCGCCGACGAGTCGGTAGCGCTGTGGCGGCTCGAGGTCTGCCTGCGCACCGAGGGGGAGGCGCCGTCGCCGATCCCGCTGCACGGCGACCCGAGCCTGGTGCGCACCGCGATCGACAAGCTGGGGGAGGCGCAGCGCGCGTACCCACGCCTGCGCGATCTGCCGACCGATCCGCGCACCATGGATCTGCTGCTGCCCACCGAGGTGGTCGCCGATCTCGTCGCGCACGGCGCGCACGCGTTGCAGGCGGCGGGCGTCCGGTTGCTGCTGCCGCGCGCGTGGAGCATCTCCGCGCCGTCCATGCGCTTGCGCGTGGAGAGCGGGGTCCCGGCGGCGGAGAGCACCGTCGGTATGCGCGGATTGGTCCGTTACCGTTGGGAATTGGCGCTCGGCGACACCGTGCTGACCAGGGCCGAGATGGAGCGCCTCGTGCGCGCCAAATCCGATCTCGTCCAGTTGCGCGGCGAGTGGGTGCAGGCCGATCACAAGGCGCTCGCCGCCGCGGCCCGCTATGTCGCCGCGCACAGCGACGATTCGCCGATCACCTTCGCCGACATGATCGGCGAACTGGCGAGCGGGCGCGTCGAGCAGGTGCCGATCACCGAGGTCACCGCCACCGGATGGGCGGCCGACCTGTTCGATCGGCAGCACGACGCGGAGCCGGTGCCCGCACCGAGCGGTCTCAAGGCGCAGCTGCGTCCCTACCAGCTGCGCGGGCTGTCCTGGCTGGTCACCATGAGCCGAATGGGTTGCGGCGCGATTCTCGCCGACGACATGGGCCTCGGCAAGACGATCCAGGTGCTCGCCCTGCTCGTGCACGAGCGGGAACAGTCCGGTGGTCCGGGTCCCACGCTGCTGGTGTGCCCGATGTCGGTGGTCGGTAACTGGCAGCGCGAGGCCGAGCGGTTCGCACCCGACCTGCGCGTACTGGTCCACCACGGCGCGGACAGACGGGACGGCGCGGACCTGGACGCGGCGATCGCCGAAGCGGACCTGGTGCTCACCACCTACTCGCTGCTCGCCAGGGATGTCGAGGCGCTTGGCAGACAGGACTGGGAGCGCGTCGTGCTCGACGAGGCACAGCACATCAAGAACGCCGCGACGCGCCAGGCCCGCGCTGCCCGCTCGCTGAAGGCGCGACATCGCTTGGCCCTTACCGGAACTCCCGTCGAGAACCGGCTCGAGGAACTGCGTTCCCTGCTGGATTTCGCGATGCCGAAACTCCTCGGCAGCCCGCAGACCTTCCGCGCGCGGTTCGCGGTGCCGATCGAGCGGGAGAACGATCAGAACGCGATCTCGCGGCTGCGCTTCGTCACCCAGCCGTTCGTGCTGCGCCGGGTGAAGACCGATCCGTCCGTCATCAGCGACCTGCCGGAGAAGCTGGAGATGACGGTGCGCGCCAACCTGACCGTCGAACAGGCCGCGCTGTACCAGGCGGTGGTCGACGACATGATGGACAAGATAAAGAACGCGAAAGGCATGGCGCGCAAGGGCGCTGTGCTCGGCGCGCTGACCCGCCTCAAGCAGGTGTGCAACCACCCCGCGCACTTCCTCGGCGACGGCTCCGGCGTCCTGGCCCGCGGCAAGCACCGTTCCGGCAAGCTGGCCTTGGTGGAGGACGTGGTGGACGCGGTGCTCGCCGACGGCGAGAAGGCGTTGCTGTTCACCCAGTTCCGCGAGTTCGGTGAGCTCGTCGCGCCGTACCTCGCCGAGCGCTTCGGCGCCCCGATCCCGTTCCTGCACGGCGGCGTGCCCAAACGTCGCCGCGACGCCATGGTGACCGGCTTCCAGGCCGAGGACGGTCCGCCGCTGATGTTGTTGTCGCTCAAGGCCGGTGGCACCGGATTGAACCTGACGGCCGCCAATCACGTGGTGCACCTGGACCGTTGGTGGAACCCGGCGGTGGAGAACCAGGCGACCGACCGCGCCTTCCGCATCGGCCAGCGACGCGCGGTACAGGTGCGCAAGCTCGTCTGCGTCGACACCATCGAGGAGCGGATCGACGAGATGATCAACGGCAAACGCAGGCTCGCCGACCTGGCCGTCGGCGCGGGGGAGAACTGGATCACCGAGCTGAGCACCGACGAACTGCGCGACCTGTTCACCCTGGGCGCCGAGGCGGTGGGCGAATGACGCCGTTCGAGGACTACAGCAAGTACGGCAAGCGGCTGCCGGTCGAGGGCGGGGTGACCGCGCGGAGCAGGCGCGGCGGATTCGGGCGCACCTGGTGGGGCCGGGCGCTGATCGACGCGGTCGAGGCGATGGCCCAGCCCGGCAGGCTGGCCCGCGGGCGCAGTTACGCGCGCTCGGGGCAGGTGGTGAGTTACCGGATCGAGCCGGGCGCGGTGGTCGCGGAGGTGCAGGGCAGCCAGCCGCGCCCGTTCACCGCGGTGTTCCGCGTCCGCGCGCTGCGCGAGGACGAACTCGAGCTGCTGATCGAGACGATCCGCAGCTCACCGGGCATGCTGGCCGAGATCGTGTCGGGCGCGCTGCCCACCGGGCTCGGCCCGCTGCTGCTGCCGACGACGGCGGCCGAGCTGGACTTCGACTGCACCTGTCCGGACCCCGGCTGGCCGTGCAAACACGTCGCGGCCGTCTGCTACCTGCTCGCCGAACGCCTCGACGAGCGGCCCCGCGAGATCCTCACGCTGCGCGGACTCGACCTCGACACCCTGATTCGCGGTATCGAGCGCGATCCGCGACCGGTCGCGACTGCGGATCTGTACGGCGACGAGGTGCGGCTTCCCGACCTGCCGAAGGTCGAATTCCGTTCCGCGATGGACGATCTCGACCCGGTTCTGCTGCGCAAGGCGCTGCGGATGAGCGCGGAGGACGAGGCGAGCGCCGCCGCCGGGCTGCGCGAACTCGGCGCGTTGTACGCGCTGCTGCGGGGCTGAGATCGCACTGCCGCGGAGGCCAGTGCCCCGTCCACAAAGGTTGGACACACAATCCGGCCAAAGGTCACCGTCAGTCGGCCCACCGCGATGAAGGTCACCTTCGGTCGGTTCACCGGGCACGCAGGCCGGGTGAATGACGGTCACGGTTGCGGGCGCCGAATGCTGCCGCGATCGTTCGCGCCGACAAGAGTCAGCACCCGGCATCGAGGGCCGACCCCCGCGTCTCCGGACTTCGTCGGGCGGATCCCGTCCGGTGCGCTGGGCGCCGGTCTCTCGGTACCGGGTGCCACTTCCAAGTCTGCTCTCGCGGGGTCGGCGAGGTAACGCCCGATCGCTGTCCGCCCACTGCCCATGTGCCGAACCTGCGCCGCCTGGGGTCCGCGCTGCACCTCGACTCGGTGAAGGCCTCCGACCTGCATGAACGACGGACATCTGCCGGAGCCGATGCACGCAGGCGTGCTGACCCGCGAGGGCTGTGCCCCGTTCGCTGGGGCGGTGCTAGTTCACCGACTTGCGCGGCCCGCCCACCAGCACGGCCGCGTAGCAGAGCGCGGAAAGCCCGGCAAACGCGACAACGGTCTCGGGGAAGTACAAGCAGGAGATCCAGAAGGTGCCGCCCGCCACGGCCGCGCAGATCGCACCGAACAGCGACCAACGGGTGAGCAGCCCCGGCGCCGCCCGCACCGCCGTGGCCGCGAGCAGCGGAAAGAGCATGCCGAACAGGCCAAGGGCCACGCTGTAGCCGGTGTTCAGCCCGAATACCGTCACTTCCCGCCCGCCCTCGAACAGCGCGGTCGTCGTGTTCCTGGACAGCTCGTTGATCACTTCCTCGCCAGCGACATCGGCGCCGTTGAAGATGTGCAGCGCGAGCAGATGGCCGACGCCGATCAGGCCGAGGAACACGCCGCCCGCGTAGTGGGTCAGCACAGGCCATCGGGGAGTGGTGGCGCTGGGCTGAGCGGTGGACGTCATCGCGGTCATCGCGACCTCCGAGGGTTGACATTCCCAAAACAGAACAAAATTTATGTTATAGAGTGGGCGATGTGGCGGGCAAGACCTCATGGCTGGCATCCGGGCTGTCGATCCTCGGCGCGGCCGGACCGACGGCGCTGACCATCGACAAGCTGGTCGCGTCGACCGGGCTCAGCACCGGGTCCTTCTATCACCACTTCGCGGGCATGTCCGGATACAAGAAGGCGCTGCTCGCGCACTTCGAGGAGGTGCAGACGCTGCGCTACATCCGCGAGGTGCAGTCCGCGGAGGATCTGGACCCGCGCGCCAAGCTGGATCTGCTGATCGACCTGGTGCTCGCCGACGGCGCGCCCGCTCGCCTGGAGGTCGCCGTCCGGGCCTGGGCGCTGGACGATCCGATCGCGGCCGCGGCCAAGCAGCGCGTCGACGCGGCGCGGCTGGCGTTCCTGCGCGAACTGCTCGGCGAGATCGGCTATCCGAAGCCCGCCGCCGAGCAGACCGCGCAGATCCTCTACCTGCTGGTGCTCGGCGCGGGCAACACGCTGCCCGAGGTGCCGCCCGAGCGGCTGCGCGTCCTGTGCGACCGGATTTTGTCGTGAACGCCGTTCCGCCTCAGCGCATCTCGTCGACCGACGACCTGGGCGGCGAGGTCCCGATCGTTCGCCCGGTCCGGCGGGTCGTGTCCCTGGTGCCGTCGATCACCGAGTCGCTCGCGGTCACCTGCCCGGAACTGCTCGTCGCGGCGACGCAGTGGTGCACCCACCCGGCCGACCTCTCCGTCGAACGGGTACGCGGTACCAAGAACCCGAACATCCGCCGGATCGTCGAGCTCGCTCCCGATCTGGTGCTGTGCAACCAGGAGGAGAATCGCCGCAGGGACGTGGAGCGCCTACGCGAGGCCGGTATCCCGGTGTGGGTCACCAAGATCGAAACCTTGGACGATGCCTTCCCCTCGCTCACCAGGCTTTTCGTCGAGGCGCTCGGAGTCTCCGCGCCGTCGTGGTTGGCCGAAGCCGAAAAGGTATGGTCCACACCGACTTCGGGCCCCGTTCGGGCGGCGGTGATCCCGATCTGGCGCAAGCCCTGGATGGTCGTCGGACGCGACACCTTCACCGGTGACCTGGCGCGCCGCCTCGGGCTGCGACTCGTCCACGCGGACCGCCCGGAGCGCTACCCGCGCGTCGCGGAGGACGAACTCACCCGCGGCGTCGAACTCGCGATCCTGCCCGACGAGCCGTACGTCTTCACCGAAACCGATGGGCCCGAAGCGTTTCCGGGCATACCGGTAGCGCTGGTCGAGGGTCGCGGTCTCACCTGGTACGGCCCCTCGCTCGTCACCGCCCGCGACACCTTGACCAGGCAGATCGCCGCCGCGACCACCGACCACCGTTGAGGCGTACCTCCGCGTTCGCTCCGGCCATGCGCGTTGTGCGTACCTCCGCCTTCGCTCCGGCCGTTCGCGGGCTACCGGCGGACTGCGTCCGGCTGCGCCGACCAAGACGCTGAGGTGAACCGGTAGTCGTTCAGATCGAAGTGCCCGCTGCGCCAAGCCGCCTCCACCGTGGTGGACGGCCGCAGCGGCACATCACCGTGCTTGTCGAAGTAGTAGCTGTTGGCCACCGAACACGACTCCTGCCAGAACACCTGCCCGCCGCGCCGGGACAGCATCTCCCGGAAGAAGCGATCGTTGGCTTCCTCGGTGACCTCGACCAGGGTCGAGCCGGTCGCGCGGGCGTGCCGCAGGCAGCGCAGGATGTGGCGGACCTGGTTCTCGATCAGCGCGAAATACGACGAACCGTTGTAGCCGTACGGCCCGATCACCGAGAAGAAGTTCGGGAAGCCGGGGACGCTGACGCCCTCGTAGGCCTGGAGCCGGTGCTCGTCCCACCACTTCTCCAGGTCCCGGCCGCCGACGCCGCGCAGATCGTAGGTCGGCATGTTGCCCGACTCCATCACCTTGAACCCGGTGGCCAGGATCAGCACGTCGGCCCGATGCTCGGTCGCGTCGGTTCGCACGCCGGTCGCGGTGATCTCCCGGATCGGATCGGTCTCCAGCAGCACGTTGTCGCGATTGAACGCGGCCAGATAGTCGTTGGAGAAGCTGGGGCGCTTGCACCCGAGCGCGTAACGCGGCGTGAGCTTTTCGCGGATCACCGGGTCGTGGACCTGGCGGCGCAGGTGGGCGAGCCCGGCGCGCTCGGCCATCGCCGCGGTCGGCAGCGAACGGTAGTAGTGCGCGGCGATGGGGAAGGTCAGCTCGACATAGGTCTGGCTGATCATCCTGGTCAGCGACCGTCCGCCGGGCAGCCGCAGGGCCAGCCGCAGCGGCGCGGGCAGCGGCAGGTCCGGCCGCGGCAGGCACCAGATCGGCGTGCGCTGGAAGACGACGAGGTGCGACACCTCGGGTGCGATCTCCGGGATGACCTGCACCGCGGACGCGCCCGTGCCGATGATCGCGACCCGCTTGCCGCGCAGGTCCTGCCCGTGGTCCCAGCGCGAGGTGTGCATCGTGACGCCGCGGAAGTCGCCGACGCCCGGGATCTCCGGCATCTTCGGCCGGGTCAGCACACCGGTCGCGCTGATCACGTAGCGTGCCCGCAATTCTTCGCCGAAGTCGGCGCGCAGCCGCCAGAGGTGCCGCTCTTCGTCGAATTCCGCGTCGGTGATCGTGGTGCCGAAGCGAATGCGCGGGCGCAATCCGTACTTGTCGACGCACGATTCGGCGTAGGCCTTGAGCTCGCGACCCGGCGCGTAGACCCGGGTCCAGTCCGCCCGCTGATCGAACGAGAACTGATAGCTGAACGACGGGATGTCCACGGCGACACCGGGATAGGTATTCCAGTGCCAGGTGCCGCCGACTCCGTCCGCGTCGTCGACGATGAGGAAGTCCTCGAATCCGGCCTCGCGCAACTTGATCGCCGCGCCGATGCCGGAGAACCCGGCTCCGACGATGATCACTTCGTGGTCGATGGTCGTCTCGTTCATCGCACCGCTCGCTCCATGAGTCCGGCCGCCGTCGTACGAACTCATGTGATGTCGGGCGACATCATTGTCCGCACCTGCCATCCCATTAGGCGCGCGCGCCCGCGGCCTTGTCAACGGGCCGCAGTGCTTCGCCACGGGGCCCGCGGTGTTACTCGGGAGCCTCCACGCGGTAGACGCGTTCCGCGGTGTCGCGGAAGATCTGGGCCAGGTCGGCGGGGCCGCCGCCGTGGCCGGTCACGATCTCGGCGATGGCCCGCGCGCTGTGGTCGATGCTGGTGATGGGCTTGTCCACCGGGAAGTTCGAGCCCCACAGCAGGCGGTCGGCCCCGAAGACGTCCATCGCGTGCGTGACCAGCGGACCGATTCGCTCGACCAGCGTCGGCACCGGAGTCGCGCTGCCGCGCGGCGGCACCGGATGGCCGAGGATGGGCATCATCAACCCGCTGACCTTCGCGACCACGTTCGGCTTGGCGCCCAGCGCGCTCAGGTCGTCGCGCCAGGCCAGCAGCAGCTTCCTGCGCTCGCCCGGGTTGGCGCCGGTGCGCTTGCCGACCTTGCCGAACAGCCCCGCGGGCGTGCCGAGGTGGTTCAGCACGATGGTGACCTCGGGATAGCGCTCGGCCAGCGCGGTCACTTCGGGCAGCTGGTGCGAGTACACCCACGCCTCGAAGGACAGTCCGCGCTCGGCGAGCTCGGCGAACCCGTCCAGGAAGCGGCTCGTGGTGAGCGCGCCCGCGTTGCCGGTGAAGGAGCGGACGGCGGTGTCGGGGTGATGCGCGACCATCGTGCGGATGCCGCGGAACAGCGGCGACGCCGTCTGGTGCGCGTCGAGCAGGGCCGCGAAGCCGTCGGCGGCCGGGTCGGCCGATCCGATGACGGCGCCGAGGCGCGGGGTGTCGACCCCGAACGGCAGGCTGGCGACCCAGCGGGTCTCGTCGGCCTTGGCGGTCGTACCCGTGCCCGTCCATTCGACCTCGATGTGCACGATCGACTCGACCGGGACGCCCGCGGTGTCGGTGCGGTAGTCGGCGGGCAGGTACGGATGCACGTAAGGCGTTGGGTCGCCGACGAATTCGCGGTCGCGACGCGGGGCCAACCGGGTGGCGAGATCGATCGGCACCGGCAGGTACTTGAACAGCCGGGCGAGATTGCTGAAATCGCGCGGCGTGGTCAGCGGATCCCACTGGTGGATGTGCGCGTCGATCACGCGTAGACCGGCGAGGTCCATCGTGTCCCTCCTGTCGTGGCGGATTTCCCGGCCCGGCGATTGTCACACGACCGATGGCCCGCGCGGGCCAATGACGGATCCCGCGCCTCAGACGTTGCGGCGGTACTGCCCGCCGACGGTGAAGAAGGCTTCGGTGATCTGCTCCAGCGTGCATACCCGCGCGGCGTCCATCAGCACCTCGAAGATGTTCTCGTCGGTGCGGGCCACCGCGTCGAGGCGGGCCAGCGCCGCGTGCGCCGCGTCGCGGTGGCGCTGCTGGAACTCGCGCACCCGGTCGAGCTGGGACTTCTTCTCCGCTTCGGTGGCGCGCGCCAGTTCCATCACCCGGTGCTGTTCGCCGTTGGGATTGCGGAATGTGTTGACCCCTATGATCGGCAGCGAGCCGTCGTGCTTACGCCGCTCGTAGAGCATGGATTCGTCCTGGATCTTGCCGCGCTGGTAGCCGGTCTCCATGGCGCCGAGCACGCCGCCGCGCTCGCTGATCCGCTCGAACTCGGTGAGCACCGCCTCCTCGACCAGATCCGTGAGCTCGTCGACGATGAAGCTGCCCTGCATCGGGTTCTCGTTCATCGCCAGACCCCACTCACGGTTGATGATCAGCTGGATGGCCAGCGCGCGGCGCACCGATTCCTCGGTCGGGGTGGTCACCGCCTCGTCGTAGGCGTTGGTGTGCAGGCTGTTGCAGTTGTCGTAGACGGCGATCAGCGCCTGCAACGTGGTCCGGATGTCGTTGAAGTTCATCTCCTGCGCGTGCAGCGAACGGCCCGAGGTCTGGATGTGGTACTTCAGCTTCTGCGAGCGCTCGTTGGCGCCGTAGCGGTCGCGCATCGCGATCGCCCAGATGCGCCGCGCGACCCGGCCGATCACCGAGTACTCCGGGTCCATGCCGTTGGAGAAGAAGAACGACAGGTTGGGCGCGAAGTCGTCGATGTCCATGCCGCGCGCGAGATAGGCCTCCACGTAGGTGAATCCGTTGGCGAGGGTGAAGGCCAGCTGACTGATCGGGTTCGCGCCCGCCTCGGCGATGTGGTAGCCCGAGATGGACACCGAATAGAAGTTGCGAACCTTGTTGCGCACGAACCATTCCTGGATGTCGGCCATCATCCGCAGGCTGAACTCGGTGGAGAAGATGCAGGTGTTCTGGCCTTGGTCCTCCTTGAGGATGTCGGCCTGCACGGTCCCGCGCACGGTGGCCAGCGTGCGCGCCCGGATGTCGGCGGCTTCGTCCGCCGTCGGCGCGCGACCCTCGCTCGCCGAGAAGCGTTCCAGCGCTTGGTCGATAGCGGTGTTGAGGAAGTAGGCGAGGATGGTCGGGGCCGGGCCGTTGATGGTCATGGAGACCGAGGTGGTCGGCGCGGTGAGGTCGAAGCCGTCGTAGAGCGCCTTCATGTCGTCGAGCGAGGCGATGGAGACGCCGGACGTGCCGACCTTGCCGTAGATGTCGGGGCGTTCGTCGGGATCGCGGCCGTAGAGCGTCACCGAGTCGAAGGCCGTCGAAAGACGCTTCGCGTCGGAGTGTTCGGAGAGCACCTTGAACCGCCGGTTGGTGCGGAACGGATCACCCTCGCCCGCGAACATCCGCGCCGGATCCTCGTTGTCCCGCTTGAACGCGAACACGCCCGCCGTGAACGGGAAGCGGCCCGGCAGATTCTCCGCCCGCAGGAACCGCAACAGCTCACCGTGATCGGTGAAGCGGGGCAGCGCGACGCGCGCGATGCTACTGCCCGACAACGATTCTCGCCGCAACGGCGTGTGCAGCTCCCGGTCGCGCACCCGCACCACTTGCTCCGCGCCGCGGTAACTCTCGGCGACCGAGGGCCATTCGGCCAGCAGCGCGGCGTCCCGGTCGCTCAGTTCCCGGCGGGCGGTGTCGAGCAGGTCGGCGACCGCAGTGTCCTCGGGCAGTTCGGCCAGCACCTGCTCGAGCCGCTGGACGCGCTGCGCCGCCGCGGCCTGCCGAGCCGTCTCGGCGTGGTATCCGCGCACCGCCTCGGCGATCTCGGCCAGATACCGCACCCTGGCGGGCGGGATGAGCTGGGCGAAGCGGGTGGAGACCTTGGTGTCCACCTGCGGCAGCGTGCCGGGCTCGAGCCGCAGGCCGTGCTCGCTCAGCAGGCCGGTCAGGTGCTGGTAGAGCGCGGTGACCCCGTCGTCGTTGAAGGTCGCGGCACTGGTGCCGAAGACGGGCATGTCCTCCGGGCGCGCGCCGAATGCCTCACGGTTGCGCAGCAATTGGCGCGAGACGTCGCGCACCGCGTCGGCAGCGCCCCGGCGCTCGAATTTGTTGATCGCCACCACATCGGCGTAGTCGAGCATGTCGATCTTCTCGAGCTGGGAGGCGGCGCCGAACTCGGGCGTCATGACGTACATCGACACGTCGACGTGGTCGACGATGGCGGTATCGCCCTGTCCGATGCCCGGCGTCTCCAGGACGACCAGGTCGTATCCGGCCGCCTTGCACGCGGCGATGATGGTGTCGATGTTTTGCGGCAGCTCGTGATTGCCGCGGGTGGCCAGCGAGCGGAAGAACATGTGCGCGCCGTCGAGCGCGTTCATCCTGATGCGGTCGCCGAGCAGTGCGCCGCCCCCGCGGCGGCGGGTGGGGTCGACGGCGAGGATCGCGACGCGCGGCTTGTCCTGCTGGTCCGAGCGCAGCCGACGCACCAATTCGTCTGTGAGAGAGGACTTTCCCGATCCGCCGGTGCCGGTGATGCCGAGCACCGGCACGGCGCGCGCGTCGGCCGCGGCGAGCAGCGCCTCGCGGGCGGCGGAGGGCAGCGTGTCCTGCTGGAGGCAGGTGATGGCGCGCGCCAGCGCGGACCGCTCGCCGGCGAGCACCGCCTCGGTCGCCGGAAAATCCTGGGCGAGATCGACATCGCAGGTGCGCACCAATTCGTTGATCATGCCCGGCAAACCGAGCCGCTGGCCGTCCTCGGGGGAGAAGATCCGCACGCCCGAGGCGGCAAGGCGCTCGATCTCCTCGGCCACGATCACCCCGCCGCCACCGCCGAAGACTCGGATGTGACCGGCCCCGGCCTCTTTCAGCGCGGCCGCGAGGTATTCGAAGTACTCGATGTGGCCGCCCTGATAGGAGCTGACCGCGACGCCCTGCACGTCCTCCTCGATCGCGGCGGCGACCACTTCGTGCACCGCGCGGTTGTGGCCGAGGTGGATCACCTCCGCGCCCTGGGACTGGAGAATGCGGCGCATGATGTTGATCGCGGCGTCGTGCCCGTCGAACAGGGCGGCCGACGTCACGAAACGCACGGGATGGGTGGGCGTGTGGAGCGCGCTGCTGTCGGCCACGGGAGTCCTCCGGCGATTCCTGCTGACGCCCGATACTAGGACGTCAAAGTAATTCTACGGTGACAGCGATCACACCGCCAGGAATCGCGGCTGTCCGGCCGTGCGCCGATTTCCAGGTAGCGAGGTTCCGATCAGCCTGACCGCAACCGGCGACTTCGGCCGCCGCTCGAGTTGCGATGGAAGGGCCGCACCGAATGGCGTGGTCGACGACGGGACGCCACCTTCGCCGTGCTCGTTCCGGGTCCGGCGATGCGCCGCTCATTCCGCCGCCGACCTCGCGCGCGAGGCCGCCCTCTGTTCGACCGATGCAACCGGCATCCGTGTCGGTGTGGGCCGCCACGGAATCCTCGAAACGGTCTGGAGGTCAACGACTATGAGATCGCACCCGACCCTGATCGCGCGGGCCGCCGCCTGCCTGCGCCCGGGCGCCCCCGACACCCCGACCGCCCGGCCGGGTGAGGAGCGGCTGGCACCCGAACTCAGAGTCGGCCCGGTCCCGCTGTTGACGATGGAATGGCTCGGCGCCGGCGGCGGACTGGGCTGACCGCCATCCCGCCCTCGGACATACTGGTCCGATGGCGTACGAGCAACGGGTGGGGGCCGCCCTGCGGCGGCTGGTCGACGGCGGCGTGTTGAGCGCGGAGCAGCGCGACGCCGTGTTGGCGGCGGTCGCCGCCGAGGAGGCCGCGGCCCGGCCCTCGGGCGGCAAGCTGCTCGCCGAGGTGGCGGCGTACGCCGGGGCGGGCCTGCTGCTCGGCGGGGTCATGCTGTTCCTGGGTGCGGCCTGGGACGATCTGGCGCGGACCGGGCGGGTCGCCGTTCTCGCCGCTGTGGCGGTCGGGCTCGTGTTCGGCGGCGTGGTCTTGGCCGGGCGCGCCGCGCTGTTCCACGCGCCGGCGCCGTCCCCGCGCGTCCGGCTCGCCGCCGTCCTGTTCGCGCTGGCCGCGGCCGCCGTCGCCGGGGCGGTCGGATCGGGCATCGAGGACACGGGATCCGACGAAGCGTGGGTGGTCGCGGTAGGCGCGGGACTGGTCGTCGCGGTGGCCGGTTATCTGGCGCTGCCCTCGGTCGTCGGCATGCTCGCCTGCGCGGCGTTCAGTGGTCCGTTCGTCGCCGGTGTGCTCGGCGAAGTGATCGACCTCGACGACTTCTGGGTCGGCTTCGGCGTTTTCGTCCTCGGGTCGGCCTGGCTCCTGCTGGCCGCGAGGGGTGCTCTCGTCGAGGCATGGGCCGGATACCTGCTCGGGATCGCCCTCGCCCTGCTCGGTGCGCACCTCGTCGACTTCGGACGCGAACTCTGGTCGGCCGGGCTGACCGCGCTCGTCGCTGTCCTGTGCTTCGCGCTGTATCCGACGCGGCGGTCCCCGATGTTGATAATCGGCGGCGCGGGGGCGGTCACGCTGGCGATCGTCGACGCGGTGCCGGAGCTGTCGGACGGGCTCGGCGCGGCCGGGTTCGTACTGATCATCGGCGCGGTGCTGGTGGCGGCCGGTGCCATCGCCCTGACGCGTTCGCCGCGTGGGTCCGATTGACTCGCGGCGGTTCTCCCCACGCCGTCGGACGCGGAACGCGCTCGGCCACGTAGGCGTACTCGGCGAGGTGGGATGAATCACATTCGCGAACCGCCGGTTATTTACTTGGACATCCAACTATAGGATGACCGCAGATCGCGCCTCCGCGCGTCGACGACGACAGACAAGGACTGGCATGGTTCGCGAACTCACTCACTTCATCGGCGGGCAGCACGTCCCGGGCGCCTCCGGCAATTTCGGCGACGTCTTCGACCCGAACATCGGTCAGGTGCAGGCGCGGGTGCCGCTGGCGAGCAAGTCCGAGGTCGAGGCGGCCATCGCGAACGCGGCGGCGGCCCAGCCGGAGTGGGCGGCGTTCAATCCGCAGAAGCGGGCCAGGGTGCTGATGAGGTTCCTGACCCTGGTGCAGGACGAGATGGACAGCCTGGCCGCGCTGCTCTCCGCCGAGCACGGCAAGACCATCGCCGACGCCAAGGGTGACATCCAGCGCGGACTCGAGGTCATCGAGTTCGCCACCGGCATTCCGCACCTGCTCAAGGGCGAATACACCGAGAGCGCGGGCACCGGCATCGACGTGTACTCGATGCGCCAGCCGCTCGGCGTCGTCGCGGGCATCACCCCGTTCAACTTCCCGGCCATGATCCCGCTGTGGAAGGCGGGCCCGGCCCTGGCGTGCGGCAACGCGTTCGTGCTCAAGCCGTCCGAGCGCGATCCCTCGGTGCCGCTGCGGCTGGCCGAGTTGTTCCTGGAGGCGGGTCTGCCCGCGGGCGTGTTCAACGTCGTCAACGGCGACAAGGAGGCCGTCGACACCCTGCTGCACGATCCGCGCATCAAGGCCGTCGGCTTCGTCGGCTCCACCCCGATCGCGCAGTACATCTACGAGACCGCGACCGCGAACGGCAAGCGCGCCCAGTGCTTCGGCGGCGCCAAGAACCACGCCATCGTGATGCCCGACGCCGATCTCGACGACGTCGCCGACCAGCTGATCGGCGCGGGCTACGGTTCGGCGGGCGAGCGCTGCATGGCCATCTCGGTGGCCGTGCCGGTCGGCGAGGAGACCGCGAACCGCCTGGTGGCCAAGCTGACCGAGCGCGTGCACAAGCTCAACATCGGCCGCTCGGACGATCCGGGCGCCGACTTCGGCCCGCTGGTCGGCAAGGACGGCGTGGACCGGGTGAACAACTACGTCCAGATCGGCATCGATGAGGGGGCCGAGCTGGTCGTGGACGGTCGCGGCCTGACCGTCGAGGGCGGCGAGGACGGCTACTTCGTCGGCGCGACCCTGTTCGACAAGGTCACCGCCGACATGCGGATCTACAAAGAGGAGATCTTCGGCCCGGTACTCACCGTGGTCCGCGCCAAGGACTACGAGGAGGGGCTGCGCCTGGCCAACGAGCACGAGTACGGCAACGGCGTGGCCATCTTCACCCGCGACGGCGACACCGCCCGCGATTTCGCATCCCGGGTCGAGGTCGGCATGGTCGGCATCAACGTGCCGATCCCGGTGCCGATCGCGTACTACACCTTCGGCGGCTGGAAGCGTTCCGGCTTCGGTGACCTGAACCAGCACGGCCCGGACTCGATCCGCTTCTACACCAAGACCAAGACGGTGACCCAGCGCTGGCCCTCCGGTCTGAAGGAGTCCAACGCGTTCGTCATCCCGACGATGGACTGAGCCGGATGTTCACCTTGAACGAGGACGAGCGCGCGATCGGTGAGACCGCGCGCCAGTTCGCCGACGAGTTCCTCGCGCCCAACGCGCTGGAATGGGACGAGCAGAAACACTTTCCGGTGGACGTGCTGCGCAAGGCGGGCCCGCTCGGGCTCGGCGGCATCTACGTCCGCGAGGACGTGGGCGGCTCGGGGCTGCGCAGGCTCGACGCTGTGCGGATCTTCGAGCAGCTGGCCACCGGATGCCCGGCGGTGGCGGCCTATATCTCCATCCACAACATGGCCGCCTGGATGATCGATGCCTACGGCACCGAGGAGCAGCGCCGGCGCTGGCTGCCGGGACTGACCTCGATGGAGTTGCTCGGCAGCTACGCGCTGACCGAACCGGGCGTCGGCTCCGACGCGGCGGCATTGAGCACCAAGGCCGTTCGCGACGGCGACGACTACATCCTCAACGGCGCGAAGCAGTTCATTTCCGGCGCGGGCGCCAACGACGTCTACGTGCTGATGGTGCGCACGGGTGACGAAGGCGCGCGCGGCATTTCGGCGCTGATCGTTCCCGCCGACACCCCGGGCCTCTCGGTCGGGCCGAACGAGCGGAAGATGGGCTGGAACGCCCAGCCGACCCGCCAGGTCGTCCTGGAGGACGTCCGCGTCCCGGTCGCCAACCGGCTCGGCGCGGAGGGCGACGGCTTCCGCATCGCGATGAACGGGCTCAACGGTGGCCGGCTGAACATCGCGGCCTGCTCGGTCGGCGGTGCGCAGGCGGCGCTGGACAAGGCGGTGCCGTATCTCGCCGACCGCCAGGCCTTCGGCAAGCCGCTGAACAAGAACCAGGCGCTGCAATTCGAACTGGCCGATATGCGCACCGGATTGGAGGCCGCGCGGACGCTGCTGTGGCGCGCGGCCGCCGCCCTCGACGCGGACGCGCCCGACAAGGTCGAACTGTGCGCGATGGCCAAGCGATTCGCCACCGACGTCGGCTTCGAGGTGGCCAACAAGGCCCTCCAATTGCACGGCGGCTACGGCTATCTGCACGAATACGGTTTGGAGAAGATCGTCCGGGATCTGCGCGTGCACCAGATCCTCGAGGGCACCAACGAAATCATGCGGGTGGTCGTAGCCCGCTCGGTCATAGGAGCAGCATGAGTGACGTACTCATCGAGAAGCGCGACGGCCTGGGGCTGATCACGCTGAACCGGCCCAAGGCCATCAACGCGCTGAATCACCCGATGGCGCTTGCCATCACGGATGCCCTGCGAGCGTGGGCCGAGGACGACGAGGTCCGCACCGTCGTGGTGACCGGCGCGGGTGAGCGCGGGCTGTGCGCGGGCGGCGACATCGTCGCGATCCATGCCGATGCGAAAACCGGTGCGGCGGGCGCTGATTCGCCGACCGGCGTGTTCTGGCGCGACGAGTACATCCTCAACGCGCTGATCGGTCGCTACTCGAAGCCCTACGTGGTGGTGATGGACGGTATCGTGATGGGCGGCGGGGTAGGCCTTTCCGGTCACGGCAGCCACCGCATCGTCACCGAGCGGTCCAAGGTCGGCATGCCCGAGGTCGGCATCGGCTTCGTCCCCGATGTCGGTGGCACCTACCTGCTCGCGCGCACACCGGGCGAGATCGGCACGCACGTCGCGCTGACCACCGCGCGGATGAGCGCGGGTGACGCCATCGCGGCCGGATTCGCCGACTACTACGTGCCTTCCGACGACATCCCGGCGCTGCTCGACGCGCTGCGCACCGCGACCGCCGACGCCGCCATCGCCGAGTTCGCCAAGCCCGCACCGGAATCCGAACTCCTGGGGCAGCGGGACTGGATCGACGCCTGCTACAGCGCGGACACCGTCGAGGAGATCGTGGCGCGGCTGCAAGCTCACGACGCGCCGGAGGCGAGCAAGGCGGCTTCCGACCTGCTCGCCAAATCGCCTGTCGCGCTGAAGGTCACGCTGCGCTCGTTGCGCGCGGCGCGCGAGCTGCCGAGCCTGGAGGCGGTGCTGAACGAGGAGTACCGCGTCTCCATCGCCTCGCTCGGGTCGCACGACCTGGTCGAGGGCATTCGCGCGCAGGTCGTCGACAAGGACCGCAACCCGCAGTGGCGACCGGCGACCCTCGCCGAGGTCACCGACGCGCAGGTGGCGGCGTACTTCGCCGAATTGGGCGACAAGGAACTGGGTTTGGCGACAGCGGAGGCGGAGCAGTGAACACAGCATCGCACAGCGATTCGATGAGGGGCGGTGGCCGGGCGACGGGTGGGCAGATCGGTTTCCTCGGCCTCGGCCACATGGGCGCGCCCATGGCGGCCAATCTGGTCCGCGCGGGTTACGACGTGCTCGCGTTCGACCCGGTGCCGGCGGCGCAGGAGCAGGCACGCAAGGACGGCGCGACCGTCGTCGAGACGGCCGTCGCGGCCGCGACGGACCGCGACGTGGTGATCACCATGCTGCCCAACGGCAAGCTGGTGCTCGACGTCTACGCCGACCTGCTGCCCGCCGCGAACCCGGGCACCCTGTTCATCGACTGCTCCACCATCGACGTGGCCGATGCCAAGGAGGCCGCGGCGCGGACCGTCGCGGCCGGGCACCGCGCGCTCGACGCACCCGTCTCCGGCGGTGTCGCGGGCGCGGCGGCGGGCACCCTGACCTTCATGGTCGGCGGCGCGGCGGCCGATTTCGCCGACGCGCTCCCGGTGCTGGAGGTGATGGGCGGCAAGGTGGTGCACTGCGGCGACGCGGGCGTCGGCCAGGCCGCCAAGATCTGCAACAACATGCTGCTCGGTATCTCGATGATCGGCCTGTCCGAGGCGCTGGTGCTCGGCGAGAAACTGGGCCTGAGTCACCAGTCGTTCTTCGACGTGGTCTCCACCGCCTCGGGCCAGAGCTGGGCGCTGACCAGCTACTGCCCGGTGCCCGGCCCGGTCCCGACCAGCCCGGCGAACAACGACTACCAGCCGGGATTCGCCACCGCGCTGATGACGAAGGACCTCGGCCTCGCCGCGAACGCCTTGCGCGCCAACGGCATCGACGGGCAGCTCGGCGCGCTCGCCGCGGAGATCTACACCCGGTTCAACCAGACGGACGCGGGCAAGGACTTCTCGGCTATCGTCACCGATATCCGTAACCGATCCGAGCAAGAGGTGACCGAGTGAGCGACTTCGAGACGATTCTGCTGGAGCGCAAGGGCCGGGTCGGCTGGATCACGCTGAACCGTCCGAAGGCGCTCAACGCGCTGAACGCGCAGGTCCTCGATGACGTGATCGCCGCGCTGGACGAGCTCGAGCACGACGACGAGATCGGCGCCGTGGTCATCACCGGCTCGGAGCGGGCCTTCGCGGCGGGCGCCGACATCAAGGAGATGCAGCCCAAGTCGTACATGGACATGTTCATGGACGATTTCTTCGCCCGGTGGGACCGGCTGGCGAACTTCCGCAAGCCCACCATCGCGGCGGTCGCCGGTTACGCGCTCGGCGGCGGCTGTGAGCTGGCGATGATCTGCGACATCTTGATCGCCGCCGATACAGCCAAGTTCGGGCAGCCGGAGATCAAGCTCGGCGTCATCCCCGGCATCGGCGGCTCGCAGCGCCTGACCAGGGCGATCGGCAAGGCCAAGGCCATGGATCTGGTGCTGACCGGCCGCAACATGGACGTCGAGGAGGCCGAGCGCGCCGGACTCGTCTCGCGCATCGTGCCCGCCGCCGAGCTGCTCGACACCGCGCTCGAGGTGGCCGAGACCATCGCGGGCATGTCGCTGCCGGTCGCCATGATCGCGAAGGAGTCGGTGAACCGCTCCTTCGAGACCACCCTCGCCGAGGGTTTGCGTTTCGAGCGCCGCGTGTTCCACTCGCTGTTCGCGATCGAGGACCAGAAGGAAGGCATGACCGCCTTCGTCGAGAAGCGTCCGGCGAAGTTCAACAACCGCTGAGTCAGTGCACGGCTCGCGCGTCCGCCTTCCGTGGCGTCGCGCGAGCCGTTGCTGTTTCCCGGGCCACGCGCCACCGGTCGGCTCGCCCCGCACCGGTCCCGTCGACGGGTTCGACTCTGTGGGCGCACGGTTCGGCCTGGAACTCCGAGCCGGAATGGCTTCGAGTTCGTCCGACTCCGCTCAGGGCTGGAACGAGCGGGTCAGATCCGCGGCGAACGCGGGCGGCGTGCGTCCGTCGACCGAGTAGCGGTAGAGCGCGGTCTGATACACCGCCGTCGCGGCCGAGAAGAAGATCAGTCCGGTGGTGAAGACGGACAGTCCGAGCCAGCTGCCGATCGCTGTGCCGTATGGCAGGCCGATCCCCGCCTGCGCCTGCGCGCCCAACGCCGCACCGACCGACACGCTCAGCAGGATGCCGACGAGCACTAGCACGTAGCCGACGACGCCGAGACGTGCACTGCTCGCCACGTCGGGGCCCCACCCACGCTCCAGTGCCACCCGCGAATCACGCAGGGCATCAAGAGGTTTGCGGTGCTCCAGGACGATCTTCGGCAGCGTCAGATTCGCCACGTCCGCCCACGCCGTCCGGGTGCGGCCGCGCATCGCGCGCATGTCGCGGAAGTCGTGCTCGACCAGCCGCAGCACGGGTAGCACGGTCGCCGCGGCGAGCGCCCACAACAGGAGCGCGGCCCACCGTGCCCGCGCCGCCCGCCTGCCCTCGGCCGCGCTGGGGTACCCGCCGCGCATCACGATGTCGGTCTGTGCGATGAGCGCGGCATTGCCGAACGTGGTGACGATCATCGTCAGCAGATAGGCGACGCCCACCAGCAGTAACGGCGTCGCCGAGGTTCCGTCGGCGACGTCCGCGCCGACCAACAGCATCGGCGCGCCCATCACGACCGCCCCGATGACAGCCGACCGCGCCGGAAACGCGCGAAGGGCACGATGCGACATCAGGACCCCGAATCCGGTCGTGAGCATGGTTCTTGCGGCGGCGAATGCCATGTGTACACCCCCGTAGTCGTGCGCTTGTGGTTCTCGCGCCATGCTAGCCAACGGGATGTGGCGGGCTCCGGCCTCAGTTGCCAGACAGCTCCGGGGTGGTGCGCAGTTCGATCTGCGTCGGCGCGGTTCCGCCGTGCGGTGGTCGCGCCGAATTCCGTTCCACCGCGAGCAGACCGGCGATCGTCGCACCGAGCGTCGCGGTGACCGCCACGGCCGCGATGACCTTCCGACGGTCGACGCCCGCGGTAGCGGGCCGGTACAGCGTCGCGCCCGCTCGCAGCCGCGTCATCCGCACGTCGCCGGACGGGCGTTCGGCGGCGAGCAGCAACGCGCCGCGGGCCGAGACGTACTCCGGCTCCGGGTCGTAGACCACCGGCAGATCGACGAGTCCGGCCAGTTCGGCGCGCACGCTCGGGCTGCGGGTGCAGCCGCCGAGTAGCACCAGCGCCTCCGGGCGCACCCCGCCCTCCTCGATGAGCTGGCGGACGAAGGACGCCGAATGGTGGATGCCGGCCGCGCACAGTTCGGCCAGGTCGCTGCGGGTCACCACGGCGCGGCCGCCGGAGCCGACATCGGTCGCGGTGACCACCCGCGCGCTGCTGAGCGCCTCGCGATGGCGCCGGCTGGTCAGCCGGTCGGTGAGCACCCCGCCGCGGGCCAGTTGCCAGCGCAGCAGCGCGTCGTAGCCGTCGCCGCCGAGCACCGTGCTGCGTTTGCTGGAAAGGATGGTGTCGGTGCGGCAGTCGGCGTGCGTGACCGTCAGCCCGGAGCTGCCGAGGTCGTAGAGAATCACCGTGCCCGACTCCGGCAGCCTTCCGGTGAAGCGCAGGTACCGCAGCTGGGCGAGCGGCTCGTCGACGATGGTGAGTCGGGTGCGACCCGCCGCGGCACGGATGGAGTCGGCGTGCAGCGGGCAGCGGCAGGTGACCGCGGTCCCGGTGATCAGCTCGTCCCGAAGCTGGGCTGAACGGGACATTCGGCGGATCGCCTCGAACACGGCCTCCTCGACGCCACCGCCCGCGCGGCGAGGTACATGGCAACGATCGATCGGCGGCAGGTGCGGCTGATCGGAATGAGTCAACATCGCCCGCGCGCCACCAGCGCCCGCCGATACCCCCAAGACCAGCACCATGGATTACATGGTGGACCTTTTCCCGTCCGCTGCCAAGGCAACACAGCCGCCGATTCGCTAGTTGGATGCCGGAACGTTACGAGGCGGTCGCTCGCGTGGTGTACGAGACCGACAGGTACGTACCGAAGTTCAGCGATCGCGGGTGTTCCAGCGCGCGGGCGCGCCCCCGGTGTCGAAGTCGCCCGCGGCATGCCGGAATTCCGCGAGCAGCTGCAACAGCGTGTGCAGTCGCTGCGGGGGCAGGCCGGGCTGGGCGAACACCTTCGTGTTCAGCTCCTTGGTCGCCTCGGCGACCAATTCCCTTCCGGCGTCGGTGATCTCGATCAGGGTGGCGCGGCGATCGCTGGGGTGCGGCACCCGTTCCACGAGTCGGGCCGCCTCCAGGCGATCGACGGTGTTGGTGACGCTGGTCGGGTGCACTTGCAGGCGGGCGCTGGCCTTCGCCATCGGCAGCGCGCCGGTCTTGCTGAAGCTGAGCAGCATCAACAGCTCGTACCGGGAGAAGGTCAGACCGGTCGGTTTCAGTGCCTCGTCCACCCGGGCCATCACGATCTGCTGGGCGCGGACCAGCGACGTCACCGCCGCCATGCCGTCGGCGACATCGCCCCAGCCGTGGCCGACCCACTGGCGGTGGGCCTCCTCGATCGGGTCGACTGGGAGCGGGCGTGGCCGAGACATGTCCTCGATCATTCCATGCCGAGCGGCCGTTTCCGTGTCGTGCGCCGACGTTCTATCACCCGCGCCGGGGTCGGGCGCGCTTTCGAATCAGCTCGAGCCCAAGTCTGGTCGCTCGGTGCCCGGCCCGGCATTCTCGAAGGCGAGGCGGGCGTGGCTGAGTGGTTGAGGCAACGGTCTGCAAAGCCGTTTACGCGGGTTCAATTCCCGCCGCTCGCTCCAAGCAAGGGGTGCGCCGGTCGTCGACGCCCCGGTTCGGTGTTACGCCACCGCCGGACCGGGGCGTCGACGTTCGCCGTCCGCGGTGCCGGTAGCTTCAGCTGAGGCCGGAAAAGTCGCGCAGGACAACGTGATTGCGATCGGCGAACGTACCGAAGGTGTAGTCGGGCAAGAGGCCGAAGTATTCGCCGCGGGTGGTGCTGCTCCAGCGCCGGGCGCTCTCGGCGCGCGTCTTGTAGAAGTTCACCATGTAGCCGCCCTCGTACACGCGGAGCAGGCTGTAGCCGCCCGGATACTCCTTCACCGCGGCCACCTCGAGGAATTCCACCGCGATGTTCGCGTCCGGGCGGGTTCGCCGGTTGCGGTGGGTGTGGCCGCTGTGGTGCAGGAAGACGCCGGGCGCGCGCTCGTAGTCGTGCTGGAGCTCCGCGCTGTCCGGACCGTTGAGGACGAAGCCGGGCCCCGCGGTGTTGGTCAGCCCGGACTCGCGGGTCACCGGGTGGTGGCCGAAGACCAGGGTCGGGCGGTCCGGATCGGCGCGCAGCACCTCGGCAAGGCGATCGAACTGCGGTCGATCGATGCGGCCGCCCGAGCCGTCGAGTTCGCTGGTGTCCACGCCGAGCAGGCGCAGCCCGCCGACCTCGTGCTCGACCAGTTGCTGCGGAGGCAGGAAGTTGTCGCCCCAGCAGTCGCGGTGTTCGCCCAGATGCGTGCAGCCCTGGTAGCCGACGTGCGGGCGGTCGTGATTGCCCCTCGTCACCAGGTAGTCGGTGCCGAGCGCACCCCAGGTGTCCAGCCGGGCGCGGACGCCGCGCGATTCCTCCGGCGTCGCCTCGCTGGTCAGGTCACCCGCGACGACCAGCCGGTCCACTTCCCTGGCCCGCAGGTCGTCCAGCAGCGCGTCCAGCATGACTTCCGGGTAGGGCGGCAGCCCGGCGAGCTGGCGGAACCCGGGCGGGAACCCGCCGACCACCAGACCGCTCACCGTCTCGCCGTAGTGCACGTCGTTGGCCAGCGCGATGGTGCGCAACAGGCGGCCCGGCGGTGGCAGCAGGGTGGTGAATTCGCCCGTGGTTTCCGGTGTTCCGGGCGTGAGTGTCGTCAGCGAGAGAGCGGGCGTCGCCCGCGCACCCTGCGACCATGCTTCGAAACGGTAGCGTCGCCCCGGCTCCAAACCGCCGATCTCCGCGTAGTGGAACGGGGTTCGCTCGGGATCGGCGAAGACCGGCACCGGGCCCCGCACGGAATCCGCTGCGCCCAAGCGCACTTCGGCGTCGGATGGAACGGGCACCAGTCTTCCCGACTCGTCCGCCGCCACGGTCGTCCAAGTCAGCACAACCGATTGATCGGTAACCGTGACCACTTCCAAATCCGTCGCCACCGGTGAGACGGACTGCGCCGTTACGCGACTCGCGGGCAGCGCGGAAAGCAGTGCCGCGGAGGCCATCGCGCCGAGCAATGTCCGGCGCGACGGTCCGCAACAGCTCATGAAGGCGAGGGTACGGGAAAGGCCCGTGCGACTCGATCTACTTCGCGGCGTGCAGCACTCGGTACTGCTCTTCGAGCAGGCGGTGCGCGTCGTCCTGTGTCTTCGCCCAGATCTCGCCTACGTACCGACCCGCGGCGACGACGCAGAACCACGAATTCGCACCGCCTTCCGGATCCGAAACGCAGGACGAGGACGGGACCCCGGGTGCGGTCGGCGCGGGCTGGTGCTCGCGCTGCATCTCCGCCAAACCCGCGCGCAGGCGCTGCGCACCCGAGTGGTCGTCGGTGCGGTAGACCGTAGTGCCTTTGTTGGCCATAGCGTTCACTCCGACCTGGCGGAACAGGGACGCCGCGCGCGGTTGGTCCTGCGCGAAGAGCACCGCGCCACGTTGGCGATACGCGCCCTGTTGCGCGTCGCCGTCGCCGATGGTGAGGGCGAAGACGCCATCCGGATCGTAGGGGAGGTCGGGATAGTCGGCCAGTCGCGTCGGAATGAAGCCGTCGAGCAGCGGGCCCTGCAGCTCGATGGCGCGCAGCGTGGATTGCTGCACCTCATCTAGTGTTCCGGCCCGCACCGACGTGTAGATCACGTACTCGCGGAAGGGGGTGAAGGACATTCCCTCCGAGCGTCCCCGTTCTTCCTTGTGGCTGAACCTCGACTCCGGGGCGCCGGGAAGTGGCGCGGGCGTGCGCGCCACCGACTCGAGCAGACCCGGAGAGTGCACCGCGGCGGCCGCCAGATCGGCGGCCGCCCGCCGTGCCGTCGCGTCGTCCGGGAAACGCATCACGCCGTGCGTCAGGTCCTTTCGGCGTTCCCGATCGCCGTTCGTGCGGTGCGCTATGAAACCGGTCAGCAACCCGTTGCGCTCGGCCGCTTCCTTGATGGCGTCGTTGTGCCCCGCCATCACCAGCAGCAGCGCCGGCGTCAACACCCCCGCCCGCCCGTACACCGTGACGTCCGGATCGATATCCGTCGGCAGCGCGAGCACCTCCGCCATCCGCGTGCCCTCCGCCAAGGCTCCCTGCCGATGCCGCTGATCCGGCGAGAGGGTGCTCGTCGGCGCCGCGGAGCTGGTCGTAGTCGCCGACGTCGGAACATCCTCGGGATAACAAGAACTCAGGGCGATCATCGCGGCCACCACGGCCCCCACCCGCAACACGGAACGCACAGGCCCATCCTGCCAAAGGCCGACTGCGGTGCGCGCGGGGGACGGCCGCGCCGAGCTGCTCGGCCGACCGTGCCTCAGCCGTCGGTCTCCTCGTATCCGCTCTTCTGTTTGGCGGCAATCGTTTTCGCGGCCTTGGCGGCCGCCTTGGCCGGGTCGCCGTAGCGCTTGGTGTTGACCGTGCCCACACTGCCTTCTCTACCGTGCCGTGTGGCGACGGTGTCGAGGCCGGGATCGGTGACGATCTCCCAGAACTTGGTGCCGTTGGGCCCGGCGGCCTCGAAGTACCGGCGGGTGAGTCCCGGGCCGCGCCGCTGGCCGCCGAAGAGCATCGTGGTTTCGGGCGCGGCCTGTTCGAGGTGGTCGGCGAAGAGGCTCAGGAACGAGGTCGCGAGGATCCAGGACAGCGACTTCTCCCACCACGAGTAGGCCGGATGCGCGTCCAAGTGCGTGAAGACCCGGTCGTCGGAACTCGGTGACACATCGGAGAACATGGTGTCGACCGACCCGTCGCGGCCGACCACCAGCGCGCTCGAGGTCGACAGCACGGGATCCCACTCGAGTCGCTCGTCACGGTCCAGCGCGGCCGTGTACTTCGCCCCGAGTTTGCGCATGCGTCCCCGTTCCCGCCGTACCTCGGCGGGGCCCAGAAGTCGCAGCCCGGTCTCGCCGATCCGCCACTCGGCGTAGCCGATGCGCTGCCAGAGCGCGCGCAGACTCGCGGGCAGCGGTGCCGTGAGTTCGGCTTCGAGGGCGTCGATGTCCTCGGCTGGGGCGGGCGGGCCGACTTCCGCCATGAACCCGTGGAGACCGGGCGAATGTGCGGTGAATCCCTGTGCCGCCAGGTATTCGGCGATCTCGCCGAGGGCGGCGACATGCCATGCCGCGTCGCGATCGTCGTCGCGGATGCGAGCGCGAACCCATTCGGCGACGGTCAGTTCCTCGCGTACTCGATAGCCGGCCCAGGTCACCCACTCCAAGGTGGACAGCGCCGCACCGTCGCGATACAACTCCAGCTCGCGGCGTTCGTGAGCCGAGGCGAGTTCCGGGTCCACCGCGAACCGTCGCCGGTCGAAGGCGACCAGGTGCTCGCTGTCGGCGTCGGGCCGGTAGAAGGTGCGCATGATCGCCGCACGGCCGGGCAGATACCACGGATCGGATTCGGCGTATTTCGCCGCCGCGCAGGTGGATTTCATCCGGAAGAAGGCGTTTTCGGCGGCGGCCGGGTCGGGAAAGGTGAGGCCGACCGTGTCGAAGCGGCCGTTGTTGATCCCCCACCGATAGACGAGCCGGTCGAGATAACGCACCAGTTCGACGAATTCGTTGCCCGACGCCGTCCACAGCAACGCGCGCTCGGACTGTTCGCGCGCGTCACCCAGGAATTCCCGCATACCGTGATAGCCGATCCGGCTCGTCTGGAAGGGGGTCTTGTTCGCTATGCCGAATCCGTCGAAGGCGTAGATCTCGCCGTCCGAGTCGAGGAACCACACTTCGCCCGTGCCTCGGTCGGTGAGCAGGCGACGCCGCACGGTGGTGCCCGCCAAGGTGCCGAGGTCGTCGTCACCGATCCGGGTGAGTGGCCGCCCCGCCGCACGTGCTCGCTCGCCCTTGTCGAGCAGGGCGCGCCGTGCCGAATCAGCCTCTCCGGACAGCACCTCGGTAAGTCGGGCGCGCATGTCCTCCGAGGTGAGTGGATCGATCCAGTCCCGTCCGCGAGACAGGCTGTCGGGCTCGACTGCATCGGCCGCCATGGATTCCCAACTGGCGTAGGCGGTTCGGACCAGGTCGTACTCGTCGGCTTCCAACGCGGCCACGATGCCGACGACCAGCGCGTACTTGAACACCCGCTGATCGGTCTCGTCCGGCGGCGCGGCCCAGCCGCTGATCTCACGCAGCAGTTCGACAATGGGCCATCGCTGCTTGACGTGATCGGTGACGGCATTGGCGTAGTGCGCGGCGGCACGATAGTCGTGCCGCTCGCGCAACCGCCCCATGATCTCCCGGTGCGCCTCCGCCGAAAAGATCTCGCCGAGTGCGTTTCCCATGCGCCAGACGCTGCGCCGTTCGGTGAACAGCCGCTCGATCAACGCGGTGCGCGCGGCTTCGGAGTTCAGGTTCCGTACCGCGGAATACAGGTTGGCGACCACGTCCTCGAGCTGATCGTCCACCGTCTGCCCGTGGCTGAGTACCGCGCTGTGCGCCGGGTCGGAGTCGGCGTAGCGGCGTCCGTAGTCGTCCAGCGCCGCGATGAGGAAGTCCTGCGCGCCGGAGTGCTGGAAGCGATACAGCTGGTGGCCCGCGGCATTTCGAGCGCTTATCCCGGGATGGGACAAGATGGTGTCGATCATGGCGGCGGCGGCCCGCGCGGCCTGCTCGGGCGACAACCGCGGCAGCACAGACTGTTTCGCGTTCGAATTGAACAGCTGTTCCCACAGCGCTTCGACCGTGCTGGCCGGTGCGGGTTGGGCCGCCAGCCGCAGCAGTTCGTCGAACACCGGCGGATGATGCGCCACCGGGGCGAGTGCGTGGCAGACAGCCTTCTTCAGTTCGTCGTTGGACATCTCGGCGACGATGTCGGAGGCATCCGGCTCCGGTGTGTGCTCGAGCAGCCGGAGGAGCACCGGAACGAAGGCGCTGTCCGGGGAGTCCACCCGCAACCCCTTGACCACGCGGGTGCGTACCTCGGCGGGCAGGTGCTCGATACCGGTGGCGGCCAGCGCGGCCCGATCGGGGTGCGCACTGCCGATCATGGCGTCGAGGGCCCATTCGACGACTTCGGCGTGCGTTTCATCGATGTCCGCGCGCAGCAGAACACGTTGTGCGACAAGCTCGCTCAGCCCGGCGCCATCGATCTCGGCCAGGGTGGCGGCGTAGTCGTCCGCGCGCAGTCGCACCAGGTAGGAAGACGACATCTCGGCATCGGCCCAGCGGAGGTCGAGCTCCGCGCGGGTCAGCACCGGTTCGGTCTCGCACAGCTTGTGGGCTCGCCGCAGGGCGATCAGGCACGCCCTGCTGTACGGGTCTTTGCCGAGCAGTTCGCCGGCGGCCGCGGCGAGCGCCGCCCCGTCGCGCACCAGCGGCGTCACCACGGACAGCGCCCACACGCGGATCGTCCATGCGTCGGCGGATGCGGATAGCAGACGCACGAGAGTATCCGCGGCCGGGCTGTGCTCTCGTCCAGCCCGCCGATCCGCTTCGGCGCGCAGCAGTTCCGTTCCCGTCGTGACAGGCATTCGATCGAGGGCGGCGCCCACCTGTTCAGCGGTCAGCGTCCCGTCGTCCAAGCCGTGGTTCACCCAGCTCGCCCGGGCCAGCGGCAGATGCTCCGGTGCCATCGCCATGGCCGTGAGCGCGGCCCGCGTTCGCGCCTCGTCATCGGGAGCGACGAACTGCTGGAGCAGCGAACGGCGGACGCGGAACTCCGGCACGGACGCCACGTCGCCGTCGATCGCCAGCGTGCCGAAGGACGCGACGAAGGCGTCCAATAGCTCAGGACGCTCGCCGGCACGGCCGATCTCGGCGAGTACGCGTTCGCGGTCGTCGTCCTGTGCGAGCAGGCCGGTGTGCAGCAGCCAGTAGATGGCCAGATGCGGATCTCGATGCAGCAGTGGCAATTCCACCTCGAGCACCTGCTGAGCGTCGGTAGCCCTCCAATGGTGCGTGAAGTGCCCGGCGGCACTGGAGGCCAGGTCCTCCGCGGACTGCATGGGCTTTCCGTCGCGCAGCAACGGCTGCGCCAGCAGCCACACCAGCCACTGGTAGCGCTCGGCCAGCTCGGCGCTGGTCGGACCGGGCCCGGCGTCCGCGGCGAACGACGCCGGACGGAAGGAGTCGCGAATATCGAATCTCGACCGCTCGTCCTCGTCGTTCGCCTCGGCCCGCTCGAGCTCGTCCCGGTAGGCCAGCCAGTCGTCGAAAGAGCCGAACCACAGCTCGATTTCCCGGGTTTCGTGACTCTGCCACCACACCCGGCCGCCGCCGCGCAGATCCAGCAGCGTGTAGTCGTCCCCTTCGTCATCGATGACGACGAATCCACTCAGCGATTTGTCGATCGCTCCGAAGTACGGGTAGTTGATCGCCAAATGGGCGTCCACGAGCGGGCCGCGATCGCCCGCCCAATACTCGAGCAGCCGAGCATCGATGGCGTCGGCCACGCGAGCGGGTACGGGCACGCCGAAGTAGCGGCTGGCGGACAGGTGCAAGTCCATGAGTTCTCTCTGGTATCGAAATGCGCTGTGCCGGTATAAAAGACGGTCGCGCTCCGCGGCGGCTCGCCAGCTGTCGGCACTTGGCGCGACACCCACCGTGCCGACGAACGATCGTCTGCTCCGGGACGGTACTGCACGGCTCGGACAAGAACCCCCACATCGATTCCGCTCCCCGATACCCCGCACCGGCCGAGGCGAGGACGGCCCATGGCGCAAACCAATGTCCACCTCGACAAGGCGCCGGGCCGTCGTTGCCCACCGGCCCGACTTCCGATCAGGTTTCGGGCGTGCCCGACCGACTCCGCTCGCACTTCGCCTTGGGCAAGCGCACGATGCCGTTCGCAAGGTCCACCCCAAGCGGATCACCGGCGCTGTCGAGCCGTTCACCACGCAACTGCCCAGACCGGCTGGCCTCACCGGCGGCGCATCTCCATTTCGGCCAGTACGACGCCAGCGGACCTACGACAGCGATCACACGCTCACGCAACACCCCCACCAAACCCAGCCCACACGATGGGGGTCCGGGAGCGAAGCCCTCCGGGCGGGGCGTGGGGGTCGCACCCCACAAAACACGACGAAACGAGCAATGGCCCACGCCCTCCGTGGGCATGGGCCAAGCAGCGAGTGAAGTGCCCTCGGCAGGATTCGAACCTGCGGCCTTCTGCTCCGGAGGCAGACGCTCTATCCCCTGAGCTACGAGGGCGGGATAGATCTCGGTCGGGCCGGGCGGTCCGATCGGGCGGGGCAAGCGTATCGCATCGTGCGCTGGACGCCAAAAAGGGCGTCGGGCCGGGCGCTTTCGAACGGTCCGGCCCGACGCCGGGTCAGTTGAGGGGGAGGGGGGTGCCGCCGCGAGCGGTCAGCATGGTGGTGAGCAGGCGGGATTCGGCCTGCTGGGTTTCGACCATGCTGGCGGCGAGAGTGCGCACGGCGGTCGTCGCGGCATGCTGGGCCGCGTACTCCATCATCGGCATGCCGCCCTGGTGGTGGCGCAGCATGAGCCGCAGGAACATGGCGTCGGCCTCGGGCGCGGGCGCTTGGCGCAGCGCGGCGAGTTCCTCCTGGGTCGCCATGCCGGGCATGCTCGCCATCGACCCGGACATCTGGTGCCCGCCGCCGTGCCCGTGCCCGGAGTCGGGTTCGCTCATCCAGCCCATGAAACCGTCGGCGCCCTGGGCGGGCTTGTTCCACAGCTGCAACCAACCCTGCATCCGGCCGACCTGGTTCTGCTGGGTGGTCATGATGTCGTAGGCCAGCCTGCGCACGTCGTTGTCGGTCGAGCGCAGCAGAGCGATGCCCGCCATCTCCACGGCCTGCGCGTGGTGCGCGGACATGTCCTGGGCGAAGCCGATGTCGACCGCGTTGGGGTCGGGTTCACCGGAGCCGCCGTCCAGTGGAAGACGCACGAGCGTCCCGATGGCGAACCCGAGCAGGATGGCGCCGATCGCACCGAGGATCAGCAGCGCCACCCCTTGCCTGCGTACTTGCGCCTTGAAGCCGGTCTCCGCGCCGTCGGCCTCGTCCGGCATCTACGAACCCGCTGTCGGTGCGGCCGGTGCGCTGGGCAGACCGGCCGTGCCGGGGAGCCCGGGTGCGCCGGGCAGGCCGGGAACGCCGGGAAGGCTCGGCACACCCGGAATACCGGGCGGCAGTCCACCACCGAGCTCGGACGGATCGGTCGGAATCCCCGCGCCGTCCATCGGCACCGCGTCCGGACCGGGCGGCGTGGGATCGAACGGTTCCGGATTCTCCCGGTCGAAGTACGGGTTGGAGCAGGCCGCGCCGACCTCGGGGTAGGTGTACTGGTTCTGCCGCAGCGCGGTGATGAACTGGTTGATCCGCTTGTCCTGCGGGTCGTCCAGCTTCAGCTGGTGCCCCCACGACTGCAGCGAGATCGCGCTGTCCTGGCCGGGGAAGGGCGACATCAAGGTGTACTGCTTGCCTTCGACCTTCTTCTTCAGCGTGTCGATGCCCGCGGAGTCCACCTTGTCGGGGTTGTAGGTGATCCAGACCGCGCCGTGCTCGAGCGAGTGCACCGCGTTCTCGGTGCGGATCGGTTTCGCGTAGGCGACGCCGGTGCAGTCGGCCCACGCCTGGTCGTGCGGACCACCGAACGGCGGCGTCTGGTCGTAGGCCACCCGCTGAGTCGGGTCGACGTGCTTGCCCGCACCCTGCGCGTAGTCCTTCTTCACCACGCCCGCGATCTGATCCGAGGGATCCTTCTTCTGCGCGCTGGGCGTGTACTTGTCCAGTTCGGCCTGTTCGCGGTATTTGGGGACCAGGTTGTAGGCGAGCGCACCGATCAATGCGATGATTACTGCGGCCGCGCCGATGGCCAACCACGGGACCTGGCGCTTCTTCGGAAGTGGGCCCTTGCCGCCGCCCCCCTTGCGGGAAGGCGACACCTTCCCCGCGGCTCGTACGGCCTTGGCCGACTTCGAGGCGCTGTTGCTACTCGGCATTGCTCGTTGCTCTCTCGATGTGATGAACCGCTGTCGCAGTTCGTTGCGGACGGATCCGGGGCAGTGCCCGCCCGACGGCGTACGCCTGCCCAGACCATAGGATAGAGACTCGTGACTCCAGCTGACCTTGCAGATCTCCTTCGCTCCACCGCGGCGAAGGTGCTTGTCGAACGTGGACTGGACCCTGCGGTCCTGCCCGACGAGGTCAATGTGGAGCGCCCCCGTAATCCGGAACACGGTGACTATGCCACGAATGTGGCCATGCAGGTGGCCAAGAAGGCCGGAACGAATCCCCGCGAGTTGGCCACCTGGCTGGCCGACGCGCTGAGCGCCACCGAGGGTGTTTCCTCGGCGGAGGTCGCGGGCCCCGGCTTCCTGAACATCCGCCTCGCCGCCGCCGCGCAGGGCGCGATCGTGCGGAAGGTGCTCACGGCGGGCGTGACCTACGGCACCGCCGACACGCTCGCGGGCACCCGGATCAACCTGGAGTTCGTCTCGGCGAACCCGACCGGCCCGATCCACCTCGGCGGCACCCGCTGGGCCTCGGTCGGCGACGCGCTCGGCCGCATCCTGGCCGCGCAGGGCGCCGACGTCACCCGCGAGTACTACTTCAACGACCACGGCGCGCAGATCGACCGGTTCGCCAACTCCCTGGTCGCCGCCGCCACCGGCGCGCCGACCCCCGAGGACGGGTACGCGGGCGCCTACATCGGCGAGATCGCCGAGCGGATCGTCGCCGAGAACCCGGGCGTCGTCGACCTGCCCGAGGACGAGCGTCACGAGGTGTTCCGCCGCGAGGGCGTCGAGCTGATGTTCGCCCACATCAAGCAGACCCTGCACGAGTTCGGCACCGACTTCGACGTCTACTTCAACGAGAGCTCGCTGTTCGCCTCCGGCGCGGTGGACAAGGCCGTCGAGGAGCTGAAGTCCTCCGGCAAGCTGTACGAGAAGGACGGCGCCTGGTGGATCGCCAGCTCCGAGTACGGCGACGACAAGGACCGCGTGGTCATCAAGAGCGACGGCAAGTCCGCCTACATCGCCGGTGACATCGCCTACTTCCACGACAAGCGCGCCCGCGGCTTCGACCTGTGCATCTACATGCTCGGCGCCGACCACCACGGTTACATCGGCCGCCTCAAGGCCGCCGCCGCGGCGTTCGGCGACGACCCGGACACCGTCGAGGTGCTGATCGGCCAGATGGTGAATCTGGTGAAAGACGGTGCGGCCGTTCGGATGAGCAAGCGCGCGGGCACCGTGGTCACGCTCGACGACCTGGTCGAGGCGATCGGCGTCGACGCCGCGCGCTACTCGCTGGTGCGGTCCTCGGTGAACTCCAGCATCGATATCGACCTGGATCTGTGGACCAAGCAGGACAGCGTGAACCCGATCTACTACGTGCAGTACGCGCACGCCCGCTCCTGCCGCATCATCGACAACTCCGCCGCGTTCGATTTCGCCTCCGTCGCACCGGATTTCGCCTTGATGACCTCCGACCGTGAGGGCGAGCTGATCCGTACCCTCGGCGAGTACCCCCGGGTGGTCGCGACGGCGGCGGAGAACCGGGAGCCGCACCGGGTAGTCCGCTACCTGGAGGAGCTCGCGGGCGCCTACCACCCGTTCCAGTCCGACGACGACATGCGGGTACTGCCCAAGGGCGACGAGCCGGTCACGCCGCTCAAGTCCGCCCGCCTCGAGCTGGTGAAGGCCACCCGCCAGGTGCTTGCCAACGGTCTCGGCCTGCTCGGCGTCAGCGCACCGGAGCGTATGTAGTGCGCGGGCGACTCGTGAATTCGTATCTGTCCACGTGCTCGGCGCGTGCGGTAAGGAAGGAACAACTATGAGCGCGCACCCCGCCGGGCCACGGCACGCGGAGATTCCGCATGCCCCGAATCTGCCGGAACGCCCCACCGACCCGAAGCAGATGATCGATCTGCCCGCGAACGTCTGGCCGCGCAACGCCTCTCGCGACGCCGACGGTGTGGTGCGGCTGGCCGGTGTGCCGGTGCACGACCTCGCCGCGCAGTTCGGCACCCCGCTGTTCGTGGTGGACGAGGACGACTTCCGTTCCCGCTGCCGCGACATGGTGCAGGCCTTCGGTCCCAATGCCAGGGTGCACTACGCGTCCAAGGCTTTCCTCTGCGGCGAGATCGCCCGCTGGATCCGCGACGAGGGTCTCTCGCTGGACGTCTGCTCCGGCGGCGAGCTCGCCATCGCGCTGCACGCCGGCTTCCCCGCCGAGCGAATCGCGTTGCACGGCAACAACAAATCCGTCACCGAGCTGGAGGCCGCGGTGCAGGCCGGTGTCGGCCACGTGGTCGTCGACTCGCTGATCGAGATCGACCGGCTCGAGGCCGTCGCCGGGCGCGCCGGTGTAGTGCAGGACGTGTTGGTCCGCGTCACCGTCGGCGTGGAAGCCCATACCCACGAATACATTTCGACCGCGCACGAGGACCAGAAGTTCGGCTTCTCGATCGCGGGCGGCGACGCCATGGAAGCGCTCGCCCGGGTCTTCGAGGCCGGCAACCTGCGGCTCGTCGGCCTGCACTCGCACATCGGCTCGCAGATCTTCGAGATCGACGGTTTCGAGATCGCCGCACGCCGCATGCTCGGCCTGCTGCGCGAGGCCATCGACAAGTTCGGCGTGGAGCGCACCGCCCAGATCTCGACGCTGGATCTCGGTGGCGGACTGGGTATTTCGTACTTGCCGAACGACGACCCGCCGCCGCTCGGCGAGTTCGCGGCGAACCTGCGCCGCCTGGTCGCCGAGGAGGCGGCCCGCGCGGGTCTGCCCGAGCCGACCATCGCGGTCGAGCCCGGTCGCGCCATCGCCGGACCCGGCACCGTCACCCTCTACGAGGTCGGCACCACCAAGGACGTCTCGCTGGACGCCGGCCTGCGCCGCCGCTACGTGAGCGTCGACGGCGGCATGAGCGACAACATCCGTCCCGCGCTCTATCAGGCCGACTACGATTGCCGCTTGGTCTCGCGCTCCTCGGACGCGCAGCCGGTTGTCGCGCGCGTCGTCGGAAAGCATTGCGAGAGTGGCGATATCGTCATCCGCGACACCTGGATGCCAGCCGACGTCGGCCCCGGCGATCTGGTGGCGGTGGCCGCGACCGGAGCGTATTGCTATTCGATGTCCAGTCGATACAACCAGTTGACCCGTCCGGCGGTCGTCGCCGTCCGCGACGGTCAGCCGCGACTGGTGCTGCGCCGGGAAACGGTGGCGGATCTGTTGAGTCTGGAGGTTGAGGCATGACCGAAGTGGCCAAGAACGGTACCTGGGGGACCGATCGCCCGATCGGCGTCGCGGTACTCGGCATGGGCAATGTCGGCACCGAGGTCGTGCGGATTCTGCGCGAGCACGCCGACGACCTGCGCTCGCGTGTCGGCGCACCCGTCGTGCTGCGCGGCGTCGCGGTGCGCAGCCTGGACAAGGATCGCGGTCTGCCCGCCGAACTGCTGACCACCGACGCGGACGCGCTGGTCGACCGCCCGGACGTCGACTTGGTCGTCGAGGTCATCGGCGGCATCGATCCCGCGCGCCGCCTGATCCTGGCCGCACTGAACGCGGGCAAATCCGTGGTGACGGCCAACAAGGCGCTGCTGGCCGACTACACCGGCGAACTCGCCGCGGCCGCCGAGCGCAACCGCGCCGACCTGTACTTCGAGGCCGCCGTCGCGGGCGCCATCCCGGTGGTGCGCCCGCTGATCCAGTCGCTGTCCGGCGACCGGGTGAACCGCGTGGTCGGCATCGTGAACGGCACCACGAACTTCATCCTCTCGGCCATGGACGAGACCGGCGCGGACTACTCCGCGACCCTCGCCGAGGCCACCCGCCTCGGCTACGCGGAGGCCGACCCGACCGCCGATGTCGAGGGCTACGACGCGGCGGCCAAGGCCGCGATCCTGGCGTCGCTGGCCTTCCACACCCGCGTGACCGCGGCCGATGTGTACCGCGAGGGCATCTCCAAGATCACCGCGGAGGACCTGGAGACCGCGTCCGCGGTGAACTGCACGGTCAAGCTGCTGGCGATCTGCGAGCGCGTCGACGCGGGGCCCGGCGAGCCGAGCCTGGCCGAGGGCGGCAAGGAGCGCGTCTCGGTGCGGGTCTACCCGGCGCTGATCCCGCGCAAGCACCCGCTGGCGGCGGTCAGCGGCGCGTTCAACGCCGTGGTCGTCGAGGCGGAGAACGCGGGCAGGCTGATGTTCTACGGGCAGGGCGCGGGCGGTGCTCCGACCGCCTCCGCGGTGCTCGGCGACCTGGTGATGGCCGCACGCAACAAGTTCTTCGGTGGCCGTGCGCCGGGCGAATCGGTTTATGCTGAGCTACCGATCGCGCCGATCGGCGATACGCCCACCCGCTACCACGTGAACCTGCAGGTCGAAGACGTCCCAGGCGTCCTGGCCAAGGTTGCGGGCGAATTCGCCAAGCACGGGGTGAGCATTTCGACCGTCCGTCAGGAAGGGCACGGCGAGGGTGCGCGCCTGGTCGTGGTGACCCACCACGCGGTGGAGTCGGCGCTCGCGGACACCGTGTCGGCCTTGGCGGAGATGGCGTCCGTCACATCAGTGACCAGCGTTTTGAGATTGGAAGGCACCGAGGAATGAGTACGACAGGCGTCGCCCCGCAGGCAGGAGTGCACTCCCGCTGGCCGGGTCTGATCGCGGCCTACCGTGATCGGCTCGCGGGTGCGGCCGACTGGGAGCCGGTCACGCTGTTCGAGGGCGGCACCCCGCTGGTGCCCGCGCCGTACCTGTCCGAGCTGACCGGCTGCGAGGTGTACCTCAAGGTCGAGGGCGCCAACCCGACCGGCTCGTTCAAGGACCGTGGCATGACCATGGCCATGACCGACGCCAAGTATCGCGGCCAGAAGGCGGTGCTCTGCGCGTCCACCGGCAACACCTCGGCGTCGGCCGCGGCATACGCCACCAGGGCGGGCATGAGCTGCGCGGTGCTGATCCCCCAGGGCAAGATCGCGATGGGCAAGCTGGCCCAGGCCGTCATGCTCGGCGCGCAGATCATCCAGGTCGAGGGCAACTTCGACGACTGCCTCGAGCTGGCACGCAAGGTCACCGCCGACTTCCCGGCCGTCGGCCTGGTGAACTCGGTGAACCCGGCGCGCATCGAAGGCCAGAAGACCGCCTCGTTCGAGATCTGCGACGTGCTCGGCAAGGCGCCGGACGTGCACGCGCTCCCGGTGGGCAACGCGGGCAACATCACCGCGTACTGGCGCGGTTACCGCGAGTACTACGCCGATGGCATCACCAACGGCCTGCCCCGCATGCTCGGCGTGCAGGCCGCCGGTGCGGCCCCGCTGGTCAACGGCGCTCCGGTGAAGGACCCGGAGACCATCGCCACCGCCATCCGGATCGGCGCCCCCGCCTCCTGGAACGGCGCGGTGGAGGCCAAGGAGCAGTCCGGCGGCGCGTTCCGCGCGGCAACCGACGAGGAGATCCTCGCGGCGTACCGCCTGGTAGCGGCCAAGGAAGGCGTCTTCGTCGAGCCCGCGTCCGCGGCCAGCGTCGCGGGCGTGCTCGCGGCCCGCGAGGAAGGCTGGCTGGACGCAGGCCTGACGGTGGTCTGCACCGTCACCGGCAACGGTCTCAAGGACCCCGACACCGCGCTGCTCGGCATGCCGCAGGTGCAGCCGATCGCGGTCGACCCCGTCGCGGTCGCCGCCCGACTCGAGCTGGCCTGAGTTGAGTTCACGCGAAAGCCAGTTGATGTCGCGGACCCTGCCCGCCGGACTCTCCGTGACGGCGCGGGTGCCCGCGTCGAGCGCCAACCTCGGGCCCGGATTCGACTCGCTCGGTATGGCTTTGGGCATCTACGACGAGATCGAGGTGCGCACCACCGATTCCGGTTTGACGATCCGGGTCGAGGGCGAGGGCGCCGACGACGTCCCGTGGGGCCCTTCGCATCTCGTCGTGCGTGCCATCGAGCGCGGCCTGGAGTCCGTCGGTGTGTGGGCCGACGGCCTCGATGTGGTGTGCCGCAACGTGATTCCGCACTCGCGCGGTCTCGGCTCCTCGGCCTCCGCGGTGGTCGGCGGCCTGGCCGCGGGCTGCGCGCTCGCCGCGAAGCTGGATCCCGAGCTCGCCGTCGACACCGCGCGATTGGTGCAGCTGGCCTCGGAATTCGAAGGCCACCCGGACAACGCGGCGGCCAGCGTGCTCGGCGGGATCGTGGTGTCCTGGACCGAGACCGCCGCCGACGCGACCGAGGCGAGCGCGGACATCCCCGAACACGGCCGGGTCTACCGTGCCGTCCGGCTCGATCCGCACCCGTCGCTGCGCCCGGTGGTGTTGATTCCCGAGGTCCGCTCGTCCACCGCGCACACCAGGGGCCTGCTTCCGGAGACGGTGCCGCACGGCGACGCCGCCTTCAACGTCAGCAGGGCCGCGCTGGCCGTCGTCGCGCTGACCCAGCGCCCTGACCTGCTCATGCCCGCTACGGCCGACCGGCTGCATCAGGGCCAGCGTGCTCCCGCGCTACCGCTCACCACGGCGTGGATCGAGCGGTTGCGCGCGGCAGGCATTCCGGCGACCGTCTCGGGCGCGGGTCCGACCGTGCTGGCCCTCGGTACCAGCGAATTCCCAGCGGAACTCCGCGAACTCGCGGCCGCCGACGGCCTCCGGGTGGTCGAGCCAGGACTCGCCGAGGGCGTCCAGGTCGACTGACGGCGCGTCTGTCTTGCCGAGGTTCACAGTTGCCAGCTATCCTGGGCAAGTCCGTACATCGTGCGCATCAGACGCCGGTGCTTCATCAGGGCAATCGCTCCAGCAGGCTCCAGGCTCGAGCCTCCAGGCCATGGGGGTACTGCGTAGCTGCGCAACTGGAATGATCTCTCCCACCTTTCACAACCGGTGGCGAAGCCTCCGGTCCGGCGGGGCAGGCGATACGGCAATACCGAGTCCGGCAGAGTGCCCGGACTGCGGGACGAACCCTCGAAACAGCACACGGCGGTCGAGGGAAGGAAAGGATTTCCGTGACAGATACGGACCTGCTCGCGACACCCGGGGTGGAATCCAACCCAAGTTCCTCGGGCGGCCGCGAAAGTGAATCCGGACAGATTTCGAAGATGAGCGAACAAACCGACGTCGCACGATCGGGGCTGACTGGAATGTTGTTGCCGCAGTTGCGCGCGCTGGCGGGGGAGCTCGGTATCCGAGGCACCTCCGGTATGCGCAAGGGTGATCTGATCGCCGCCATCAAGGAGAACCAGGCCGGTAAGCCCGCCAAGTCGGAGAAGCCCGCGCGCGGCGAGAAGGCCGAGCAGGCGGCCCTCGACGTGACGCCCGCGCCGGCGAAGGAGAAGGCCCCGGCCAAGGAGGCCAAGGCGAAGGAAGCCGCGCCCGCCGAGAAGGCCGCCGCGCCCGCGCCCGAGGCTCCCGCCGATCCCGCTCCTTCGAAGTCCGCGCAGACCGAGGCGCCGCAGACCGATTCCGCCCCCGCCGCCGAGACCAGCGAAGAGTCCGGCCGCGAAGGTGGTCAGCGCGGCCGTGGCCGGCAGCGTCGCGGCCGTGACCAGGCGCGTTCCGGCGGCGGCGAGACCGCCGAGGCGCGTGGTGACGAGCAGAAGCCGGAAGCCGAGCAGGGCGAACGGCGCCGCGAGCGTGGCCAGGGCGAGCGTGGCCAAGGCGAGCGTGGCCAAGGTGAGCGCGGTCAGGGTGAGCGCGGTCAGAACGGTGAGCAGCGTGCCCAGGGCGGTCGCGGCGACGGTGGTCGTGGCGAGGGCGGTCGCGGTGGCGACGACGAGGAAGGCGGCCGCGGTCGCCGTGGTCGCCGGTTCCGTGAGCGTCGTCGTGGGCGCGACCGCGAGACCGGCGGCGGTGAGAGCCGCGAGCTCGAGATCCGCGAGGACGACGTCCTACAGCCGGTCGCGGGCATCCTCGACGTGCTGGACAACTACGCGTTCGTCCGCACCTCGGGTTACCTGGCCGGACCGAACGACGTCTACGTCTCGATGAACCTGGTCCGCAAGAACGGCCTGCGCCGCGGCGACGCGATCACCGGCGCCGTGCGGGCTCCGCGCGACGGCGAGCAGGCCAACCAGCGGCAGAAGTTCGATCCGCTGGTGCGGCTGGACACCGTCAACGGCGGCGATGTCGAGGCGGCCAAGCGGCGCCCCGAGTTCAGCAAGCTGACCCCGCTGTACCCGAACCAGCGCCTACGCCTGGAGACTCAGCCCAACAAGCTGACGACCCGCGTGATCGACCTGATCATGCCGATCGGCAAGGGCCAGCGCGCGCTGATCGTGTCCCCGCCGAAGGCCGGTAAGACCACGATCATGCAGGACATCGCGAACGCGATCGCGACCAACAACCCCGAGTGCTACCTGATGGTTGTCCTGGTCGACGAGCGTCCCGAAGAGGTCACCGACATGCAGCGTTCGGTGAAGGGCGAGGTCATCGCCTCGACTTTCGACCGTCCGCCGAGCGATCACACCTCGGTCGCCGAGCTGGCCATCGAGCGCGCCAAGCGACTCGTCGAAATGGGCAAAGACGTTGTGGTGCTGCTGGACTCGATCACCCGATTGGGCCGCGCGTACAACAACTCCTCGCCCGCCTCGGGCCGCATCCTCTCCGGTGGTGTCGACTCGACCGCGCTGTACCCGCCCAAGCGGTTCCTCGGCGCGGCGCGCAACATCGAGAACGGCGGCTCGCTGACGATCATCGCCACCGCCATGGTGGAGACCGGCTCGACCGGTGACACGGTGATCTTCGAGGAGTTCAAGGGCACCGGTAACGCCGAGCTCAAGCTGGACCGCAAGATCGCGGAACGGCGCGTGTTCCCGGCGGTGGACGTCAACCCGTCCGGTACCCGCAAGGACGAGCTACTGCTGAGCCCAGACGAAGCGGCGGTGCTGCACAAGCTGCGCCGCGTGCTTTCCGGCCTGGACTCGCACCAGGCGATCGACCTGCTGATCGACCGCCTGAAGAAGTCCAAGAACAACCTCGAGTTCCTGATGCAGGTCAGCAAGACCGCGCCGGGCGCGCTCGACGAGTAACGGTACGAGTTGCCATGCCACCGAAGGGGCTTCGCTATCGCGGAGCCCCTTCGGCGTGTACGGGCGGAAGAAGATCAGGCCGATGGCGGCCGCGCCGGTGATCATGCAGGCGAGCAGCATCGTCGTCGCGGACACCGACACGTCGTCGTCGTCCGCCTCGGTGGAGCGCTCGTAGTGCGCGGCCGTGTCGGCGGTCGTGTAGGCCGCGGACGGTGTGGTCTCGGGGATCGCAAACCAGCCCACCGCGACAGTGAGAATCAACAGGACGAACACCGCGAGGGCGATTCGGCTGTTCATAGCGTTCTCCTTTCTGTCTCGGCACGCCGATGCGCAGGGGGAACTCGGCACCTACGAACTCTATGAACAGTGCTGTTCGCCTTCCCGAGTAGCGGACTACTCGACTCCAGGGTTCCGTAGGGGTGGAGAAACCGCGTGCCCTCACTTTCTGGGGTGCTGTGTTTGCGGGGGGTCGCCTTAGATACACGAAGCAGGGAACAAAATGGTTGCCCGGTGTGTTTTGAGTGCGTAGTAGCGGTTCTGGCATACTGGACCGCTGTGCGTCTGCGTCCCGCAGACAATCCCGCCGACCTCTGCGACGCAGAGTTTGGAACCAGCGGTTCCGGTTCACGCCCGCCGTGGCGACCCGGCGACCACTATCGAGAGGACACCATCCATGAAGGCAGGAATCCACCCGACGTATGTCGACACCACGGTGGTCTGTGGTTGCGGCAACACCTTCCAGACTCGCAGCACCAAGGAGTCGGGACACATCACCGTCGAGGTCTGCTCGCAGTGCCACCCGTTCTACACCGGCAAGCAGAAGATCCTGGACACCGGTGGCCGCGTGGCCCGCTTCGAGGCTCGCTACGGCAAGCGCGCGGGCAAGAAGGCCGACGCCAAGTAGCTTCCTCGCCGACGCCCGGTTCTGCACTGCAGGCCGGGCGTCGGCGCATTTGTTGGCCCGGTGCGGCGGTACGCGCCGGATGACGAGAAATGCCGACCCGGCGCAGGCCGGGAACCGAGAGAAGGAAGCATCATGACGCAGCCGTCCGCGATCGACGACATCCTGGCCGAGCACGCGGGACTGGAAACGCAGCTGGCCGATCCGGCGCTGCACAACGATCCGGGCGCCGCGCGCCGCGTCGGCAAGCGGTTCGCCGAGCTCGCCCCGATCATGGCCACCTACAACAAGCTGAAGAGCGCGCAGGACGATCTGGCCGCCGCGCAGGAACTGGCCGACGACGATCCGGCCTTCGCCGCCGAGATCCCGGATCTGCGGCGTCAGGTGGAGGAGCTGGAGCAGGCGCTCGCCGACCTGCTCGCCCCGCGCGACCCGCACGACGGCGACGACGTGGTGCTCGAGGTGAAGTCCGGCGAGGGCGGCGAGGAGTCGGCGCTGTTCGCCGCCGATCTCGCCCGCATGTACATCCGCTACGCCGAGCGGCACGGCTGGAAGGTGGAAGTACTCGGCGCCACCATCTCCGACCTCGGCGGATACAAGGACGCGACGCTGTCCATCAAGAGCCGTGACGCGGTGCGCGACGGCGTGTGGTCGCGATTCAAGTTCGAGGGCGGCGTGCACCGCGTGCAGCGCGTTCCGGTGACCGAATCGCAGGGCCGCATCCACACCTCGGCCGCGGGCGTGCTCATCTACCCCGAACCCGACGAGGTCGAGGAGGTGCAGATCGACGAATCCGATCTGCGCGTCGACGTCTACCGCTCGTCCGGCAAGGGTGGCCAGGGCGTCAACACCACCGACTCCGCCGTCCGCATCACCCACCTGCCCTCCGGCATCGTCGTGACCTGCCAGAACGAACGCTCGCAGTTGCAGAACAAGGCCCGCGCCATGCAGGTCCTCGCGGCGCGCTTGCAAGCGCTGGCCGAGGAGCAGGCCGAGCAGGAGGCCGCGGCCGGTCGCGCCAGCCAGATCCGCACGGTGGACCGTTCGGAGCGCATCCGGACCTACAACTTCCCGGAGAACCGGATCACCGATCACCGCATCGGCTTCAAGGCCCACAATCTCGACTCCGTGCTGGACGGCGACCTCGACGCGCTCCTCGACGCACTCGGCAAGGCCGACCGCGAGGCCCGCATGGCGGCCGAATAGCCGAGGTCCGCATGGATGCGCGCGGCCTCGATTCCGGGAATGAACAATGGGCGCGACGGAAATCGGCGAGAGTGGGGTGGTGGGTCGAGTGTCTCTGCGTTCGGTGATCAACGAAGCCGTCGAGCGATTGCAGGCCGCGGGCGTGCCGAGTCCGCGTGCGGACGCCGAGCAGCTGGCCGCGCATCTGCTCGGGGTCGAGCGGACTCGATTGGCCTTGGTTCCGCTGGTCGATCCCGTGCTCGTCGAGGACTACCGCGCCCTGGTGGACCGGCGTGCCCAGCGCATTCCGTTGCAGCACCTGACCGGCGTCGCCGCGATGGGACAGATCGATCTCGCGGTCGGGCCGGGCGTTTTCGTGCCGCGACCGGAGACGGAATTGCTCTTCGCTTGGGCGCTTGCCTATCTGGAGACGCTGCCGCACGATCACCAGCCGATCGTCGTCGATTTCTGCACCGGTTCGGGCGCGCTCGCGCTCGCTGTCGCGCACGCGCGGCCCGACGCCCAGGTGCACGCCATCGAGATCGACCCGGCCGCCCTGCGATGGGCCCGCCGCAACGCCGACGACCGCATCGCCGACGGCGACACCCCGATCACCCTGTACGCCGACGACGTCACCGATCCGAACCTGCTCACCGAGCTGAACGGGAAGGTCGACCTGCTGCTGTCCAACCCGCCCTACATCCCCGAGGGCGCGGTGCTCGACCCCGAGGTCGCCGACCACGATCCGCACTTGGCGCTGTTCGGCGGGCCGGACGGATTGGACGTCATCCGGAAGATGGCGCCCAACATCGCCCGCCTGCTGCGTCCGGGCGGCGCGACCGCCATCGAGCACGACGACAGCAACGGCTCCGCCCTTGCCGCTCTCCTCACCGAGACCGGAGATTTCGCCGACGTCGTCGAACACCCGGACCTCGCAGGCAAACCCCGTTTCGTAGTCGCCACCCGCACCTGACGCCCCACCAGCACCATGTGCCAGGATGGGGGCCGTGAGTACCGTCTACGACTGCGCGGATCCCGATTCGCGCGCCGCCGGACTGTCCGCAGCGACCAGCGCCCTGAAGTCCGGGCGACTGGTGGTGATGCCCACAGACACGTTGTACGGCTTGGCGGCCGACGCCTTCGATTCCACCGCGGTGAGCGAGCTGCTCGCGGCCAAGCGCCGCGGCAGGGACATGCCGGTGCCGGTGCTGGTCGGTTCGTGGCACACGATCGACGGACTGGTCTTCTCGGTGCGCCCGCAGGCGCGCGAGCTGATCCGCGCGTTCTGGCCGGGTGGTCTGAGTCTTGTTGTGCAGCAAGCGCCTTCGTTGGCGTGGGATCTCGGTGACACGCGCGGCACGGTGATGCTGCGGATGCCGCTGCACCCGGTGGCGCTGGATCTGCTGCGCGAGGTGGGCCCGCTGGCGGTGTCCAGCGCCAACGTCTCCGGCCAGCCGCCGGCCAAGACCGCCGCGGAGGCCCGCGAACAGCTCGGCAGCCTGGTCGGCGTGTACCTCGACGGCGGTCCCGCCGCGCACGCGGTCGCCTCCACCATCGTGGATCTCACCGCGGACCAGCCGCGCGTGCTGCGCGAGGGCGCGGTGCCGGTGGCCGAGATCGCCGAGGTGCTCGGCATGTCGCCGGACGAACTGACCATCACCCCCGCGCGGTGAGCGGGAGAAAGGTCGCATGATTTCCGGCTCCGGTTCGGTCGTTCCGCTGCGCGAGCTCCTGCTCGTCCTGTTGATCTCGGCCACCGTGACCTTCCTCGCCACCGGCGGCATCCGGCTGCTCGCGATCTCGTTCGGCGCGGTCGCGGTGCCGCGCGAGCGTGACGTGCACGTCAAGCCGATCCCGCGGATGGGCGGCGTCGGCATGTACATCGGCGTGGTCGCCGCGGTGCTCTTCGCGCACCAGTTGCCCGCGCTGCGCCGCGGTTTCGATTACGCGGTCGACATTCCCGCGGTGCTGGTCGCGGCGACCATCATCGTGCTCGTCGGCATCGTCGACGACCGCTGGGGGCTGGACGCGCTCACCAAATTCGCGGGCCAGGTGACCGCGGGCGGCGTGATGGCCGTGATGGGACTGAGCTGGTACGTCATCTACGACCCGTTCAACAATTCCACCGTGGTGCTGGACGCGCTGCAGGGCGGTCTGGTGACCGTGGCGGTCACGGTGACGCTGATCAACGCGATGAACTTCGTCGACGGCCTGGACGGTCTGGCGGCCGGACTCGGCTTCATCTGCGCGGCGGCCGTTTTCGTGTTCTCCGTGGGGTTGCTCTACGAGCAGGGCGGGGACGTGAACACCTATCCGCCCGCGCTGCTCGCCGCCGCGCTCGCCGGCGCCTGCGCGGGATTTCTGCCGCACAATTTCCAGCCCGCCCGGATATTCATGGGCGACTCGGGTTCGATGCTGATCGGCTTGATGCTGGCCTCGGTGTCGACCGGCGCCTCGGGTCGAATTCCGCTGCAAGGCTATGGTCCGCGCGACATCGTCGGTCTGCTTTCGCCGCTGCTGTTGGTCGGCGCCGTGATGTTCATTCCGGTGCTCGATCTGCTGCTGGCGATCGTGCGCAGGGTGCGCGCCGGTGTGAGTTTCTCCACGCCGGACAAAATGCACTTGCATCACCGTTTGCTGCAGATCGGCCATTCCCATCGACGCGTCGTGCTGCTGATCTATTTGTGGGTCGGCGTACTCGCATTCGGCGCCGTCGGGACCTCGTTGATGGACCGTCGAATCGTGGTGCTGCTGATGGCGGGGGGACTGGTCTTCGCCCTCGTCGTGACCGCCGTTCCGGGGCTGCGGCGCGGGGAGGCGGCGGCCGAGCAGCAGGCGTCTGAGTAAAGTCGGTAGCCGTGAGCTTCACTCCGAACCCGATTCCCGGTCCCGACGCGCCGCTGAAGTCGGCGCTGCGCTACGGCCTGATCGGGCTGGCGGTCCTGGTGGTCCTGAGCGCCGCGATCGCGACCGCCGTCGCCGGGCTGCCCGGCCTGTGGGGCGCGCTGCTCGGCGCGGCCATCGGCGGCGTCTTCATCCTCACCACGGCCGCGGTCGTGCTCTTCGGCGCGAAGCTGCCGCCGAGCACCGCGGGCCTGGTCATGCTGGCCAGCTGGGTCGGCAAGGTGCTGCTGGTGCTCATCGCGGTCGCGGTGCTCAACCAGTTCGATTTCTACAACCGGGTGGCGCTGTTCCTGACCGTCATCGGCGCCCTGGTCATCGTGCTCGGCGCGGAGACGTACGGCGTTCTGCGACAGAAGGTTCCGTATGTCTCGACCACCGCCGGGGACTCCGAACCCGCTTCCGGACAGGAATGACTTCACCCCCCTACACAGCGTCGTAGATAACTTGGTAAAGTGTTGGTAAGCAAGTGACCAAGCGAGGGGGGATCTCCACGATCCCTCCGAGTACCGCTATGCTTACTGCCGTGCCGGGCTCCGAGGGTTCCGGTTCTGCATGTCGACGATGTCGCCGACACACGTACAGACGCCGCCCGAGCGGGATTGCCGCGCAGCTGCTGACGAATTTCGAGCCGACCTGAGTCGACCAAATTGATCGTCAATGTCCGATCGAACCGCGGGAATGACCGTACCCGCGGCCCGAACACGGGAGAGAACGCTGAGCGTCACCACTTTGGCGGCGGGTGAGTTCCACGCGCCGTCGCTAACCGACTTCTTCCCTCCAGCTTTGCTGTTCGAGGGAACGCCGTTCGAACTCGATCGTTTGATGCTGGTCCGGCTGATCATGACCGCCGTGCTCGTCGCCGTCATGCTGCTGGCCTTCCGGAGTCCCCGAATCATTCCGCGCGGCCTACAGAATGTCGCCGAAATCGGACTGGTCTTCGTCAAGGAGCAGATTGCGGAAGAGGTGCTCGGTAAGGAAACCGGCCGCAAGTTCTTCCCGCTGATCGCGACGATCTTCTTCACGGTCCTCTTTCTGAACTTCTCCGGCATCGTCCCGGGCTTGAACATCTCCTCGAACGCCCGAATCGGTATGCCGATCGTGCTCGCGGCGGTCGCCTACATCGCGTTCAACTACGTGGGCATCAAGAAGTTCGGCTTCTTCACCTACATGCGCAGCAGCATCGTGGTGCCGAACGTGCCGCCCGCCCTGCACGTCCTGCTGATTCCGATCGAGTTCGTCTCGACCTTCATTCTGCGCCCGTTCACGCTGACCGTCCGACTCATGGCGAACATGCTGGCCGGCCACATCATGCTGGTGCTGTTCTTCAGCGCGACCTGGTTCTTCCTGTTCGACGCGGCCGCGTGGATGAAGGTGTTCTCGCCGTTCTCGCTGCTCGCGGGACTCGGGTTCACCCTGTTCGAGATGCTGGTCATCTTCCTGCAGGCCTACGTGTTCGCGCTGCTGACCGCCGTGTACATCGGCCTCGCCGAGCACGCCGATTCTCACTGACCGCACTACCAATCACCGGAGACCTGCTACACCGCGCCGCCCGGCGGGTGAGCAACAGAAAGGGAAAGAAGACTCATGAGCCTCTCGTACCTGGCCCAGGAAGCTGCCAACGAGTCGACGCTGAAGGGCCTCGGCGCCGTCGGCTACGGCCTGGCCGCCATCGGCCCGGGCATCGGCGTCGGCATCGTCGTCGGTAAGGCGATCGAGGGTATCGCCCGTCAGCCCGAGCTGCAGGGCACGATCCGTACCAACATGTTCCTCGGTATCGCGTTCACCGAGGCGCTGGCCCTGATCGGCCTCGTCGCCGGCTTCATCTTCTGATTCCGATGTACGAGTTCGCAGTACTCGCAGCGGAGGGCGGAGAGGATGTGAATCCTCTCGTCCCCGAAACGTACGACATCGTCTGGTCGGTGGTCTGCGTCGCGATCATCGCGGTGCTGTTCTACAAGTACGTCATCCCGCGCCTGATCAAGGTGCTGGACGAGCGTGCCGACAAGATCGAAGGCGGTATCGCCAAGGCCGAGGCCGCGCAGGAAGAAGCCCAGCAGACGCTGCAGCAGTACCAGCAGCAGCTGGCGGACGCCCGCCTCGAGGCCGCGCGCATCCGTGAGGACGCGCGCACCCAGGGCCAGCAGATCCTTGCGCAGATGCGCTCGGAGGCCCAGGCCGAAAGCGACCGCATCGTGGCCGCGGGCCACGCCCAGCTGGAAGCCCAGCGCCAGCAGATCCTCACCGAACTGCGCTCCGAAGTCGGTCGCACGGCCGTCGACCTGGCCGAGAAGATCATCGGTCAGTCGGTTTCGGACGAAGCCAAGCAGGCGGCCTCGATCGAGAAGTTCCTCAGTGAGCTCGACGAGACCGACGCCGGCATCGGGGTCGGAAGGTAACGACGCGAAAGTGAGAAGCATGTACGCAGCGAGCCGCGAGGCCAGCTCCCGGTCCCGGGAGGCGCTTCGGGCCGCTCTGACCGGAAGCGACAGTGTTGCCGCCACGACGGGCTCGGAACTGTTCGCCGCTGTCGCCGTGCTGGACGACCAGCGTTCGCTGCGTGTTGCGCTCGCGGACGTGTCGGTGCCCGGTTCGGTGCGCGCCGAGCTGAGCGAGCGGGTCTTCGGCGGCAAGGTCAGCCCCGCCACCCTGGCGGTGCTGACCACCGCGGTGGCCCAGGACTGGTCGCGCACCTCCGACCTGGTCGACACGCTGGTGCTGCTCGGCCAGGAGGCCCTGCTGGAGTCGGCCGCGGACAGCGGCAGGCTCGAGGCGGTCGAGGACGAGCTGTTCCGGCTCGGCCGGATCATCGCCGACAACCCCGAGCTGGAGCAGGCGCTGTCCGATCGCGGGAAGCCGGGTTCGGCCAAGCGCGAGCTGATCGCCGGGCTGCTGTCCGGCAAGGCCGAGACCATCACCGTGACCCTCGCGGAGCAGGCGGTGGCCCGGCAGCGGACCGGCCTCGGCCCGGCCTTCGACGAGTTGTCCGACCTGGCCGCCGCCCGGCGTGACCAGATCGTCGCGCACGTGCGTGCCGCGATCGCCCTGACGCCGCAGCAGCGGGAGCGGCTCGCCGCCTCCCTGCAGCGCATCTACGGCAAGCCGATCACGGTGCACATCGAGGTCGATCCGAGCCTGCTGAGCGGGCTGGTCGTGCGCGTCGGCGACGACGTGATCGACGGCAGCGCCACCGGCCGACTGGAGCGGCTGCGCCGCGAGCTGGCGTAGTCCGGCTCTGCCGGCCCCGGCACCGGCGCCAACCACCGACATTCGAGACCCTTACAGCGAGAGCAGGAAGAACATGGCGGAGCTGACGATCTCCTCCGACGAGATCCGTAGCGCGATCGAGAGCTACACCCAGAGCTACACCCCCCAGACGTCCATCGAAGAAGTCGGTGTCGTCACCGACACCAGCGACGGCATCGCGCACGTCAGCGGCCTGCCCTCGGCTATGGCCAACGAGCTGCTCGAGTTCCCGGGCGGCGTGCTCGGCGTGGCGCTGAACCTCGAGGACCGCGAGATCGGTGCGGTCATCCTCGGCGAGTTCGCCGAGATCGAAGAGGGTCAGCAGGTCCGCCGCACCGGTGACGTGCTCTCGGTGCCGGTCGGCGACAAGTTCCTCGGCCGCGTGGTGAACCCGCTCGGCCAGCCGATCGACGGCCTCGGCGAGATCGAGTCCGAAGAGCGCCGCGTGCTGGAGCTGCAGGCCGCGACCGTGCTGGAGCGCCAGCCGGTCGAGGAGCCGATGGCCACCGGCATCACCGCCATCGACGCGCTGACCGCGATCGGCCGCGGCCAGCGTCAGCTGATCATCGGCGACCGCAAGACCGGCAAGACCGCCGTCTGCATCGACGCGATCCTGAATCAGAAGGCCAACTGGGAGTCCGGCGACCCCACCAAGCAGATGCGCTGCATCTACGTCGCCATCGGCCAGAAGGGTTCCACCATCGCGGGCGTGAAGGCCGCGCTGGAGGAGCACGGCGCGATGGAGTACACCACCATCGTCGCGGCCCCGGCCTCCGACTCCGCCGGCTTCAAGTGGCTGGCCCCCTACACCGGCTCGGCCATCGGCCAGCACTGGATGTACCAGGGCAAGCACGTCCTGATCGTGTTCGACGACCTGACCAAGCAGGCCGAGGCCTACCGCGCCATCTCGCTGCTGCTGCGTCGCCCGCCGGGCCGCGAGGCGTACCCGGGTGACGTCTTCTACCTGCACTCGCGTCTGCTCGAGCGCTGCGCCAAGCTCTCCGACGAGATGGGCGCCGGCTCGATGACCGGTCTGCCGATCATCGAGACCAAGGCCAACGACGTCTCGGCGTTCATTCCGACCAACGTCATCTCCATCACCGACGGCCAGGTCTTCCTCGAGTCCGACCTGTTCAACAAGGGTGTCCGCCCGGCGATCAACGTCGGTACCTCGGTCTCCCGCGTCGGTGGCGCCGCCCAGACCAAGGGCATGAAGAAGGTCGCCGGTTCGCTGCGTCTGGAAATGGCGCAGTACCGCGAGCTGGAGGCGTTCTCCGCCTTCGCGTCCGACCTCGACGCCGCCTCGCTGGCGCAGCTCGAGCGTGGCGCCCGCTGGGTGGAGCTGCTCAAGCAGGACCAGTACTCCCCGGTCGCGGTCGAGGACCAGATCGTCTCGATCTACCTGGTCGACGCCGGCTACTACGACTCGGTTCCGGTCGCCGACATCCGCCGCTTCAACGCGGAGCTGCTGGAGGACCTGCACCGCAGCGCGGCCGACGCGTTCAAGTCGATCGAGGGCGGCAAGGTCCTCGACGCCGAGAACGGCGACGCCATCAAGGCGGCCACCGACAAGTTCAAGCAGGGCTTCCTCGCCTCCGACGGCAGCCGTGTGGTGAACGAGGCGGAGGCCGGCGAGCTCGACCACGAAGAGGTCGAGTCGCTGTCGGTCACCCGCAAGCACGTCGAGAAGTAATCGGGCGAGCAATGCGCTATTGGAATCTGGCGAATGAAGGGAGTGTGAACCGTGGCAAGCTTGCGTGAATTGCGCTCCCGCATTCGTGGTGTGAATTCGATCAAGAAGATCACCAAGGCCCAAGAGCTGATCGCGACCTCGCGAATCTCCAAGGCCCAGGCCCGGGTGGCGGCCGCCAAGCCGTACGCGGAAGAGATCACCAAGGTTCTCGCCGAGCTCGCGAGCGCGTCGAAGAACCTGGCGCACCCGCTGCTGACCGAGCGCGCCAACCCGCGTCGCGCCGCCGTCCTGGTGATCACCAGTGACAGTGGCATGTGCGGTGGTTACAACTCCAACGTGCTCAAGCGCGCCGAAGAGCTGATGACCACCCTGCGCGGCGAGGGCAAGGAGCCGGTGCTGTACGTGATGGGCAACAAGGGCCTCACGTACTACACCTTCCGCAACCGCCCGCTGGTCTCGGCGTGGACCGGTTTCTCGCAGCAGCCGAAGTACACCGACGCCTCGGCGGCCTGTGGCCACCTGGTGGACGCCTTCATGGCGGGCTCCGACGGTCAGGTGCCGCATCCGCACGGCACCGGCGACATCGAGGGCGTCGACGAGCTGCACATCGTGTACACGCGGTTCGTGTCGATGTTGACGCAGACCCCGGAGGTGCGCCGCCTGGCGCCGATCCAGGTCAGCTTCGTCGACGAGAACTTCGACATGGGCGCGGACTCGTTCTCCGATTCGCCCACCGCCGAACCGCAGGCGCAGTACGAATTCGAGCCCGACGCCGATGTACTGCTGGCGGCGCTGCTGCCGAAGTACGTGAACACGCGTATCTACGCGTCGTTGCTCGAGGCAGCGGCATCCGAGTCCGCGGCTCGGCGCACCGCAATGAAGGCGGCCACCGACAACGCCAACGAACTCGCGAGTGTTCTTCAGCGCGAGGCGAACTCGGTGCGTCAGGCCCAGATCACGCAGGAAATCAGCGAAATCGTCGGCGGCGTGAACGCGCTGGCGTCGAGCTCGGACCGCGACTAGAAGCGCAGGAAGAGAACCAATCCAAATGACCGCAGCTGTCACTCAAGACAACACGAGCCGGACCGGCGCCGCCGCAGGCCGCGTCGTCCGGGTCATCGGCCCCGTCGTGGACGTCGAGTTCCCGCGTGGCGCCATCCCCGAGCTGTTCAACGCTCTGAACGCCGACATCGCGCTGGCGTCGGTGGCCAAGACCCTGACCCTCGAGGTCGCTCAGCACCTCGGCGACAACATCGTGCGCACCATCTCGATGCAGCCGACCGACGGCCTGGTCCGCGGCGCGACCGTCACCGACACCGGCAAGCCGATCTCGGTGCCCGTCGGTGACGTCGTCAAGGGCCACGTCTTCAACGCCCTCGGCGACTGCCTCGACGCGCCGGGTACCGGCCGCGACGGCGAGCAGTGGGGCATCCACCGCAAGCCGCCGAGCTTCGACCAGCTCGAGGGCAAGACCGAGATCCTCGAGACCGGCATCAAGGTCATCGACCTGCTGACCCCCTACGTGAAGGGCGGCAAGATCGGTCTGTTCGGTGGCGCCGGTGTCGGCAAGACCGTTCTGATCCAGGAGATGATCACCCGTATCGCGCGGGAGTTCTCCGGCACCTCCGTGTTCGCGGGCGTCGGTGAGCGCACCCGCGAGGGCACCGACCTCCGCCTGGAGATGGAAGAGATGGGCGTCCTCCAGGACACCGCCCTCGTCTTCGGCCAGATGGACGAGCCGCCGGGCACCCGTATGCGCGTCGCCCTCTCGGCCCTCACCATGGCCGAGTACTTCCGCGACGTGCAGCACCAGGACGTGCTGCTGTTCATCGACAACATCTTCCGGTTCACCCAGGCCGGTTCCGAGGTGTCGACCCTGCTCGGCCGTATGCCCTCCGCCGTCGGTTACCAGCCCACGCTGGCCGACGAGATGGGTGAGCTGCAGGAGCGCATCACCTCGACCCGTGGTCGGTCCATCACCTCGCTGCAGGCCATCTACGTGCCCGCCGACGACTACACCGACCCGGCCCCGGCGACCACCTTCGCCCACCTCGACGCGACGACCGAGCTCTCCCGCCCGATCTCGCAGAAGGGCATCTACCCGGCCGTCGACCCGCTGACCTCGACCTCCCGCATCTTGGAGGCCTCGATCGTCGGCGATCGGCACTTCGCCGTTGCCAACGAGGTGAAGCGGATCCTGCAGAAGTACAAGGAGCTGCAGGACATCATCGCCATCCTCGGTATGGACGAGCTCTCCGAAGAGGACAAGGTCCTCGTCGGTCGCGCCCGTCGTCTGGAGAAGTTCCTCGGCCAGAACTTCATCGTGGCCGAGAAGTTCACCGGCCAGGTGGGTTCGGTCGTGCCGCTGGAGCAGACCATCGACGACTTCGACCGTGTCTGCAAGGGCGAGTTCGACCACTACCCGGAGCAGGCGTTCAACTCCTGCGGTGGTCTCGACGACGTCGAGGCGGCCGCGAAGAAGATCGCCGGAAAGTAGTCACCGATGGCGGAAATGTCAGTGGATCTCGTCGCGGTCGAGCGACTGCTCTGGTCCGGCCAGGCGTCCTTCGTCAGCGCGCAGACCACCGAGGGCCAGATCGGCATCATGCCGGGCCACGAGCCGCTCCTCGGCCAGCTGGTCGAGGGCGGCACGGTGAACATCGTCTCCACCGATGGCGAGCGGATCGTGGCGGCCGTGCACGGCGGTTTCTTCTCGGTCACCGCCAACACGGTGCGGGTCCTGGCCGAGTCCGCGGAGTTCGCCGGTGAGGTGGACGTCGAGGCGGCACGCAAGGTGCTGGCCGACACGTCCGCCACCGAGGAACAACAGCGGGCGGCACAGGCCCGGGTGCGCGCGGTCGAGCAGGTCGCGAGCGCCTGAAGACCCTGACGGGTCGTGAACATCCCCATTGTCGGCGGCGAAGGTATCTTCGCCGCCGACAATGGTATTCAGCCCCAGTTGCTCACCCGTTTGTAGACTCGTGTTTGAATGTCGCAACGGATGGGTATCCGCCGCGGTTCGTGACGCGGATGCCGAGCGAAAGGACGGACAGCATTGCAAACCGGGATGGTTGTCTTGATCATTCTGGTGCTGCTGCTGGTCGCATTGGCGTTGATCTCCGTCTACCGACTGATCATGCTGCGCCGCGGCGGGACCGCCGCGATCCTGCGTGTGCTGCCCGCGAACGGCGGCCAGGGCTGGCGGCACGGTCTCATTCGCTATGACGAGGACCGCCTCGTCTTCTTCAAGCTCACCAGTCTCAAGATCGGTCCGGACGCCACCATTCGGCGCCGCGGCATCGAGGTCGGCGACCGGCGCGGTCCGCGCGGCGACGAGTACGACATCATGACCGACGAGATCATCGTCACCGAGGTGGCCGACACCGAGGGCAACTACGAGCTCGCGCTGGATCGCGGCGCCCGCGCGGCCTTCCTGTCCTGGGTGGAATCGCGGCCGTCGGACCGCACCCGCCGCATGCCCGGTCTGTAGCGAGCGGAGAACGCCATGAGTGAGCGCCGGCTAGTGAATCATCGACACAGCGTGCCCACGCGCGCGACGTGGCCGAGCGTCGGCGAGGGCGCGTCATGAGTGTGCACCTGACCCGGATCTACACCAGAACCGGTGACGACGGAACCACCGGACTCAGCGACTTCTCCCGGGTGTCCAAGACCGATCCCCGTCTCGTCGCGTACGCGGACTGCGACGAAGCCAACGCGGCAATCGGGGTCGCGATCGCGCTCGGCGCACCGGACGAGCACCTGCTGACGGTGCTCCGCCAGGTGCAGAACGACCTGTTCGACGCGGGCGCGGATCTCTCCACCCCCGTGGTCGAGGACCCCAAGTACCCGCCGCTGCGCATCACGCAGGACTACATCGACCGGCTCGAAGGTTGGTGTGACGAGTTCAATGCCGAACTGGCGCCACTGAATTCGTTCATTCTGCCGGGCGGCACCCCGCTGGCCGCGCTGCTGCACACCGCGCGCACCGTTGTCCGCCGCGCCGAGCGCGCCGCATGGGCCGCGGTCGAGGCCCACTCCGAGGACACCAGCGTTCTCCCTGCCAAGTACCTCAATCGGCTCTCCGACTTGCTCTTCATCCTGAGCCGGTACACGAATCCCGCGGGCGACATTCTGTGGCAGCCCGGTGGCGGCAAGAAAGAATCGTGATGCCGACCGTTCGGATCGTGTCGAAGCACACCGGGATCGCGTACACGCGCGTGCGCGCCGCCGACGGTGGATAAGCTACCCAGTGTGAGCGAACGGTTTCTGGTCACCGGGGGCAATCGGCTCGTCGGCGAGGTCGCGGTAGGAGGCGCTAAAAACAGCGTCCTCAAGCTGATGGCCGCTGCCTTGCTTGCCGAGGGCACGTCGACGATCACGAACTGCCCCGACATTCTCGATGTGCCGCTGATGGCCGAGGTGCTGCGCGGGCTCGGCTGCGAGGTCGTCATCTCGGACGACGCGCCCGGCGACCGTTCCGTGGTCACCATCACGACGCCCGCCGAACCGAAGTACCACGCGGACTTCCCCGCCGTGACGCAGTTCCGCGCCTCGGTGTGCGTGCTCGGCCCGCTCATGGCGCGGTGCAAGCGCGCGGTGGTCGCGCTGCCGGGCGGCGACGCGATCGGTTCCCGTCCGCTCGACATGCACCAGGCGGGCCTGCGCTTGCTCGGCGCGACCAGCGAGATCGAGCACGGCTGCGTCGTCGCGCGCGCCGACGAACTCCAGGGCGCCCGGATCCGCCTGGACTTCCCCTCTGTCGGCGCGACCGAGAACATCCTCATGGCCGCGGTGCTCGCCGAGGGCGAGACGGTCATCGACAACGCGGCGCGCGAGCCCGACATCGTCGACCTGTGCAACATGCTGGTGCAGATGGGCGCCCGGATCAGCGGCGCGGGCACCTCGGTGCTCACCATCCAGGGCGTGAAGCGACTGCGTCCGACCGATCACCGCGTGATCGGCGACCGCATCGTCGCCGCGACGTGGGGGATCGCCGCGTCCATGACCATGGGCGACGTGCGCGTCACCGGCGTGAACCCGAAGCACCTCTCGCTCGTGCTGGACAAGCTGCGTTCGGCCGGCGCGCGAATCTCCTTCGACCTGGACGGCTTCCGTGTGGTGCAGCCGGAGCGCCCACGCGCGGTGAACTTCTCGACCCTGCCGTTCCCCGGTTTCCCGACCGACTTGCAGCCGATGGCCATCGGCCTCGCGGCGATCGCGGACGGCACCTCGATGATCACCGAGAACATCTTCGAGGCCCGGTTCCGCTTCGTGGAGGAGATGATCCGGCTGGGCGCCGACGCGCGCACCGACGGTCACCACGCGGTGGTGCGCGGAATTCCGCGGCTGTCCAGTGCGCCGGTGTGGTCCTCGGACATCCGGGCCGGCGCGGGTCTGGTGCTCGCGGGTCTGGTCGCCGACGGCACCACCGAAGTGCACGACGTCTTCCACATCGACCGCGGTTACCCGAATTTCGTCGAGCAGCTGCAGGCATTGGGCGGTCTGGTGGAGCGGGTCGGGGCACCTGATTGATCTTGTCCGCGGGCCGGAAACGATCTCGTCCGTAATGGATGTTGATCTAGAGTCGCCGAAAACCGGTATTGACCAGGCGATTTGACATCGCGCAAGCGGCCACGTAACTTTATTCAAGTCAGAGCGACACGGACACCGACCCGAGGCCGAGCGGAAACGCTGAGCCAGGGAAACGAGGTAGGACGAGGAGCGCCTGGCGGTCACACTAGCTCGATTGGGACCCCGATTTGGTTTCGGGTTACTGGCCGCGCTAAGCTGTAAAAGTTGCCTCACCGATTGATCGGGGGAATCCCCGGGAGATGGTGTGTGCGTGTGTTCTTTGAGAACTCAATAGTGTGTCGATGAATGTCAGTGCCAAATATTTTTGGTTTCGACGCTCACCCCCCGTGTGGGTGTCGGACATTTTTGAAGTCAGCTAATTTCCGGCTGGCGATTGTTTTGCTAGGTTTTCGGACTCTAGTTAGATATTTCTGATTCACCTTCGGGTGTTTCGAGAGTCTTCAACGGAGAGTTTGATCCTGGCTCAGGACGAACGCTGGCGGCGTGCTTAACACATGCAAGTCGAGCGGTAAGGCCCTTCGGGGTACACGAGCGGCGAACGGGTGAGTAACACGTGGGTGATCTGCCTCGCACTTCGGGATAAGCCTGGGAAACTGGGTCTAATACCGGATATGACCAGGGACTGCATGGTTTTTGGTGGAAAGATTTATCGGTGCGAGATGGGCCCGCGGCCTATCAGCTTGTTGGTGGGGTAATGGCCTACCAAGGCGACGACGGGTAGCCGGCCTGAGAGGGCGACCGGCCACACTGGGACTGAGACACGGCCCAGACTCCTACGGGAGGCAGCAGTGGGGAATATTGCACAATGGGCGAAAGCCTGATGCAGCGACGCCGCGTGAGGGATGACGGCCTTCGGGTTGTAAACCTCTTTCGACAGGGACGAAGCGCAAGTGACGGTACCTGTAGAAGAAGCACCGGCCAACTACGTGCCAGCAGCCGCGGTAATACGTAGGGTGCGAGCGTTGTCCGGAATTACTGGGCGTAAAGAGCTTGTAGGCGGTTTGTCGCGTCGTCTGTGAAAACTCACAGCTCAACTGTGAGCTTGCAGGCGATACGGGCAGACTTGAGTACTGCAGGGGAGACTGGAATTCCTGGTGTAGCGGTGAAATGCGCAGATATCAGGAGGAACACCGGTGGCGAAGGCGGGTCTCTGGGCAGTAACTGACGCTGAGAAGCGAAAGCGTGGGTAGCGAACAGGATTAGATACCCTGGTAGTCCACGCCGTAAACGGTGGGCGCTAGGTGTGGGTTTCCTTCCACGGGATCCGTGCCGTAGCTAACGCATTAAGCGCCCCGCCTGGGGAGTACGGCCGCAAGGCTAAAACTCAAAGGAATTGACGGGGGCCCGCACAAGCGGCGGAGCATGTGGATTAATTCGATGCAACGCGAAGAACCTTACCTGGGTTTGACATACACCGGAAACCTGCAGAGATGTAGGCCCCCTTGTGGTCGGTGTACAGGTGGTGCATGGCTGTCGTCAGCTCGTGTCGTGAGATGTTGGGTTAAGTCCCGCAACGAGCGCAACCCTTGTCCTGTGTTGCCAGCACGTAATGGTGGGGACTCGCAGGAGACTGCCGGGGTCAACTCGGAGGAAGGTGGGGACGACGTCAAGTCATCATGCCCCTTATGTCCAGGGCTTCACACATGCTACAATGGCCGGTACAGAGGGCTGCGATACCGTGAGGTGGAGCGAATCCCTTAAAGCCGGTCTCAGTTCGGATCGGGGTCTGCAACTCGACCCCGTGAAGTTGGAGTCGCTAGTAATCGCAGATCAGCAACGCTGCGGTGAATACGTTCCCGGGCCTTGTACACACCGCCCGTCACGTCATGAAAGTCGGTAACACCCGAAGCCGGTGGCCTAACCCCTTGTGGGAGGGAGCCGTCGAAGGTGGGATCGGCGATTGGGACGAAGTCGTAACAAGGTAGCCGTACCGGAAGGTGCGGCTGGATCACCTCCTTTCTAAGGAGCATTCTCCAGGCATGCCCACACAGGTGGGAGATTGTTCTGGCAGAGGCTGTTTGAGCTCTCGTATGAAGAGCCGCAGTTGCTCATGGGTGGAACGCTGACATGTGCTGGCAACAGCTCGCGGTCACGATGGCTGCGGGTGCCAGATGTAGTCGACACACTGTTGGGTCCTGAAAGAACAGACGTTCTTTCCAGGCAAAAGATACGATCCGCTCGGATCTTCGTGAGTACCGCAGGGCTTGCTCTGGCTGGCTTCGAGATTGAGATTCTGAGTGGGTGTGTTGTTTGAGAACTGCACAGTGGACGCGAGCATCTTTGTTTGTAAGTGTTTAAGAGCGTTCGGTGGATGCCTTGGCACCAGGAGCCGATGAAGGACGTAGGAGGCTGCGATAAGCCTCGGGGAGCTGTCAACCGAGCTGAGATCCGAGGATTTCCGAATGGGGAAACCCAGCACGAGTGATGTCGTGTTACCCGCATCTGAATATATAGGGTGTGTGGAGGGAACGTGGGGAAGTGAAACATCTCAGTACCCACAGGAAGAGAAAACAATAGTGATTCCGTGAGTAGTGGCGAGCGAAAGCGGATGAGGCTAAACCGTGTAGATGTGATAGACGGCAGTCGTTGTCTATGCGGGGTTGTGGGGCTCATTTTCTTGTCACTGCCGTGGCGAGCAACAGTCAGAAAAGTGTGTGTTAGCTGAATTGGTCTGGGACGGCCAACCGTAGACGGTGAGAGTCCGGTAAGCGAAAACTCATGCTCTGTTGTAGTGAGTACCCGAGTAGCAGCGGGCCCGTGAAATCTGCTGTGAATCTGCCGGGACCACCCGGTAAGCCTGAATACTCCCTGGTGACCGATAGCGGACTAGTACCGTGAGGGAAAGGTGAAAAGTACCCCGGGAGGGGAGTGAAATAGTACCTGAAACCGTGCGCTTACAATCCGTCAGGGCCTGCGAACACTTTAGTGTGTTGTGGGTGATGGCGTGCCTTTTGAAGAATGAGCCTGCGAGTTAGTGGCATGTGGCGAGGTTAACCCGTGTGGGGTAGCCGTAGCGAAAGCGAGTCCGAATAGGGCGTTTCCAGTCGCATGTTCTAGACCCGAAGCGGAGTGATCTACCCATGGCCAGGGTGAAGCGACGGTAAGACGTCGTGGAGGCCCGAACCCACTTAGGTTGAAAACTGAGGGGATGAGCTGTGGGTAGGGGTGAAAGGCCAATCAAACTCCGTGATAGCTGGTTCTCCCCGAAATGCATTTAGGTGCAGCGTCACGTGTTTCACGCCGGAGGTAGAGCTACTGGATGGCCTAGGGGGCCCACAAGCTTACCGAAGTCAGCCAAACTCCGAATGCCGGTGTGTGAGAGCGTGGCAGTGAGACTGCGGGGGATAAGCTTCGTAGTCGAGAGGGAAACAGCCCAGATCGCCGGCTAAGGCCCCTAAGCGTGTACTAAGTGGAAAAGGATGTGGGGTCGCGAAGACAACCAGGAGGTTGGCTTAGAAGCAGCCACCCTTGAAAGAGTGCGTAATAGCTCACTGGTCAAGTGATCCTGCGCCGACAATGTAGCGGGGCTCAAGTACACCGCCGAAGCCGCGGCATTCGAGCATTACACCGATGTGTGTCTACGGGCATGCATCCAGTGGCTCGGATGGGTAGGGGAGCGTCGTGTGTCCAGGGAAGCGGCGGAGTGATCCAGCCGTGGAGGGCACGCGAGTGAGAATGCAGGCATGAGTAGCGAAAGACGAGTGAGAAACTCGTCCGCCGAATGACCAAGGGTTCCTGGGCCAGGTTAATCCGCCCAGGGTGAGTCGGGACCTAAGGCGAGGCCGACAGGCGTAGTCGATGGACAACGGGTTGATATTCCCGTACCCGTGTATCCGCGCCCAATGGCGAGGCAGTTGTGCTAACCATCCAAAACCGGATCGATTCCCTTCGGGGAACGTGATGGGGCTGCATGGGACCCTGGCTGTAGTAGTCAAGCGATGGGGTGACGCAGGAAGGTAGCTGGGCCAGTCAGTGGTTGTACTGGTGTAAGCCTGTAGGGCGTTGTGTAGGCAAATCCGCACAACATGTGCCTGAGAGGTGATGCGTAGCCGATTGAGGCGAATTCAGTGATCCTATGCTGCCGAGAAAAGCCTCTAGTGAGTTGGTACACGGCCCGTACCCCAAACCGACACAGGTGGTCAGGTAGAGAATACTAAGGCGATCGAGAGAACTGTGGTTAAGGAACTCGGCAAAATGCCCCCGTAACTTCGGGAGAAGGGGGACCTCGTCTGGTGAACACCCTTGCGGTGGGAGCTGGGTGGGGTCGCAGAGACCAGAGAGAAGCGACTGTTTACTAAAAACACAGGTCCGTGCGAAGTCGTAAGACGATGTATACGGACTGACGCCTGCCCGGTGCCGGAAGGTTAAGAGGACCGGTTAGCCACTTTGGTGGCGAAGCTGAGAATTTAAGCCCCGGTAAACGGCGGTGGTAACTATAACCATCCTAAGGTAGCGAAATTCCTTGTCGGGTAAGTTCCGACCTGCACGAATGGCGTAACGACTTCTCTGCTGTCTCAACCACAGACTCGGCGAAATTGCATTACGAGTAAAGATGCTCGTTACGCGCGGCAGGACGAAAAGACCCCGGGACCTTCACTATAGCTTGGTATTGGTGTTCGGTACGGTTTGTGTAGGATAGGTGGGAGACTGTGATATCGGCACGCCAGTGTCGGTGGAGTCGTCGTTGAAATACCACTCTGATCGTATTGGACCTCTAACCTCGGACCATGATCTGGTTCAGGGACAGTGCCTGGTGGGTAGTTTAACTGGGGCGGTTGCCTCCTAAAATGTAACGGAGGCGCCCAAAGGTTCCCTCAGCCTGGTTGGCAATCAGGTGTCGAGTGCAAGTGCACAAGGGAGCTTGACTGTGAGACAGACATGTCGAGCAGGGACGAAAGTCGGGACTAGTGATCCGGCACCGGCAAGTGGAAGCGGTGTCGCTCAACGGATAAAAGGTACCCCGGGGATAACAGGCTGATCTTCCCCAAGAGTCCATATCGACGGGATGGTTTGGCACCTCGATGTCGGCTCGTCGCATCCTGGGGCTGGAGTAGGTCCCAAGGGTTGGGCTGTTCGCCCATTAAAGCGGCACGCGAGCTGGGTTTAGAACGTCGTGAGACAGTTCGGTCTCTATCCGCCGCGCGCGTCAGAAACTTGAGGAAGGCTGTCCCTAGTACGAGAGGACCGGGACGGACGAACCTCTGGTGTGCCAGTTGTCCTGCCAAGGGCACCGCTGGTTAGCTACGTTCGGAAGGGATAACCGCTGAAAGCATCTAAGCGGGAAGCCTGTTCCAAGATGAGGTTTCTCACCCCCTCGAGGGGGTAAGGCCCCCCACAGACCATGGGGTTGATAGGCCAGAACTGGAAGCCGGGTAACCGGTGGAGGTGACTGGTACTAATCGGCCGAGGACTTACCAACGAAGAAGCTACGCGTCCACTGTGCGGTATCTGAAACAACACACAGACACCGAGTGATCGAATGAAACCCCTTTGGGTTTTCATTCGGCGGGGAGTTCGAGGGCACCACCCTCGAAAGGATTCTCCCGGCACACGATATGGTGTGTGGATAGTTTCATAGAGTTACGGCGGCTATAGCGGTGGGGAAACGCCCGGTCCCATTCCGAACCCGGAAGCTAAGGCCACCTGCGCCGATGGTACTGCACTCGACAGGGTGTGGGAGAGTAGGACACCGCCGGAACATCATTGCGAAAGGCCCCCAGCATCAGCTGGGGGCCTTTTTGCGTTTCAGGGAGTTCTGGTGCACGGCGCTATGGCGCACCGGGGATTGGATGGATCCTGCGGCGGCCCGGCGATCTGGCGAGAAGTTCTTCGGCACATGTGATTTCGGACCGGTACACTCCTGCCGGGAGAGCGGAATTCGACAGCGGGGGAATCGTGAGCGACCACGGGGGCTATTCACCGAACCACCATCCGCACGGCGCGGGCTACCCGGCGCCGCCTCAGCCCGGACGTCGGCAGCGCAAGCGCAAGTCGCCCGCATTCGTAGCTCTGGCCACGGTGGGGATAACGGTGTTCCTGGGCGGTATCGCCGGAACGTTGTTGCTGTTCAGCCATGGCTGGATCAAAAGTGTCACCGATCCACTCGTGCTCCCCGCGGTCGGCCAGTGCACGGACGCCTCCGGGCTCGTGCTCCAGGGGCCGCTCGAGGTCGTGGACTGCGGGGAACCGACGGCGACCACGAAGGTCGTGATTTCCGAGACCAGCGATGAGGCCGATTGCGCGGCCGGGCAGATACGGATTCTCACCTTCGGTTATCGCGACGGGGATCACGTGACGGCACATTCGTGCGGAGCGCCGAACTTGACCATCGGCAATTGCTATACGAAGACGGGGATGACGTTCGTTTACGACCCCTACTGTCTTTCCAGTTCCGTCCGGTTGGCCCGACAGGTTCCGGGCACCGTCGATGTCGAGAAGTGCAAGTCAGCAGCGCCAGACGAACCCGCGAGCCGACCCCGGTGGGGATCCTCCTATGACTACGCCGACGCGGCCAACGGTGTCGTGAACTGCTTTCTGCCGGTTGGCTGAACAGGGTCGGGGGTTGGACACCGGTGCGGCACGGTGGTCGCCTACAGTGCATGGGTGCGCCTCGTGATTGCTCGTTGCCAGGTCGACTACGTCGGTCGTTTGACCGCTCACCTTCCGATGGCCCGCAGGCTGCTGTTGATCAAGGCCGACGGGTCGGTGCTCGTGCATTCGGACGGTGGCTCGTACAAGCCGCTGAACTGGATGAGCCCGCCGTGCTGGCTGGAGGAGCGGGATGCGGCCGCCGCGGAACTGCCCGAGGGCGCGAAGGCGCTGTGGGTGGTGACGAACAAGGCGGGGGAGGAACTGCGCATCACCATCGAGGACGTGGAGCACGACTCCTCGCACGAGCTCGGCGTCGACCCCGGATTGGTGAAAGACGGTGTGGAGGCCCATCTTCAGGAGCTTCTGGCCGAGCACGTGCAGACGTTCGGCCCCGGCTACACCCTTGTTCGACGCGAGTACATGACCGCCATCGGCCCGGTGGACCTGCTCTGCCGCGATGCCGACGGCGCCACCGTCGCGGTGGAGATCAAGCGGCGCGGTGAGATCGACGGCGTGGAACAGCTGACCCGCTATCTCGAACTGCTGAACCGAGATCCGCTGCTGGCGCCCGTGTCCGGTGTGTTCGCCGCCCAGCAGATCAAACCGCAGGCGCGTACGCTGGCCGAGGACCGCGGCATCCGTTGCCTCACACTCGATTACGACGCCCTGCGTGGCACGGAGAGCAACGAGTTCCGCCTCTTCTGACTCCCGGATACCGATACATGATCACCGTCGCCACCTGGAACGTGCTGCACCGCGTGCACGCCGAGAACTGGTACGAGGACGTCGCGACCAAGTGGCCGGTCGAGGACGAGCGGATCGACGCCATCGCCGCCCGGGTGGCGAAGCGCTCGGAACAGATCATCGCGCTGCAGGAGGTCAGCGGCGATCAGCTGGCCGCCCTTCGTGACGCGCTGCCCGATCGCACGATCCACACGCTGCGCTATCCCCGGGTGCCGCGGCCGAAGCGCATTCCGACCTCGCTGCGGGACCGTGACGAGTACCTGGTGCTCGTGGTCGACGATCCCGGGCACACGGTGTTGGCGGCGGCGTTCGGGGACGATCCGGGCAAGGGGGCGTTGGTTGTCGCGACGTCTGGTCTGACTGTTGTCGCCACGCATGTCAGCGGGGACGACCGGCGCGGGCGGCAGCTGGCGACGCTAGCCGGCTGGGCGCTGTCCGATCCGTCGCGTCCCGCGGTGCTGCTCGGCGACTTCAACGCCGATCGGGCGGTCGTGGCCGAAGGGCTCGGCGCGGGTTTCACCGTGGCCGAGTTGCCCGCGGGCTCGCTGCCGACCCGGCCGCGGACCTCCGGAAGCAAGTCTCAGTTCATCGACCACGTTGTCACGCACGGCGCTGACGCGGTCGAGGCCGCGGTGGAGAGCGCCGACGGACTGTCGGACCACAATCCGGTCCGCGCGGCCATCGCTGTGTGAGGTGAGCGCTCACCGAGCGGCCGGCTGTCGCGCCTTCGCTCGGCCGCCGTCCCGGCAACTCCGACACCAGCGCTGTCAGCGGTGGGCGCCCGCGCGGCGTACGGACGAACCCCGCCCACCTGCCGCCCATTACGCTTGTCGGCATGCCCCGTCGGAAACCGCGCGCCCGCAATCACGGGTCCGACAGCGCGCCGCTCGGCGACGTGTTCGGCCGTACCGAACGCGGTCCGGACGACGACGACGTCTACGTCGTCCGCACCATCCCCGGGACCCGCGCCACGAAGACCTATCGGTGCCCCGGATGCGACCACGAGATTCCGCCGGGTGTGGCCCATATCGTCGCCTGGGCGGCGGACGGCGGCGAGGACGATCGCAGGCACTGGCACCGTGGCTGCTGGAACGGCCGCCGGACCCGCCGAATCACCCGCCGCTGGTCCTGAGTCACCCTGCGAACCCAACTAAGAAGGCCGCCCCCCTGACGGGAGCGGCCTTCGGGTGAATTCTGGTGATCTACTGCGTCGTCGCCTCAGCCGACGTCAGTTCGCGATGTCGGCGTTCTCGCGCTCGTCGGCGTCGAAGTCCTCGTCCTCGTTGGTGACCTCGGGGATCGCCTTGGGCGGACGGGAACCGGTGACCGACTTGGCGTTGCCGCCGATCGACTTGCGCTGCTCCGGAACACCGTCCAGCAGTTCGCTTTCCCGGTTGACGGCCGCGAGCATCGCGGGCACCGAGTCGAGCTGGCCGCGGATGCCGAGCAGCTGGGCGAGCACCCGGCCGCGCAGCACGCGCATCTCCTCGGCCAGTTCCTTGGCGTGCGCGATCTTGCGCTCGGAGGTCTGGGTGGCGGAGGTGATGAGACGGTTGGCCTCGTCGGTCGCGTCCTTGATCCGCTGCGCGGCCTCGGCGCGGCTGGTGGCCTCCAGCTCCTCCATGGCGCGGGTGAGCTTGGTGCGGCGCTCGGCCATGGTGACTTCGAAATCCTGCTGGGTCGCCTTGCGCTTGGCTTCGGCTTCCTTGGCGAGGCGCTCGGCCTCGGCTTGAGCGGCTTCGATGATCTTCGCCGACTCGGTGCGTGCGTTCGCCAGGGTCTGCTCGAACTCGATGTCGAGCGCCTCGCGCTTCTCCTTGGTCTCCGCGAGCAGCGACTCGTATTTGCCGCGCATCTCGGTCGCCTGCTGCTCCGCGATCGACACCATTTCCGCGGCCTCGGCCTGGGCCAGGGCCCGGACCTCGGAGGCCTCGTCGGAGGCCAGCCGCAGCATGCGGGAGATGCGGTCGGACATGCCTTCGGCAGTGGTCGGCGGCACCGAGAGTCGGTCGACCTCCTTGCGGAGCTCGTCGATCTCGTCCCGCGCGTCCTCCAACTGGCTCGCGAGGTTGCGTGCTTGCGCCGCAGCGGCATCGCGATCGGTGGCGGTGACCCTCAGCTCGGCATCGAAGCGGTCGAAGTAATTACGCACCTCGTCTTGCGCATAACCCTTGCGCACAACGGTGAAGGGCAGTGCAACGAAGCGATTGCGATCGGACTCGGGTGACGACATGGCACACAAACTACAGCCTATGGAGGGCCGATGGTGACTCGACCGCGAATGTGATCTGGACGAGTTTTTCGGCCCCGATCTTGATACTAGTGCGTAACATTCGGGTTCGGCTCGACCAACTCGATCAGCACACCGCCAGCATCCTTCGGGTGGATGAAATTGATGCGGGAATCGGCGGTTCCGTGCCGCGGGGCCTCGTACAGCAAACGCAGTCCGCGATCGCGCAGATGAGCGGAGACTGCCTCGATGTCGGTGACGCGGTAGGCGAGCTGCTGAAGACCCGGTCCGCTGCGATCGATGAACTTCGCGATCGTCGACTCCGCGTTGAGGGGAGCCAGCAACTGCAGAGCAGTCGCGCCGTCCGGTGCGCCGGGCAGCGACAGCATGGCCTCGTGCACGCCTTGGCTCTCGTTGACCTCGCGGTGGGTCTCGATCATGCCGAGATTCTCGGCGTACCAGGTGATTGCGGTGTCCAGGTCCGGGACCGCGATGCCGACGTGGTCGACCGCGATCACGTAGTCGCCCGGAATGAGTTCGGATGTCTGGTTTGCGTTGCTCACCACTCGACGGTAGCGCCAACCTGGGTGAAGTCGCCGAGGGCGCACAGGCTACCGTTGAGTACATTGACGCCGCGCCGTCGCTCGTGCGATGGCGCGCGGGTTCCACCAACGAATGCGAGGCTCGTCGTGACCACAACCGTCATCGTGTCCGGTGCGCGCACCCCGGTCGGCAGGCTGCTCGGCGGCCTGAAGGACTTCAGCGGTTCCGATCTCGGCGGTTTCGCGATCAAGGCCGCGCTGGAGAAGGGCGGTGTCGCGCCCGAGCAGGTCGACTACGTGATCATGGGCCAGGTGCTCACCGCGGGCGCGGGCCAGATCCCGGCCAGGCAGGCGGCGGTGGCCGCGGGCATCCCGATGGACGTGCCCGCCCTGACCCTGAACAAGGTCTGCCTGTCCGGCATCAACGCCATCGCGCTCGCCGACCAGCTGATCCGCGCGGGCGAGTACGAGATCGTCGTCGCGGGCGGCCAGGAGTCCATGAGCCAGGCGCCGCACCTGCTCGAAAAGAGCCGGGAGGGCTTCAAATACGGCGACGTGACGATGCGCGACCACATGGCCTACGACGGTCTGCACGACATCTTCACCGACCAGGCCATGGGCGCGCTCACCGAGCAGCGCAACGACCGCGATCCGATCAGCCGCGCGGATCAGGACGCGTTCGCGGCGGCCTCGCACCAGCGCGCGGCGGCGGCGTGGAAGAACGGCGTCTTCGACGACGAGGTCGTCCCGGTCGAGGTGCCGCAGCGCAAGGGTGATCCGGTGCTGGTGAGCAAGGACGAGGGCGTCCGGGCCGACACCACCGCGGAATCGCTCGGCAAGCTGCGCCCGGCCTTCCGCAAGGACGGCACCATCACCGCGGGCACCGCCTCGCAGATCTCCGACGGCGCGGCCGCGGTGGTCGTGATGAGCAAGGAGAAGGCGCAGCAGCTCGGCCTGAGCTGGATCGCCGAGATCGGCGCCGCGGGCGTGGTCGCCGGACCGGACTCCACGCTGCAGGACCAGCCGGCCGACGCCATCGCCAAGGCATGTGCGCGCGAGGGCATCTCGCCCACCGACCTGGACGTGGTCGAGATCAACGAGGCCTTCGCCGCCGTCGGTATCGCCTCGGCGCGCAAGCTGGGCATCGACACCGAGAAGGTGAACGTCAACGGCGGCGCGATCGCCATCGGCCACCCGCTCGGCATGTCCGGTGCCCGCATCGTGCTGCACCTGGCCCTGGAGCTGAAGCGCCGCGGCGGCGGCGTCGGCGCGGCCGCGCTGTGCGGCGGCGGCGGTCAGGGTGACGCGCTGATCATCAAGGTCTAGTCGACCAGCCGGTCCGCAGACCCCGGCGGCCGGAGCGAAGGTACGCCTTCGGGTGGCGCAGCCGGACGGAGTCTGTCGGCGGCCCGCGCATGCGGACCGAGGCGGAGTTCCGCCTAGTTGGGTGAGCGTCGCGTTCGGCGCGCGACGCGACGCTCGCTCGGTGTGTCCCACGTGGGCACGCCGGGGCGTCTACCGATGTGACGGGTTCAACTACGACCCGTCGTAGTGCATACGGCACAATGGTGCGCATGGGTTTCTTCGATCTGCGCAGCGTCGCCGGTAGATTCCGATTCTTCGCGGTGCTCGAGGCACTGTCCTGGCTGGGGCTGCTGGTGGGAATGGCGTTCAAGTACATTCCCGACCCGGGCAACGAGATCGGCGTGAAGATCTTCGGCCCGGTGCACGGCACCATTTTCATCCTGTTCGTGCTGACCGCGCTGCTCGCGGCGCGCGAACTCGGCTGGAACTGGAAGACCACCGTGCTCGCGCTGCTGTCCAGCATTCCGCCGTTCTTCACGGTGGTCTTCGAGGTCTGGGCGGTGCGCACCGGCAAGCTGAACGGATCGGGCAACGCCGACGCGACCCCCGCCGCGGAAGCCGTTCGCGCCGCGTCGTGACAAACTGGAAACCGTGACTCGACCTGCCGCACGCCGTCCCTCGCCCGCCGTCGCCGCTGCCATGTCCGGAGCGGTGGATCTGTCCAGCCTGAAGCAGCCGCCCGCCGGTGCGACCGGTGGCGACTACGCGGTCGGCGAAGCGGACTTCGAGACCAAGGTTCTGCGCCGGTCGATGCAGGTTCCGGTGGTCGTCGCGCTGTACTCGCAGCGCAGCCCCGGCAGCGTCGAGTTGGTCAGGACGCTGGAGCGGCTGGTCGCGGCCGACGGCGGCACCTGGGAGCTGGCCACCGTCGAGGCCGAGGCCAACATGCGCATCGCGCAGGCGCTGCGGGTGCAGGGCATCCCCACGGTGATCGCCATCGCCGCCGGGCAGCCGCTTGCCGATTTCGAGGGCGCGCAGCCCGAGCCGCAGGTGCGGCAGTGGCTCGACGCGGTGGTCGACGCGGTCGCGGGCAAGCTCGAGGGCGGCGCGGGCCAGCCGCAGGCCGCGGAGGACCCGCGCTTCACCGCCGCCGAGGACGCGCTCGAGCGCGGTGACCTGGCCGGCGCCGAGGCCGCCTACGAGGCGATCCTGGCCGCCGAGCCGAACAACGAGGAAGCCAAGGGCGCGCTGCGGCAGCTGCGCTTCCTGGCGAGGGCTCAGCAGATACCGGATTCGGCGCTCGCGGCCGCAGACCAGGACCCCGCGAATGTCGACGCCGCCATCGACGCCGCCGATCTGGAGCTGCTCAACCAGCAGCCGGAAGCGGCGTTCGACCGGCTGATCGCCGTCGTCAAGCGCACCGCGGGCGACGACCGCACCAAGGCCCGGACCCGGCTGCTCGAACTGTTCGAGCTGTTCGACCAGGCCGAGCCTTTCGTGGTCGCCGCGCGCAGGAAGCTCGCCGCCGCGCTGTACTGATCGGCGACACCGCCCACCGGACCCGCCGACCTGAGGTCCACGGACACCAGACGCCCGGAGCGATCGCGCTCCGGGCGTCTTCGCGTCGCGACCCGGCTGATCGAAGGTACGAGTCCGCGCGGTCAGCCGATCAGGTGGACGGCCCCGCCAACCACACCGCACTGTTCGGCGCCAACGCGACGCTCGCCGAGAACGGTCGCCCGTGCCAGGGAATCTCCTCGGTCTTCACAGCGCCGAAGTTGCCGACGCCGGAGCCGCCGTACTCCGCCGCGTCGGTGTTGAGGATCTCGCTCCACTCGCCTGGGACGGGCAGCCCGACGCGATACTCACCGTGCACCGAGCCCGAGAAGTTGTACACGCACGCGACGACCGATCCGTCCGCGCCATAGCGCAGGAAAGCCAGCACGTTGTGCTCACGGTCGTCGGCCTCCAGCCAGGAGTAGCCGCCGGGCGTGGTGTCCTGGCTCCAGAACGCCGGGTGGGCGCGGTAGGCGGAGTTGAGGTCGCGGACCGCGGCGGCGATGCCGGAATGCAGGGGATTGTCCAGTTCGTCCCAGTCCAGGCCGCGGTCGTGCGACCACTCGCGGAACTGGCCGAAGTCCTGCCCCATGAACAACAGTTGCTTTCCGGGATGGCCCCACATGTAGGCGAGCAGCGCACGCACGCCCGCGGCCTTGGCGAAATCGTCGCCGGGCATCCGCGTCCACAGCGTGCCCTTGCCGTGCACGACCTCGTCGTGACTGATCGGCAGCACGTAGTTCTCGCTCCACGCGTACATCAGCGAGAAGGTGATCTCGTTGTGGTGCCAGGAGCGGTGGATCGGGTCCCTGCGCAGGAAACCGAGGGTGTCGTGCATCCAGCCCATGTTCCACTTCATGGTGAAGCCGAGGCCGCCGACGTCGGTGCCGCGGGTGACGCCGGGCCAGGTGGTCGACTCCTCCGCGACGGTGATGACGCCGGGGTGGTGGCGGTGCACGGTGTCGTTGAGGTCTTGCAGGAAGTCCACGGCCTCCAGGTTCTCCCGGCCGCCGTGCACGTTCGGCTCCCAATCCCCTTCGCGGCGTGAGTAGTCCAGGTAGAGCATGGAGGCGACGGCGTCGACGCGCAGGCCGTCGATGTGGAACTCCTCGATCCAGTAGCGCGCGTTGGCGACGAGGAAGTTGCGCACCTCGTGCCTGCCGAAGTCGAAAATGTAGGTGCCCCAGTCGAGTTGCTCGCCGCGGCGGGGATCGGCGTGCTCGTAGAGCGGGGTGCCGTCGAAGCGGGCCAGCGCCCATTCGTCGCGCGGGAAGTGGGCGGGCACCCAGTCGAGCAGCACACCGATGCCCGCGCCGTGCAGGTGGTCGACGAAGGCGCGGAAGTCGTCGGGGGAGCCGAAGCGCGACGTCGGGGCGTAATAGGAGGTGACCTGATAGCCCCACGAGCCGCCGAACGGATGCTCGGCGATGGGCAGCAGTTCGATATGGGTGAAGCCCGCCGCACGCACGTATTCGGCCAGCTCCTCGGCCAATTCGCGATAACCGAGGCCGGGCCGCCACGACCCGAGGTGCACTTCGTAGACGCTCATCGGCGCGCGGTTGGGGTCGGTCGCGGCGCGGCGTTCGAGCCAGTCCGCGTCGCCCCAGGTGTAGCGGCTCTCGGTGACGACCGAGGCCGTCGCGGGTGGGTGTTCGGTGGCGAAGGCCAGCGGGTCGGCGTGGTCCACGGTGCGTCCGTCGGCGCCGTGTACCCGGTACTTGTACTTCGTGCCGACGCCGACGTCCGGGACGAAGACCTCCCAGACCCCTGACGAGCCGAGCGCCCGCATCGGCGCGGTGTTGCCGCTCCATCCGTCGAAATCGCCGACCACGGTGACGCCGCGGGCATTCGGCGCCCATACCGCGAACGAGGTGCCCGCGACCGGGCCGTCCAACGTGGTGTAGCCGCGTGGGTGGGCACCGAGCACGTCCCAGAGCCGCTCGTGCCGGCCCTCGCCGATCAGGTGAAGGTCGAGTTCGCCGACGGTGGGCAGGAAGCGGTAACCGTCGGCGGCGACCACCGTTTGTCCGTCCGGGTAGGTCGTGATCACGCGGTAGTCCATCAGCTCCGGGTAGGGCAGTACCGCCGCGAAGATCCCGTACCCCAACGGTTTCAGCGAATGGTCGATGCCGCCGACACGCACCGCGACGGTATCGGCGTGCGGCCGCAACACCCGCACGACCGTCCCGTCCGGGTGCGGGTGGGCGCCGAGGACGGTGTGCGGGTCGTGATGGGTGCCCGCCGCGAGCAGCATCAGATCGCGGCGGTTGATGGTGGCCGAGCGGGTCATCGGAACGACCGCCGGTACGCCAGTTCCTGTCGCGCGGGCGCGGGCACCGGCGGCAGCGCGATGATGTGCGCGACCGCCTTGGCGGGGTCGAGGCGCACGTAATTCCTCTGCGCCCAGTGGTATTCCTCGCCGCTCACCTCGTCGACGACCACGGGATGATCGTGCCATTCGCGACCGATGGCGGGCAGATCGAGCGAGATGAAACCCTGTTCGGCGCCATAGGGATTGAGGTTCACCACCGTCAGCACCGCGTCGCCGCTGAGCGGATCGAACTTCGAGTAGGCGAGCAGGGCGTCGTTGTCCACGTAGTGGAAGTGCAAGCAGCGCAGCTGTTGCAAGGCTGGGTGGGCGCGGCGGATCTCGTTTAGCCTGGTCAGCCAGGGTTCCAGCGATTCGCCGCGGGCCAGCGCCTCGGCGAACGGGCGCGGGCGCAGCTCGTATTTCTCCGAGTCCAGGTACTCCTCGCTGCCCGGACGCACCGCCTGGTGCTCGAACAGTTCGAAACCCGAATACACGCCCCAGGTCGGTGACAGGGTGGCGGCGAGGACGGCGCGGATGGCGAACATGCCCGGCCCGCCGTGCTGGAGGCTCTCGTGCAGGATGTCGGGGGTGTTCACGAACAGATTCGGGCGGGCCTCGTCGGCCTTGGCGGCCAGTTCGTTGCCGAACTCGGTGAGCTCCCACTTCGCCACCCGCCACGTGAAATACGTGTAGGACTGGCTGAATCCGCGCCGCGCCAGGCCGTAGAGGCGGGCCGGTCGGGTGAACGCCTCGGACAGGAAGATCACGTCCGGATCGGTGCGCCGCACGGTGGTGATCAACCATTCCCAGAAGTCGGCGGGCTTGGTGTGCGGGTTGTCGACGCGGAAGATCTTGACGCCCAGCCCGATCCAGTGCCGCACCACGCGCAGCACTTCCGCGTAGAGGCCGTCGGCGTCGTTGTCGAAGTTGACCGGATAGATGTCCTGGTACTTCTTCGGCGGATTCTCGGCGAACGCGATGGTGCCGTCGGGCAGCGTGGTGAACCACTCAGGGTGCGCGGCGACCCACGGGTGGTCCGGCGCGCATTGCAGCGCCAGGTCGAGTGCGACTTCCAGGCCGAGTTGTCCGGCGGCCGCGACGAACTCGGCGAAATCGGCCTCGGTACCGAGCGCGGGATGCACGGCGTCGTGCCCGCCGTCCTTCGAGCCGATCGCCCACGGGGAGCCGACGTCGCCGGGTTCGGCGGACAGGGAGTTGTTGCGGCCCTTGCGGTTCACCTCGCCGATCGGATGGATCGGCGGCAGGTACACGACGTCGAAGCCCATGCCCGCGATGCGGGAGAGCTCCTTGGTCGCGGTGGCGAAGGTGCCGTGCACTGGCTTGCCGTCGGCGTCCCAGCCGCCGGTGGAGCGCGGGAAGAACTCGTACCACGAGCCGTACAGCGCGCGATGCCGTTCGACCTGCACGGTGTGCTGCGGGCCCCTGGTCACCAGTTCGCGCAGCGGGGTGTCGCGCAAAATCCCGGCGATCTCCTCGCTGAACGCGGGGGCGACGCGAGCGGGCAGCTGCTCGTCGCTGCGCAATGCCGCCGCCACCGACCGCAGCTTCTCGAACTTGGCCTTCGGCAGCGCCTGCGCCGCCCGATCGAACAGCCGGGCGCCGATCTCCAGGTCGTTGGCCAAGTCGACGGCGCTCTGCCCGACGGAGAGCTTGGCTTCCACGGCGTTCCGCCAGGTCGCGATGGGGTCGCTCCAGCCCTCCACGCGGAAGGTCCACGCACCGGGCGAGTTCGGTACGAAGGTGGCGTTGAAGACGTCGGGCTCGTAGTCCGGGGTCATCCGTATCCGGGTGGCCCGCGACGCTCCGGGAGCGCGCACCGTGAGCGTGGCGGCGACCGCGTCGTGTCCCTCCCGCCACACCACGGCGCGCACCGGGAACACCTCGCCCACCACAGCCTTGGCCGGGCGGCCGCCGGGGATGGACGGGGCGGTGTCATCGATGGCGATGCGGCCGGTCACGTGGACCAACCTACCCGGTGCCGTGCCGATGATGCGGATTCAGCGGGCATCGGCGGCCAGGCCGAGGCCGAGCGCCACCAGCGCGGCGCCCAGCGCGCGCTCCACCCGCTGCCTGATGCGCGCGCGGCGCAGCAGGCCGCCCGCACGGTCCGCGGCGAGCACGACGCCGACGCACCAGGCGGTGTCGATCACCAGTTGGATCGCGGCGAGGATCAGCACCGTCGGCAGCACCGGTCCGCTGGTCGGCAGGAACTGCGGCAGGATCGTCAGGCCGAACACCGCGGCCTTGGGGTTGGCGGCGATCGAGAGCAACGCGGCGCGGAAGGCCGCGGCGGGCGTGCGTCCCGCGGGCAGCCGCGCCGTCATGGTCGAGCCGAACGTGTCGTCGCGGCCCGCGCCGCGCCAGGCCTGCACGCCGAGCCAGATCAGCACCGCCGCGCCGAGCGCGTGCACCGCGGTGTTCAGCACGGCGTTCGCGACCAGCAGGACGGACAGACCGGCGCCGCCCGCCAGCGTCCAGCCGAACACGCCTATCTCGTTACCGGCCACCGCGGCGAGTCCGGCGCGGCGGCCGTCACGCACCGACCGTTGCAGGAACAGGGCCGTCGCCGGACCGGGCAGCGCGGCGAGCGCCAGGCAGGCGAGGAGGAATTCGGGGAGCACGTCGACCCAGTGCGGCATCAGCCGATGGTGGCACGGCGGGAGCGGTCCGGCCAGTGGATTCGGTTTTCACTGCGCCCGCTCGTCACGCAGACCCTCGAGCAGTGCGCGCAAGGCGGTCGTGGTCTGGTCGAGCGCGTCGGGCTCGGACGCGGTGGCGAGCCAGAGCGCGGCCTCGTTCATCGCGCCGGAGAGCAGGTGGGTGAGCGGGGCGATCGGCTGTGGTGCGAGCACGCCCGTGTCGACCAGGAGTCGCAAAGCCTCGCCGAGGTGCCGGGCGGAGTTGGCCTCGTCCAGCGCCCGCCATTCGTGCCAGCCGAGCACCGCGGGGCCGTCGATCAGCATGATGCGCTGGATCTCGGGATCGGTGCAGGTGGCGAGGAAGGCGTCGCATCCGGAGACCAGCTGGGTCCAGGCGTCCGAGGCGGGGTCGGCGGCCGCGGCGACCCGTTCGCCGACCTCCTGCTGCACCTGCTCCAGGACCGCGCGGAACAGCTCGGTCTTGCTGGCGAAGTTGTGGTAGAGCGCGCCCTTGGTGACACCCGTCGCCGCGACGATCTCCGAGAGGCCCACGGCGCCATAGCCTTTCGCGGCGAACAGGCGCCTGCTCTCGCGCAGCAGCGCGCGGCGGGTCTCTTCGCGCTGCTTGGCGCGCAGGGTGCTCGGCATCGGAAACCTCTCCGTTGACATTCCGTCGGTATGCGAATTACCTTACTTCACATACCATCGGTATGTGAAAGGCTCGGACATGAGACTCGGCAGCTTCTACCCCGTCATCGGCACCACCCGGCTCGCGGAATCGCGCGACTTCTACACCGAGTGGCTCGGCTTCGAGATCACCTTCGAGGCGGACTGGTACGTCAGCCTGCGCCGCCGCGGCGGCGCCGACGAGCCCGAGTACGAGCTCGCGCTGCTCGACCACACGCACCCGACTGTCCCGGAGGCCTACCGCAAGCCGGTGCAGGGACTGCTGCTGAACTTCGAGGTCGACGACGTCGACGCGGAATGGGAGCGCTTGGTCGTGCGCGGCGGACTGCGTGCCGAGCTCGAGATCAAGAGCGAGGACTTCGGCCAACGCCACTTCATCGTCGCCGACCCGAGCGGCGTGCTGATCGACATGATCACGGAGATCCCGCCGAGCGCGGAGTACGCCGCTCAGTTCAGCGCCGAGTACGCCACCGAGAAGTTCGCCGACCGGTGAGCCACGGCCCCGGGGCGACCGAGGGCCGAGTGCCGAGGCGGCCGCGGGGCCCCAGCATCGAGGAAATCGCTGGCCTGAGCGTCGAAGTGCCCAGCGTCGGGGGTCCAGCGCCGAGGGGTCCAGGGGCCGAGCATCGAGGCGACCATGGGGTCGAGTGTCGAGGCGGCCGACGGGCCCGGCGCCGAGGCTGAGTGCCAAGGTGACCGAAGGGCCCAGCATCGGGGTGACCGAGGGGTTGAGGTTCGGGGGTTGAAGGCCCGGTGCGAGGGGATCGAGGGCCCGCGCGTCGAGATGGCCGAGGGCCTGAATGTCGGGCGGCCGAAAGATCCGGTACCGAGGGGATCGAGGGGCCGAGCGCGGGGGCGACCGAATTGCCCAGCGTCGGGGCGACCGGGGATCGAGCGCGGTGACCGAGGGGCCAGTGTCGCGGGTGGCCGGCGGCTGAATGCCGGGATGGCCCACGGGCCGAGCGCCGGGGTGACCTAGGTCGGACATCGATGCGGGCAGGGGGTTGAGCGTCGGGGCGGCCGAGGAGCGGGGCGTTCGGTAGGGTTCCCGGAGTGAAGGCATTGCGTCGATTCACCGTCCGTGCCCATCTGCCCGAGCGTCTCGCGGCGCTGGGCGAACTCTCCACGAATCTGCGCTGGTCGTGGCATTGGCCGACGCAGGATCTCTTCGAGAAACTCGACCCCGAACTGTGGCGCGAGGTCGGGCGCGATCCCGTGCGCATGCTCGGGGAGGTGCCCGCCGCCCGGCTCGACGAACTGGCCGCCGACGCGGACTACACGAGCCGGGTCGACGCGGCCGCCGCGGACCTGCGCGACTACCTCGACCGCCCCGGCTGGTTCCAGCACCAGAACGACGAGGACGGCGTGCGCGGCATCGCCTACTTCTCGATGGAGTTCGGCGTCACAGAGGTGCTGCCCAACTATTCCGGCGGTCTCGGCATCCTGGCCGGCGATCATCTCAAGGCGGCCTCGGATCTCGGGCTGCCGCTGATCGGCGTCGGCCTGCTGTATCGCTCGGGGTACTTCCGGCAGTCGCTGTCCTCGGACGGCTGGCAGATCGAGCACTACCCGAGGCTCGACCCGCAGGGCCTGCCGCTGCGCCTGCTCACCAGCGACCGCGGCGCGAGCGACGGCTCGCGCGACCACGAATCCGGCTCGCCGGTGCTCATCCACGTGGCGATGCCCGACGGCAAGGTGCTGCGGGCGCGGGTGTGGATCGCACAGGTCGGGCGGATTCCATTGCTGCTGCTGGATTCCGACATCGCCGAGAACGATCCCGAACTGCGCGCCGTCACCGACCGGCTGTACGGCGGCGACCAGGACCACCGCATCAAGCAGGAGATCCTCGCCGGCATCGGCGGCGTGCGCGCGGTGCGCGCCTACACTCGCGCCGCGGGCCTGCCGGACCCCGACGTGTTCCACATGAACGAGGGCCACGCGGGCTTCCTCGGCGTCGAACGGATCCGCGAATACGTCGCGGGCGGACTGGATTTCGACACCGCGCTGGCCGCGGTGCGAGCCGGGACGGTCTTCACCACCCACACCCCGGTGCCCGCCGGCATCGACCGCTTCCCGATGCCGCTGGTGCGCCGCTACTTCGGCGGCGGGCACGGTGAAACCGAATCCGCCATGCTGCCCGGACTTTCCGTGGACCGCATTCTGGCGCTGGGACGCGAGGCCGATCCGTCGGTGTTCAACATGGCGCACATGGGTCTGCGGCTGGCTCAGCGCGCCAACGGCGTGTCCCAGCTGCACGGCGAGGTCAGCCGGGGCATGTTCGCGCCGCTCTGGCCGGGCTTCGATCCGGCGGAGGTGCCGATCGGCTCGATCACCAATGGCGTGCACGCGCCGACCTGGGCCGCGCGCGAGTGGATCGACAAGGCGCGCGAGCACATCGGCGCGGAACTGGTCCAGGAGGCGCGCGGCTGGGAACGGCTGCGCGATGTGGATCTGGGCGAACTGTGGTCCACCCGTAATACGTTGCGCGCCACGCTGGTCGACGAGGTGCGCCGCAGGCTGCGCGCCTCCTGGCTGGAGCGCGGCGCCGCCCCGGCGGAACTGGGCTGGATCGACCAGGTCTTCGATCCCAACGTGCTGACCGTCGGCTTCGCGCGCCGCGTCCCGACCTACAAGCGCCTCACCCTGATGCTGCGCGATCCGGAACGGTTGCGCGCCCTGCTGCTGCATCCCGAGCGGCCGATGCAGTTGGTCGTCGCCGGCAAGAGCCACCCCGCCGACGACGGGGGCAAGTCGCTGATCCAGCAGGTCGTCCGGTTCGCCGACGATCCCGAGCTGCGCCATCGCATCGTCTTCCTGCCCGACTACGACATGTCGATGGCCCGGTACCTGTACTGGGGCTGCGACGTGTGGCTGAACAATCCGCTGCGCCCGTTGGAGGCGTGCGGCACCTCGGGCATGAAGTCCGCGCTCAACGGCGGGCTCAATCTCTCCATCCGGGACGGCTGGTGGGACGAGATGTACGACGGCGAGAACGGCTGGGCGATTCCCACCGCCGACGGCGTCTCGGACGAACACCGCCGCGACGATCTGGAGGCCGCCGCCCTCTACGACCTGTTCGAACGCGCCGTCGCACCGCGGTTCTACGACCGCGACGGCGCGGACATGCCGGTGCGCTGGGTCGAGATGGTGCGGCACACCTTGCAGACGCTCGGCCCGAAGGTGCTGGCCTCCCGCATGGTTCGGGACTACGCCATGGAGTACTACGCACCCGCCGCGAGCGCACTGCGGCGTGCGGCGGCCGACGAGTTCGCGGGCGCGCGTGCGACCGCGGAGTATCGCGGACGCGTCGCGGCGGCCTGGCCGTCGGTGAAGGTGATCCAGGTGGACAGCGCCGGGCTGCCGGACACACCGATCATCGGCGCGCCGCTGTCGCTCACGGCGCGTGTCGAGCTGGGCGGGCTGAGCCTGTCGGATGTGGTGGTGCAGGCCGTGATCGGTCGCGTCTCGCCCACCGACGAGCTCTCCGATGTCACCACCATGCCGATGACGCACGTCGGATCCGATTCCGGCGTGGAGTTCTTCCGGGTGGAGACACCGCTGCCGGTCTCCGGCGCAGTCGGATACACGGTCCGCGTGCTCCCGCACAACGACCTGCTCGCCTCGGACGCCGAACTCGGCTTGGTGGTCGCGCCGAGCGCCTGACCGCCTCCGGAGCGGGCCGCGAAAGCACGCGTGACCAGTGTCACGTGTGTCCTCGAGCGGTGGGGCCCGAACCGGCTCCGATGTTCAGTGAATTGTCGGCTAACGTCCTCGGCATCCCCTTGCTCGACCGCCAGGACTGGAGAACCCATGGCAACCGACCTGCTGACCCGAACCCGGGGTCGCCTCGACACCTACTTCGGCGTCGGCCAGAACGGCTCGACGATGCGCCGCGAGGTGATGGCGGGCACGGTGACGTTCCTGGCCATGTCGTACATCCTCGCGGTCAACCCCGCGATCCTGGGTGACGAAGGCGCGCTGGGCGACAAGGGAATTCCGATGCAGGCGGTGTTCACCGCCACCGCCGTCGCCGCGCTGTTCGGCACCCTGGTGATGGGACTGTGGGCGCGCTACCCGATCGCGCTCGCCCCGGGCATGGGGCTCAACGCGTTCTTCGCGTTCTCGGTGGTGCTCGGCATGGGCATTCCGTGGCAGGTCGCGCTGTCGGGAACCTTCCTGTCGGGCGTCATCTTCTTCGTGTTGGCCGTCACCAAGGTCCGCGAGAAGATCCTCAATGCCATTCCGCTGCAACTGAAGCTGGCGGTGGGCGCGGGCATCGGCATGTTCGTCGCGTTTCTCGGCCTGAAGAACGCGGGCATCGTCACCGCGAGCGAGGCGACCTTCGTCAAGCTCGGCGATTTCACCGCGGGGACCACGCTGCTCGCGCTGTTCGGCCTGCTGGTGACCGTGGTTTTCCTGGTCAAGGGCTGGCACGGCGCGGTGCTCTACGGCATCGTGCTCACCGCGGCGCTCGGCATCGTCACCGGGCTGGTGGAACTGCCGGACGGCATCGCTGCCCTGCCGCGCGGGCTCGACGAAACCTTCGGGCAGGCCATCATCCACCTGCCCGACGCGTTCACCGCGCAGATGGCCGTCGTCGTGCTGACCATGTTGTTCGTCGACTTCTTCGACGCCTCCGGCACGCTCATCGGCGTGGCCAATCAGGCCAGGCTGCTGGACATGGACGGCAAGCTGCCGCGCGCCGCGAGCGCGTTCGCCGCCGACTCGGTCGGCACCATGGCGGGCGCCGTCATCGGCACCTCGACCACCACCGCGTACGTGGAATCGACGGCGGGCGTCTCGGCGGGCGGCCGGACCGGATTGACCGCGGTGACGACCGCGGGCTGGTTCCTGCTGGCGATGTTCTGCTATCCGATCTTCGCGGTGGTCGCGGGTTCACCCGAGGTGACCGCGCCTGCGCTCATTGTGGTCGGCATTCTGATGGCGCGCTCGCTCGGCGAGATCGATTGGAATCGGCTCGAGTACTCGGTGCCCGCGTTCATCACCGTCATCGTGATGCCGCTGACCCATTCGATCGCGAACGGCCTGGCCATGGGCATGATCTTCTACCCCGTGGTGATGGTGGCGCGCGGCCGGTTCAAGGAGATCCATCCCACCATGTGGGCGCTGCTGGTCATCTTCGCCGGATATTTCTTCTTCTTGGCCGAGTAGCCGGAATAGATCCCCGGAACCGGAAGTTGGCACAAACTGTGTGACAATCGGACCACGGTCCGATTAGTTGCCGAAACTGACGATCGTGTCCACACCACGTTGCAGGGATGAGGAACCAGCATGACCACGAAGTCCACGGCATTGCCCGATATCAAGACCACCAGCTCGCTCGACGGCGTCTCGAGCGACATCGGCCTGCTGATTGCGCGGGTCGTCTTCGGCGGCTTGCTCGCCGCGCACGGCGCGCAGAAACTGTTCGGCTGGTTCTCCGGCTACGGACTGGAGGCCACCCAGGCGAGTTTCGAGCAGATGGGCTACAACCCGGGCGCACTGTTCGGCACGCTGGCCGGTCTGACCGAGCTCGTCGGCGGTCTGATGCTGGTCGCCGGTGTGCTCACCCCGCTGGCGGCGGCCATCGTGCTCGGCACCATGCTCAACGCGATCAACGCCACCTGGGGCCCCGGCCTGTTCGGCCAGGGCGGCTGGGAGATGCCGCTGCTCTTCGGCGCCGTGGCCGCCACGCTGGCCTTCACCGGGTCCGGCAAGTTCTCGGTGGACGCCGGACGGCCGTGGGAGCGTAACGGTTTCGTTTGGGGCGCGGGCGCGGTGGTGCTGGCCGTGGTCACCGGCATCTTCACGCTGATCCTCAAGTGGGTGCTCTGAACAAGGGCCTGAAGTAGGCGGCGCGGCGATCGGGATCGCCGCGCCGCTTTTGTTTTGTCACACCTGGCCTTGCTGCGTCGTCGTCTGGGTGCGGCCCGATCAGAGATTGAAGGAGACAGTCCGATGACCATCGAGATCAGCAATCCCGCCGAACTGCACGACCCCACCGGGTTCGGCTACAGCCACGTCGCGCGGGTGTCCGGGGAACTGGTGCTCATCGCCGGGCAGTACGACTCGGACGCCGAAGGCCACACCACCACCGAGGATTTCGCGGGTCAAGTGGACCGGGCCTTCGCCAACCTCGGCATCGCCCTGCGCTCCGCGGGGCTGGACTACGCCGACGTCGCGCAGCTGCGCACGTTCATCGTCGAGCACGATCTCGACAAGCTCGCGGTCCTCGGCAAGAAGATCGCCGAGATCTGGGGTGAGCGGCCGCCGACGCAGACGTTGCTCGGTGTCGCGGCATTGGCGTTGCCGGGGATGCTTTTCGAGGTCGACGCGGTGGCGGTGCGAGGCTGACTTTCCGGTGCCGGGCGGGTGCTGTGCGCATCCGCCCGGCTCGGTCTGCCGCGCCATCGCATCGGCCGTGCGCGAGGCCGACGGCGAATCGAGCGGGTTCGCTCTGGTTCCCGGCGGCCTTCGGTTCGGCCGTCACCATTACGATCGCCGGATCATGAGTGCGGAAATCGAGCTGGTCGGCATCCCGGCGGGGCGGGTGACGCTGTCGGATCGGCGCACCGAGCGTAGTTGGGCGGTGGATCTCGCGCCCTATCGAATCGGCGAAGTCGGGGTGACGCAGGAGCAGTACCTGTCGGTCACGGGGCTGCGGCCGAGTTCGGCAGAGGGGGATCGCCTTCCGGTGGAGAGCGTTTCGTGGTTCGACGCGATCGGTTTCTGCAACGCGCTGTCGGAACGTTCGGGGCTCGCGCCCGCCTATCGGGTGGACGGGACGGCTGTGGAATGGGATGTGACGGCGGACGGTTATCGTTTGCCGACCGAGGCGGAATGGGAATATGCCTGCCGCGCGGGCACTTCCGGTCCGCGTTACGGTGAGCTCGACGAGATCGCTTGGTATCGCGAGAATTCGGGCGGGCGCGCGCACGAGGTCGGTGGGAAAGCGCCCAATGCCTGGGGTTTGTACGACACGCTCGGTAATACCTGGGACTGGTGCTGGGATGTGTACGACGCCGAGGTGTACGGGGAGTATCGGGTGTTGCGCGGGGGCGGGTGGTCGGACCAGCACTGGAGCTGCCGTGCGTCGGTGCGGCGGCGGAGCTATCCGACGTTTCGGATCGATGACGTCGGCTTCCGGGTCGCTCGATCGGGGTAGCATCGGCACGCTTGCCGGTGGATGGACGAAGGAGGGGGCGCGGCGTGCTGCAGGAGGGGGAGGTCTTCGCGGGTTACGTCATCGAGCGACAGCTCGGTCGCGGTGGCATGGGCTCGGTGTATCTGGCCAGGCATCCACGGCTGCCGCGGCGGACCGCGCTGAAGCTGCTCAATCGAGAGATGTTCGCCGACAACGAGATTCGCGCACGCTTCGAACGTGAGGCCGATCTCGTCGCGCAATTGGACCACCCCAACATCGTCACCGTCTACGACCGCGGGATCGAGAACTCGCAACTGTGGATCTCGATGCAGTACGTCGACGGCTCCGACGCCGCCGAAGCCGACCCGAACTCGCTCGCGCCCGAACGCGCCGTACGGATCGTCGCCGAGACCGCCAAGGCGCTGGACTACGCGCACGGCATGGGCATCCTGCACCGCGACGTCAAACCCGCCAATATCCTGCTCGCCCGCGCGGGAGTCGACCAGGAGCGGGTCTTCCTCACCGACTTCGGCATCGCGCGCCTGCGCGACGACGCCGGTCACCTCACCCAGACCGGCACCTTCACCGCCACCCTGACCTACGCCTCTCCGGAACAGCTCACCGGCGCGCCGCTCGACGGCCGCACCGACCAGTATTCGCTGGCTTGCACGCTGTATTGGCTGCTAGCCGGTGTGGTTCCGTTCGATTCCACCAATCCCGCGGTCGTCATCCAAGGGCATTTGCAGCAGCCGCCGCCTCCGTTGAGCAGTCTTCGGCACGGTCTGCCCGCCGCGTTGGACGGTGTGCTCGCGCGGGCGTTGTCGAAGCGGGCCGAGCAAAGATTCGGTAGCTGTGGGGAATTCGCCGAAGCGGCGCGGCAGGCGCTTGCGGGCGTGGCGACCGGTGGCGCGGCGGTGACACCGCCCCAGCCGTACTTCGCGGCTGGTCAGGCACCGATGGGGCACGGGCCGGTTGCTCCGGCGCCGAACCGGGTACCGATGGGGAACGCGCCGGTTGCTCCGGCGCCGAGCTGGGCGCCGATGGGACACGGACACGTGCTTCCGGCACGGATGGCGCCGGGGCCGGGCGGCGGCATGATGCCGATCGGCGCTCTGCCGCAACGACGCTCGCCCTTCGTACTGCTCGCCGTCTTGGCCGCCGTCGCGGTGCTCGCCGTCGGCGGTGTCGCCACAGCGGTGGCGCTCAACAGCTCGAAGGACCCCGCCGACGTCGACCTCGTCCATCAAGAGTTTCCCGGCATGGTGCCCGCCGACCGATTCGATCCAGGCTTCCGAAATGCGAAGTGCGACAAGCGCACCACCCGGAGTACCGAGAGTTCGAACATGCAGCAGCGCCCAGACTTCGGTAGTTGGACCGAAGCCTGGTTCTGCTACAGCGGCGACGGTGTCGGTCCGAACAGCCTCAACCCGCCCTACTACGAGTTCTACCGGTACCGGTCCGCCGCCGATGTCCGTGCGGTCGTCGCCGCACTCCCCAGCAACAAGCGCTCCGAGGACGCGCACGGATCGAAGACGTACACCAACTACACCCTCGACCGCCAGGATGCGGGCTTCACCTACACCCGCATCGTCACCGTCTTCACCGGCGACACCGACCGCGAAACCCTCCTCATGTACACCCACAGCATGGAAGGCTCCCTCCACCTCGACCTGGAGGGCGTGCGGAAATGGTGGCGCGAAGCGCCGCTCTCGTGAGAACGACCGGTGGCGGACCCACAAGGCGCCGATCGCTGTACCCAAAAGAAAGTCGGAGAATGACCTACGGCGATGATCTCTACTCCCAGGACCGCGACCGACGTGGCGGGCTCCGGTGAAGCGGCTGAGATTCGCTATCGACCGGCTGGCCAGTGACCAGTACCGGCCCAATAGTGGTGACATTCAAGCGGACCCCCTGCCGCCGACTCCAATGGTGTATCAGCGGCCGTGGACGCATGAGAACGATGTGACGATCAAGTTGCGCCGGTGTCGGGAAC